>NZ_AODL01000006.1 GCF_000525995.1 Paenilisteria riparia FSL S10-1204 | reverse complement strand
TGGCTGCTTCTATGGCTCTTCGTAACGCGGCTAAGAAATGTAATCCTGTCATCTTGGAACCAATGATGAATGTTGAAGTAATTGTACCTGAGGATTACCTTGGAGACATTATGGGTAACATCACATCTCGTCGTGGTCGCGTAGATGGTATGGAAGCACGCGGTAACGCTCAAGTTGTTCGTGCATTCGTTCCACTTGCAAACATGTTTGGTTACGCTACGTACCTACGTTCAAGTACGCAAGGTCGCGGTGTTTACACAATGCAGTTTGACCACTATGAAGAAGTTCCGAAATCTGTTGGCGAAGAAATTATTAAAGCTAACGGTGGCAATAATAAAGAGGATTAATTGCAAACGAGCGTTATATCCTGTATAACTAAATAGTAACGAGATTCATGTGGCTTGCCCGCATGTTATCAATAATTTTTTTAAACATTAAGGAGGAAATTTTAAAATGGCTAAAGAAAAATTTGACCGCTCAAAACCCCATGTTAACGTTGGTACTATCGGACACGTCGATCATGGTAAAACTACTTTAACAGCTGCAATTACTACTGTATTATCTAAAAAAAGGTTTTGCAGAAGCTTCTGCATACGACCAAATCGATGGTGCTCCAGAAGAAAGAGAACGTGGTATCACAATCTCTACTGCACACGTTGAGTATGAAACTGAAAACCGTCACTACGCGCACGTAGATTGCCCAGGACACGCTGACTATGTTAAAAACATGATCACTGGTGCTGCGCAAATGGACGGTGGTATCTTAGTAGTATCTGCTGCTGATGGCCCAATGCCACAAACTCGTGAGCACATCTTGCTTTCTCGTCAAGTTGGTGTTCCTTACCTTGTTGTGTTCATGAACAAATGTGACATGGTAGACGACGAAGAATTACTAGAATTAGTTGAAATGGAAATCCGTGATCTATTAACAGAATACGAATTCCCTGGCGACGATATTCCTGTAATCAAAGGTTCTGCACTTAAAGCTCTTGAAGGCGATGCAGCATGGGAAGAAAAAATCAACGAACTTATGGACGCAGTTGATAGCTATATCCCAACTCCAGCTCGTGACACTGATAAACCATTCATGATGCCAGTTGAGGATGTATTCTCAATCACTGGTCGTGGAACAGTTGCTACAGGTCGTGTTGAACGTGGCCAAGTTAAAGTTGGTGACGAAGTTGAAGTTGTAGGTATCGAAGAAGAAACTAAGAAAGTCGTTGTAACTGGAGTAGAAATGTTCCGTAAGTTACTTGACTATGCTGAAGCTGGCGATAACATCGGTGCACTTTTACGTGGTGTTGCTCGTGAAGAAATCCAACGTGGTCAAGTATTGGCTAAACCGGGTTCAATCACTCCGCATACTACTTTCAAAGCTGAAACTTATGTTTTATCAAAAGAAGAAGGTGGACGTCACACTCCATTCTTCAACAACTACCGTCCACAATTCTATTTCCGTACTACTGACGTAACAGGTGTTGTTATGCTTCCAGAAGGTACTGAAATGGTTATGCCTGGCGATAACGTTGAAATTTCAGTAGAACTAATCGCACCAGTTGCGATTGAAGAAGGTACTAAATTCTCTATCCGTGAGGGTGGACGTACTGTAGGCGCTGGAGTAGTAGCAACTATCTCTAAATAATAGCCTTTTAAAAATCCTGAACGGTCGCATGCGCGACCGTTCAGGATTTTTTGCGTAAGTTATGAAAGGAGCTAACAGCAATGTCAGTATATGCTACACATTTTGGGGTATACGGGGTTTGTTTTAGGGAAAGAAAACTTCTATGCATTCATAAGAATACAGGGCCATATAAGAACAGGTTCGACTTGCCAGGAGGTAGCCAAAAGCAATTTGAGAGCCTTATTGACACCTTGAAAAGAGAAGTGATGGAAGAGACGAGTTACTCTGTTACAAGATATACTAAGGTAAGGTGTTATGATACTTTTGTGAAGCAAAATGATGATACGGTACATCATGTTTTTGTTCTGTACGATATGGAAGTAGAACAAAGAAAACAGTTTCATTTAGAGTTAGAAAATGAAGAAAACGATTCTTCAGGGTGTTTGTGGCTAGATTTACATAATCTAAATGTAGACAATGCCTCACCAATAATACTTAAATTACTACAAGAAATCGAAAGTGAGTGCGGTGATGTCTTAAATGCTAGTAGTTACGAAAACTGGATAGTAAAAGAGGAGTAGGATTTGATTTGTGTATTCATTTCACAGCAAAAAAACATCTAATCTCAATTCGCAGATTAAATGTCTCTTTCTAATATCGAAGCCGTTAGTTCATACATTTGATTACGATACTCACCGGCAGGCAGTTTTTTTAATTTTCTTTCAGTGCTTTCTTTGTATATTTATTAGCGAGCGCGAAAGCTTTGTCGACACCGTTATATTTGGTAATAAGCTCAAGCAACTCTTTCAAATCTGCATCAGTCATGTCCAAACCTTTTTCAAGCAGAGGATGGAAAAGAGCGGCATTGCCTTGCATTGCATAAATAAGTGGTAAGGTATAAACGCCTTGTTTGACGTCGTTTAGAACCGGTTTTCCTAAGCCGTCATTGGAACTAGTATAGTCCAGTACATCGTCAATAATTTGAAAAGCCATGCCCAGATAATGGCCAACATTCCAAGCATTGCGTGTTTGAAAACGAGTTGCTTTACTTTGAAGCGCGCCAGAATACGTGCTTAAAGCGAAAAGTTGAGCTGTTTTGCCGGAAATACGTGACAAGTATTGGCGAACTGTTACTTTTAAATCATAGCGAGTGCGCATTTGGTCGAGCTCGCCCATTAGGATTTTCTCAATGCTTTTACTGTTGAATTCAATCGTGGAAACCGAATCCGCGTGGCTGGATAGAATTTTAAAACAAATACAGAAAAGGTAGTCGCCAGTGTAGACGGCATAATTACGACCGTATTTAGAATGAATTGTTTCAATACCACGACGAGTTGGTGCATCATCCACTACGTCATCATGAATAAGTGTCGCCATATGCAAAACTTCCAATGCGGCAGCAACCGCAATAGCGCGATCACGATTATTATCAGGTCCAATTTGTGCGGCAAGCATTGCGTAAGCAGGGCGCAATAATTTACCACCAGCTTGAATCAGCGCTTTCACATTTTGCTCGACTTGTTTATCTCGAATTTGGACATTTTTTTCAATAGTTGTGAGCACAGCTTGCAAATCGATTTGTAGATTTGGATAGTTATCCCACATCGGGTGAAGTTGCATAGTTCATCCTCTTTTCCCTTAATTTTGAATCGGTTCATTGGTTTTATTAAAAGCACGTAAAGTTTGCACGTTTTTGATAAGATAGTTAGCCGCAATTCCAACAGCAATTCCTGAAAGAATGCCGATAAATGAAAGGACAGGGAGATAAAGCATAACGCTCCAACTGCCAGCAATCCAACTCGCGATAACTAACTGACCGACATTGTGTAAAATCCCACCAGTTGTACTAACTCCGATGATACTTACCCTTTTTGGCCCAAGTTTCTTCACAAGCCACATACCCCCAAAACTTAAGATTGCTCCAGCGGCACTATACATGAACGTAGAAATCGTCCCGCCAAGCAATGTTGCCAAAACGAGGCGAATACATATAATCATAAAAGTATCTTTCGTAGATAGCGTATATAAAGAAATGCACGTAATAATATTAGCTAAACCAAGCTTAGCCCCAGGCGCAAAAGCAAAAGGAAACGGAATCGCGCGTTCCAACAGACTAATAACAACGGCTTGCGCGGCTAGTAATGCAATATATACTAATCGTTTATTCTTAGTCATGTACATACCCCCTAATTAAAAAACTATGAAGGAATAATAATCCCATCATCTGGTTCTGTTTCGCCGGTTTCTGACTGTACTTCAATCACGACTTTATGTGGTAGACAGACGATGGTTTGTCCGATTTTGTCAATGAAGCCGACACGAACGCAAACTTGGTCATTGCAATTAGCACCGCTGATGCGGATTCGTTCGTCCTTCACTTCGATATCATTATAATCGCCATCTTCAGCTTTCACGCGAAACTTCTTAGTGCCTTTATGTCCAGTCAAATCTACACGTTTGAACTCTTTGCCATCCACTTTGACAACAGCCACAAGCTTTGACGAGGATCCAGCAGGTGGGGCAGGTTCTTGCGATTTTGCATATGTAAAAATAGCTAGAGGCAAAAAAGAAAGAATGGTCAGCAGTACGATAATAATAACATCCCAACGTTTAACCATATGTAAGTATTCCTTCATGGTTCTTATCCTCCCTCTAACTAGTTTCTCTTAACATTGTAATACATTAGCCTAAAAATATATAGCGAAAGACAGTTTTAGCTGCCTTTCGCTAGGATTTAAACGTATAAAATTACTTGTCTCGGTATATGGAGCTTTCTTTTCCGTACCACCAATGGCCCAAGTGTCTTTGGAACCAAGGCATAACCCAGTAATCCAAACCGAATGTACGTCCAGCGCCATTCATTAATGCGATAGAAGCAGGTAGCGCCCAGAATTTGTCCCAACCAAGCATTGCGCAAAGTGTGAACATTACTAGGAAACCAGCACTTCCGATATTAGCTAACCAAGTGAATAGACCAACTACTAAAGCAAGACCGATTGCTAATTCGATAAACGGTACTACTTTTTGCATGAATAGTGCTACATCAAGGTTTGGCATAATTAATTTCATAATCCATTCAAACCAACCAGGCATATGACTCAAAATTGGTGTTGTTACGTTTGTTGCTGCAGCTCCTGCCGCGTCTCCAGCTGCTTGGGAAGCCCCAGAAGTTGCGTCCGTTTGTAACCATTCGAATGGCATTTTTGAAGTTGTTGCTGTTAACCATGAATCAGATCCAAGTCCTTGGAACAAAGGTTTTAAGTTTGTGATGCTAACTTTATCCCATGTTGTTTCACCGTAAATCTTGGAAAGTGCTTCATCAAACCAGAACCAACCGAGATAAATGCGGAGTGGTAGGGACCAAAGAACGTTACCATAGCGGGATGTCCAGCCACGGAAGATGTTACGATTGTCTCTAATATGGAAGAACTCATGGAAAACGTATTGTGTCATGTAGTAACCACTACGGATTCCGAAGAAGTAGTAAAGGTTAACCATGTGTTTCATGAAAATCGCGAACCAGCCATGTAAACGAAGACCGCCTAAGTTAGCAACACCGTATTTAGAGCCAATGGAAACCATGACACCGTGGTATTTCCCTTTATAAGCTTCTTTTTCCGTTCCGCTGATTTCAGCAATAATGCTTTTTGCAGCTGTCATACCAGTTTGTTCTGCAGCTTCAACGATTTGAGGAGTTGGTTTGCCTTCTTCCTCTTCGTAGTAAGCTAAGTCACCGATAACGTATGTGTTTTCGAAATTCTCAGCTTCCATGTATTCATTAACTTTCAAACGACCAGCACGCGCTGCTTCCATACCATAATCTTTCGTATCAGAATTTGCACGAACACCAGCAGTCCAAATTAATGTGTGTGTTGGAATTTCGTCACCAGATTTCAAGACAATGCTTTCAGGTTTAACCTCAACAATTGCAGCGTCTTTCATAATCTTGATGCCTTTTTTCAGCATGAATTTCTCAGCTTTATCTGCATCTTTGCGATCCAACATGTTCAGAATCGTTGGTGCAGCTTCGACAACGATCAATTCGATTTCGGAAACATCTACTTTGTTATCTTTAGCAAGGCGTGTTTTCCAGTCAAGTAATTCCCCAACCATTTCGATTCCAGTAAAGCCAGAACCGCAAACAGCAAAAGTAAGCATGGCTTTACGTCGCGCTACATCTTGCTCCTCAGAAGCGTCATGCACGATAGTTTCGATATGTTCGCGTAATTTAACCGCGTTTTCCCAAGACCAAAGTGTGAAACCGTGTTCCTGAACACCGGGAGTACCAAAGTCATTCGGCTCGCCCCCCATACCTAAAACTAGGTAATCATATGGATAACTTCCATGTTCTGTAGTTACTGTTTTTGTGTCGTGGTTTACATTAGTTACGTTATCCGTTACCAATTTCACTTTCGTACGATTGAACAGATGGCGTAAATCATACTGTATTGCTGTTGGCTCTACACGTCCCCCAGCTACTTCATGTAATTCAGTCATCATCGTGTGATAGGAATGTCTATCAATTAACGTGATCGTTACCGAATCGTCTTTCTTGTACTTTTTCGCTAATTTCTTAGCCGCATGTACACCTGCATATCCCGCCCCTATAATAACGATATTCTTTTCAGGCATATGCTTTCTCAACTCCTTGTAAGTATATTCACAAAAAATTATAAGTCCTCTTACTAAAAATTATAGTAATAACCTATCATAGTTTAACAGATAGAACAAACACTGTCTAGGGGTCTTTACCCGTAAAAAACAAGAAACAAACGCAAATTCGAACAGAAAGCACGGCGCCACAACAAGCTCGATATGTGTCAAAAAAATTGAAATATAATACGGGAAAATAATCAAGTAATCGCTTTCTGAGATTATTAGTTTTTGAATCTAGTATACTAAGTGTAGACAAATTGAGACAATAATGTTATATTTAAGTGGAATTAAGGTGAGCTTGTGATTTTATGCGACTTTTATTGTTCATGTTATCACAAGTAATATTTTAAAAGGTGGGAGCTAATTTTATGAAGAAGAAAAAGTTGGTAATGGCTTTGACAGCTGTAATGGCGTCAAGCATGTTGTTAGTAGCATGTGGGAATGATAATAGTAGCGATAGCAAGTCTAGCGATACTAAACAGTCAGATACAAAGAAAACAGAAGCTAAAACAGATGGTACAATGACAGATGGTACTTACAAATTAGAAGAAAAGAACTTCGATGACAACGGCTGGAAAGCTAAATTCTCAATCGACGTTAAAGATGGTAAAATCACTGAATCTGACTACAACTACGTAGACAAAGACGGTAAATTAAAAACAGACGATGCTGACTACGAGAAGAATATGAAAGCTAAAGTAGGTACAGGTCCGCAAGAATACATCCCAGCGCTAAACAAATCATTGGTTGATAAGCAAGCAGCAACAGAAGTTCAAGTAGTAACGGGAGCAACTCACTCTTCTGATGCTTTCATCAATTATGCGAACCAATTAATTCAAGCAGCACAACGCGCAGACACAAATACTATCGAGATCAACAATGGTGCTAAATTAGAAGACGGTAAATATTCTTTAGAAGAACAAAACTACTCACATGGCTACCGTGCAGTATTCAGTATGGAAGTCAAAGATGGTAAAATCACGACATCTGACTACAACTACGTAGACAAAGATGGCAAGAAGAAAACAGATGACGCGGACTACGAGAAAAACATGAAAGACAAAACTGGTGTTGGTCCACAAGAATACATCCCAGCATTAAACAAAGCTCTTGTTGACAAACAAAACCCAGGCGATGTAGCAGTAGTTACAGGCGCAACAAACTCTTCCAACATGTTCAAAACATATGCAGCACAACTTTACAATGCAGCTCAATCTGGTAACACAGATATGATTAAAGTTTACAACAAAGTAGAGGAAGAATAAGTAAATAAGCTTACAACAAATCAAGGGCTTCAGAGCGAAAACTCTGGGGCTCCTTTTTGTTGACAAAGCAAGCAATCACCGATACATTAAAGTAGCAATCATACGATTTCAAAAATGAATCCCAATTCGAAAGGTGCAACTAAAATGAAGAAATTCTATACGTTATTTCTACTACTAATCGTGGCGGTTGTTGTCACTGCTTGTGGTAACGATGATACGTCCGCTAAAAAGAGTGAGACACCTAAAGATTCTGATCCAGTACTACTCTCCCAACCATACACAAAAACAGACTTCTTAATGGGGACAGTCAATGTTATTAAAATCTACGACAAAGGCAAAGAGGATGTTCTTCTCAAAGCGTTTGACCGAATCAAAGAATTAGACAAGCAAATCACAACGAGTGACAGCGGTAAAACATCAGAAGTAGACAAAGTAAATTTAGCAGCGGGTGAAAAACCAGTAAAAGTAAGTGATGATGTGTACTATCTGATACAAGAGGGCTTGAAATATAGTGCAAGCTCAGGTGGTAGCTTTGACATTACAATTGGCCCGCTAACTTCGCTTTGGCATATCGGTTTTGACGATGCACGTAAACCAAGCCAAGCAGAAATCGACGCTAAATTACCCCTAATTGACTACAAAAAAGTAAAAATGAATGACACAGATAAAACAGTATATCTCGAAGAAAAAGGCATGGAACTCGATCTTGGTGCTATCGCAAAAGGTTACATTGCAGACGAAGTAGAAAAAGTGCTAGATGCAAATGGTGTAACTACAGCTATTATTGACCTTGGCGGAAACATCATCGTGAAAGGTGACAGTCCAAAAGGCGGTGATTGGGTAGTAGGTATTCAAGATCCATTTGAATCGCGCGGAACAGTCATTGGCACGATTCCTGAAGCAAATAAATCGATTGTTACATCCGGTATTTATGAACGTTACTTAGAAGTAGATGGCGTTAAATACCACCACATCTTAGACCCTAAAACAGGCTATCCATTCAACAATGACATTGCAGGCGTTTCTATCATTTCTAAGAAGTCCATTGATGGCGACGGCCTTTCCACAGCAACATTCTCCAAGGGCATTCAAGGTGGTATGGCGTTCATCGAAACATATAAAGGCGTAGAAGCGATTTTTGTAAGTAAGGAAAAGAAAGTGTACATTACATCTGGTTTGAAAGGTAAGTTCAAGCTAACAGATGATAATTTCCAAATGGCGAACTAAAGGGAGTGTAAAACGTGTCGATACCAGCATTTTTAAAATTGGTAGAAATCCAAACGAAGATTGCCAGCGTTTTTCCTTTTATTATTGGTACGTTATTTGCAGTTTATCAGTATGACTTATTTAATTGGAAGAACACATTAATTTTCTTTGGTTCGATGTTGATATTCGATTTAACAACAACAGCAATTAATAATTATATGGATTACCGAAAAGCAACGAACAATCATGACTACGATTACCGAACGACGAGCAATGTCATTGGACAAGAGCAAATACCTGAAAAAGTAGTCATCGCGACGATTTTCACTATGTTTTTCATTGCGACGGGTTTGGGCGTTTGGCTTGTCTTTGAAACAGATTTGCTAGTGTTGCTAGTTGGGTTTATCTGTTTTTGTATTGGGATTCTGTATACGTTTGGTCCAGTTCCGTTGTCGCGCATGCCATTAGGTGAAATTTTTTCAGGCGTGACGATGGGGTTTGGCATTGTTTTTCTAGCGATTTATGTGAATGCATATGACGCTGGAATTGCAAACTTGATTTGGTCAGGTGAATGGGTTAGTGTGAAAGTGAATTTGATAGAAGTTATCCGGATTATTATTATTTCATTGCCATGCATTTTTACAATCGCGAACATCATGCTAGCAAACAATATATGCGATCTGGATGAAGATATTCGGAATCATCGTTACACGTTGCCGTACTACATTGGTAAGAAATACGCTGTAATCTTGTTTAATGCGCTATATTATGGCTCGTTTGTGGCAATTATTGTCTCTGTAGCCATCGGATTCCTAAGCCCGATTATGCTATTAACCCTCATCGCAGTTATTCCGGTATTCAAAAATTTACAGAAATTCAACGCCGAGCAAGTCAAAGCTAAAACATTCGTCATCTCCATCAAGAACTTTGTGGTGACGAATAGTGCGATTGTTGTTTTCTTGGCAGCAAGCTTAATCTTGGAATACGTATAAAAATTTATTTATATAGAAGAAAGGGGATTTTCCGATGATTGATAAATTAATATTTGGGCGTTTCATGCCTGGGGAATCCCTTATTCATCATTTAGACGCCAGAACAAAATTGATTGCCGGTTTTTACTTTATCGGTATTCTGTTCTTGGCGAATAATTGGCAAACCTATGCACTACTAACTTTGTTCACTTTTGCAGTTATCGCGTTTACAGGTATTTCCTATCGTTTTTTCATAAAAGGCGTGAAACCATTGATTTGGCTAATTTTGTTCACGGTAGTTTTGCAAATGCTATTCACAAGTGGCGGCACAATCTTTTTTAGTTGGGGGCCTTTCGCTATCTCTTCGTTTGGCTTAATCAACGGTATTTACGTGTTCATTCGGTTCGTGCTGATTATCTTCATTTCTACAGTAATCACGCTTACAACGACTCCTATGGACCTGACAGACGCCATCGCATACATACTAAGGCCATTCAAAGTTCTAAAAATGCCAGTACAAGACATCGCGCTTATGATTTCGGTAGCCCTACGCTTCATACCAACTTTAATGGAGGAAACCGATAAAATAATGAAAGCCCAGCGAGCCCGTGGCGTAGAATTTGGTGAAGGGAACTTGTTTGAACAAATGAAAGTCGTTGTTCCGATTTTCATCCCGTTATTCGTAAGCTCTTTCAATCGTGCAGAAGATCTTGCGGACGCAATGGAAGCCCGCGGATATCAAGGCGACAAAAAAAGAACCCGATTTCGCATCCTACAATGGCACTGGTGTGATTTAGTCGCTGGGTTTGTCTTAGTAGCTTTGACAGTAGGCTTAGTAACGCTGAGAATTTCTTAAAAAGACTGGCTTTCATCTTCTGTGATTGCCAGTCTTTTTGCATCTGCAAATGAGTCGGATTATGTAATATAACCGTCATAAAAGTTTTTTAAGAAAATCGTTGAAATTACTAGGCTAGACGTGTATAATAGATAAAGTGCAATTGAACAGGCGGTAGTCTGCCCAATTAGTGCGACACCCCATATGTTGGGGCTGTAGATGTGATGAAGTGAGAGGTTGCTGACACACCCGGCCGCTTTGCCATGGCGAGTGTTCAGGAGATTTTCACGGAGAATGTCTATTTTGAAAATAGGCGAGAAGGAGGGAAAATAATGGCAAAACAAAAAATTCGTATTCGTTTAAAAGCGTATGATCACCGTATCTTGGATCAATCAGCGGAGAAAATTGTAGAAACAGCGAAACGTTCAGGTGCTAGCGTATCTGGTCCGATTCCGTTGCCAACAGAGAAATCTGTATACACAATCTTGCGTGCGGTCCACAAATACAAAGATTCACGTGAGCAATTCGAAATGCGTACACACAAACGTTTAATCGATATCGTTAATCCAACACCACAAACTGTTGATAGCCTTATGCGTTTAGACTTACCAAGTGGTGTGGACATCGAAATCAAACTATAAATAAAGAATTACATGCTCGCGAAATGTTCGCATGCATATCTAGCTTATAATTCGAAAATCTCGAGTAAGCTAAACCAAATCCAAAAATAACAGGAGGTGTGACTCATGACCAAAGGAATCTTAGGTAGAAAAGTAGGGATGACACAAGTTTTCACAGAAAACGGCGAACTTATTCCAGTAACAGTAATCGAAGCAGGTGCTAACGTAGTACTTCAAAAGAAAACTGTTGAAACAGACGGATATGAAGCAATTCAAATCGGTTTCGAGGATAAACGCGAAAAGTTGTCAAACAAACCCGAAAAAGGTCATGTAGAAAAAGCCAATACTACTCCTAAGCGCTTCATTCGCGAATTACGCGATGTAAACTTAGACGAGTATGAAATTGGTGGAGAAATTAAAGTAGACGTATTCGCAGAAGGTGACATCGTCGACGCGACAGGCGTATCAAAAGGTAAAGGATTCCAAGGTGTTATTAAACGCCACGGACAATCTCGTGGACCAATGGCCCATGGATCTCGTTACCATCGTCGCCCGGGTTCAATGGGTCCTGTAGCGCCTAACCGTGTATTCAAAAATAAATTACTTCCAGGTCGTATGGGTGGAGATCAAATCACTATCCAAAACCTAGAAATCGTCAAAGTAGACGTAGAGAAAAATGTTCTTTTAGTTAAAGGTAACGTACCAGGAGCTAAAAAAGCGTTGATCCAAATCAAAACAGCAAACAAATCAAGATAATTTATTGGAAAGGAGGACTAACAAATGCCCAACGTAGCTTTATTGAAACAAGATGGAACAAATGCTGGCGAAATTACACTTAACGATACTATTTTCGGTATTGAACCAAATGAAAAAGTGGTTGTTGATGTAATTTTGAGTCAACGAGCTTCCTTACGTCAAGGAACTCATAAAGTAAAAGGCCGCTCAGAAGTACGCGGCGGTGGACGTAAACCATGGCGTCAAAAAGGTACAGGTCGTGCCCGTCAAGGTTCGATTCGTTCCCCACAATGGCGTGGAGGTGGTATCGTATTCGGTCCAACACCACGTAGCTATGCTTACAAATTACCTAAGAAAGTTCGTCGTTTAGCGATCAAATCGATCCTTTCTTCTAAAGTAAAAGAAGAAAGCTTAGTAGTATTAGAAGGTTTAACTTTCGCAGCTCCTAAGACTAAAGAATTCACGGCTTTCCTTAAAAATATCTCTGTAGATACAAAAGCATTGGTAGTAGTAGCCGATGGAAGTGAAAATGTAGAACTATCTGCACGTAACTTACAAGGCATTAAAGTTATTCCAGCTCAAAGTATCTCAGTACTAGACGTTGCTAAACATGATAAGCTAATTATCACTAAAGCAGCTCTTGAACAAGTAGAGGAGGTGCTTGCATAATGGATGCACGCGACATCATTAAGCGCCCAATTATCACTGAGCAATCAACTAGTGTTCTAGATGACAAGAAATATACATTTGAAGTTGATACACGCGCTACTAAAACGCACGTTAAAAAAGCTATCGAAGAAATCTTCGAAGTAAAAGTTGCGAAAGTAAACGTAATGAACTACAAAGGTAAATTAAAACGTATGGGCCGTTACGCTGGCTATACAAACAAGCGTCGTAAAGCTATCGTTACTTTGACAGCTGATAGCAAAGAAATCCAATTTTTCGAAGTTTAATACTTCCATGAATTGAACTAATAGAGGAGGGAATACAATGGCGATTAAAAAGTATAAACCTACCACAAACGGCCGTCGTCACATGACGAGTTCAGATTTCGCTGAGATTACTACAAGTACTCCAGAAAAATCTTTACTACGTCCTCTGAAAAAGAAGGCTGGTCGTAATAACCAAGGTAAGTTAACTGTTCGTCATCACGGTGGAGGACACAAACGTCAATACCGCGTGATCGATTTTAAACGTAATAAAGATGGTATTCCAGGACGCGTTGCTACGATCGAATATGATCCGAACCGTTCTGCTAACATCGCATTAATTCACTACGTTGATGGAGAAAAACGCTACATCATCGCAGCGAAAGGCTTAGAAGTAGGCCAAACAATTTATTCAGGTTCAGAAGCGGATATCAAAGTTGGTAACGCGCTAGAACTTAAAGATATTCCAGTGGGTACAGTTATCCACAATATCGAAATGAAACCTGGTAAAGGTGGACAATTAGTACGTTCTGCTGGAACAAGCGCGCAAGTACTTGGTAAAGAAGGCAAATACGTATTAATCCGTCTTAACTCTGGTGAGGTTCGCATGATTCTTGCTACTTGTCGTGCTACTATCGGCCAAGTTGGTAACGAGCAACACGAACTTATCAACATTGGTAAAGCAGGCCGTTCACGTTGGATGGGTAAACGCCCAACAGTTCGTGGATCTGTCATGAACCCTAACGATCACCCACACGGTGGTGGTGAAGGTAAAGCACCAATCGGACGTAAATCACCAATGTCTCCTTGGGGCAAACCAACACTTGGTTACAAAACTCGTAAGAAAAACAATAACTCCGATAAATTTATCGTACGTCGTCGTAAGAAGAAATAATCGGGTTTGTCATTTTAACGAATTTATAGGTAGCAGGAACGGGCAAGCGTTGGCTTACCGATTCCTGACTATGCGAAGGGAGGTTCCGACATGGGTCGTAGCTTGAAAAAAGGACCTTTTGTAGATGATCATTTGATGAAGAAAGTTGAAGCAGCTGATGCAAGCGAGAAGAAACAAGTTATCAAAACTTGGTCTCGTCGTTCAACGATTTTCCCAGTATTTGTTGGTCAAACAATTGCTGTATATGATGGACGCAAACACGTTCCAGTCTATATCCAAGAAGATATGGTTGGACATAAATTAGGTGAATTCGCACCAACTCGTACGTACCGTGGTCACGCGGGCGACGATAAAAAAACTAGACGCTAATTGAGAGGAGGATATCCTGATGACAACTGCAAAAGCCGTTGCAAAAACTGTTCGTATTGCTCCTCGTAAAGCTAGACTCGTAATGGATCTAGTTCGTGGTAAGCAAGTCGGTGAAGCCGTTGCTATTTTGAAACTTACACCAAAAGCAGCTTCTCCAATCATCGAAAAAGTTTTAAAATCAGCAATCGCAAACGCTGAGCATAATTATGATTTAGATGTAAATAACTTGGTAATTTCTGAGGCATTCGTTGACGAAGGGCCAACATTGAAACGTTTCCGTCCACGTGCGATGGGACGCGCAAGTGCAATTAATAAACGTACAAGCCACATTACAGTCGTGGTATCTGAAATCGAGGAGGGATAATTCGTGGGTCAAAAAATACATCCAATTGGTATGCGTGTCGGTATAATCCGTGATTGGGATTCAAAATGGTACGCTGGTAAAGAATACGCGAACTTCTTACATGAAGATTTACGCATCCGTGAATATATCGCGAAGAACTTATCAGATGCTTCTGTATCACGTGTTGAAATCGAACGCGCGGCTAGCCGTGTAAATATTACTATCCACACTGCCAAACCTGGTATGGTTATCGGTAAAGGTGGATCTGAAGTAGAATCATTACGTAAAAATCTGAATGAACTTACAGGTAAACGAGTTCATATCAATATTGTAGAAATCAAAAGAGCTGACCTTGACGCTAAATTGGTTGCTGAAGGAATTGCTCGTCAATTGGAAAACCGTGTGTCTTTCCGACGTGCACAAAAACAAGCAATCCAACGTACAATGCGTGCAGGAGCTAAAGGTATTAAAACTCAAGTTTCCGGCCGTTTAGGTGGAGCAGATATCGCTCGTGCGGAACACTACAGTGAAGGAACAGTTCCTCTTCATACATTGCGTGCCGACATCGATTACGCATGGGAAGAAGCTGACACAACTTATGGTAAACTAGGCGTTAAAGTCTGGATCTACCGTGGTGAAGTCCTTCCTACGAAGAAAAACAATGTGGAAGGAGGAAAATAATAATGTTAGTTCCAAAACGTGTAAAATACCGTCGTGAGTTCCGTGGTAACATGCGTGGACGCGCAAAAGGCGGCACAGAAGTAGCATTTGGTGAATTTGGTCTTCAAGCTGTTGAAGCTTCATGGATCACTAACCGTCAAATCGAAGCTGCCCGTATCGCGATGACTCGTTACATGAAACGTGGCGGTAAAGTTTGGATTAAAATTTTCCCTCATAAATCTTACACATCTAAGCCAATTGGTGTTCGGATGGGTAAAGGTAAAGGTGCTCCGGAAGGTTGGGTAAGCCCAGTTAAACGTGGCAAAATTATGTTTGAAATCGCTGGTGTGCCTGAAGAAGTAGCGCGTGAAGCATTACGTCTTGCAGCACACAAATTACCAGTGAAAACAAAAATCGTGAAACGCGAAGAAATTGGTGGTGAAGCAAATGAAAGCAACTGATATCCGTGAATTGTCCACTACTGAAATTCAAGATAAAGAAAAATCTCTAAAAGAAGAGCTTTTCAACTTGCGCTTTCAATTAGCTACTGGCCAATTGGAAAACACTGCACGTATTCGTGAAGTACGCAAAGCAATCGCTCGCATGAAAACAATCGTTCGCGAAAGAGAACTTGCCTAAAATTAATCAAGAGGAGGTTTTAATACATGTCTGAACGTAACCAACGTAAAGTCTATACAGGACGTGTTGTATCCGACAAAATGGATAAAACAATCACTGTCGTTGTTGAAACGTATAAGAAACACTCGCTTTATGGCAAGCGCGTGAAGTATTCAAAAAAATTCAAAGCTCATGACGAAAACAACGTTGCAAAAACTGGCGATGTAGTACGTATTGCTGAAACTCGCCCACTATCTGCAACAAAACGTTTCCGCTTATTAGAAGTTGTTGAAGAAGCGGTAATCATTTAAGTTATGAACCGAAATAATAAAAGTTTTAATAGGAAAAATAAATTTCCTGATTGTATGTCTGGAAGGAGGGTGTCCTAATGATTCAACAAGAAAGTCGTTTGAAAGTGGCTGATAACTCTGGTGCGCGTGAAGTCTTAACAATTAAAGTACTAGGTGGATCAGGACGCAAAACTGCGAACATTGGCGACGTAATCGTGTGTACTGTTAAACAAGCAACACCAGGTGGCGTTGTCAAAAAAGGTGAAGTAGTTAGAGCGGTAATCGTTCGTACTAAGAGTGGAGCACGTCGTCAAGATGGTTCTTACATCAAATTTGATGAAAATGCATGTGTTATAATCCGTGATGATAAAAGTCCTCGTGGAACACGTATTTTTGGACCTGTTGCTCGCGAACTTCGTGAAAACAACTTTATGAAGATCGTTTCTTTAGCTCCAGAAGTTCTTTAAAATACACTAGTTTCAATCTCAAGGAGGTGCTAGACCCAATGCATGTCAAAAAAGGTGATAAAGTACAAGTTATTACTGGTAAAGATAAAGGTAAATCCGGCAAAATTATCGCTGCGTTTCCTAAAAAAGACCGCGTAATTGTTGAAGGAATCAACATGGTGAAAAAACATACAAAGCCATCGAACATTAATCCGCAAGGTGGAATTTTAAATGTTGAAGCACCGATTCACGTATCTAACGTAATGCTTATCGATCCAAAGACTGGTGAACCAACTCGTGTGAACTACCAAGTCAAAGACGGTAAAAAAGTACGCGTAGCTAAAAAATCCGGTGAAGTTATAAAAGACGCAACTAAATAAGTATCTGAGGAAGGAGGGAATAGTACATGAATCGCCTTAAAGATAGATATCTTAAGGAAATTGTTCCTGCTTTAATGAGCAAATTCAATTATGACTCCGTAATGGAGGTACCAAAAATCGATAAAATCGTAATCAACACTGGTGTTGGTGATGCAACAGCAAATGCGAAAGTTTTAGACAGTGCAGTGGAAGAGCTAGCTCAAATCACTGGTCAAAAACCTGTTATCACGAAAGCAAAAAATTCAATCGCTGGTTTCCGTCTACGTGAAGGAATGCCAATCGGTGCGAAAGTAACGCTTCGTGGTGAGCGCATGTATGATTTCTTAGACAAATTAATTACTGTTTCCCTACCACGTGTTCGTGACTTCCGTGGGGTTTCTAAAAAAGCCTTCGACGGTCGCGGTAACTACACGCTAGGTGTAAGAGAGCAATTAATTTTCCCTGAAATTGATTACGATAAAGTAAGCAAAGTTCGCGGAATGGACGTAGTAATCGTTACTACTGCTAAATCGGACGAAGAGTCAAAAGAATTACTGACACAAATCGGTATGCCATTTCAAAAGTAAGCCAAAAGTAATCAATAATTAAGTAGGGAGGCGAAAACGTGGCTAAAAAATCAATGATCGCGAAGCAAAAACGTACACCTAAGTACGCTGTTCAAGCATATACTCGTTGTGAACGTTGTGGTCGTCCACATTCCGTTATTCGCAAATTTAAACTATGCCGTATCTGCTTCCGTGAACTTGCCTATAAAGGACAAATTCCCGGCGTAAGAAAAGCAAGCTGGTAAAAACCCAATAATGGGAAGGAGGTAAATTTTTCATGGTGATGACAGATCCTATCGCAGATTTTCTAACTCGTATACGTAATGCCAATATGGTACGTCACGATAAATTAGAAGTTCCTGCTTCAAAAATCAAAAAAGAAGTCGCTGAAATCCTTAAAAGAGAAGGTTTCGTACGTGATGTTGAATATATTCAAGACGACAAACAAGGTACAATCCGTGTTTTCCTTAAATATGGTGCAGCAAACGAGCGTGTAATTACTGGACTTAAGCGTATCAGTAAGCCAGGTCTTCGTGTTTACGCTAAAGCTGATGAGGTACCAAAAGTACTTAACGGTTTAGGTATTGCAATTGTATCTACTTCTCAAGGTTTGTTAACAGACAAAGAAGCTCGCGCGAAACAAGTGGGCGGAGAAGTTTTAGCATACGTTTGGTAAGAACAGAAAATCACAAGGAGGTGCAATAAATGTCCCGTATAGGTAAAAAAACAATTGTTATTCCAGCTGGTGTTACTGTAACATTAGATGGCTCAACAGCAACTGTTAAGGGTCCTAAAGGTGAATTAGTAAAAACTTTTAACCCAGATATCTCAATCAATATCGAAGGAAACGAGATTAACGTAACTCGTCCTTCTGACAATAAAACACACCGTGCGCTTCATGGTACGACACGTGCTATTTTAAATAACATGGTTGTCGGTGTATCTGAAGGCTACGAAAAAACTCTTGAGCTTATTGGTGTCGGTTACCGTGCTGCAAAACAAGGTACTAAACTTGTTTTAAACGTAGGTTACTCTCATCCAGTAGAATTCGAAGCTCGTCCAGGTGTTGAAGTAGAAGTACCTGCGAATACGAAAGTTATCGTTCGCGGTATTAACAAAGAACATGTTGGCGAATTGGCTGCAAATATCCGTTCCGTACGCCCACCAGAGCCGTATAAAGGTAAAGGTATCCGTTACGAAGGCGAATTTGTACGTCGTAAAGAAGGTAAAACTGGTAAATAATGCCGCATAAAGGCTAAGAGAAGAGGTGAGTCGTGTGATTACCAAAATCGACAAAAATAAAGTGCGTAAAAAAAGACATGGCCGTGTTCGTTCTAAGATTTCTGGAACTGCAGCTCGTCCACGTTTGAACGTTTTCCGCTCAAACAAAAACATTTATGCTCAAATTATTGATGATGTTAACGGTGTAACAATCGCTAGCGCATCTAACGTAGATAAAGATTTCCCTAAAGCTGAGTCTAAAGTTGACGCTGCTACAAAAGTTGGCGAAATCGTTGCAAAACGCGCTGCAGAAAAAGGCGTTAAAGCTGTCGTATTTGATCGCGGAGGTTACTTATACCACGGTCGTGTACAAGCTTTAGCTGAATCTGCTCGTGAAAATGGATTGGAATTTTAATAAGAAGGAGGGACAACTTACATGCCTCAACAAATCGATGGAAACAAATTAGAATTAGAAGAACGCGTAGTTACTATCAACCGTGTTGCGAAAGTAGTTAAGGGTGGTCGTCGTTTCCGTTTTTCAGCGCTCGTAGTCGTTGGAGATAAGAACGGTCATGTTGGATTCGGTACTGGTAAAGCACAAGAAGTACCAGATGCGATTCGTAAAGCAATTGATGACGCTAAGAAGAATATGATCTTCGTACCAACTGTTGACACTACAATCCCACACACAGCAATCGGTCATTTTGGTGGTGGAGAAATTCTCCTAAAACCTGCAAGTGCCGGTTCTGGTGTAACTGCTGGTGGTCCAGTTCGTGCTGTCCTTGAGCTTGCCGGTGTTGCTGATGTGTCTAGTAAATCACTAGGATCTAACACACCAATCAATATGGTTCGCGCTACATTCGACGGTATTAAACAACTTAAAAAAGCTGAAGATGTTGCGAAATTACGCGGCAAAACAGTTGAAGAATTGCTAGGATAAGGAGGGAATCAACGTTATGGCGAAATTAGAAATTACTCTAAAACGTAGCTTAATCGGACGCCCTCAACCACAACGCAAAACAGTTCAAGCTCTAGGCTTGGGAAAAACTAATTCTGTTGTTGTAAAAGAAGATAATCCTGCAATTCGTGGGATGATCACTAAAGTAAGTCATTTAGTGGACGTTAAAGAAGTTTAAGCTATTCAATAATGAAAAGAAATACCGAATAAAATCGTAAATTAGGAGGAGGTGCTTGACATGAAACTTCACGAACTTAAACCTGCAGAAGGTTCTCGTAAAGAGCGTAATCGTGTTGGTCGTGGTATGAGTTCTGGTAACGGTAAAACATCAGGACGCGGTCACAAAGGTCAAAAAGCACGTTCAGGTGGCGGTGTACGCCTAGGCTTCGAAGGTGGACAATTACCATTGTTCCGTCGTATTCCAAAACGTGGTTTTACAAATATCAATCGCAAAGAGTATGCTGTTGTAAATATTGATGTTTTAAATCGCTTTGAAGAAGGTACAGAAGTAACACCTGAATTATTAATTGAAACAGGTATCGTTCGTAATGCAAAATCCGGAATTAAGATTTTGTCTAACGGAGCTATCGAGAAAAAACTTACTGTGAAAGCTAACAAATTCTCATCGGCTGCTAAGGAAGCTATCGAGGCTGCTGGTGGAAAAACTGAGGTGATCTAATGTTTTCGACGTTGATCAATTTTTTCAGAGTTGCTGACATACGTAAAAAAATCATGTTTACATTAGCTATGCTTGTCATCTTCCGTCTCGGGACATTTATTCCTGTACCGGGAGTAGACGCGGCTACAATCCAAAAATCGATGGAAAGTGGAATCTTAGGATTTCTAAACACTTTCAACGGTGGTGCGCTGAAGAACTTCTCGATCTTCGCGATGGGCGTTATGCCTTACATTACTGCATCGATTATCGTACAATTATTACAGATGGACGTAGTGCCTAAGCTCACTGAGTGGTCAAAACAAGGTGAGATGGGTCGTAAGAAATCAAATCAATTGACGCGTTATTTAACGATTGGACTTGGTCTTATCGAAGCTTTCGGTATGGCGTTTGGGTTCAATAGATTGAGTGGTTCTGGCTTTATTATTAATCCTTCTATCCCTCAATACTTGGCAATTGCAGTTGTTCTTACAACGGGTACAATGTTCTTGATGTGGTTAGGTGAACAAATTACTGTAAGTGGCGTTGGTAATGGTATTTCCATTATTATCTTTGCTGGTATCGTAGCACGTATTCCTGACGGTGTACGTTCTCTCTATGCATCGCAAATTGAAGACGCGGGCGATCAGTTATTTATTCACATCTTGATTCTTGCAGCAATTGTGGTGGCAGTTTTAGCGATCGTCGTGCTCGTTATTTACTTCCAACAAGCGTTGCGTAAGATTCCAATTCAATACTCAAAACGTGTCGCTGGTGCAAAAACTGGTGGAGCGCAAGCAACGCATTTACCATTGAAACTTAACTCTGCTGGGGTTATTCCGGTAATCTTTGCAAGTGCCTTTATCATTACACCACAAACCATTTTGAGCTTTGCGTTCGTTGACTCAACCAGCCAAGTTGTAAAAGTCTTAAAACAAATTTTTGACTATACGCAACCGATTGGTATGTGTCTATATGTGGCCTTGATTATCGCATTTACTTACTTTTATGCGTTTATCCAAGTTAACCCTGAGAAAGTTGCAGATAACTTGAAGAAACAAGGCGGCTATATCCCAAGTAAACGTCCGGGTCGTGAAACACAAGCGTATCTTACGAGTGTGCTTTACCGTCTGACTTTTGTTGGTGCGATTTTCCTTTCTGTAGTAGCAATCTTGCCTACAATCGGAGCTTCCGTATTCAGTCTACCGCAATCGATCGCCATTGGTGGTACGAGCTTGCTGATTGTTATCGGGGTAGCCCTTGATACAACAAAACAATTAGAAGGACAACTTGTGAAACGAAATTACCGAGGATTTATCAAATAAACACGCGGGACGCCTGGGGATGAATCCTTGGTGCTCCGACGTGCTACTAATAAAAGGGGCGATACAGTTGAAATTAGTGTTAATGGGACTGCCCGGTGCCGGTAAAGGTACGCAAGCTGAAAAGATTGTTGCGAAATACAATATTCCTCACATTTCAACTGGGGACATGTTCCGCGCAGCAATAAAAAATGGCACAGAATTAGGACTAAAAGCTAAATCCTTCATGGACAGCGGTAATTTAGTACCTGACGATGTGACAAACGGTATCGTTCGTGAACGCTTAGCCGAAGATGATGCTAAAGATGGATTCCTGCTTGACGGATTTCCGAGAACGGTAGAACAAGCCGAAGAACTAGAGAAGATTTTATCTGATCTAGGAACGAAGCTTGATGCTGTTATTAATATTCAAGTGAATAAAGATAGCCTGATGACTCGTTTAACTGGCCGTTGGATTTGTCCAACGTGTGGTAAGACGTATCATGAAGTATTCAATCCTCCGAAACAAGCGGGGATTTGTGATGTGGATGGTGCGAAACTTTACCAACGGGAAGACGATAAAGCAGAAACTGTCGAAAATCGCCTGAATGTTAATATCAAACAGACGCAACCATTATTAGATTTTTATGGTGAAAAAGGAACGTTGTTTGCAGTCAACGGTGAGCAAGATATCAATCTTGTTTTCGAAGATGTGAATAAGATTCTTACTTCATTCTAAAAAGGAATCATCGCTTATCTGCCGTCGGTGTCTAGGTAGTGCAAAATATTTTGTTTTGTAGTATAATGGATAATTGGCAGTAGAATGAGTAACAACTATGCGAAACATGATGAACGAGAGATTGTCTGAAGATCATCTGGATAAATAGGAATGCTACTGGAAATAGTGAAGAAGGCGTTCGAAATCGAGCCAGATGCACTTGTACTTCCATTTTTGCGGGACCGTACTTACCGATTGTCTGAAGATGTATAAAATTAATTCCTTGTCGTGGGGAACAATTTTGGTATGTCTAGCGTTTTTTCATGTAATAAATTTTTACGCGAAAAGAAATGGCAGACCTGTAAATGGTCCAGTTATAAAGAAGTTAGGAGGTAGCAACCTATGGCAAAAGAAGATGTAATCGAAGTGGAAGGTACAGTGGAAGACACATTGCCTAACGCGATGTTCAAAGTTGTACTAGAAAATGGTCATACTGTTTTAGCTACAGTTTCTGGCAAAATCCGTATGCACTATATTCGTATTCTACCAGGTGACAAAGTAACGGTTGAGCTTTCCCCGTATGACTTGACACGTGGTCGAATCACTTACCGTTTCAAATAATAATTTGTCGGAAATGAAATTATATACCGGTCTGGTTCGCCAGCTAGTTTTTATCGGTTTATAGAGACATTTTCTCTACTAAACAAGGAGGTATATCTACATGAAAGTAAGACCATCAGTAAAACCAATCTGTGAGAAATGTAAAGTTATTCGCAGAAAAGGTAAAGTAATGGTAATTTGTGAAAATCCGAAACATAAACAAAAACAAGGATAAGAGGAGGTGCTTTTGTAAATGGCACGTATTGCAGGTGTTGATGTTCCGCGCGAGAAGCGCATTGTAATATCTTTGACTTACATCTATGGTATCGGTAATCAAACGGCTAAAGATGTTTTAAAAGAAGCAGGAGTTTCTGAAGATACTCGTACTCGCGATTTGACTGAGGATGAACTTGGTAAAATCCGTGAACTAGTTGACAAAATCAAAGTTGAAGGTGATCTTCGTCGTGAAGTGAACTTGAATATTAAACGTTTGATCGAAATCGGTTCTTATCGTGGCATGCGTCATCGTCGTGGTCTACCAGTTCGTGGACAAAACACGAAGAACAACGCACGTACTCGTAAAGGCCCATTAAAAACGGTCGCAGGTAAGAAGAAATAATCATTAGTAAGTAAAGGAGGTAGTTAGTGAATGGCTCGTAAAACAAATACTCGTAAACGTCGTGTGAAAAAGAATATCGAAGCTGGTATTGCACACATTCGTTCTACATTCAATAATACAATTGTAACGATTACTGACACTCACGGTAATGCAATAGCGTGGTCAAGTGCAGGAGCATTAGGTTTCAAAGGATCACGTAAATCAACTCCTTTCGCGGCGCAATTAGCTGCTGAAACTGCTGCAAAATCAGCACAAGAACATGGCTTGAAAACTTTGGAAGTAACAGTTAAAGGACCTGGCGCAGGACGTGAAGCTGCAATTCGTGCTCTTCAAGCTGCTGGTTTAGAAGTAACTGCTATTAAAGATGTAACTCCAGTTCCTCATAATGGATGTCGTCCTCCAAAACGTCGTCGTGTATAAGTAGTCGTATTTTTGTTTGCAACTTGAACTATTGTCACGAGATTCTTCATAAGGATCTAGCAAAAGAGACGTTTTGAAGGAGGGTAAATTTGAATGATCGAAATTGAAAAACCGAAAATCGAGACGATTGAGATCAGCGATGATGCCAAGTATGGAAAGTTTGTTGTAGAGCCACTAGAGCGTGGATATGGTACAACTTTGGGTAACTCCTTACGTCGTATTCTGTTATCTTCTCTTCCTGGTGCTGCAGTGACATCTATCCAAATTGATGGAGCTCTTCATGAGTTTTCTGTCATCGAAGGTGTAGTAGAAGATGTAACAACGATGATTTTAAATATCAAGAAACTTGCACTTAAAGTGTATGCCGAAGACGATAAGACTTTGGAAATTGATATGCAAGGCCCAGGAGTAGTAACTGCTGGCGATATTAACTATGATAGCGATGTTGAAATTCTGAATCCAGACCTTCATATTGCTACGCTTAGTGATAACGCGAAATTCCATGTTCGCCTAAACGCGGCACGTGGTCGTGGTTATACACCTGCGGATCAAAATAAACGTGAAAATATGCCAATCGGTGTGTTGCCTGTAGACTCGATTTTTAGCCCGGTTATCCGTGTCAATTATCAAGTAGAAACAACACGCGTTGGACAATCCACGAATTATGATAAGCTAACTTTTGACGTTTTGACGGATGGAAGTATTAGCCCTGAAGAAGCTGTTTCCTTGGGAGCAAAAATTCTTACAGAGCATTTAAATATTTTTGTTGACTTAACAGACGAAGCACAAAAAGCAGAAATCATGATTGAAAAAGAAGAAAGCCATAAAGAGAAAGTGCTTGAAATGACAATTGAAGAATTGGACTTATCAGTTCGTTCTTACAACTGCTTGAAACGCGCTGGAATCAATACGGTACAGGAATTAGCTGACAAATCTGAGGATGATATGATGAAAGTTCGTAACTTGGGTCGTAAATCTTTAGAAGAAGTCAAAGTGAAACTGTCTGACCTTGGCTTAGGATTACGTAACGAAAATTAATTTTTACTTTGTGAAGGAGGGAAATCCATGGGTTACAGAAAATTAGGTCGTACTAAATCTCAACGTAAAGCACTACTACGTGATCTAGCGACTGATTTAATCGTTTTCGAACGTATCGAAACTACTGAAGCAAAAGCTAAAGAGATTCGTTCAATCGTTGAAAAACTAATCACTTCTGGTAAAAAAGGAGACTTGCACGCTCGTCGTCAAGCAGCTGCTTTTGTACGTCACGAAGTTGTTAACGTGGTACAAAAAGAAGTGAAAGACAAAGATGGTAACACTGTGACTAAGAATCGTCCAGTTTACGCTTTGCAAAAATTATTTGATGATGTTGCTCCACGCTACGCGGAACGTCGAGGCGGATATACTCGTATCTTGAAAAAAGGTCCTCGTCGCGGTGACGGTGCGCCAATGGTTATCATTGAATTAGTATAATTCATGTGTTAAAGCAAGTGGAGTGTTATGATAAAGTAGCGTTGCGCTATTTTGTCTAGCTCTGTGTGTTTCCCCTTCGCCAAATGTGGTTGTAAGGGGAGCGCAGGCTTTTTTTTTGTTTAGAAGTTTCTTTTAAATGAGTGCGAGTACGTGATGAGCGGCGTTTAGTCCCATGGCAAACATGTTACTCGATAAAAGCTTGTCTTGCTACATAGTGGAGAACCGGTCTTGTGATGAGATCGGTTTTTTGTGTTGTGGAAAGCGTGGAGCTTAGATATAATAGAGAAAATGATAGAGGGATTGGGAGTGATGGAATGAAGCCAGTAATCATGAGGAACTTGGTGATTGGTGAAGGAAAGCCAAAAATTTGTGTACCTGTTGTTGGTAGAACATTGGACGGCATTTTGGTGCAAGTGAAGGCTTTGCGGGATGTGGAGTTCGATGTAATAGAGTGGCGCGCTGACTTTTATAATCTTGTGGAGGATTTGGAGGCGGTTCGTGTTGTTTTGAGAGAGATTCAAAAAGTGCTACCTGAGAAGCCATTGATCTTCACATTCCGCAGTGAGGCAGAGGGCGGCGAGCGGACACTTTGTTTAGAACATTATATGGCGCTCGTTAAGATGGCAATCGCTTCAGGTTATGCTGATGCGGTAGATGTTGAATTGTTTATGGGCGATATGGAGGTAGCAGAACTCGTTGCAGAAGCGAAGAAATACGATGTGAAAGTTATTATGTCTAGCCATGATTTTGAAAAAACACCGAGTGAGGCAGAAATCGTCGGAAGGCTTGTCAAAATGCAACAATTCGGCGCGGATTTACCAAAAGTTGCTGTAATGCCTCATAATGCCGCTGACGTTCTAATATTACTTTGTGCGACGAATCGGATGATGACAGAGTTTTCGAATCGGCCTGTAATTACGATGTCGATGGGAGGCCTTGGCTTGGTGTCACGTCTGAGTGGTGAAATCTTTGGTTCCGCACTTACCTTTGCCAGTGTTGGAGAAGCCTCTGCGCCAGGTCAGATAGAGGTGGAGACGTTACAGAAAGTGCTGGATGTGCTACATAGCAATAAATGAGGAAAGCCCTGCAAAGCGTTATTATGCGTTATGCAGGGTTTCTTTATTGTCAGGTTTAATGACGGCAAGCATGGTACCAAGTGCAAGCACGTTACCGAGTATGGAACTACCACCGTAACTGATGAAGGGAAGCGGAATTCCAGTTAGGGACATCATGCCGATTGTCATGGCGATGTTTTCGAAAATGTTGAATGCGAACATCATGGCAAAACCAGCGATAACGTAGGTAGAGAATTTATTTTTCATGCTGAGAGCTGTGACTATGATTTGATAGAAGGTATTCGGATCATTCGCAGGATCCAGCCATGTGTAGACGCGTGTGAACTGATAGCTCTAGCGTAGCATCGATTTTTGTGTCAAGGGAGTTTCCCTAATGATGTTTGGGAATGTGGGAGTAGAGCGGAGGCTGTTTTTTTGAATGTGAAAATTTATTTCATTTTTTATAGTAAGCGTTATCATATCTGTGCAGGTAGGTTTAAAATACATATTTACGCTACAGCAATGTGAGGACAATTATGATAATTTAGATGTAGAGGAAGGATATATTTTAGAAGGGAGAAATGGGAGGAGTGAAAAAAATGAGAAAATGGATAGTAGTATTTTTTGTTTCTTGTATATTTTTAGTTTTGGGAAATATACGGGTGGAAGCTGGCGAAATTCATAGTAGAGAAATATTTAGTTTAGAGGAGCCGACATGGATATTTAAGTCGGGAATGGGGAGAGGTAAACATCATGATCGCCAGGACTTAGGGTTTATTTTAAAAGAAAATACGAAATTAAAAGTAAGACAAGTTAATGTAAATTTTAAGGGTTCTTTTAACTTTGCGGTTGCTTGGAGATGATAGTAAGGCGGAGAAGTCTGTAATAGTTGGTTCTAATTGGGTTACTATTGAAGCAGGAAAGGCATTGGTGCCATTTGTTGATACGCCTTATGGAGAAATAGGAGCTACATTAGAATATGAAGTTGATAGTGATGTTGAACAAAAGCCACTACCAATTTACAAATATGGTGGTAATCAAGCTACATTTTTTAACACTTGGGATAATCACGATGGAGAGTATGGTTTAATTACAGACAAAGATTTTCAGCTACTTATCCCGAAAAAAGATAAAAACTTGGCTAGAAACTTGAGTGGTTTTCCTAATTTAGATGCCTTAATTGAGTATTTTAATGGCATATTTAAATTGAATAATGATATGGCTGGGTTTGATAATTCCTCTCCTGTTAATCGAGTTGGGGAAAATAGATATTTCATGAAAGCTGATGCAAATGGAGCTGGTGGCGCATACTATGGTCCATACTGGACAGCGCAGAGTAGTAATACAGTTGGAATGTGGCTGACAAAAGGTAGCTGGGGAGCGTTACATGAAATTGCTCACGGGTATCAAACAAGTCTTGATAATCGAGGGATGTACACAGGAGAAGTATCTAACAACTTGTTTGGTGCGCAATATGAGTATGACACATACGGTAAAGACGAAGCAGACCGCATTGGCTGGATGTTCGGGATAGGCTATAAGACACAAATAGAAAATAATTTGTACACAAAAATGGTTAAAAAATTTTGGGACATATAGTTCTGCTAGTCTCAGAGAGCAACTAATTTTGCTCGCATTATTAAAACAAAAAGCTGGAAATGAGGCGTTCACCAAGCTGTATCAAGGATATCGCGCGGATGCTAATAAGGCTGGTTTTGATATTAGCCGGTATACGTTGCCTAATCTACTAAATCATTACTATAGTGAGAATAGTGGTTTTGATTTTACAACTGTATTAGAACGGTGGGGAACTAAATTAACGGATAATCAGCCTGCAACTAATCGCAGTAGGGAATACACACCGATAGCTTCTCTTGCTGATATCATACCTGAAAATGAGTTGCCGAGAGCTCGTCTACTTGTTGATCCTAATGTTACGATACGCTCCAATTTCACAATGGTAACTAATGCAGAAATTGCTGCACTTAATTTAGCAGGAGACTTAGATATTGAGCTTGATACGGAAAACCTGCAAGATTTAAAAGGGACAAAAATTCAAATTAAAAATGGGAAACACATAGTTCAGGAGCAATTTATTCAGGATAAGCAAGTACAATTTAAAAATCTTCCTAATGGAGTCTATACGGTTAATTTCATTGGTGATATCATGAAAGACTATTCGGTGAAACAGCATTACGTTTACGTCAAAGAAGCCAAAAATCAAGCTAAAATTCCAATCGAAAATAGTAAGAAAACGGATTTAACAAATCAAAAAATCAAGTTTCTAGGACTAGGTAATGTGCAATTTGCAGAATTTAATACAAATATGCAAAAAGAACAGGGTGTTTTATCAATCTTTGCTACTGATCCACATGTTTATTTCGGTCAAAATCTTTATGCCGCTATAGAAGTAAAAGATACACAAGGGAATGTCGTCTATCAAAACAGAATGAATGGAATAGGTGTTAAAACGGGGACTTTTGAGTTTTCTTTAAAAGAAGGATATCGAATCCAAATTGAACATGTGGAGCCTTCACGTTTAACCACAGATGAGGCGATTAGTGTTCGAGAACGAATGAACACTTGGACAATGACCAAATGGGGACTTGTGAACCATCAATTGCAAAATGATGCGCAACAAGATTTAATAAAGAAAATCAATGCGTATGGTGATGTTTTAGTGCAAGATAAAAATATAAGTGATATAGCATTGATTTATCTGACTGAGAAGAAAAATTTACTACATGCTATTAATCTACTAGATGAAAAAAATAAGAATGAATATTTAGATAAGTATAAAGCGCTATTTGACGCACCTAACTATGGAGACAATTTTAAATTTACTTTACAGGGGCTGGGCAATGCCGTTTTCGCTACAATGGATCTTTCCACAAAAGAGCGACAACTGACCGTAAATACTAATAAAGCGACACCGCATTTGTATTTCGCAGAACGATACGCTACAGTCCTCGTGCAAGGAGCGGACGGAGCGAAAAAATATGTGAAAAATTATTGGGGTAGTAAAGGATACGCAGCTTCTGCCGATAAAGTGCATTTGAACTTAGGCGACTACATCACAGTTGTTCATGAAGAGGGCGCAGGCCATCGACTAATTATTCAAAATGCAGAGAGCCAAAAGCGGTTAGCGAATCAAAAAACGGTTAGATATCAGTTAGTGAAGGATGGCATAAAAGTTGTTTCAGAAGCAGATGTTCCAAAATTGGCACAAGATTCACCAGAAGTAACCTCTTTGCTTAGAGAAGGCGATACATCTATACAAGGTAAAGCGACACCAGGCGCTAGTGTAGAGGTATGGGTAGGAAACGCTACATCAGCGAAAACAGTAAAAGCAGACGATTTAGGAGCATGGAAAGTCACCGTTCCAGCCTTAGTAAGAGGAGAGATAGTTCGATTTACAGCCACTTATGATGGTGTGCAATTAGTTAGCCCAATATATAAAGTGATTGTGATGCCGACTATCCAATCGTGGCTTGGAGTTGGTGAAACAAGAATAAATGGGACAGCAGCACCAGAAGCAACGATAGATGTACTGGTGAATGGAGTGAAAAAAGCAACGGTATCCGCAGATGCATCAGGCAACTGGGAAGCGACTATACCAGCACTGACATTGAAGCAAACAGTTCAACTAAGAGCGACAATAGATGATGTTTACACAGATAGTGAAATATACCATGTCGACCCAATGAATCTTGGAGATAATTTTAAATTTACTTTACAAGGATTGGGCAATGCCGTTTTCGCTACAATGAATCTTTCTACAAAAGAGCGACAACTGACCGTAAATACTAATAAAACGGCGCCGCATTTGTATTTCGCAGAACGATACGCTACAGTCCTTGTGCAAGGTGCGGACGGAGCGAAAAAATATGTGAAAAATTATTGGGGCAGGAAAGAGTACGCAGCTTCTGTTGATAAAGTGAATCTAAACTTAGGCGACTATATCACGGTTGTTCATGAAGAGGGCGCAGGCCATCGACTAATTATTCAAAATATAGAGAGCCAAAAGCGGTTAGCGAATCAAAAAATCGTTAGATATCAGCTAGCACAGGATGGCATAAAAGTTGTTTCAGAAGCAGATGTTCCCAAACTGGCGCAAGATTCACCAGAAGTAACCTCTTTGCTTAGAGAAGGTGATACATCCATACAAGGCAAAGCAATGCCAGGCGCTAGTGTTGAGGTATGGATAGGAAACGCTACATCAGCGAAAACAGTAAAAGCAGACGATTTAGGAGCATGGAAAGTTACCGTTCCAGCCTTAATAAGAGGAGAAATGGTTCGCGCTATATCCACTTATGCAGGAGTGCAACTAATTAGTCCAGAATATAAAGTGAGTTGAATCTCATTAGTAGCAACAAAGGATAATAGTAATAATATAGCAACACGTTTCTATAAAGTTTAGAAGCGTGTTGCTTTTGCGTTAATATGTTGCACTGGAAGGAACTAGCTAATAAAGCTAAATCTGTGCGATTGAACGGTAATTAGGCGTAATGCAATATGATTTTGTAATGGCTAAAACAAAGATTTTTGAGATTTTTTCACAAAGTGGTGGATGGGTGCTAAAGACGCATAGCTGTATGTTTGAGAACGATTATCAATTAACGTTTGACTATCTCTTTTTCACAATAACTGATATAATGGTAGGCGAGTGGAAACGTTTCCTAATGGTTTTCCTAGAAGGTACTAGTTTTTAGTTTTCGAGGAGGGATTTTGGATGGGTTCGAAGGTGAAAGTTACGGTGAAGATTAACGATAAGGCGCATGAGGTCGACGAAGGGACTCGGATTTTAGATTTTTTGAATGATGAGGGCGTGGCGCATCCGCATATTTGTTATAGCAAGCAGATGGGTGCGATTCAGTCTTGTGACACTTGTATGTGTGAGGTCGACGGGGAATTGATGCGTGCTTGTAGTACGGAATTTAAAGATAGTATGGATATTAAATTAGATTCGCCTAAGGCTAAAGAGGCGCAATTAGAGGCGATGGATCGGATTTTGGAAAATCATATGCTGTATTGTACGGTTTGTGATAATAATAATGGGAATTGCCGGGTACATAATACGACAGAAATGCTCGGTGTGCAGACGCAGGAACGGCCTTTCCGTGAGAAGGGGTATTTGAATGACTTCTCGCATCCGTTTTATCGGTATGATCCGGATCAGTGTATTCTTTGTGGGCGCTGTGTGGAGGCTTGCCAAAGCGTGCAGGTGAACGAGACGTTGTCGATTGATTGGGATCGGCCGCAGCCTCGTGTTATTTGGGATGATGATCGTCCAGCGAACCTTTCGTCGTGTGTGTCATGCGGGCTTTGTTCGACGGTTTGTCCGTGTAACGCGATGATGGAGAAATCGATGCTTGGTCAAGCTGGATTTATGACGGGAATTGGTGAGGAAGTTCTGGAACCAATGATCGATATGGTTAAAAAAGTGGAACCGCCGTATCAAACGGTTTTTGCGTTGTCTGAGATGGAGAAATCGATGCGGGATACGCGTATGAAGAAAACGAAGACAGTTTGTACGTTCTGTGGTGTTGGTTGCTCGTTTGAAGTTTGGACGAAGGGGCGTCAAATTTTGAAAGTGGAGCCGACTGGTGAAGGCCCTGTGAACAAGTTTGCAACATGTGTGAAAGGTAAATTTGGTTGGGACTTTGTGAACAGTAGTCAACGTTTGACAACACCGTTGATTCGCCAAGGAGATGAATTTGTTGAGGCGTCATGGCAAGAAGCGATTGCTTTGATTGCGGAACGTCTTGGTAGTTTGCGTGATGAGTTCGGCAGTGATTCGCTCGGCTTTATTTCATCTTCGAAAACAACGAATGAAGAGAATTATTTGATGCAAAAATTATCGCGTCAGGTTTTTGAAACGAATAATGTGGATAATTGTTCGCGTTATTGTCAGGCGCCAGCTTCGGATGGCTTAACGAATACGGTTGGTATTGGGGCGGATTCTGGAACGGCAGAAGACATTGAGACGGCTGGTCTTGTTATTTTAGTCGGTTGTTCGCCTGCGGATGGGCATCCTGTTTTAGCGAGCCGAATGAAACGCGCGCAGAAATTGAACGGACAGAAATTAATGGTTTCTGATTTGCGGAAACATGAGATGGCAGAACGCGCCGATTTGTTTATTCGACCAAAACAAGGCACGGATTTTGTATGGTTGACGGCGGTTGCGAAATATATTATCGACCAAGGATGGCATGATGCGCCATTCATGGAGGCACGGATTTCGAATGTAGAGGAATACATGTCGTTCTTGGAGCCATTCACGCTAGAATTCGCGGAAAAAGAAACTGGCTTATCGATTGAAACGCTGAAAAATGTGGCGCAAATGGTTCATGAAGCAGACGGCACAGCGGTTTGTTGGGGTATGGGTGTGACGCAAAATATTGCGGGGTCGCATACGTCGGCGGCTATTTCGAATTTGCTGCTTGTGACTGGGAATTTTGGTCGTCATGGTGCGGGTGCGTATCCGCTTCGTGGGCACAATAATGTGCAAGGGGCTTGTGATATGGCTCATTGCCGAACGTTTTACCCGGTGTGCAGTCGATTCTAAATCCGGAAGTTCGCGCTCGTTTTGCGGAAGCTTATGGCGTGGAAATTTCGGAAGTACCAGGTCTTAAAAATAACGAAATGCTGGATGCAATTGAGGCAGGTACGCTTAAAGCGATGTATTTAATTGGGGAAGAAATGGCTTGGGTAGATTCGAATACGAACCATGTTCAAGATACGCTTGCAAAACTTGATTTCTTCGTGGTTCAGGATGTCTTTTTATCGAAGACGGCGCAGTTTGCTGATGTTGTTTTACCGGCATCGCCTTCGCTTGAGAAAGAAGGAACATTTACGAATACGGAGCGTCGGATTCAACGCCTATATGAAGTGTTGGAACCGCTTGGTGATTCGAAACCGGACTGGTGGATTATTCAAGAAGTGGCTAATGCGTGTGGTGGTGATTGGAACTTTAGTCATCCAAGCGAAATTATGGATGAGATTGCAAGTTTGGCGCCTTTCTTTGCTGGTGTGAGCTATGACCGAATGCAAGGCTTTGATAGCTTGGTTTGGCCAGTTTCGGCGGATGGTGTAGATATGCCGTTACTTTATGAGGAACGCTTTAACTTCCCTGATGGCAAGGCGAAATTCTCGGTATTGCCGTACATTGCGCCGATTGAGTTCCCGAAAGAATTTGATTTGACGTTGAATAATGGTCGTTTGTTGGAGCAGTTCCATGAAGGGAATTTGACGCATAAAACGAAGGGCTTGGATTATAAATTACCGGAAGTTTTTGTTGAGGTATCGAAGGAACTTGCGCAAAAACGTGGCGTGGAAGATGGATCGCTTGTTCGCTTGAGTTCGCCTTATGGGCATATCAAGGTTCATGCGGTGGTAACGGATCGGGTTCGCGAAAACGAGGTTTACTTGCCGATGCACTCGGTCAGCCATGAAACTGCAGTGAACTTGTTGACGTCTAGTGCGGGCGATGTGAGAACGAAGACGCCAGCTTATAAACAAACGAAAGTATCCCTAGAAGTATTGCAAAAATGTGGCGATAATCCGTTGCCAAAACATAATCCACGTAATGCGAAACGTTTCCCGCAAAATGGTGTGGAAATTGAGCGTAAATGGGCGCGTGCGGATTATAAACCGATTTCAAAACATAATTGTGCATGTGGTGGTAGCTGCGGCTGTAAGAAAGGGAGTGAAGCGTGATGGCAGAACCGATTTCTAAAATCCGCCGAGTGGAAAAGACGGAAGATGAAGTAAAACAAGAGAAAATGGCGGCGATTAAAGATCAGATTGTGACGGAAGACGCGGCTTTCTTAGAGGCTTTGGAGCTTGTGAAGGCACTGCACGATTCTGGTGCGCTGGACATGATAACTAGCGCTTTGAAAGCGAAAGAAGACATTGCGACGACCTTCTTAAACGAGGCGCGTAAGGAACCTGCAACGAATGCAATTAATAATTTGATGATTAGCGGAAAATTATTAACGGATACAAAACCGGAACAGACGGAGAAATTGCTGGAAGGCCTTGCAAATGCGCAAGCGAAAGCGAACGAAAGCTTGAAGGACGATACAACACTTGGACTTTTTGGCTTGGCGAAGGCGATGAAAGATCCTGATGTAAATCGGGCGCTACGCTATGGTTTGGCATTTTTGAAGGGTGTCGGTCAGGAACTGAAATAATTAGGACTCCAGATGGTGCTTACAAACGCTATCTGGGGTTTTTAATAGGCGGTGATGGGAATGGAAACGACGGCAGGGCTTGGGATTCGGCGTTTTAAAGAGGGGCATATGTTTGATGATGTGGCGACGGTGGCTGTGGAATACCCGATGACGATTTATGTGAACGATGATGAGTTGGTGACGATTGTTTGTACGCCGGAATATACGGAGGATTTAGTTGTTGGATTTTTGACTTCAGAGGGGATAGTGCGAGGGATAGCGGACATTGATCGGATTGAGATGATTGAGGCGACGGGGCACGTTAAGGTGACAGCGAATTTTGTGAATAAATTCAATGCGAAATACCGTGCGAAGCGCTATATCACGTCTTGCTGCGGGAAATCGCGGGAGAACTTTTATTTTCAGTCGGACGCGTCATTGGTGGAGTCACGGAATGAGACGGATTTGCAGTTGCGGCCAGCGGAGATTTTTGATTTGATGCAACGATTTGAAGCGGATTCGGATATTTTTCGGCAAACTGGTGGTGTGCATAACGCCGCGCTTTGCAGTCGTGATGAGGTCATTTGCGTGCGAATGGACATTGGACGGCACAACGCGCTGGACAAGATTTACGGACACTGTTTGAAAAATGATATTTCGATGAGCGATAAGGCGATTATTTTTAGTGGTCGAATTTCTTCAGAGATTCTCGTAAAGACGGCGAAAATTGGTTGTGGCATCATTTTATCACGCTCGGCACCGACGGAACTCGCGATTGAAATGGCACGAGAACTGAACATTACGGCAGTTGGTTTTATTCGCGGGGATGGCTTCAGTGTTTACAGTGGGCACGAACGCATTATAGAAAATTAGCCTAAAACGCTGAATTTCATTTTTGGGAGTTTGGCGTTTTTTTCGTTCTAATAAAGAAGTTAGGAGGCGTTTTTGATGAACCCATTGGACAAATATTTCCCATTCCGAATCCCCGCAGACCACTTCCACCTAGTTTCCAAAGAACCTCACATCCTGAAAAAACTCCAAAAACAAACTTTTCATGAAAGCAATTTAGCCATTTTATTCACGTCAAAAATCTGGAAGTTAGCGGACTTCGAAATGGAATTCCCAGAGCTTGATTGCGAGGAAGTCCAGCTCAAAAAGAAGTACATACTTGTTAAAAATGTGCCGTCAAACTATCCTAAAATGCTACACTTGATGGAGATTTATCAAAATTCTGGTTTGGAAATGTACATTTTCTTAACGAATCATATGAACTTGCGTTGGGAAGAAGAAGTTGTGACGACGACTTTATTAATGCGGAAGAAAGTGAAGCGACAGTTGTGGGTTGACATCGAGGAAGAGGAATTGCTGTTGTTTTTCGATGAGATGGGGAGTAAGACGCATGCAGTTGGTTTTGGAGAGCATTGGGTAGGAAGACTTAGCAGTTTCACATAGAAAAAACCTAGATTCGCGAGTGAATCTAGGTTTTTAACTTCTTATGAACGTTTTCTCAAGTAAAGAAGTGCTGTTGCGGAAAGTAATAATCCGATAACAGTTAGGCCTTTCGAATTGGAATCGCCAGTCTTTGGCAAGTCTTTGTCAACTTTTGTAGCGACGACTTCGTTCGATGGGCTGTTGTTAGGTGTCGTTGTTGTTGTTGTTTGTGAATTTGTGGCAGACTTAACGATAGACTCTGCTTTTACTTTTGGAATTTGTTTGGAACCGTAAGTGTAGTGTGTTACGTCACTGACACCGCCGTTATCATCTACTGCGATTAGGTATGCTGTTTCGCCCGGCTGTAATGGACGAGAAAGGACAGCATGGTATGCACCAGAATAGTCAACGCGTGTATCAGCTAGTAATTCCTCACTATCTTCTGTAATAACGAAAAGTGTTGTGTCTGGCTCAGTACCGCCGTAGATATCTGTGTCTGTACTCTGGTCGAAGTTAACAGTTGGCGAAGAGTAGAGCATCATTCCCGCTACAGAAATAACTTGATATTGGAAATCAATTGTAGAGATATTGCCGTTCGCATCTTCAGCGACAATAACTGTGCTGTTAGCGCCGGGCGTTGTTGTGTCTAACAATGTTTGACCATTTTGGAAATAAACTTTCACGAATCCTGAATTATCTGTTGCTGTTACAAGTTCATCGGCAGTCCATTCGTCATTTGGCCACACATAGAAGATGTCCTGTTGTGGTTGAATGAACGGCTTCGTTGTATCTACAACTGTGTAATTCACTGTAATTGTCTGTGTTGCAGAACCTTTAGACGCTAAAATTTGTACAGAATGTGTACCGAGTGTGTTTGTTACGGGTTGTGTGTCAAAGCTTAGTTTCACATTGTGTACATTACTACTTACGAATTGGCTTGGGTCAAGCGCAGAATCGTTTAGTTCTACAGTCACATTTGTTTTCGCCGTAGCAAGTACGGTTACTTCCGGTTTTGGATCAGGTTTCACTGGATCAACTGGTGTTACTGGATCTGGATCAACGGGTTGCTCAGGTGTTACCGGTGTTTCTGAATCAGGATTGGTAGGCTCAGGATCTGGAGTCACGGGTGTTTCCGGATTTGGATCAACTGGTGTTGCAGGGTCTTGACCTTCTTCAGGGTCTGTAGGTGTTACAGGGTCTGGATTTGGTGTGATGCTTGGGTCGGCTAAAATAGTATAGCTAACCGCAAATTCTTCGGTAGTGCCATCATTGTATTCAGCTACAATGGTTGTTTCGAATGTTCCAACTGTCTCAGTCGAGGCTACAACACCGTCTTTAAAAGTTAGTTGTGGTTTATATTTTTGGTTGTAGATTTGAACAAAGTCAGTAGGTGTGACGTGTCGATCTTGCGTAATTTGAACATTCTGTTTGGCTTCAATACCATGGTTTCCCAAAACAAGTTGTTGTTGCGTATCCTGTTGGGATGTCATTTCTTCGGCAAATACGGGACTCACTGTTGAGAACGTCAGTCCACATACAAGCATGATGCTAATCGTTTTTTCTTTCATGTACATGAGTGTCTCCCCTTTTTAATATGCTTAGTTCCCATTATACCGTGTTGTATTTTTTTTTTACTAGGGTCAAAATATCTATAGATGGCAAAAATAAAATCTAATTCTTAGGGAAATCTCATTTTTTTCTTGGGCGTCTGTTAAAAAGATTGTGTAATATAGTATTTGTAAACAAGGAACACCTTATTTTTCCCCCCTTTTTTATAAGGTGCAATCCTTAACTCCTTTTTTCCAGTCTAGTTCCCCTGCTAGACTGGTTTTTTTGATTTTAAACAAATACAAGACCACCCACGTACACCCTCACTGTGTATAGGTTGGTCTTTTTTTGTGTGCCTAGTTCTCGTAAGATAAGTGTATAGCAAAAAATAAAGCGCTTACTAAAATAGATGAGGAGTTGGGAAGATGGCGAAAATTAATGAGGTTACTAGAGAGTCTTGGATTTTGAATACGTTTCCGGAGTGGGGAACTTGGTTGAATGAGGAGATTGAGGAGACTGTTGTGGAACAGGGGACTTTTTCGATGTGGTGGCTTGGGTGTACGGGGATTTGGTTGAAGACGCATGAGAACACGAATTTGTTGGTGGATTTGTGGTGTGGGACTGGGAAACAGACGCGCAAGAATCAGTGGATGAAGGATGGGCACCAAATGCAGCGGATGAGCGGGTGCAAGAAGTTACAGCCGAATTTGCGGACGATGCCATTTGTGATTGATCCGTTTGCGATTAAGGATTTGGATGCTCTTGTTGTGACGCATTTTCATTCGGATCATATTGATATTAATACGGCGGCTGCGGTGATGCAAAATTGTGCGGAGGATGTGCCGTTTATTGGGCCGCAAGCGTGTGTGGATATTTGGACTGGTTGGGGTGTGCCGAAAGAGCGCTGTATTGTGGTGCATCCTGGCGATGTTGTGAAGGTGAAGGATGTGGAAATCGTTGTGTTGGAGGCGTTTGATCGGACGGCGTTGGTGACGGTTCCGGAAGATGTGACGCTTGCTGGCAAAATGCCGATGGATATGGATGAGGTGGCGGTGAACTATCTTTTCAATACGTCGGGTGGTTCGCTGTATCATGCTGGGGATTCGCATTATTCGAATCAGTTTGCTAAACATGGAAATGACCACAAAATTGATGTGGCGCTTGGTGCGTATGGCGAGAATCCGCGCGGGATTACGGACAAGGTGACGTCTGTTGACATGTTGCGGATGGCGGAGTCGCTAAATGCGGAAGTCGTGATTCCGGTGCATTACGATATTTGGGCGAATTTTCAGGCGGACCCGAAAGAAATTACGATGTTGTGGGAAGCGAAGAAGCACCGCTTGGATTATCAGTTTAAGCCATTTATTTGGCAAGTTGGTGGGAAATTTACGTTCCCGCTGGATAAGGATAAGTTGGAATACCATTATCCGCGTGGTTTTGACGATGTTTTTGCGGTGGATGCGGATATGCCGTTCCCTTCGTTCTTGTAAATGTTCAGCTTGATGAAACTTAAAAGGAGTGGGTGAGCTTGGATTTTTTGTTGAATGGGTTTGAGTGGTTTGCGAATAATATTTTGCAGAAGCCGGAATTTTTCGTGGGGATTATTGTTTTTATTGGGTATGTGTTGCTGCGAAAACCGATTTATGAGTGTTTTGCGGGATTTGTGAAGGCGACGGTTGGTTATATGATCTTGAACGTTGGGGCGGCTGGGCTTGTTACGACGTTTCGGCCAATCTTAGCGGGGCTTTCGGATCGGTTTGGGTTGGACGCGGCGGTTATTGATCCTTATTTCGGGCTTAATGCGGTGAATGCGGCGTTGGAATCGATTGGTTTGACGACTTCGTGGACGATGATTTCGTTGCTAATCGGGTTTGTTCTTAATATTGTCGTTGTGTTGTTGCGCAAGTTTACGAAGTTGCGGACGTTGTTTATTACGGGACATATTATGGTGCAGCAGGCGACGACGGTGACGTGGATAGTATTCTTCATTTTCCCTGAGTATCGGAATATGACGGGGGCGATTATGGTTGGTGTGCTCGTTGGGCTATACTGGGCGGTTGCTTCTAATTTGACGGTTGGTCCGACGCAGCGTTTGACTGGGAATGCGGGTTTTGCGGTAGGTCATCAGCAGATGTTTGCGATTTGGATTACGGATAAGGTCGCTGGAAAACTTGGTGATCCTAAGAAGAACCTTGAAAATATAAAATTGCCAAAATGGTTGTCGATTTTTCATGATAATATCGTGGCGACGGGGACGTTGATGTTGCTGTTCTTCGGGATTATTATGTCGGTGCTTGGTGAGGATTATTTACGTGAGATTAATCCGTTGTTTACGCCGACGACTTCTTTTCCAATGTATATTTTGTCGCAGTCGCTTTATTTTGCGGTTTACTTAGCGATTTTGATGCAAGGGGTGCGGATGTTTGTGGCGGAATTAACGACTTCTTTCCAAGGGATTTCGAATCGGATTTTGCCTGGGTCACTTCCTGCGGTGGATTGTGCGGCGACGTATAATTTTGCGCCTCCGAACGCTATTTTGTTTGGCTTTATTTTTGGAGCGGTTGGGCAGTTTATCACGATTATTGGGTTGATGGTGTTTCATTCGCCAGTCTTGATTATTACGGGATTTGTGCCGGTGTTCTTTGATAATGCGACGATTGCGATTTATGCGAATAAGCGTGGTGGAACGCGGGCTGCAATGATTTGCTCGTTTGTTTCGGGAATTTTGCAGGTGGCGATTAGTGCTTTTGCGGTTGTGTTTTTCGGGCTGTACAAGTTCGGCGGTTGGCATGGGAACATTGATTTCGAGTTGTTCTGGCCGTGGGCTGGTGTGGCGATGGATTACTTAGGTCGCTTCGGGTTCTTGATTGTTGTGGTGTTCTTGCTGGCGATTCCGTGGTTGCAATATTTGCGTGCGAAAGACAGAAATGCGTACGATCAAGGGTTAGAATAAAAATAAGAAAAGAGGATGATGAAAATGTTGAAGGTTTTAGCGGCTTGTGGGAATGGAATGGGTTCTAGTATGGTGATTAAAATGAAGATTGAAAAGGCGTTGCGGGAAATCGGTGTGGCGGACTTTAAGGTCGATTATTGTAGTGTTGGCGAGGCTAAATCGCAGGCGGGAGGCTATGATATTGTGGTGGCTTCGAAGCATTTGATTCATGAGTTGGATGGGCGGACGCAGGGCTCGCTTGTTGGGCTGGATAACTTGATGGATGATGCGGAAATTAAGGAGAAATTGAGCGGTTTGGTGAGTGAGGAGGTGTGACGATGTTGTCTTTGAAGCAGGCTTTGGTGGATAATGACTCGATTTTGTTGCAGGCAGACGCGGATTCTTGGCAGGAAGCAGTGCGTGTGGCGGTGTCGCCGCTTGTGAAAAGTGGTGCGGTGGACGCGGACTATGCGCAGGCGATTATTGATTCGACGGAACATTATGGGCCGTATTATGTGTTGATGCCGGGGATGGCGATGCCGCATGCGAGACCGGAAGATGGTGTGAATCGGGATGCGTTTAGTTTGGTGACGTTGAAGGAGCCGGTGACTTTTTCGGATGGGAAAGCGGTGTCGGTATTGGTGACGCTTGCAGCGACGTCGGCGGAGATTCATACGGGTGTTGCGATTCCGCAGATTGTGGCGGTGTTTGAGATGCCGGACGTGATTGCGCGATTGGGTGCGATGCGGGATGTTGCGGAGGTTTTGGCGATGATTGATGATGCGGATGTGACGCAGTACGTGACGGAGAAGGGATGAGTGAATGGAATGGCTTTACCAAAATTACAAATTGCGCTGGATAATGGCGTGTTAAGTGAGGCGCTGGCTTCGATTTCGCAGGTCGGCGATGAGGTGGACGTGATTGAGGCAGGGACGATTCTGTGCCTCGCGGAAGGGATGGAAGCGGTGCGTTGTTTGCGGGCGCTGTACCCTGAAAAAACGATTTTGGCGGATACGAAATGTGCGGACGCTGGCGGGACGGTGGCCAAAAATTGCGCGGATGCAGGCGCGAATTGGATGACAGTGATTTGCTGTGCGACGATTCCGACGATGCAGGCGGCTTTGAAGGAAGTGCAGGATTTGCAGGTGGAGCTTTATGGTGATTGGACGTTTGAGCTAGCCGCGGAATGGAAGCAGGCGGGCTTGACGCAAGTGGTGTATCATCAAAGTCGTGATGCGCTTTTGGCTGGTGAGACTTGGGGCGAGAAGGACTTGGCGAAGATTCGTCGGTTGGTCGAGATGGGATTCAAGGTTTCGGTGACGGGTGGCCTCGAGGTGGAAACATTGCCACTTTTTGCGGGGATCGATGTGTTTACGTTTATTGCGGGACGTGGGATTCGTGATGCGGCTGATCCTAGACAGGCGGCTCGAAAGTTCAAAGCGGAAATTGCGCGGATTTGGGGGTGAGATGCGAATGGTGAACCCTCTTGGAATTTATGAAAAAGCATTACCAGCGGATTTGACATGGTTAGCGCGATTGGAAATGGCACGGGAGCTTGGTTTTGATTTTGTGGAGATGTCGATTGATGAGACGGACATGCGGCTGGCAAGGCTTGATTGGTCGCAGGAGGAACGGCTGGCGATTGTGGACGCGGTTTTTGCGACGGGTGTGCGGATTCCGACGATTTGTTTGAGCGGTCATCGCCGTTTTCCACTCGGTTCGCATGATGCGGCGGTGCGCGATGCTGGGCTTGTTTTGATGAAAAAAGCGATTGATTTGGCGAGTGATATCGGCGTTCGCGTGATTCAACTGGCGGGCTATGATGTGTATTATGAGACTAAAAGTGTGGCAACGCGAGCCCTTTTTATCGAGAATTTGCGCAAAGCGTGTGATTGGGCGTCGGCAAAACAAGTGACGCTGGCTATCGAAATTATGGATGATCCGTTTATGAGCTCGATTTCGAAATATATGGAGATTAAGACGCAAGTGTATTCGCCGTGGTTGCTCGTCTATCCGGACATCGGAAATTTGTCGGCTTGGCCTGAAAATGACGCGGGACAAGAGCTAGCACTCGGCATGACGCAAATTGCGGCGGTGCATGTGAAAGATACGCTTGCAGTGACGGCGGATTCGCCTGGAAAATTTAAAAATGTCCCATTCGGCACTGGCTGCGTTGATTTTGTCGGCTGTTTCCGAACACTGAAAAATCAGAACTACGCGGGATCTTTCTTGATTGAAATGTGGAGTGAGACGAGTGACAATCCGCGGGAAGAAATCAAAGATGCAGTAGCCTTTTTGACGGCAAAATGGAAGGAGGCAGGCTATGATTACATTGGACAGCAAGCGTTTGACAGTTTTGAAGCAAGAGGTGTTTGAGGCGAACTTAGCGTTACCAAAAGCAGGTCTCGTGAAATTAACGTGGGGAAATGTGAGCGTGATTGATCGGGAACTCGGCGTGATTGTGATAAAACCAAGTGGTGTCGCGTATGACGTGATGCGGGCAGAAGACATGGTCGTGACGGATTTGGACGGCAAAACGCTGATGGAAGATGTTTTGGCGCCTTCGTCGGACTTGGCGACACATGTGATTTTGTATCGGGAATTTCCTGAAATCGGAGCGGTTGTGCATACGCATTCGAAGTGGGCGGTGGCTTGGGCACAGGCCAAACGCGATATTCCGGCTTATGGGACAACGCATGCCGATGCTTTCTACGGTCAAGTTCCTTGTACGCGCGAATTGACAGCGACGGAGATTACGCAAGATTATGAAGCGGAGACGGGGAACGTGATTGTAGAAACTTTCAAAAATCGCGGACTTGATCCAACTGCGGTTCCAGGTGTGATTGTGAGCAGTCACGGTCCCTTCACATGGGGCAAAACGGCGGCAAAAGCGGTGGAACATAGCTTGATTTTAGATGAAGTAGCGGATATGGCGTTCCAATCGGAGCAATTGGAGCATGATTTGACGGCGATTCCGAGTTATCTTTTAGACAAACATTACTACCGGAAACATGGCGCGGACGCATACTATGGCCAGGAGTAGTTTGTGATATGATGGTGTTAGAAACCTTACTTGCAAAGGCAGGCGAAGAAAATGCTACATTTAGATACGAATTACTGCTTATTCCTTAAAATTTTAAGCGAACGCCTAGAGATTTCGAGTATTACGGCGATGGCCAACGCAGCAGGGCTTTCCCGCCGAATGATCTATTACTACACCGAAAAATTAGATACGATGTTGCGACATGTCAAATTACCGCCTGTTTACCGCAAAACAGGTGGTGGTTTGGTTATTAATGCAGAACAAGCCGACCAAATCAAAGACTGGCTGGCAGAAAGTGAAACGCACCAATATACGTTAAAAACGAGCGAACGTAGACAAGTTTTGGAATTATTAATCTTACTGGAATTAAGAAAATGGTTTTTGCGAGATTTTATGGAGATTTTCGATGTTTCGCGAAATACGATTGTAAAGGACATTGCGTCGCTAAAGGAGAGCCGAGAAGTGTTGTCGAACAAGGCGCGTGGCTATTTTTTAGATATGTCGGAGCGGGAGCGGCGGACGCAGATTTACCAAGTGATTCACAGAATGGGTGAGGGTGGCCAAGAGCAGACTTTTGCTTTTTTAGCGCGGGTTGCGGCTTTAGATTGTGCGCAATTGGCGGACTTAGAGGCGGCTTTGCGGCAGACGGAACAGATTTTGAACAAGGAGATTTCGGGAAACGATGTGAAGCGGCTGGCGCAGGCAATATTGCTTTTTGCGCGGCGGAGTGATGCCGGAAAACATCCAGAATGGCAAATTTCCGAACGAATTGTAATTATGGAACGGCTAGAATACCGAGCGGCAGACACGATGCTAAGTGTTGTCTCCCAAGTGTTCCAGCAGCCCGTTCCCCAAGAAGAGGCACTCTATTACGGCATGCTTCTTCTTTGCGTAGAAAAAAACGTAGACGGCCATTTCAAAAGTTCCCCATTTGAAGAACTCGTCCAGTTGACCGAAACAATGGTCACCATCTTCGAACAAATTTCAGGAATCTACTTCAAATTACGCTATCGCCTGGTAGAAAACATTCAAACCCACATCAAAGTCATTCATTACCGCCATGTTTTCCAAATCAAAATCCACCCACCGGTCCTACATGAAGTCTCCAAACAATATCAAAAAGTATACCGTCTTACTGAAAAAATGGTCCAAACCTTATCGCCGAACTGGCTTTTCCAGAAATATTTTGCCTATGGTTTAACAAAACAAGAAATTGCGGGCATTGCGTTGTTTTTTGAAGAGGCGATTGTGAAAGAACAGTCCAAAAAGGCGCCGGCGAAATGGATTATTGTGTCGGATTATTCAGATGTGCTAAATTCGCTTTTAGCGACGCAAATTAAGCAATTGTTGCCCGAGATGGTATTGGAAGGCATTTTTCCAACGGGAATGGCGCCATTTTTGAATCAAAAAATTAATTTTTGTGTGACGACGGATATGCAGTATATTCATACGACGGGGCAGACGATTTATGTTGGGGCTGTGCTGTCTGAGGAGGATAAGCGGCGGCTTTTTAATATTAAGAAGAGTCCGGATAAGGTGATGGGAAGGCGTGACAAGTTACGCAAACTGCTTTATAATTCGAGTAGTAATGGCGCCCCGGATGAGCGATTGCTTGACCAAGTGGAGTTGTTGTATACCGATGAGGATCGCGCAGTGGTGCATTCAGATTTAGTGACGCTAGCTGATTTTCGGAAAGAGGAATTGTTTTTCGAAGAGGGGCAGGTGGAGTCGCTTAGGGATGTGTTGTCGCTGCTTGCCAAACCGCTACTTGATCGTAAGTGGATCAGGACGGAATATATGGAGCAAATCGCGCATGACGTAATGGAAGACAAGCGTTTGATGATTTTGTTTCAAGGCGTGATTTTGTTACATACGGACTATCGAAACGGTTCTTTCCAGCCAGGCATTAGCATGTTGCACGTGAAGGAGCCATTTTGCATACACGGTGAATCGGTAAACTTATTTATTTTGCTAGCGACCGAGGAAAAAATGACGCATGTCCCGCTTTTATTCGAGCTCGATGTGCTACTAAATTCTTCGTTTTTGGCAAACTTGGAAAATGGCGTGAAGCTTTTTGAGGCGTTTCAAATGAGTGTTGGAAGGTGATTTTTGTGAAAATGGAGACAGTTGTAACGGATATGGACGGCACGCTGCTTGCAAAAGGTGGAGCAGAGATTCAGCCGCTGAATAAAGAAGTATTATTGGATTGGCAGAAGGCAGGCAAGAAGCTAGTATTAGCGACGGGGAGGCTTGATTTAGCGATAATGCCGTTCGTGCATGAGCTAGATATCAAGATGCCAGTTATTTCGTGTAACGGCGCGCTAGTACGTGATTTTGTTAATAACGAAATCCTGATGAAAAGCGATATTTCCTATGATTTATTGGCGCAAGTCATCGAAACGGTTCGCGAATATGGTGTCGATTATCACGTCTACACGACAGAGCGTATTCTAGGCCCAACCCCAACTGGGAAAATTGCCGGATTTCTCAAAGCGAACAAAACACTTCCAGAAAACGAACAAGTTCCACTAACAATTACAGATGACGTCGTTGGCGAAATTGTTCAAGCAGGCGAGTTCCCACTAAAAGTTCTCGTACTATCAGATGAAGCAGAAACACGCCAAGCAGTACGCGATGCCTTGGAAAAACTCCCATTATCGGTCATGTCTTCCGGTGAAACTTTAGTAGATATCATGAACGTAGGAATTGATAAAGCGCATGGATTAGCGTTTTTAGACGAAGCAGGATGGCTAGATTTAGAAACAACAATTGCATTTGGCGATAATGAAAATGACATTGGCATGATTGAACTTGCCAAAATGGGCGTTGCGATGGAAAACAGCATTCCCGAAACATTGGCGATTGCTGATTATATCGCAGGACATCATGATACTGGTGGCCTTGGTCAGTTTTTGCTTGATTTTGAGGAGTAACGTGTTATGCTGAAATTGGAAGAAAAATTATCTAGGGAGCTGATTCGAAATGGAAGAGGAAGAACGCTTTGATCTAGGACATACAATAAAGAAAATCTTTGTGATTGGTGTAGCAGCAAGCCTGATTTTCTTAGGTTTCATCGCATTAATGACACTAATCGGCGTAGTCATCGCCATCCCGCTACTTAAAAAAGCATATCGTTTAGTATCACGAGACAACGAAGGTCATTGCAAAAGCGAGAAACACAAAGTAAAATGCCCAATTTGTCGTGCCAAAACTAAGTTTTACGGAGAAGAAATCGAATAATAAACAAAAATGTGACTGGCAATTTGCGCTTTGTTTTGCGCGGGTTTGCCAATCACATTTTTTCCTTTATTGTAAATACATTTTTTGTAGTTTTTGAATATCTTTCGAGGAAAGTCCGAGTCCTTTTTTGAGGAATGCGTCTGTGCTACCGTATTTGGCTTTGATTTCGTCAAACGCCGCGTTCAGATAAGCCGGGCGAACTTCAAGAATCGCTTTCATGCCATCCAGCACCTTTTTATTATCGGTTTGTTTGGCAAGGGCATCCAGCGTCTGTTTGTTCTCAGCCGCGCGATATTTGTTGGAAAGCAAGAAATCCTTCATAATCGTGTCCTGCTTCACGCCAAGTGCAGACAGAACGAGCGCTGTACCAAAACCAGTCCGATCTTTACCAGCCGTGCAGTGCCAGAGAACCGCACCATTTTTGTTATCCAACAGCTCTTGGAAAAATAATTTGTAACCAGCGATAGATTGTGGATCTGTCACGAAACTTTTATTCGCAGCAATCAAGAAATCTTCCGGATTATCCATTGTCGCCAAGCTCTTCATTAAGTCAGCCATGCTAGTGGACGCGCCATTGTCTTTCATAATCGAATCATGAATATAGTCTACATGCTTAATCGTTGGGTCAGGCTTTGCTTTTACTTCCGAATCCGTCCGGAAATCCACAATCGTCGCCAACTTGTATGTAGCAGTCAGCTTTTTAATATCATCTTTCGAAAGATTGGTAAGTTCGGCCGCACGAATCAGCTTATGAGGCTTAATCGTTTTCCCATTTGCCGCCTTATAGCCACCTAAATCACGAATATTCACCGCGCCATCCAGCTTAATCTGAGCACCAGGCTTCACTTGATTTTGCGTTTGCTTCGCCGCGAACGAATCGATATCCCCAGGATTGCACCCCGCAAGCAACAACGAACTACTAACAACAATAACACCAGTAACAGTTACAAATTTATTCATCTTTTCCCCTCCTCATGAGCTTTATTATAGCCATCAAAAAGCCGATTTGTTTGGAGGTTTAGTAAAGAGAACGTTAAGAAACTGCTTAAAATTGTAAAGTAAGGCGTTAAAAACACAAAAACAGGAGTGAAAAAAATGAAAAACCTTGAAAAAATCGTATCCTGCATGTTGCGCGACGCAGCATCAGATGACATTCAGCTAGTACAAACCGAACACCGTATGAAATTGGCCGAATTTTGGCAGATAAAAGAAGGCGAGCACGTCCTCGAAGTCGGCTGCGGACAAGGAGACACCACCGCCGTTTTAGCACATTACGTTGGCACATCAGGCTCCGTTCACGCCATTGACATCGCATCCCCAGACTACGGCGCCCCGTTCACACTAGCCCAATCCACCACACATTTGAAACAGTCCGAATTAGGAAGCCGCATCGAATTTCAACTAGAAACCGACATTTTACGCGGCGACATAACTTTTGAAGCAAACACATTCGACGTCGCAGTGATCTCGTACGCATCCTGGTATTTCAGCACCAAATCCGAGTTTTTAGAAATGCTCACAACCTTGAAAAAATGGGCAAAGCGAATCTGCTTCGCGGAATGGAATCCACAAATCAGCGACTCCCGCCAACAATCCCACTTACTCGCAGTCCTTGTACAAGCCCAATACGAAGCGTTCAAATCCGAAACCAAGTCCAACGTCCGAACATTCATCACCCCAGCAGACATCCAAGAAATGGCGCAAGAACAAGATTGGAGAATAACGAGTGAAGGCGATATTTGGACCAAAGAAATGCAAGACGCGCGCTGGGAAGCTTCATTCGTGACACAGAATATCGCAGAAGAAATCGCGAAACAAGAAGCATTGCCCACTAAGTTTAAAGAGCTGCTACTAACACAAACCAAGTTAATACAACTAGATGACCTATTACCGATGAGTTCGTATTGTTGCGTGATTAGCTAACAGCATAGAAAAGCCAGAGACGCGATAATTTGCGGATCTGGCTTTTTTCGTTAGAGGCATGTTGGAGTTTTATGAATGGCTACTTAACCTCAATCTCATATTTCTTTAAAAACAACATGAAATGCCTGTGCAACGTATCGAATCCTAAGTAATCCAGAACAACCATGTTTTTTCTAATCGTCTCATAGTGCTCTGAATCCTCACCGAGTCTAATGCAGGCGATGGCATGATTTAATTCGGAGCAGACTTTCTCATGAATAAGCCTGTAAGTTGTTGCGGTGTCGACAGCAGTTTTGGCAAAATCTTTGGCCGCCCTGAAATCCCCGTGCTCCAAACAAAGTGTCGACAAATTTAAATAGAGGTGTTGTTCCGTGTGCTGGTATTCCATGAAACACCGAAAAGCATGCAACCGTTTGAATGCTTTTCTTGAGAAGAAAACAGCTTCTTCGACTTCCAAGGCAAAAAGAATACTTGAGAATAATTTTAATTCATAAAGATACCAGTTATCCATATCTAGCAAATATTTTTTGATTGGCGCGACATACTGAACCATCGCCTCATTTATAGTATTGTCAGGACCGTATTCAATCATAGCTTTACAAATTAACGTATAGTGATAATAAATGATATTAGTAGTCTCTTCGTAATGGCTATATGCTTCTTTAGATAAATGTTTTAACTGTTCATAATCATGAAGATTTATTGAATCACTAATTTCAACACGAAACTGTTGCTTATCGTGAGGTTGCAAATCATTTTGAACAAATAAAAATTCCTCAAAAGTTACATTTAGTCTATCTAAAAGCATAAAAACGCGATCATAGGATGGAAAGTAGTTATTATTTTCAACTTGAGACAAATGATTTCTAGCTAGTATACCTTCAGATAGCTGTGTCTGCGTCAAGTTTTTATCTGTACGTATTTTTTTAATTGTTTCTCCGAAATTCATAATTTTCCCCCAGGTTATGTATTTGATAGATATAGATAACACAATAACAATTTTTATCTGTAAACGATTAATATGAGTGTATAGGCATCATTTTTATTTAGGAAATATATTATTCGGCTATTATACTAAATATTAAGAATAATATCAAATCTATATTAATCCGTTTGCAGGAATCGATAGATATGATTCTAAACAAAAATAAAATAGTGAGGTGAATTGTGTAGTCAGAGAAATAGCTTCTAATAGCTTCTTTAGTTATAAAGCAATGTATATAGTATTGAAAAATATATTTGTGATGTTTATGGTTAGCTGCATTTGTAGTTCCTATAAAAAATAAAAGGGTGGTATAAGTATGAAAAATAAATTAAGAAAAGTAGTTATGGGATTTTTTGTGTTGGCGTTTATTTCTGTGTTTAGTTTGCCTCTTTTGGTAGAAGCGGCATCAACAAGTTATTCTTTCAAAATGGATAATAGAGTAGTAGATGGTTCTGTTACAGGTAAATATCATAAGCTTTCTAGCGGAAACGCATATTTAACAGGTTCACAATATGTTTATAGTACTGATTCTGGTTATGCAAAAAATCCGTTGTCCATAGGGTATGAGTTGCGCAATAAAACGACTCGAAATAGTTTCGGTTCTTTCTTTAAAGCAGTGCCAAGTAGAAGTTCAGCTTATCCAACAAAGATTAGTAAAACTAAATTTTCGAAATCGGTTGGTGGAGGAACTAACTACTACTTAATCATTTGGAAGGGTAGCAATGATGGGAATAATGTGAAAGGCTCAGGAACGGTGAGCAACTAATAGGCAGAAGGTGAATCATGATTATTTATTTCGATTACTGGGAAGTAATAACCTCTATCATTATTATCTATCTATTATGCGTTATTGCATTCAGATTCTTTTTTCATAAAAATTGGGTGTTCATGATATACTTTACTATTTTTTATATCTATCTTGCGGGCGTAGTTAATTTAACGCAATTCCCAATCTATGCAACTGAAGCAATGGTGAGTCAAGGGAACTCCGTTTGGGAGGGGATTTCACTTGTTCCGTTTGCTACAGTAGATGTTAAGACGTATATTTTGAACATATGTATGACAATTCCCTTTGGTTTTGGTCTCCCATTCTTAATGAAAGCATCGGGAAAAAAGACGATAGTTATGAGTGTATTGTTCATATTATTAATTGAATCGAGTCAATTTATTATTGGTGCAATGGTCGGATATATGTACAGAATTTTTGATGTGGATGATATTATATTCAATTTTATAGGATGCATGATAGGATATGTATTATTTATATTGTTTAGGAAAGTTCTTAGATACTTCTACAAGGGAGAACCAAATCAAACACCTGTACTATTTAGGCATGTTATTTAGGTAAGTTGTATTTGTGAGGGTTAGAAAATAGAAACAACAAAAGGTTCTCGTGTTTTGTATACTAGAAATGATAATGAAAAAGGGATAAAACAAGAAGCCGATGACGTATCTACGAACGTGTGTCGGCTTCTTTCATGTTTCCATAAGGTGCTGATAAAATAACACATAGGCAAGTAATTGTGTTTAAACATTTATCTCAATCTCGAATTTCTTCAAAAAGTTTGAAAAATGCTCATGTAAATCATCAAACTTTAGGTATTGAATAATAAGCATATTTTGCTCAATAACTTCATATGCAGTCTTATCCTCGGTTAGTTTGATGCAAGCAATGGCGTGATTTAATTCAGAACAGACCTTCTCATAAACCAAAGTATATTTTTTTGCTTTTTCGATGGCTATATCTGAAAATCTTTTAGCAGAATGGAAGTCATTATACTCTAAACAAAGTGTGGATAGATTGGTATAAATATTTTGTTCAATATGTCTACACTCCGCAAAATATTGAAAACTATCTAATCGTTTCAGCAACGTGCGTGAAAATAATAGGGCTTCCTCAATAGTTAATGCATAAATGATATTGTTAAATAATTCCATTTCATAAAGATACCAGTTATCCCTACTAAATAAATATTCTTTTATAGGAGTAACAAATTCAATCATTTCGTTGTTAATGGTAAGATCGGTATTATAAGCAATTAATGCTCTGCAGATTAGCATAGAGTGATAATATATAATATTATCTGTCTTTTCATATAACATACTTGCTTCAAGGGATAGAGCATTGAGTGTTTCTATGTCAGCCAAGCTTGCAGCTTCACCTATTTGTGAACGCAACTTTCTTCTAAATAAAATTTTTTGATCGTTTTAAACCAATAGGAATTCTTCGAAAGTAACATTCAGTCTATCTAAGAGTGAAAAAAATTTATCATAGGCTGGGACATAATTATTATTCTCAACTTGTGATAAATGATTTCTAGCTAGTATACCTTCAGATAGTTGCGTTTGGGTCAAGTTTTTATCTGTACGTATTTTTTTAATTGTTTCTCCAAAATTCATAGTGTCTCTCCAGTGTATGTATTTGATAGAGATAGATAACACAATAACAAATATTATCCGTAAACGTTTAATATTAGATAGTAGAGTTGGGAAGCATACATAGTGATTAATTTAAAGTAGCTATTCTGATTAGTATACTATTAAGTGAAAATAAATTCAATTAATAGTATAAAAATTTAGAATTTATTTTAAATTCAAGGTATACCCTAGCTAGAGATAATGATTGGAGGGATAAGTGTGAGCAGATTGCTACTATTTTACGCATATTGCAGGCGCATTTTAGGAGATTGGTTTATATAACTTAGGTTTCCTACTAATAATTCGAGTTATAGTTTACGCTAAATAGGCCGCTTGCTGATATTTTAATACAACAAACGACCTACTTTAGTTTGATTATTGTTATGCTTTTAAAAGTTTAACGTCAATATTAAATTTTTTTAAGACAATCATGTAATGCTCATACAGGTTATCAAACTCAAGGTAGCCGATGATAAGCATTTTCTTTTTGATGATTTCGTAGGCATCTTGACCGAGCTTGATTAAGGCAATTGCGTGATTCATCTCTGAACAAACTTTCTCATAAACTAATGTATATTTGTTTGCTATATCAATTGCTTTTTCAGCGAACATCTTGGCATTGCCAAAGTCTTCGAATTCTAAACAAAGCCTCGATAAATTATGATAGATATGTTGTTCAGTGTGCTGATATTCTGTGAAGTATCGGAAATTATCCAGCCTCTTTAATGCTCTGCGTGAAAAAAGAAGAGCTTCATCCACGGTTAGGGCGAAAATGATGTTACTGAATAATCTTAGTTCATACAAATACCAGTTATCCATCCCAAGTAAATATTCTTTGATTGGTGTTACAAATTTGACCATATCGTCACTAACAGTATGATCAATGTTATAGGTGACTAAAGCTTTGCTTATTAACATATAGTGATAGTAGGTAATGTTTTTGGTTTGTTCATGCAGATCTTTTGCTGATATGGCCAAGTCTTCTAATTTTTTTATGTCATTTAAGTTTGCTGCTTCTGCGATTTGTGAGCGAATTCGTTGTTTGAAATGTACTTTTTTATCATTTTGTATAAAGAGAAATTCTTCAAACGTAACATTTAATCTATCCAAAAGTGAGAAAAATTTATCGTAGGATGGAAAATAGTTATTATTCTCGACTTGCGATAAATGGTTTCTAGCTAATATACCTTCTGATAGCTGTGTTTGTGTCAGGTTTTTATCGGTGCGAATTTGTTTTATTGTTTCTCCAAATTTCATCTTGAAACCTCCAGTATAAGTTTTTGATAGAGATAGATAACACACTGACTATTTTGTAAATAAAACGATTAGTATAAAATTATAGACTAGATATCAATCATTATTTAGCATTATGGTTATTACTAACTAATTATACTAAATATTGAGAAAAATATCAAATTTATATATGAAGTCTAAATCTAACGTACTATGGGGTGAGGTTGTAGAAGCGGAGTGAATAAAATTTGTGTGGGAGTGTAATGTATGCCAATTTCAGTAACTTTACAGCTAAATATTCAAACAAACCTCTCGAATAAGGATATGTCATGAAGTATTTAGTAGCTGGTATGATCTCGTTGGTTCTTGCGGGTGCAATTTCGGGATGCACATCGCCTAGTGAAACGAAATCAGATTAGAAAGAAAAACAATGTACACCTCTATGAATAGGTTAATAGCAAAAAGGGATACAGAAAGAAGCCAGCAACGTATCTTAGTAATACGTGTATTGGCTTCTTTCGTGCGTCGTATAAAATGTTTACAAATCTACTTCAATCTTGAATTTCTTTAAAAAGTTTAAAAAATGTTCGTGCAAATTATCAAACTCTAAATACTTGATGATAAGCATATTTTTCTTGATTACTTCATATGGATGCCCGTCTTCGCCAAGATTAATACAAGCAATAGCATAGTTTAACTCGGAGCAGACCTTCTGGTAAACTAATGTATGTTGTTTCGCTTTTTCAATAGCAATTTCTGCAAAGTTTTTGGCAGCTTTGAAATCTCTGTACTCCAAGCAAAATGTAGATAAATTCGTATAAATATTTTGCTCGATGTGTTGAAACTCTAGGAAGTATTGAAAATTACCTAATCTTTTCAATGAGGTACGCGAGAATAATAGGGCTTCATCTATGGTTAAAGCATAGATAATATTGTTGAACAATTTTAATTCATATAGATACCAGTTATCCATCCCAAATAAATATTCTTTGATAGGTGTCACATAGGTTATCATGTCATCGTTCACTTTATGGTTGATGCTGTACGAAATCAAAGCTTTACAAATTAGCATATAGTGATAGTACATAATATTGTCTGTCTCTGCATGTAAATCTTGGGCTGTAGTGGCAAGATTCTCAAGCTGTTTTGTATCATTTAAATTTGCTGCTTCGCTAATTTTCGAACGTATTTGCTGACTGAAAAGCATCTGTTGATCATTTTGAACAAATAAGAATTCTTCGAAAACAATATTTAATCTGTTTAGAAGTAAGAAAAACTTGTCGTAGGACGGGTAATAATTATTCGTTTCAATTTGTGAGAGATGTGAACGAGTGAGAATTCCTTCTGATAGTTCTTTCTGCGTGAAATTTTTATCTTTTCTAATCTTCTTAATGGTTTCTCCAAAATTCAAGATAGCGCCTCCAAACTTGTAGTTGATTGATGGAAATAAGGAACAAAAACAACAAAAACTATACAAATTAGCTATAATATGATGGTAACACTAACGGATAAACAGAGGAGGGAAACACATATGGCAGAACCACTTATTTGGATAATCATGGGGACTGAAATGTGACTATTTCACAAATTATAATCATTTAAATGTTAATAATTTATGAAGAGATATTAGATGCACACAATAGTGAGTAATAAAATAAGACTTAAATCCATTATATAACATAAACACTTACTTCGGCTAGCACTTAGTATACTAAAATGATATATTTAAGTCTTATTTGTTAAATAAAGATAGAATTACTAGATAATGAGATGAATGAATAGGGTTACGTGAAAAAAGAGAGCTCAACAAGTTTCCTATGTATCGTAGTGAACTTAGTTCGAGTTCTTTTGTTATAATTGATTCAAAATAGAGGAGAACGGATACATATGAAGAGAAGCTTAATGGGAGCGCTAGGGGATTTAATCGTAACGGCTGTTGTTCTATCTGGTCAGTTTCTGCGTTGGTTGGTACTATTCATTTGGTGCCAGATGAGATGCCCGCATCATGGTGGCAAATCTCTTGGAAATAAAAAAGGATAAATGTCGAAAGGGTGGAGTGCGATGTCTAGTTTGATGCATTTATTTGTGGGGCCGGTTGCTGCTCATGAAATAAAAATAGAAAATAAGACGCGGCATACAATCATGAATACATACTTAGTGAGCGGAAACCAAAGTGAGCAGGGGTATGATTTTCAAATTGGAGAGAAGAGAAGTTTATATCTTCCTGCCTCTAACTCTAAGGCTTGTGAACTGAAATTTACGATTTATGGCGAGGAGTACCGTTTTCCATTACGGGAGAAAATGGATACGTATAATCAGGCGCCAATCGTGGTTAATATTGTGACAGATGGGACGGCTAGCTGGATGTTGAAACATATAGGGAACAGCAGAATAAAGCGATTTGGAAAGATTCTAAGTTGATTTGGGGAGTGGCTTCGCTCTCGCTTGTGTTCTTCATTCTCTGGCTTATACATGCATTCTAATGGTTATATTAGTTAATCTGAATTCGTTCTTTACACAGTTTTATTAATTTGCTTTTCATGTTAAATGATTCTTATTGAAATATCCACGTTAGCCTCGTATAGTTAAGGCAGACGTGGTTTTTTAATTTGCTCGTAGTGGCACGCAAGTTGGGCGCCAGACGGGCTTTTTTGTGTTTTTTGAACGGTGCGCGTGTTAATTAAATCACAAGTAAAGCCCCACGTTGTACAATCGGGTAACAAGATTTTGGGATGAAAGCGTGTACAATTTTTGTGGAAGGCAATTTATAATAAAAGAGAACAGGAGGGATAACATGTATTTGGATGAAAGGAGCAATTTGTTGTTAAAAGAGATTTTGCGGCATCCTAATATATCAAATACCAAGCTGCAAGAAAAGTTCGGATTGACTCGTAGGCAGGTGGATTACAGCTTTCAGAAAGTAAATCATTGGCTAGATGAGCAAGCCTATCCAAAAATTCATCGGTCGGCAAATGGGCGTTTCGTTGTAGAACCCGATCTGTTTCAGTTAGTCGAAATAAATGCGAGTGAAAAGGAAGGTGACGCATATATTTTATCCGAGAAAGAGCGGATAAGCTTGATTATTTTAATGCTGGCTACGAATCGAGAGGAATTGTCGTTAAATCATTTTATTAGTGAACTTGAAGTTAGTAAAAATACAGTTTTGCGGGATTTGAAAGGTGTGCAGGCGATATTCGATACATTTCGCTTGGAGGTTCATTATTCGCGGATGAAGGGCTACCAGATTCGAGGGGATGAGTGGAACCAGCGGTCGGCTTTGATTTATGCGGCGCAACATATTATTGCGAGCTATCACGGGGAGCAGTTGTTGCGACATTTCATGCAGATTGAAGCGAGCCAAGTGGACAAGATTAGAGATCAGTTGGTTGCTGTGGAGGTACGGCTAAACTTGACGTTTATTGATAACAAAATGCAGATTTTACCTTATATTCTGGAGAGTATTTTCAGGCGAATTCGGGCTGGACAGCGGATTACGACGGAATTTTTTATTGATTTTAATGAGCTGTCGGATACGCAGGAATATGGCGCGGTGCAGTTGTTGATTGAGGATGAGCCGTATATTTCGAAGACGGAGCGATTGTATATTTCGTTGCAACTATTAACGTCGAATGTGTTACCAAATAGTGATTTGACGAATGAAGCGTCGCCACGTTTGAAAATGGCGGTAAATAAAGTGCTAAGCGAGTTTGAAAAGAAAGCTTGTATTCAATTTGTAGACAAAGAACAGCTTTTGGAAAAATTATTTGCGCATATTAAGCCAGCATATTACAGGATTAAATATCATTTGACGACGGATTACAGTCTCTTGGATAAAATCGATCAGGAATTTCAAGCGGTACATTATATTGTGAAGCAATCTCTCAAGCCGTTGGAAAATTTTATCGGGGCTAAGATTCCAGAAAACGAGAGTATTTTCATTACACTGTTTATTGGTGGGCATTTGATAGATACGACAGAACGGTTGCAGACGCGACTGAAGGCAGTAGTTGTTTGCCCGAACGGATTGTCGATTTCGCGCTTGATGGAGAAGACGTTGCGGAGTTTGTTTCCCGAAATTTTTTTTTTACCAGGCGATGTCGATTCGGGAATTCGAGCGGACGAATGTGCGGTATGATTTAATTTTTTCAGCGGTGCCTTTGAAGACGGAGAAGAAGATGTTCTTGATTAACCAGTTGATGGGGGAGCAAGAACGGTTGGAGTTGCGGCGGCGTGTGATGCGTGCAGTTTACATGATTGGTGAAAATGGTGTGAGCGTGGAACAGTTAATACGCACGATTGAAAAACATGCCACGATTTCAGATAAAACGAGGCTCGCCAAGGCGTTAGCGGATTGTTTGACGCAGCCAATGCAAGCCACGGAGCGCTTTGTAGGTGAGAAGAAACAATTGGCGGATTTATTACCAGCAGAAATGATTCAATGCGTCCAGTCAGTGACGGATTGGCAAGCTGCAATTAGGGTGGCTGCAGAGCCGTTACTTCAAAAAGGCGCGATTTCAGATATGTATATTCACGAAATGATTAAGCAACACGCGACACTTTCTACTCATATTATTTTGCGACAAACCATTGCTATTCCTCATGCGGAAACTGAAAAAGGCGTGAACGAACTTGGAATGAGCTTGCTTTATATCGATGAAGGGTTGGCGCTTTCGTCAGGCGGACGGGTACACGTTGTCGTCGTCATTGCGGCCGTTGATAAAAATGCTCACTTCCAGGCGTTACTGCAATTGATGGAACTTGCTGGACATAAAAAAAACATTGAAGAAAATCGCGAAGCAACAAGAACCGCAAAACATCCATCAAACGATTCAACAATTCATCATGGAACTAGCGAAAAAAGACACGGAAGATATGAAATAACGAAAAGGGAGGAATGGGAATGGATTTAACACAATTCATTACAAAAGACATGATTTGGGTGCAGACGCCTTGCCGAGATCAGGATGCGCTTTTTGAAATGGTGTCGGAACGTGCGGCATCGCAAAATAGAATCAGTAATCAGTTTTTAGAGAAATTGACGGAGCGGGAAGCGGTGTTTCCGACGGGGCTACAGCTGGAGCAGTATGGTGTGGCGCTACCGCATACAGATCCAGAATGTGTCACGGAACAATTTATTGCGGTTTTGACAAGTGAGCCAGGGATTCGCTTCAAACAAATGGCGGACGCAAGCCAAGAAACAAGGGCGAATTTAATTTTTGTGTTGGGGCTAAATGAACCGCACAGTCAGCTGGCAGTTTTGCAACAATTAATGGGTGCAATTCAAAATGAGAAACATGTCAAGGAACTTCTTGCGGCGAAAAACGAGGATGAAGTCATCGAAACGTTATCGCAAGTTGTATTACATTTGAAGGGTGAGGAAAAATTATGAGTAAAAAAGTATTGGTAGCATGTGGAGCAGGAATCGCAACGTCGACGGTAGTTATGGATCGTGTGGAGAACTTATTGAAAGACAATGGTATCGATGCAGATGTTCGCCAAATTAAGATTGCTGAGGCAGCGTCATTGCAAGACGGCGCGGACTTAATTGTTTCTACAACGATTTTGCCAACAACGTATAGTGTGCCGACATTGATTGCAACGGCGTATATTTCGGGGATTGGTATGGAAGAACTGGACGATGAAATTTTGAAATATTTGAAATAAAGAGAGAGGAACGAAGGCTCTAGCGCTGGACGGAATTTCGTGTGCTAGAGCGGATGTTCTGCCATTTTAAGGAGGAGAAAAGGGTATGGATAAGCTGTTAGATGGTGTGCAGTATGTGTTGAATCTGGGGCCGACGGTTATTTTGCCAATTGCGATTATTATTATCGGGATGATTTTCGGGACAGGTTTTAAAAAGGCATTTCGCTCGGGGATTACGATTGGTATTGGGTTTGTAGGTATTAATTTGGTCATTAATTTATTAGTAACGAATCTTGGTCCGGCCGCGCAACAGATGGTAGAACGGTTTGGTCTGAACTTGACAATTATCGATACGGGCTGGCCTTCCGCGGCTGCGGCTTCGTGGGCTTCTCCGGTTGCTGCGATTTTAATACCGGTTTGTTTGATAGTTAATTTAATATTAATTTTCTTTAAAATCACAAAAACATTGGATATTGATATTTGGAACTATTGGCACTTTATTGCGGCTGGGGCGACAGGCTATGTTGTCACTGGCGGTAACTGGTGGTTCGCGATTCTTTGTGCGATTTTGTATGAAGTTGCCGTACTTATTATTGCGGATAAAACGGCTCCGATGGTGGAACGTTTCTATGGTCTAAAAGGTATTTCGATGCCAACAGGTTCTACGGCGGCGTTCGGGGCGATAGGGATTCCGATCGGTTGGGTCGTTGGAAAAATTCCAGGACTACGAAAATTACATGCGGACCCTGAGTCGATTCAAAAACGGTTCGGTATTTTCGGGGAACCAATGATGATGGGCTTGATTCTAGGGGTTGCGATTGGTTTGCTGGCTGGTTATGATGTCGGCGAAATTTTGAAAATTGGTATGTCGATGGCGGCCGTTATGCTCTTGATGCCACGGATGGTAAAAATCTTGATGGAAGGCTTGATTCCAGTTTCGGAAGCAGCGCGCGAGTTTATGAAATCGCGTTTCAAAGGTCGTGAGTTGTATATTGGGCTTGATGCTGCACTTTCTGTTGGGCATCCAGCAGTTATGTCTACGGCGCTTTTGCTTGTACCAATTACGTTGTTTTTAGCTGTTATTTTGCCAGGAAATCGTGTTTTGCCGTTTGGTGATTTGGCGACGATTCCGTTTTACATTGCCTTTATTGTTGCTTCGCGGAAAGGGAATATTATTCAATCTTTGATTACCGGTACGATTGTTATCGCGTTCTCGCTACTGATGGCGACGAATTTTGCGGATGTGCATACGGCGATGATGAACGGGGCAGACTTTAAGATGCCGGATGGTGCGACGCAAGTATCGAGTCTTGATTTAGGCGGAAACTTCTTGAACTGGGCCATTTTGAAATTCTCTGAAGCTTATCAAGCACTTTTTGGAAATTAAGTTTTTTGAAAGGAAGTTAACGTGATGCGAGCAGCAGTTTTATATGAAAATAATGAAATTCGTGCGGAACAGGTGGAACAAGCAGCGTGTGGCGCGGATGAAGTACGGATTAAGGTGATGGCGGCCGGGATTTGCGGTTCGGACATTCACAAAATGCAGACGCGGTGGAAATACCCATTGCCAGCCGTGATGGGGCATGAATTTTCAGGTGTGATTGTGGAAAAAGGCGCGGATGTGGCGCATGTCGAAGTTGGAAGTCGCGTTGCTGGGATTCCGCTTGTACCTTGTGGGAAGTGTGAGTATTGTCAGGCCGGCGAGTTTTCTTTATGTGAGGATTATCGGATGGTTGGTTCGCATTTTTATGGTGCTTTTGCGGAGAATGTTGTGATGAAGGCGACGAATGTGATCGATATTGGTGACATGGATTTTGAGGAAGGCGCGATGTTGGAACCGCTTGCTGTGGCGATGCATGGTGTACTTGGAATCCAGCCTGAATTGGGTGATACGGCCGTTGTCTTTGGAATAGGAACGATTGGAATTCTCGTGGTGCAATGCTTGCAGCTGGCTGGTGTGAAGGATATTATCGCGGTCGATATTAGTGATGGGAAGTTAGCCGAGGCGCGCAAATTTGGTTGCCGTTACACGATTAACCCGCGCGAAGACAATCTTGCGGAAAAAGTACTGGAATACACAGGTGGGCGTGGTGCTGATATTGCGCTGGAATGTGCGGGTTCTAAAGTGACGCAAGAGCAATGTTTGCGCGTGACGAAGAAGAAAGGCAAAATCGGTTATTTAGGTATAGCTTACGCGGATGTACTGCTTCCAGAAGAAGCTTTCGAGAACATTTTTCGACGCGAATTGACATTGAAAGGCTTTTGGAATTCTTATTCAGCGCCGTTTCCGGGTGAAGAGTGGACGACTTCGATTGCTTTTGTGAACCAAGGCCGTATTCAGCTGAAACCATTGATTTCCCATCGCTATAAAGTGGAGGAAGTTGGCGATGCCTTCGCGATGATTCTAGGGCGCGAGGAAGACTATAACAAAGTAATGATTTTACCACAAGAGGAGTGAGAAAAGCGTGAAAGCAGTAGTAAAAAAAGAACCTGGATTTGACAAAATGGCATTGGAAAACGTTGCAGAGCCAGTGGTTTATGGTGATTGTGTCAAAATCAAGGTAGCCTATACAGGAATTTGTGGATCGGATATTCATACGTTTAAAGGTGAATATGGCAATCCGACAATACCAGTGACGCTGGGACACGAGTTTTCAGGGGCGGTGGTAGCAGTTGGACCGGACGTGAAGGACTTGAAAATTGGTGATCGTGTAACGAGTGAAACGACATTCGAAACATGTGGGGAATGTAAGTTTTGCTTAAATAAGGAATATAATTTATGTTCGCATCGGCGCGGAATTGGGACGCAGGCGGATGGTAGCTTTGCGGAGTATGTGTTGTCGCGGGAAGAGAGCTGTCATAAGCTGGCGGATTCGATTACTTATCAAGCTGCGGCGCTTACGGAGCCACTGGCCTGTTGTGTGCATGCGGCGCTTGAGAAAACGACGATTGAGCCGACAGATGTGGTGCTGATTTTTGGACCAGGACCGATTGGATTATTGTTAGCGCAAGTCGTGAAGGCGCAAGGTGCGAGGGTGATTATGGCAGGGATTACGAAGGATAGTGATCGATTAGAACTTGCTGCTGAAATCGGAATGGACCGAACGGTTGATACGATGCAAGAAAACCTAGAAGAAGTCGTGTTTTCAATGACGGACGGATATGGTGCAGATAAAGTATTTGACTGTTCAGGCGCTGTACCCGCAGTAAATCAAGGCCTACCACTCACTGCCAAAAAAGGAACATTCGGTCAAGTCGGGCTTTTCGCTGAGAAATGTAATCCAATTGACCAAGAATCAATTATTCAGCGGGAAATCACATACATCGGTAGCCGATCGCAAAAACCAAGTTCGTGGCATATCGCGCTTGACTTGCTAGCCAATGGCAAAATCGACACCGATCGAATGATTACGAAAGTTTATGAGTTAGACGCGTGGCGCGAAGGTTTTGATGCTGTCATGGCAGGAAACGAAATAAAAGTATTAGTAAAATCATAAACAAGGAGGATGGCGACATGTTAAAAACAACAAAAAAAGGACAACAAATGCCCAAAACAAAGCTGGCAGGCCCGTTTAAGCGTATCGCTATCCTTTCTAAGCAACGAATCAAAAATGGTATTGGCGTACCATTTCCGATTCGTTGCTACTTAATTATACACGATAAAGGGGTTAAATATATAGAATGAGGGTGAAAAACATGAAATTAACAATTGGATGTGACCATGGCGGCCGCAGGTTAAAAGATGCTATCGTGGCACATTTAGCGAAACAATATATACAAGTAGCGGATATTGGCACATATAGTGATGCTAGCGTCGATTTTCCATCTTACGCAGAAGAAGTGGCACATCAAGTGGTTAGTGGCGAGGCAGACTTGGGTATTCTATGCTGTGGAACTGGAATTGGCATGTCTATTGCAGCCAATAAAGTGGCAGGAATCCGCGCGGCAGTTGTCTCTGATTGTTTCAGCGCCCAAGCGACACGTGAACATAACAACAGCAATATTTTATGCCTTGGGGAACGCGTGGTTGGCGAAGGTTTAGCTTTACGAATTGTCGATACTTGGCTAGGCGCTACTTTTGATGGGGAACGACACGAACGCAGGTTGCAAATGATTACAGAACTCGAGCAAAAAAACGAAATGTGAGGTGGGAACAATGTTTTTAGACACAGCAAATGTCAAAGAAATAGAAGCCATGCAAGTTTTTCACTGGTTAACTGGAGTCACAACTAATCCGACGCTTTTAGCAAAAGAAATTGGGAAGTCACGCGCCGTTATTTCCCGGGAAATATTATCGATTCTTCACGATGAGCAACGTCTTTTTGTTCAGGCGACAGGTGAGACGCAAGAGGCGCTATACGATGACGCCCAAGCGATTCTCTCGCTAGACACACGCATTGCTTTGAAAATCCCAGCCGATGAAATTGGATTCCGCGTCATAACACAGCTGAAACAAGAACGGCCAGACATTGAAATTTTAGCGACAGCGATTTTTTCTGTGGAACAGAGTTACTTAGCGGCTTTAGCAGGTTGTGAATGGGTGGCGCCCTATGTGAATCGAATGGCGAATCAAGGTTTAGATGCCAAACAAGTAGTAGCAAGCACGGCGGAACTTTTCAAACAGCTTGAAGCACCGACTAAAATCCTTGGAGCGAGTTTCAAAAATACGGCGCAAGTAATAGACACGCTTTTAGCTGGGGCAACGGATGTCACGATTCCAAGCAATCTCATCCAAGTGATTATGCATAACAAATTAGCCGCCGACAGCATTCATGTATTTAATCAAGATGCGAAAGGGGAAAAAATCTGACATGGCAACACTTATTGCAGCATCAATTATGTGCGCGGACCAGTTAAACGTAGCAGATGAATTAGCAAAACTAGAAGCAGCAGGCGTAGACATGTTGCACTGTGACGTGATGGACGGTGCTTATGTGAACAACCTTGCAATCGGACCGGAATGGCTAGCCAAAGTAAAAAACGCGACCAATATCCCATTAGATATTCACTTAGCAACCATAAATCCTATCAAGCACATTGACCTTTTTGCGTCAATAAAGCCAGAATACATCTCTTTTCATGTAGAAGTTTGCGAAGATGTTCCTGCGGTGATTCAAAAAATCCGTAGCTATCACATTAAACCAGCCATTGCTTTAAATCCAGAAACGCCACTAAAAGCCATTTTACCGTACCTAAATGATGTGGAAATGGTACTTATGATGACGGTAAATCCAGGTTTTGCAGGTCAGAATTTTCAAGAAGCCGTTTTGGAGAAATTACACGAATTAAAAGCTCTGCTGAAAAACAACGCCTATGCGCCACTTATCGAGGTCGATGGCAATATAAACGCCACAACAATTGGCAAAATGAGCGAATGCTTACCGGACGTATTTGTGCTAGGCACCTCCGCCTTATTCCACCGTAATGACAATAAAGCCTATTCCGAGCGCATCGTTCAAATCTGGTCTCAAGTAAAAAGCTAAATACACATACGCGAAAAGTCATAATGAGGAATGACATCAATGAAAAACATTAGCTGAACAAACCATCACAAAATTCGACGTAGACATTCTAGTCGCAGCCTCACATCTTTTTAAGAACGCCAACCCAATCGAAGCCATTGCCAGTATGAAATAATAAGAACATGAAAGTTTTGATAAGCCTTCATGTTCTTATTTTTTTATGTAAAAAATAATGCATTTTACGCATTATTTCTCAAAAGACGGGGAATAATAAACAACGAGGTGTTGCAAAATGAAAGCAGTAGGATTATACGAATATTTGCCAATTGAAGCCGAAGATAGTTTTCTTGATGTCACGCTTGAAACGCCAAAACCAAGTGGTCATGACATTCTTGTTCAAGTACAAGCCATTTCTATCAACCCAGTCGATACAAAACAACGCGCTCCAAAAGACAAAGTCGAAACAACGCCAAGAATATTGGGCTGGGACGCAGTTGGAATCATTACAGAAATTGGAGAAGAAGTCGAGCTATTCCAAGTTGGCGATGCAGTTTATTATGCAGGAGATGTTACACGCCAAGGCAGTTACGCCGAATTCCAATTGGTTGATGAACGATTAGTTGGACTAAAACCGAAGAACTTGTCTATTGAAGAAGCAGCTGCCATGCCACTCACGCTTATTACTGCATGGGAAGCCTTGTTTGACCGAATCCGACTTATTCCTGATGCGGATGCAGGCAAGAACATTTTGATTATCAATGGTGCTGGCGGGGTCGGATCAATCGCGACGCAACTTGCTGTTTGGGCGGGACTTGAAGTCATCACAACGGCATCACGAGACGAGACGGTGAACTGGTGTAAAGAGCAGGGTGCGACGCATATTATCAACCATCGTGAAGCCCTTTTGCCACAACTAAACGCACTAGGTTTTGCGAATGTGGACTATATTTTATGCCTACATAATACAGATGCCTATTGGGACACGATGCAGGAAATTATTGCACCAGAAGGCCATATTTGCTCTATAGTAGAACTTGAAAACCCAGTAACCATGAGCCTTATCAAAGACAAAAGCGTGACGGTAAGCTATGAGTTCATGTTTACCCGCTCCAAATACGATACAATAGACAAAGTCAGACAACACGACATCCTAACAAAAGCCGCTCAACTTTTCGAAAATGGTTTTTTAAAGTCGACATGGAACCAAACGCTCCAGCCGATGAATGCCGCGACAATCAAAGAAGCACACCGCATTATCGAATCCGGCAAATCCATCGGAAAACTAGTAGTGAAGGGATTTGAATGACATGACAGAAAAACGAATCGATTTATTTATCGCAATGAGCTTAGACGGATATATCGCTGACCAAATGGGTAGCGTCGGATGGCTGGAAGAAATTGAAGGAGAAGGTGACAATGGCTACACGGCCTTTTTAGACGAAATTGATACTGTCGTGATGGGGCACACAACCTATAAGCAACTGTTCACACTCACCGACACTTTCCCGTATAGCAAAAAACACGTCTATGTTTTTTCCAACGAAAAAGCGGGTACAAAAGACGCATATGCAGCGTTCGTTAACGGCTCCGTTGAAAACTGGCTAGAAACAACAGAAGGCAAAAGCATCTGGCTTGTCGGTGGCGCGCAACTAGTCAAGAAATTCCTAGAAGAAAGTTTCATCGACCGCTTCATTATCACTGTAGCTCCAATCATTCTCGGCGACGGCATCCCGCTTTTCGAAAAAGGTACTCGCGAACAATTATATCTCGAAGAAGTTACCCAATACGGCCAATTCACACAAATGACTTATCGCAAAAAGGAGTAATGAATCATGAAAATTGCAACTTTTGATGTTGACGTACAAAAAGGTTTTACACCACTTTGTCCAGACGAATTACCCGTACCAGAAGGACATCTCATCGTCCCTGAACTACAGTATATGGCGAGTTTCGGAACGATTCGCATCGGTAGTAAAGATGCCCATCCCGAACAAGCCGTCTGGACAGTTACAAGCCCCGATGAGATGCTGGCACCACTCACATTTCCTGATGCAGATCTCACTTGGGTAAAACATTGCGTCTCAGGTACGACCGGATTTGAACTACTAGACGGCATGCCGCACCCTTCCGATTACGATTTATTCGTTTGGAAAGGTATGGAACCCGACCTACACCCATACGGCGCATGTTATCACGATATTCGCGAAAATTTATCAACAGGAGTCATTGAATTTTTGCGAGAAAAAGAAGTGGACCTTGTTATTGTTGGTGGTTTAGCATTTGATTTTTGTGTAAAGACGACGGTGGAACAGCTTTCACGAGCCGGTTTCGCGGTTGTTGTCTATTTGCCTGCGACGCGTGCTTTGACAGAGCGCGGTTATCACGACACAGCAGCGCATCTTGGAACTTTAAAAAATGTCAGGATAGCCAAGGACCGAGCTGACTTAGCTACGTATCGCCAATTTTAATTTAGGAAAGAGGCGAGACGAATGAAAAGAATTGGAATGTTTCCAAGCATGGTTATTTTTTCGACAGTTGTTTTAACCTTAGCAACGTACCCACTCTTACCAAGCGAAGTAGCGGTACATTTTGGAACGGATTTTTCACCAGATATGTTCGTCCAAAAGTGGCTTGGCTTGATTTTAATTCCTTTCCTGATGGTCATGTTTACCGGTACAGAATATTATGGGAAAGAGAAGGTAAAACCCGATAATCGCTTGGAGTTTGAGTACATGTTTTATGCATTACTAATCCTGTTAGCCATTATTCAAGTAACCATTATTGCCTTTAGTCTAGGCTACGAAATACCGACCGGTCGCTACAGTCTGTTACTTGTCGGCGCACTACTAGTTCTAACAGCACTATACCTCTCAAACTCAAAAAAAGTCTTCCTGTGGCTCACCATCATCGGCTTTAAAAAGATAGACGCAAGATCACGTAATATTTTGAAAAAGATAACTGTTATAACCTTGTCTGTCGTGGGTTTCACATTCCTATTACTTGGTATTTTCATGTTCAACGACCCATCTATTTTCATGCTTGCAGCGCTATTATCGATGACAATTATAATCATCGGATCAGGCGTCTACTTAAACAAGAAATAGTACAGTTCATATTTACAACAGGTACAGTTTATGGTTTAATAAAGCCAAAGAGAAGTCTTGAAAAACAGACTAATCTTTGGCTTTTTTTCGAGGCCAAAACTAAAGGGGGACATGATTTTGCGCAAAAAAATGCTAGCAGTTCTAATGCTTTTAGGACTATTATTACTTGCCGCTTGTCAGTCAAAAGATGCAGTCAACGAAACAAAGAAAGTAGAAACCAGTACGATTCATCTGATGGAAACAGGAGAAATACCAGGAGTTAACCCAACAACCGCAGACAATAGCGTAAGTTTTCGAGCAATTAATCAAATTTACGAAGGATTATATCGTTTAGATAGAGATGGCAAGCCAGAACTCGCGATGGCAGCCGCAGAACCAGAAGAAAAGAACGGCGGCAAAACACTTATTTTTAAAATTCGCGATGACGCCAACTGGTCAAACGGAACCCCCGTAACCGCCGCTGATTTCGAATACGCGTGGAAAAAAGTCGTTGACCCAAAATCCGTCGCAGCATACGGTCCACAAATGGAGGAAATCATCAAAAATGCTACCCCCATCCTAAATGGTAAAATGGACCCTGACAAACTAGGCGTCAAAGCCCTAGACGACAAAACATTACAAGTCGACCTAGAAAACCCAGTGCCAATCTTCAAAGACTTACTAACAACCGGCACATTCTTCCCACAAAATCAAGCATTCGTCGAGAAACAAGGCGATCGCTACGCACTATCCAGCGACAACCTTATTTCCAACGGTCCTTTCAAACTAGAAAACTGGGATGCCACGAAAAAAACATGGGATTACGTCAAAAACAACAAATACTGGGACAAAAAGAACGTTAAAGCCGACAAAATCAACGTCCAAGTAGTAAAAGACACCAACCAAGCAATCAATCTCTACACAACCGATAAACTCGATCACATCGAACTAGACGGCGAGTTTGTCAACAAATACAAAAACGAACCAGAATTCCACAAAACTTTCACAGGCCGCTCCGTCTATCTGAAAATGAATCAAGGCAAAGATGGCCGAAAAACAGACTTAGCCAACCTCAACATCAGACGAGCACTAGCAATGTCCATCGACAAACAAACAATGGTCGACCAACTTCTAGCCAACGGTTCATCTGCCCTGAACGGCAATGTCCCAGCTAAAATCATGTTCGACCCAGAAACCAACAAAGACTTTCGCACACAAAATGGTGATTTACTGAGTTACAACCCAACCGAGGCGAAGAAGTATTGGGAAGCGGGTCTCAAAGAAATTGACAAAAAAGACCTAACGATTGCCCTAACAGCAGGCGATTCCTCCCTACAAAAACAACAAACCGAATTCATGCAAGACCAGCTACAAAAGAATCTGCCAGGCTTAAAAATCAACATTAAAACAGTTACACAAAAAGCAAGTTTCACAGCAGACGTAACCCAAGACTACGAAATGCTTCTGGGCGGCTGGAGCGGTGATTATTCCGATCCATTAACCTACCTGAACCTATTTCTAACAGACAGCCCAGGAAACCACACAGGCTTCTCTAACCCCGAATACGACAAACTCGTTTTAGGTGCCAAAGGAAGTCTATCCAATGACCCAGAAAAACGCTGGCAAGCATTACTAAAAGCTGAACAAATTTTGCTCAAAGATAATGCCGCACTTGTCCCACTTTACCAAGGTGGTCGCGCTTACATGCAACGAGACACGCTAAAGAATTACATCATGTACCCAATTGGCTCCGAAAATTACAAATGGATGTCAAAAAATAAGTAATATCAAGAATACATTTCAAACCTAGGAAACGAGTTTGGAATGTATTTTTTTGCGGTATAGAATTTATATGCGTAAATCAATAGGAATTTAGTAAGGGGTGGTTTCCATGTCAAAAACCATCATGTATATTACAGGTTTTTTTCTCATTTTTTTGATTCTTTTTTCATTACCGAATAATACACAAGCAAGCGCTGTACCACTAAGTCAAGGAACCACATCAGCAATCGCCACACAAAACGCAGTTACCCTCCAAAATGCCATCAATCAAGCCTCCACATCCGGCAAGAAACAAGTGACTCTCCCAACAGGTACATTTTATATTAACGGCAAAATCATTTTAAAATCACATATTCTTTTACAAGGAGCATCAGCATCTCCAGCAGCGACAAGGCTCACAATGAACAATGCTTCGATGACAACTGACACCACCGCAACAAGTCAAGAATCCGCAACAGATATAACCCTCCAAAATTTCACCTTGCAATACAACCCCAACATGTCAAAATACAACTACCTAACCAATCCAACCAATTTCTACAAAGACAACCTACTAAACATAGGACAAATAACGCCTTCTGAAAGCAACACAGGCTATAAGCCAGCCCACAAAAAGGCCTTAAAAACGAATATTAAAATCAACAATATGATTCTAAACGCCAATCAAGTAGGACTAGCAGTTGTCAACATAGCGAAAGCCGAAAACATCACAATCAACAAAACCCAAGTCCTCAATTCTGGATTGCAAAGTGGCATTACAATGACTTACACATCTAATGTCAAAATCACCAACAATACCGTCAAAAACATCGGCAGAGCAGGTATTGTTCAATATTACGGTAACACCAATTCCTTGGTTGCTGGCAATAAAGTCATAGACTGGATGCAACGTTACGGTAGCTATCATTACGATGCCGTCAAAAAAAAGTGGCCAAACACTAGACAGTATGCAAGACGCAGCAATCGACAGCTACGGCCCAGCCAACCAAACTACAACAATCACAAACAACCAAATCAATCTGTCCACAGCAGCCGGCAAAGTCAACCCCAATAACCCGCTAATCGCAAAAAAATGGCATCTAAAAACAATCCCAAAACTACACACGCTACACAGCTTTCCGAGCAAGCGGCGCCCAATACATGATCTACCAAGGAAACACAGTGAATATCGACAGCCCCAACACATTCGCTTTTTTTAGTACCAATATGCGTAAAAACAATACCTTAACACGACCAAAAGGCATCACTGTCATCGGCAACCGCTTCACATCACGAAATATTGACTATCCATTCCGTGTTTTTGCAGGAATTAGCGATTCAAATACAACAAACGGCATCACAATATCCACCAACACTATTCAAATCCTAGGCAGCATCAACAATTATTACCGCACCCTCATAGAAGTCCGCGAAGTCCCAATAATCTTCAATGGCAAAACAAGCTACTACACCACCGATTTGCTCTCCGTAACAAACAACAAAATCCAAAGTAAAAGCATAGGCACCCTAGTCACAGGAGCATCCATCAGTAAAAAAGACACACTAAAACTCCTGTTCCTAAACAATAACACATTAAACGGCAAAACCTATCAAATATCCCGAAATTACATTGGCACAACATTAAAAGCCCCATCCTACAAAAACAACGCATTACAAATTCCCATCATCTGGAACGCCGACGAAACCAAAACAAAATACATCCGCGTCACGAACCTATCGGGAAAAGCAATCACATCCGAAATAGCACTCACTAAAACCAAAAGCCCAACCATCACTTTCAAGACAAAACTCCCACGTGGAAATCTTATCAAAATCCAAATATCCGAGGTGAAAGGCAACTACACCAACGCTAGCACCGTATTTTTCAAAGTTCCATAAAAAAATTTTAAAAAGCTCTTGTAATCGTTTTCAGGATATGATATAGTAAACACATCGCAAAGGATTGTTACCAATCTTCGGGCATTACCTAAGCTGATTCGTGGGATACACATGTATTCTTCCATGAAACGGTTTGGGTTTTTCTTTGTGCAAAAATAAGGTTAAGAAGGAAGGTTTATCAAATGAAATATGAACAACTAGCGAAAGATATTCTGGACAAAGTTGGTGGAACCGAAAATATCAATAGTGTATTTCATTGTATTACAAGATTGCGTTTTAAACTGAAAGATGAGAGTATTGCGAAAACAGAAGAACTTGAAAAAATGGACGGCGTTATTTCCGTACTTCGAAGTGGCGGACAATACCAAGTAGTTATTGGTAACCATGTACCAGATGTATATAAAGCAGTACTAGAAGTCGGTGGCATTTCGGCTGAAGGTGCAGAAAATTCAGGAAATGACAGCGGAGGTAATCTTTTCAACCGATTCATCGACATGATTTCAGGCGTATTTACACCAGTTCTAGGCGTATTAGCCGCAACAGGTATGATTAAAGGTTTTGCATCGATGTTCTTAGCGTTCGGATGGGTCACACAAACCTCTGGAACATATCAAATTCTATATGCTATTGGGGATGCGTTATTCTACTTCTTCCCAATCTTCCTAGGTTACACAGCCATCAAAAAATTCGGCGGCAACATATTCGTCGGGATGGCAATCGGGGGAGCACTCGTTTATCCAGCATTAGCAGGTTTAACAGCAGGCAAACCGATGTACACACTATTTGCAGGAACGATGTTTGAATCACCAATTCACATCACATTCCTAGGCATTCCAGTAATTCTAATGAGTTACGCATCATCCGTTATTCCAATTATCCTGGCAACATTCTTTGCCGCAAAAGTAGAAAAAGGTCTTAAAAATATTATTCCAGACGTAGTAAAAACATTCTTAGTGCCATTCTTTACATTATTAATTGTTGTTCCAGTAACATTCATCGTTATCGGGCCAATCGCAGTGTGGGCTGGTGACCTACTTGGACACGGAACACTATGGGTTTACAATCTTAGCCCTGTCATTGCAGGTCTATTGCTTGGTGGTTTCTGGCAAGTATTCGTTATCTTCGGACTTCACTGGGGTCTTATCCCGGTCGCTATCAACAACTTGACAACACTTCACGCAGATCCAATTTTAGCGATGACATTCGGGGCATCATTTGCCCAAATCGGTGCCGTTCTAGCTGTTATGTTAAAAACAAAAAATCAAAAACTCAAAACATTGGGCTATCCAGCATTCATCTCGGGAATCTTCGGTGTAACAGAGCCTGCGATTTATGGGATTACATTACCACTTAAAAAACCATTTATCATGAGCTGTATCGGTGGCGCGGTCGGTGGCGGTATCATTGGCTATGCAGGCGCACAAGGTTACATCATGGGTGGACTAGGAATCTTCGGTCTTCCAAACTTTATTAAACCAGGTAGCCCAATTGACAGCGCATTCTGGTGGGTAATTATCGCAATCGTAGTCAGCTTTGTTCTAGGGCTAATTTTAACATACGTATTTGGCTTCAAAGATCCAGTAGAAGCGAGTGCTGCAACTGCTCCAGTCATTACAGAAGGCGAAACATTAATCGAACATGAAGTACTAGTATCACCATTACAAGGCGAACTTATTCCACTTGTAAACGTTAAAGACGAAGCATTCTCATCAGGCGCACTAGGTAAAGGCTTAGGAATTGTGCCAACAGAAGGTAAACTATTCGCTCCAGCAAGCGGAACAGTCACAATGGTGTTCCCAACAGGCCACGCACTAGGCATTACAACAGATTCTGGCGCAGAAATTCTAATGCATGTCGGCATGGACACAGTACAACTGGAAGGTAAATATTTCAAAGTACACGTAAAACAAGGCGATAAAATCACACAAGGCCAACTGCTTACAGAATTCGATGTTGAAGGAATTAGGAGCGAAGGCTACGACATTACCACACCAATTATCGTAACAAACACAAATCAATATCTGGACGTAATGGTTGTCGATGAAGCAGAAGTAAAACCAGGCGACCGCGTTATAACATTAGTTATCTAATCAAAAAGGAGTTCCCATCAACGGGAACTCCTTTTTTCTAAAAAACCTTAGCAATAGACGCACGTTTTTTATCATTCAATTTCTTAGTTTCATCTTTTAGCAATGCTTCTTCAATCTGCTCTAATGTGTAACCTCGTGTTTCGAACACAAAGCTCTTGACGAAGAAGGCTGCAGCTATACAAACCAACCCAAAGCTGATAAATAATGTTACATCACCAATCTTTGCTTCTAAAACAGGGAAGCTGACGGATACAGTCCAGTTGGCAACCCAGTTCACTAGTGAAGCGATACCAACTGCTAACCCACGAATTTTTAATGGGAAAATCTCGCCAATCATCACCCACATGACAGGTCCCCAAGTGGCGCAGAAACTAGAAATATACGTAGCCAAGAAAATAAATGTGAAGAGATGGAATCCTGCTTTATCTCCTTCTAAATGAAACGCCGCAGACAGAGCAAAGAACGAAAGCCCCATACCAATAGCGCCGAATATCAAAACTTTTCTCCGATCAAAACGATCCATCAACGACACCGCGACTGCTGTTACAATAACATAAAAGATACCTAAAAAGATTTGCGTGCGTATCGCAGAAGCAGCATCCGTACCACCGCTCATTAAAATACGTGGCGCATAATAAAATACCGTATTACAGCCCATCCATTGTTGCAAAATAGCCAAACCAAATGCCGCAACAACTGCTGGACGAACCCATTTTGAAAAGACATCTTTCAATCGACCTTTTTCTTGATGACTCTGTTCTTCAATCTCTAAAATTTCAGCTTCCGCTTCTGACTTAGTTCGAATGTTTAACAAGATATTTTCAGCTTCTTCTCGTTTCCCAACTTTCACTAAGTATCGCGGTGATTCTGGCAATAAAACTCCACCGATAAAAAGAACAAGTGCCGGTACTGCTGCAAAACCTAACATTAATTCCCATCCGATAGGAGATAGGCGCCAAACATAGTTCGCGATATAAGCAAGCAGCATCCCAATCATAATCATTAACTGATTCAGTGAAGATAAGCTTCCTCTTTGATTCGCAGGTGCCAATTCGGCAAGATACATCGGAACAAGTGCGCTAGCTCCACCAACGGCAATTCCTAAAAACATACGAGAAATAATCAAGAACGAAACATTAGGAGATAACGCACTACCCAAAGCCCCAACTAGAAAAATAAGTGCTGTCAGAATAACCATTTTCTTACGGCCATATCTATCAGATAACGGTGAAATCAATACGGCCCCAACAACCGCGCCAATCAAAATACAGCTTACGACAAATCCTATTTCCGCATTACTTAAGTGAAGTTCTTCTTGAATAAGAATCTGTGCCCCAGCAATGACCCCGGTATCATAACCAAATAATAGTCCTCCTAACGCACCGAAAAAATAAATTAAATTCTTTGATAGTCTCATGTACTCATTTCCTCCTTTAATGTTAAAAAATCAATATTGCTTCCGCTTTCCATTTCGTTTATAGTGAAATAACGAGGAGGGAAGAATATGACAAATGAATTCGAATTGATTGCGCATAATAAAGTCCAAGATATTTATGTTTTTCTAATTGAGATGCATTATCGTAGCACGCACTTACATATGGACATCGAAATGGTCTATCTACTAAGTGGTTCGCTAAACATTACGACAAATAACAAAAAAATCAAATTGAGGCAAGGCGACTTCATTGTTTTAAATTCCTGCCAATTACATGAGTTACATTCGAAAAATGCTGCATTATTATTGATTTTTCAGTTTTCTCCAAAAATCTTTGAATCTTTTTTTCCGAAAATTAATGAGGTGTATTTTGACACAAAGCCTATAGCTTTAAAGGATTCTGAAATTGGGAACCATTTATTAGCCAATCTTTTAGCAGCTAGCCAAGCCTATTTTCAAGAAGAAGAGCATTTTCCGCTACTGTGTCATGGCTTTTCCGCTATTATCATGTTCGATTTAATGAAACTCATTCCTCACAAACAAATGAAGGAAGAAACAAAAAGTCAACTGCTTTTAAAGCTGGAAAGAATCAAGCGAATAAGCGATTACATTTCAAAAAACTACCAACAAAAACTACTACTTTCTGATATTGCCAAAAAAGAAGCGTTATCCAGCACTTATTTATCTCATTTTTTTCATGAAAATTTTGGTGTAACGTTCCAAGAATATTTAAATCTCATCCGATGTGAAAAGGCACAGTATATGTTGATTCATACGGAAAGTACACTTTTAGCCATTTGCGAAGCTTGTGGTTTTTCGGATGTTCGTTATTTAAATAGCTCCTTCACACGTTTTTATGGAGTAAGCCCCAAGCTGTTTCGAACCCAGCAACAAAGCTGCATCAATCAAGTGACTGCCGCAGAACAAGAAATCATAAATAAACAATATATTTTTTCAAAAAATCAAAGCCTTGAGAAAATCAACCAATTACTCCAGCCACTACTTAGCACTTATGAAAACTACTAAGTTGCGGTTGCTTTAATTATTTCTTCATTCCCCCTTTTAACTCTTTCAGGTTAGCGCTTACAACTGCTGTATAAGTGTATCTTATCATTTTTATTTTTAGTTTTCACACAGGATTTTGTTTTCAGGAACAGACTATCTTGCTGTCTGGAATAATGATGCGACTGAAAATTAGTGAGGCATATAGGCAAGAAAACAGGATTCCCCTTGATAATGATAGAGAAATCCTGTTTTCTTAAGACCAAATAAAGGCAACGAAATTATTCAAGAAATGTGCGAAAATAGTTAGCTCCAGCCGCTTTGTTTTGTACAAAATTCCACCAAGCGCAATACCTGGAATCAAATAAAGCAGAAAACTAACCCAATCTGTAGGTACGTGGGCTGCGCAAAATAGCAAACTACTCACAATCCAGCCAAGCCACAAACGACTCCGAAAAAGTTGCTGCATCAAGAATCCTCGGAAAATAATCTCTTCCACAAATGGCGCTATGATAACGATAGAAAGAAAACTTAGCAACCATGAAGCGTTCTTATAAACATCTTCTAATAGCATTTCGTTTTGTGTCGTTGTATAGGAAGTGTAGCTTTGCCCAATATAGTCAATGAGTGAACTAAGAGCGATTGCAATACCCATCACTACTGCAGCGAAGACGAAGCCTTTCCAACTGATTTTTGTCCATTTGAAAAACTGAATGTTTTGGAATTTTGCGATGATAAGTGTTAGCAACATTGCCGCAAGCCCTAGTAGTTCGCTATGCCAACTGACTGACATGCTAAGAAAATCGCTCCCAGCTAGCACGTCCCAGAGAATGCTAACGAGTTGGAAAATAAGTGACAGCCCCATATACACCAAGAAAACCCAAATGATTGTCCATATTTTAGGTTGCCCTTGTTCGGTGGGAATATTGAATTCTTGCATAGTTACACCCTCCCATAGAGATATTATAATGTATCATATCATTAACACCCCCTGAGCTCCAAATACAAATGCGACTTCGGATGTAGCAATTTTCAGTCCGTAGCCTATCGTTAAAAAAATGAATGCTCGTTATAATGAATCTATCAACTAAACAAAAGGGCGTGAACGACATGAAAAAAGGGATTTTCGGTCTAGTATCGGCACTGCTAATTATGTTGCTAGTTGGCTTACAAGCGCAGCAAACAGCAGTACCAACAAACACAACACTGCTACATATCAATCAGCAAAAAGAGCCGGCAACAGCTCAAATCTTAGACGTTAAAAACTAATCGGCTCGATAAGGCGATTTCATATAGATTTTAATCATGCTAACTTTAAAAACGTTGATATAAAAAATTTGGAGGTTATTACAATGAACAACTTTTTCAAGTACTTATTTACAATTATCTTAGTCATTATCGGACTTAATATTCTATTCAAGGTTATTGGTATTACGCTTCACTTCTTATTCCCATTAATCGGTATCGCCATTGTTGCTTACCTGCTATATCGCATTTGGGGCAACCCGCGTAACTGCCGTCGCAACACGAGCAAAACAGATCGTTACGATTGGTAATTCGGATGTAAATTTATATACTCATTTAAAACTCCCTAGGTTTTAAATTTTAAGGATGAGATTTTCAGTTGATGTAAAAGTCAATGGAGGGCTCATCCTCTTTTTTGTGTGGAGTTGTATCCGTTGTAATGCGTCGAGAAAAGCCATAAACTAAGTAATGAGGAGGCGATTAATGTGAGTAAGAAAACGTGGAGTCGGTTAGGAAAATTGACAGTTGTCGCATTAGTAGCAAAATTGGTCTTAACATCGAAAAGACGACGGGTGAAATAGCACAAATAAGGGGTTGGAAATACAGCGATTCATTTATATTGCGAATTTAGAAAAAGCGCTCCAAATCGCTATGGGTCTATGCTATAATAACAACAACGATTACTAGAAATGGAGTAATGAGATGAGAGACGGACTGGATTTATTGAAGCAAGAACGATGGCGTTTTATTGACCAAACAACAGTACAGGTGGCGTTTGACGCGTTGCAGTCATTTGCGACGGATGATACGCTGTGTCGCTCGGTTGGGAGTCATATGTCTCCGCCGACGACACGAGCTTGGGTGCATTATAATACGATTTCGATGGGAATTCAGGATTCGAAATTGCCCGATATACAGAAAGGAATAGCTTATTTTAAGGAGCAAGGATACCGTGCTGTTGTACGGAACTCTGGTGGTTTAGCGGTTGTGCTTGATCCGGGAGTGTTGAATTTGTCGCTTGTTTTTCCTGATGTGGATAAGGGTATTGCGATTGATCGGGGCTATGAGACGATGTTTGCGCTGATTAAGCATATGTTTCCGCAGTATTCACACAAGATGGAAGCGCGGGAAATTGTCGGCTCCTATTGCCCAGGAAGCTATGATTTGAGCATTGATGGGAAGAAGTTTGCCGGGATTTCACAACGCCGAATGGCAAAAGGGGTCGCGGTGCAGATTTATTTAGCGGTGAACGGTGATCAGCGGCAACGTGCGGAGTTGATTCGCGAATTTTACCGAATTAGCGGGAAAGATAAGCAAGATAAATATACATTTCCAGATGTGGTGCCAGAAGTGATGACGACTTTGTCGGAGCTTTTTGGTGAGAAATTATCGGTGAATGATGTGATGGTGAAGTTATTGAATGCATTGTATCATTTTGCGGAGCATTTGGAGTCTAGTCGTTTGATGGGCGATGAGTTGGTTTGGTACCCAGAGTATTATGAACGGCTTATTTTGAGAAATGATAAGGTCTTGAACACATGAAGGACTAGAGAAAGGGTAGATGGCTTGTGACTTATTTAGAGACGAGATTACCTGAAGTGAAAGTTTTTAAAGACCCGGTGCATCGGTATGTGCATGTGTCGGATCAGATTGTGTGGGATTTGATTGCAACGAAGGAGTTTCAGCGGTTGCGCCGAATTCATCAGTTAGGAACGACTTCTTTGACTTTTCACGGGGCAGAGCATAGCCGGTTTAATCATTCGTTAGGTGTTTATGAGATTACGCGCCGAATTGTGGAGGGGACGTTTGCTAAAGAGATTCAGTGGGATAATGAGGAGCGCTTGGTAGCGTTGTGTGCTGCGCTGTTGCATGATTTAGGGCATGGACCGTTTTCGCATGCGTTTGAGAAGGTGTTTAGCACGAATCACGAACATTATACGATGGCGATCGTGACGGGAAATACGGAGGTTCGGATGGTGTTAGAACGTGCGGGAGCTTTGTTTCCAGAGAAGGTCGCGGCGGTTATTAATAAAACATACCAAAATCAGACGCTGGTCAAATTGATTTCAAGCCAAATTGACGCGGACCGGATGGATTATTTGTTGCGGGATGCGTATTATACTGGCGTCAGCTATGGGAATTTTGATATGGAGCGAATTATGCGAGTGATGCGGCCAAGTCCAGATGGAAATGGCGTGATTATTAAGCAGTCGGGGATGCATGCAGTGGAAGACTATATTGTGAGTCGTTACCAGATGTATCAGCAGGTTTATTTTCATCCGGTGAGTCGGAGTGCTGAGGTGCTTTTGTGGAAAATTCTTGAGCGTGCGCAACAATTATATGAACAAGGTTATCATTTTGAACAGACGCCAGTACAGTTATTGCCGTTTTTAAAGCGTGATGTTTCGTTAGATGAGTATATTGCACTGGATGATACGGTATTGATGTATTTCTTTTCTGTGTGGCAGTACGAGCAGGATTTGATTTTGAGTGATTTGTGTAGCCGCTTTTTGAATCGCCGGTTATTGCAATATATCACGTACGATTCGAAAGAGGACGCAGAGCTTTATGCGAAATTAAAAGGCTTGCTTGAGAAGGCTGAAATTGATCCCGAGTATTATTTAGTGATAGATTCGACGTCCGATTTGCCATACGATTTGTACGAGCCAGAGGATGTTGGTGGGAGGTCTCCAATTCAGTTATTGATGCCAAATGGTGAATTGCACGAGCTATCGACGGAATCCCCAATTGTAGAAGCTATCGGTGGCAAGCGCCGAGTAGATATTAAACTATACTACCCACTAGATTTTATCGAAAGTGGACGGATTAGCGCCCCAATTGCGGAAGATATCATTGGCTTAATACATGCACATTCACTGAAGGACTACAAAAAAATAAAAAAAGCACACCGAAGTAGCGGCTGTGCTCAGTCTATAGAGAATTATATTTGAAACAAAATTGAGGATTTTTAGATGTCGGATTTGCGCACGCCGCCAACACCGTAGTCTGTTTTCTTCATTTCTTCTAGGATGACGTGGATGTTTTCTTTCGAAGCTCCGAGATTTTTGGAGACAGCATCTGTGACGTCCTGTACGACGGCTTTCTTTTGTTCGTCTGTACGACCTTCTAAAAATTTAATTGTTACGAAAGGCATGTAATTCACTCCTAAGTATTGATTTAATGAGTGTATTATAACATAATTAGTAGAGTAATATGATGATGAAGGAGATTTTACATGGAGAATTTTTTAGCTTACTCGTTGCAGGATTTGCCGTATGTTATCGTGACGCTGTTGATTGCTTTTACGATTCACGAGTTGGCACATGCTTGGGTAGCGCTATTGTTTGGTGATGATACGGCGAAGAATGAGGGACGAATTACGTTTAATCCGATGAAACATATTGACCCGATTGGCTTTATTTTTGTTATTATTGCTGGGTTTGGTTGGGCTAGGCCAACGCCTGTTAACACATATAAAATGAAGCACCGCCGAGTTGGTAGTGTGGTCGTTAGTTTGGCTGGTCCGGTGAGTAATTTATTGCTTGCGTTTATTGGAATGGGACTTTACTTTTTATTTCTGCAGATGGATGTTTCGTATTCGCAGATTGTCCTGCATTTCTTTGATTTATTTGTATCGTTGAATGTGATTTTGTTTATTTTTAATTTGTTGCCATTGCCGCCTTTGGATGGCTATCATATTGTAGCGGAGTTCTTGCCACTGAAATGGCGCTTGAAGGTGCAGGCGTATGAGAATTATGCACTACTTTTCTTTTTTAATTTTAGTGATTACGCCGCTTTCGAGATATACGATTACGCCGATTTTTAATACATTGATTCCTTGGATAACGAATGAAATGGCGAGTTTTTATTATTTTGTTTTTCAAATATGATGTTTGTGAATTTATATGGAGGGACTTTTGCGCGTGAGTAGTAAGGAAAAGACGGCTGTTAGATTGCGTTTGCGAACGATTTCTAAGCAGGAGACGGTGGAAGAGCGTTCGGAATTGAACGTGTCGGGTGTGTTTTATTTGGATCATGCGACAGGGAGTCGGTACCTTCATTATGAGGAGGAACAAGAGGCTGGCGTTATTCGAACGGTGCTTAAGATTACGGATAAGGAAGTTCTGTTGATGCGCAGTGGCGCTGTGAGTATGCGGATGCACTTTTTTAAGGAGCGAAAGCGAAGCACGGTAAGTGTGGACTATGGTGTTGGCAAGCTGGTGATGGAATCGGAACTTTTGAATATAGAAGAGGTTTATGAGGACGGCGAACTTTTTGCTGGGAAAATTGATTTTCAATATGAGTTATTAGATAATGGCGTGAATATTGGGCTGTTTGATGTCTCGATGATTTTGGAGGAGGATAAGGAATGAATGTCAGTCAAAAGAGTCAACAAGATTTAATTGCAATCATTAAGAATGCGGTAGTTGGTGCGCTTGGTTTGGGAGCGGCGGACGTACCTGCGATTTTATTAGAGGTTCCAAAGGATAAGCAACATGGGGATTATTCGACGAATGTGGCGATGCAGCTGGCTCGTGTTGCGAAGAAGGCCCCAAAAGTGATTGCAGAAGCGATTGTAGGCGCGATTGGTGAGAATCATACGATTATTAATAAGGTGGAAATTGCTGGCCCTGGTTTTATTAATTTCTATTTGAATAATGCTTATTTGACGGCGCTGGTGCCTGTGATTATGGATGCGGATATGGCGTATGGCGAGAGTAATACGGGACAAGGTAAGAAGTTTCAAATTGAGTTTGTATCGGCGAATCCGACGGGAGATCTCCATTTAGGGCATGCGCGTGGTGCGGCAATCGGAGACTCTTTGGCAAATATTTTGGCGATGGCGGGTTATAATGTGTCGCGAGAATATTATATTAATGATGCGGGAAATCAGATTCAAAACTTGGTTTTATCAACGGAGGCGCGTTATTTGGAGGCGCTTGGTGTAGACGCAGAATTTCCTGAGGATGGGTATCGCGGTGCGGATATTATCAATTTAGGGAAGCAATTGGCAGAGAAATACGGCGATGAGTTCGTGAATGCGGACATAGACGCGCGACGTGATGTTTTCCGTAAAGAGGCTTTGGCATTTGAAACGGCGAAATTACGTGATGATTTAGCGGAGTTCCGTGTGCATTTTGACAACTGGTTCTCGGAGACCACACTTTATGAGAACGGTAAAATTATGCCTGCGCTCGAGAAGTTGCGCGCGAATGGATATATTTTTGAAGAAGAAGGCGCGACTTGGTTGCGGACAACGGAATTTGGCGATGATAAGGACCGTGTTTTGATTAAATCAGATGGCACGTATACGTATTTCTTGCCGGATATCGCGTATCATTTGGATAAGCTGGAGCGTGGCTTTGATGTGCTTATCGATGTTTGGGGCGCGGATCACCACGGTTATATTCCAAGAATGCGTGCAGCAATTCAGAGTTTGGGCTACAGTCCGGATCATCTGGAAGTTGAAATTATTCAGCTCGTTCATTTATATGAGAACGGGGAACAAATAAAAATGAGTAAGCGTACAGGTAAATCAGTGACAATGCGTGATTTAATTGAAGAGGTAGGCCTTGATGCGACGCGTTATTTCTTTGCGATGCGAAGCTCAGATACACATATGAATTTTGATATGGGCTTGGCGAAATCGACTTCTGCGGAGAATCCAGTGTATTATGTGCAATATGCGCATGCACGGATTTCGAGTATTTTACGTTCTGGTGTGGAGCAAGGTTTTGCGCTTAGCAAGGATGCGAACTTAGCTTTGTTGAACTCAGAAGCGGATTATGATTTGCTGAAAGTGTTAGGTGAATTTCCAGATGTAGTAGCTGAGGCTGCTGAAAAAAGAATTCCACACCGGATTGTGCGTTTCTTGAATGATTTAGCAGCGGCATTCCATCGTTTTTACAATGCGAATAAGGTGCTGGATAGTGAGAATAAAGAAGTATCAGAAGCTCGTTTGGCTTTGATTAAGGCAACACAGATTACGTTGCGCAATGGACTTACGTTACTAGGTGTTTCGGCGCCAGAAAAAATGTAGAACATGGATGAAAAAATATAGATCGGGGTTTTGCCAATTATGCGATATATCATTTTCATAAGCATTATTTTTGTCTTCTTGGTTATTGCTACTGCGGTTTTATACAACATGCAGCTGGGCTCTATCCCGATTTTATTGCTTGCGATTTTCCTTTTTTATCTTGCGTATTGTGTGTTGAGGAAGTTGTAAATATGGCTTTATTCGTTTCGATGTGATAATTTTATTGTGTTTGGCGTGATTTACATGTAGAATAGATAGAGTCAGAAAAATTGTAGTGGAAATCATTTTTTATTATAGAAGGGGCGTGCCAGCTTTGGATTTAAGCCAATTGACGAAAGAAGAGCGTGACGAGTTATCTTTGATTGAAGTGGCGCACTATGTTCTTGAAACGAAAAGAGAAGTAATGCCATTCCAATCGATTGTGGATGAGATTACGAAGTTTCTAGGGTTAAGCGACGATGAAATGAGAGATAGACTTGTTCAATTTTACACGGATATGAATATTGAGGGGAACTTCATTTCTCTTGGTAACAATACGTGGGGATTGCGCGCGTGGTACCCGATTGATGCGATTGATGAAGAAGTTCAAACGCAGACGAAAACGAAGAAACGTAAATCGGACGATGAAGACGACGAAGATATCGATGAGGACATTCTTGATGATGATATTGAGTATGAAGAAGACGATGGTGTAGAAGAACTTGGGGAAGAAGAAGTTATTCTAACGGACGGTCTTGTTGATGACGATGAAGATCCAGTAGAAGACCATTTGCCAGACGGAATCGAAGGCGACTTGACGACGGTTGAGGACGACGAGTTTGCTGATGAATTCGAGGATGACAAATAATTTTCAGATGCCTGCTACGATTTGTGGCAGGTTTTTTATAAAATAATTTTATCCTTTGTTTGCAGGCGCTGAGGACGGTTTCACAAAATAAAGGGTTGACTTATTCGCGCTATCTATGTAATATTTTATTTGGGCTCCTTTTTATAAGGACGGATATAAATATTGCGCTCCCTTACTTTGAAAGATGAGTAAGAGGGGCGTTTTCTTTTTGTGTAGCCAAAGCATGAATGTGGTTTTGGTGATTTTCTTTTTTAGCAATGTTTTTTTGCAAGTAAAGGTTCTCCACCCCGAAAAAAATAATTTCGATAAGGCGAAAGGAGTAGAATTTAGAACAATGACAAAGTATATTTTTGTGACAGGTGGCGTCGTTTCATCGATTGGTAAAGGGATTACGGCTGCTTCACTGGGAAGACTACTGAAAAACCGAGGTCTTAGTGTAACGATTCAAAAATTTGATCCTTACATTAACGTCGATCCGGGGACAATGAGCCCATATCAACATGGTGAAGTTTTTGTAACAGATGATGGTGCAGAGACGGATTTGGATTTGGGTCACTATGAGCGTTTTATCGATATTAATTTGAATAAGTACAGCAATGTAACTACGGGGAAAGTGTATTCCGAGGTTATTAAGAAAGAGCGTCGTGGTGACTATCTTGGTGGTACAGTCCAAGTTATTCCGCATATCACGAACGAACTGAAAGACCGGGTTTTCCGTGCTGCGCGCATGACGGATTCGGATATTATCATTACCGAAATCGGTGGAACGGTTGGGGATATTGAGTCATTACCGTTTATCGAAGCCATTCGCCAAATCAAGAGCGATGTCGGCGCTGAAAACGTGCTTTACATTCACACAACGCTTATTCCTTACATCAAAGCTGCTGGTGAAATGAAGACGAAACCGACACAACATAGCGTGAAAGAACTTCGTAGTTATGGAATTCAACCGAACATTATCGTTGTGCGTACGGAACAACCAGTTTCTCAAGAGATGAAAGAGAAGATCGCGCTGTTTTGTGATGTGAGAGCTTCGGAAGTTATTGAGGCTCGTGATGAGGAAACGCTATACAACGTGCCGCTTTCCTTACAAGCACAAAAAATGGACCAAATCGTGTTGGATCACTTGCAGTTGGAGGCTCCAGCTGCGGATATGTCCGAATGGCAAGAACTTGTGCATAAAGTGAAGAATTTGACGAAAAAAGTACGTATTGCTTTAGTCGGAAAATATGTTTCGTTACCAGATGCGTATCTTTCAGTAGCAGAAGCATTGCGTCATGCGGGTTATGCGAACGATGCAGAGCTGCAAATCGATTGGGTAGATTCAGAAGAAATTACATCTGAAAATGTGAATGAAAAACTTGGCGAAGCTGATGGAATTCTAGTCCCTGGTGGTTTTGGCGATCGCGGTATTGAAGGCAAAATTACAGCGATTAAATTTGCACGTGAAAACAAAGTACCTTATTTCGGTATTTGTTTAGGTATGCAGTTGGCAACGATTGAGTATGCTCGTAATGTCATGGGCTTAGAAGGCGCGAACTCTGCGGAAATCGAGCCAAAAACACCACACGCTATCATTGACTTATTACCAGAACAAAAAAATATTGAAGATATGGGTGGCACATTGCGCCTAGGCCTTTATCCAGCAAGAATTAAAGAAGGAACAAGAGCGGCGGAAGCTTATGGCAGTACTTTAGTAGAAGAACGCCATCGTCACCGCTATGAGTTTAACAATGAATATCGCGAACAGTTGGAAAATGAGGGAATGACTATTTCTGCTACAAGTCCAGATGGTCGTTTGGTTGAAGTTGTGGAAATTACGGATCATCCATGGTTTGTTGCGTGTCAATATCACCCAGAATTTATTTCGCGTCCAAATCGTCCGCAAAGCTTGTTCAACGCTTTTGTTGCAGCATCTTTAAATAACTAAAAATTAAAAGTCCGAACTTGTGTGAATTATCGCGAGTTCGGATTTTTTCTTGACTTTAACTTTTGCTTGTTATACTATATATATAACAGTTGGCTATTTCAAAACAGAGAGGATGGGCATGATGAACACAATTGCTCTTTTAGTACCATTTATTATTTTATATCTTATTTTATTAGTGACGGCGTTGGTTGATTTAATTCGTCATTGGAGTACTCGCAAAGTTCCTGTTATTTGGTTAATCGTGATTATTTTTGTAAGTACGATTGGCCCGATTATTTACTTTATTTTTGGTAGAAAGGACTATCAATGATGGAGCGCGCGTTGGAAGTCAGCGGTGTGTCCAAGCGTTTCGAGAATTATCAAGCAGTCAAAAATGCCAGCTTTGCGTTAGAAACAGGCGAATGTGTGGCACTATTAGGTCCGAATGGCGCTGGGAAAACAACGATTTTGAAAATGATTGTAGATATGATAAATCCAGACCAAGGCGAAATCAATATTTGTGGGCAGAAAAATATCAAAATGAAGCAAAAGATTGGCTATTTACCACAATATCCGAACTTTTACGGATGGATGACCGGCATCGACGCTTTGCATTTTATGGGGAAATTATCAGGAGTGGATAAAGCAACTTTAGAGTCGCGAATTCCTGAGGTTCTGGAGCAGGTTGGGCTTGATCCGAAATCCAAAAAGAAAATTGCCACATACTCTGGTGGGATGCGACAACGATTAGGAATTGCTCAAGCGATTTTGCATCGACCAGCAGTTTTAATTATGGATGAACCTGTTTCTGCGCTTGACCCGATTGGACGCCGCGAGGTCATCGAGCTAATTCAATCGTTGAAAGCAGAAACAACATTATTGTTTTCCACGCATATTTTGGCGGATGTCGAAGAAATTTGCGAGCGTGTATGTATTATTCGTGAAGGTGAGATTGTAGCTGATGATAAAATTGCGAATTTAGTGCAGATAAATGCAGAATCGGTCTTTATTTTAAAAGCTGAAGGGGATAAAGCATCGTTTGAGCAGCAGCTCGCAGGAAACACGGAGATTCGCGAAATTACGCATAAAAACGGAGCGATTTACGTGTATTATAAAAACGATGCCACAGCAGCGCGTGAAGCGATTATGAAAGCTTTGTTAGCCTCAGGACTACATTGGACGAGCGTCAGTCAAGCCGAAGAATCGCTAGAGGAAGTTTTCTTAAGGATGGTGAGCAAATGAAAAACATCACAACGCTTTTTCAAAAAGAACAAATGGAACAATGGCGTAGTTTAAAATTCATTTGGCTCCCCGTCGTATTTGCAATTATCGGTATCATGCAACCATTGATGATGTATTATTTACCAGAAATAATGGGAGCAGCTGGTGCTGGTGGAGATGGTGATGCCATTGCCAAGTTAATGGGCGCTGTCAGCGAAAGAGAAGTAATGGCAGGTACGTTATCATCCCAATTTGACCAATTAGGCATTATTATTTTAATTGTCGCTTTAATGGGTGCTATCATTTCTGAGAAGAACAATGGGATGCTGGCCTTCATATTAACAAGGCCTGTCGAAGCATGGCAATATGTCATTGCAAAATGGTTGTCTCACAGTTTATTAGCTTTTGCTGCGCTACTTCTAGGCTATTTTGGAGCCTATTACTATGTGTTTTTACTATATGGTAGCATCGAAGTATCAAGTATTTTACTAGCGTTTATCATTTATTTTATTTGGCTATTGTTCATTATCTCCATTCTATTGTTACTAGGCATTCTTTTTAAAAGTACAGCAGTTGTTGCGATGTTAGCGGCGGGTGGAGCGATTATCCTAGAGCTAGTGAGCGGTGCTAAAGGATGGGGACAAATGTTTAACCCAGCATATTTAAGTAGGAATGCAGTAGAAATGCTTATGACTAATAATGTAAAAGATTATTTTGTAGCCAATCTATGTATTTCGTTACTGATGATTGTTGCGGCTGTACTGTTATCGGTTTGGTTACTATCGAAGAAACATTTCCATATTGGCAGTTCACATGAATAGATAGGCGAAAATTAATGAATTTCTCATCTGAATCTTGAAAAATTATCATGTTCGACCTGTATTATAGAGAATGTAAAGAGGAGAGCAATTACTTTTTCCCCCTTTTTAGTAGTTGTTCATCCTAATATACTCCCTTTTTGGACCATCGCGGTTTCCCCCTTTTTTCCGCGGTGGTCTTTTTATGTCTATCGGTGCACAGAAAAAGCATAAGGTTTGCATTGACCTGGGGCATTAGGTGTATAGTAGAGAGGTAAAATAGAAAATCGGGAGGCTGGAAAATGAACATTAATGATACAATAACACTGGCAAATGGTGTGGAAATGCCGCGACTTGGTTTCGGGGTATGGCGTGTAGAAGATGGCGAAGAAGCAGTTAATTCCGTAAAATGGGCGATTGAAACGGGCTATAAGAGCATTGATACAGCGGCTGCTTACAAAAACGAAGAAGGCGTTGGTCAAGCAATTAAAGAATCAAGAATCGCGCGCGAAGAACTTTTTATAACGACGAAATTATGGAACGCGGATCAAGGGTACGAGTCAACATTGGCAGCTTTTGATACGAGCCTTGAAAAATTAGGTTTGGATTATGTAGATTTATATTTAATTCATTGGCCTGTGGAAGGCAAATTCGTGGATACATGGCGTGCCTTTGAAAAACTATACGCTGATAAAAAAGTGCGCGCTATCGGTGTTTGTAATTTCCACGAGCATCATTTAGATACGTTACTGAAGGAAGCAAAAATCGTACCGATGGTGAACCAAGTGGAACTTCATCCGCTACTTTCACAAGAGCCATTGCGTAAGTATTGCGCCGATAAAAATATCGTGGTGGAGGCTTGGAGCCCGCTTGGCAGTGGAAAAATTTTGGATAACAGTATTATTAACTCTATCGCCAAAATTTACGAAAAATCTGTGGCGCAAGTTATTCTACGTTGGGATTTACAACACGGTTTAGTGACAATTCCTAAATCTGTCCACCAAAACCGGATTATCGAGAATGCGAATATTTTCGATTTTGAATTGAAGGATTCGGAAATGGCATTAATTGATAGCCTGAATAAGAATGAGCGTACAGGCCCAGATCCAGATAATTTTAATTTTTAAACGATGAAAAAGCAGTAAATCCATTTTCGTGGGTTTACTGCTTTTTGTCGTTATTTTAAATTAGCTAAAAGTGTCCAACCAATAACAGTGTTGCCGTTTTTTAAGCGATACCAGACTTTTCCTTCAATGTTTGCTTGACGATCTGCCGTTAAGTTTATGTTAGCGAACTTAGAGAGTGTTCCAAGCTTGATTGGTGGATCATCAACTGGGAAGGAATAAAGTACTCCCGAAGTGTTGGCAACTTTTTTATTTAGGTTGACGCTTCTTTCGGCGATTAGGTTGTCGTAGAATTTCGTTAGCGAGTTAGCATTTACCCAACCAAGAGCTTTACCATTTGAGCTAATTTGGTAGTATAGCCCACCTGTTGTTTTGGCTTCACGAAGGATGCGGAGCTTCTTGCCACTGTAATTAGAAAGTGGTGCAACCTTTGTGTTGGCGCCATACGTATTTGGTACAATGCTCCAGATGTATTGGTTCGCTGTTGTTTTAGTTCGTCCGTAGGCTGTGACAGTTTTGTTGTATACAGGTTGGTCGTAATTAGTTGGTGTTACAGCGACTGCACGGACCCAACCGATAGATTCAGGACCGTTTATTACACGATACCAAAGTGTACCGTTAAGTGTGATTTGTTTGTGGACTGTTAATTTGATATTTAGATATTTTTGTAGGTCGCCTTTTCGTGTGGAAGTATCAGCAACTGGGAAATAGTAAACGGAATCTTTTGGAAGTGCAACATAACGAGGTAGATTGGCGGTCTTTTCCATGCTAGGCGTGTAGAAAATGTTAACTGCTTTACTTTCTACCCAGCCAATTGTTTTACCATCAATCGCGAATTGGTACCAGATACCTTTTGTCGTTTTCATTTCACGTAGTAGTTTTAAATTCTTGCCAGTATAGCTAGAAAGTGGGTTTACTACTTTGGCGCCAAGCGTGCCGTTTGGAACAGTCCAAACATTGTTTCCAGTAGCAGTTTTGACATTGGCGTAAGTGGTTGCTGCCATTGCTTTGTCGTATAGAATTTGATCGTAAGCTGTTGTTGTTAAGCTTGAAGCGCGAACCCAGCCGACTGCTTCGGAACCATTTAATACGCGATACCAAAGTGTACCGTTAAGTGTGATTTGTTTATGAACAGTTAATGGCTTGTTTGTATACGCGGACAAATTTCCTTTACGAACAGAGGAATCAATGATTGGGAAGTAGTAAGTAGATTCAGTCGGAACACTGACATAGCGTGTTAAGTTTGCTGTTTGCTCCATGCTAGGCGTGTAGAAAATGTTAACTGCTTTATCTTCAACCCAACCAATTGTTCTACCGTCAATCGCGAATTGATACCATGTGCCGCTTTGTGTTTTTGCTGTGCGGAGTAATTTCATATTTTTACCGGTGTAGCTGGAAAGTGGATTTACTTCTTTAGAGCCAGCTGTGTTAAATGGAGCTGACCAAACGGTGTTTCCAGAAGCAGTTTTGACATTTGCGTAAGTCGTTGTTGTAAAAGCTACATTGGAAAGAATCGTATCATTACTTAACGTTTTGTATTTCTCTGTTACAAGTGTCAGGAACTCGTCGTAGCTGTATCCCCACTTGTTAAAATAACCAATTGGATCTGTGTGAGATGTGCCACCGAGGTATTTGCTGACTGCGTTATGGGTCCAAACCGTGCCGACACCATCTGTTTCGGCGCTATCAATCGGTAGCTTGTATTTATCCAAAATATAGGCCGTGTAGTAAGCGTAGTTATTGATAGAACGGGCAAATTCGTCGAAAGTTTTATGTTCTACTAATTCATATTGAACAAAGCGGGCATTGGCAAAACGTCCTGCGCCCCATACGCCATAATCTGTCGGGTGAATTTGAATGATATTTCCTTTATCTACAAAACTATGCACAAACGCATTTTCCCAGTTGCGGCTCATGTAGTCAATTTCGTTTTGAATAGTAGAATTAGGATTGGCTGTTTCATGCAAAACAACACCTTCTGGTTTACCGTAACCATTGCGGTAATTGAACTTCGTAAATTGTGTCTGGATTTGGCTACTAAGTGCAGATGTTTTGAAATTGTTTGATTTAATGTAATTGTTTACATTCGGATAAGCTGCTTTCGCATTTAAAAGACGCCTACGATCGGGAATGGGTGCCTCATTATCGTCTTCAGCATGCAAATCACCGGTGAATGTACCTTCACGTTCTGCTTTGGGTACGTAAATTGAGTCGTCTTGAATCGTCTGTGAACCATCTTTTGCAGTAACAGAACCAGTGTCCGTAGTAGATTGTTCATCAGCCAGAACAGTAATTGGCAAAATCACGGTTGAAAGCCCGACTGTTACAATAACTGATTTTAATAAAGTTTTCAATTTTCCATCTCCATTCTTCAAACTCTCTTTTTAGCAAAAATTTACACGTAGAAAAAGAGAAACTACGTCCGCTTTGACTTAGTTGTAAAATAACTCACCTTCCATTATGGAGAAAATGAAGAATAGAGTCAATAGAGTTTCCCTTTATTGATAACGGTTACAGTGTTGTTTTTCAAAAAAAACCATAGCAATACCAGTTGTTTTAAGCGATAACATATTAAATTTGACAATTTACCTACAATTTAGTGTCGAAATAACAACATACAGCTGAGAGCAAACGTTTTCTGTTGGATTTAAGCGCTCTTTAATAGATAGCGTGAAAATTTGGTTATAAGACTCCTAATTTGACAAAAAGTAAAGGAAATAAGACACTAAAATTATCACTGCATGAGAAAAGGGGAATTCTGTTGTTAAAACGAATGTTAATTATTTATAACCCGGTGGCTGGACAGCGCAAGTTTCAAAAACTAATGCCGGTAGCAGAACAAATATTGGGAGATGCGGGCTATGATGTGGCGTTAATTCCAACGACGGAAGAAGCAAAAAGTGCAACAAAAATTGCGAAACAAGGTGCAAAAGATGGTTTTGAAGTTATTGTTGCTGCAGGTGGCGACGGTACGGTGAATGATGTTGTTAACGGCATGATGCAAGCAGATGTATCACCAGTTTTCGGCGTATTGCCAGTTGGAACGACAAACGATTTCGCGCGAGCACTTCAAATGGCGAAAAATCCGATTGACGCACTAAACATAATGGCAGCCCGAAACACAGTGGCTGTTGATGTCGGCAAAGCAAATAACGATTACTTTATAAACAATGCGGCTGGCGGAAAAATCACCGAAATCACCTACGCAGTCAAAGAATCATTGAAAAATAAAATAGGACGGCTGGCGTATTTATTCAGCGGCATTTCAATGCTTCCGAAACTAGCGCCTAAAAAAGTGACTGTAACGCATGATGAGGGCGTTTTTGAAGGTGAAATTTTGCTACTATTCGGCTCTTTAACAAACAGTGTCGGTGGTATGGAACAGCTATGTCCACCAGCAGTTTTCAATGATGGCAAGATGGATTTACTACTACTGAAAAAAGTCTCACCAGCCAAGCTATTGAAACTACTTGCTTCTATGAAATCAGGCGCACACTTAGAAAGCGAAGATGTCGTCTACGTACGCACGAAAAAAGTACAAATAACCTGCGAAACCAGCTTGAATATTAGCTACGACGGCGTATACGGCGGCGAAACACCATACGAACTAGAAGTGTTACCCGAAAAAATACAAGTTTTAGCAGATGCAAAACGAATCCAACACCGTTTGCACAATTAAAACGATTACATCAAAAATAATCGACCTTCACTATGGTAAAATGCTCACAAATCTGGTATCATAGCTGTGTTAGGAAAAATAGTTTCCCTATTTTTCACAGCAGAAAATTAAATTTTGTAAAAGTTAGGACATAGCTCGAGTCAAGCCAAAAACCGCCAAGCCTGTTTAAGAATTTTTTAGAAATAGGTAAGACGTACATAAGGCTTTATACAAATCGAGCGCTTGCCGCCGATTTACTCGGCGTATGATCTATCTTTTATATTCCTGAGGAGGAAATTGTATTATGCCTATCGTTAGTATGACTGAAATGTTGAAAAAAGCTTTAGCTGGTAAATATGCAGTAGGACAATTCAACATCAACAACCTTGAATGGACTCGTGCTATTTTAGAAGCTGCAGAACAAGAAAAATCTCCTGTAATCCTTGGTGTTTCTGAAGGAGCTGCCAAATACATGGGCGGATTTACAACAGTAGTTAAAATGACTGAAGGACTTATGCATGACCTAAAAATCACTGTACCAGTTGCCATTCACTTGGATCACGGTTCATCTTTTGATTCTTGTAAAGCTGCAATCGACGCAGGATTCTCTTCTGTTATGATTGACGGTTCTCACCATCCAATCGATGAAAACGTTGAAATGACTAAACAAGTTGTTGACTACGCGCATCCAAAAGGTGTTTCTGTTGAAGCGGAAGTTGGCACTGTTGGTGGCGAAGAAGACGGCGTAACAGGCGGAATCAACTATGCTGATCCTGCTGAATGTCTACGTGTTGTTAAAGAAGCTAACATTGATGCACTTGCTGCAGCATTAGGTTCTGTACACGGACCTTACCACGGTGAGCCAGTACTTGGTTTTGACGAAATGAAAGAAATCTCTGAGTTAACTGGAGCTCCTCTAGTATTACACGGCGGTTCTGGAATTCCTGAACACCAAATCAAAAAAGCAATCCAATTAGGACACAGCAAAATCAACGTAAACACAGAATGCCAAATCGTTTGGACAGCTGCTGTTCGCGAAAAATTAGCTACAGATGATAAAGTTTACGATCCACGTAAAGTTATCGGACCTGGTAAAGATGCAATTGTGAAAACAGTTGTTGCTAAAATCCAAGAATTTGGTTCTAACGGCAAAGCATAATAATACCTATTTTTATAAGGACAACGAGCCCAGAGATCGGGCTCGTTGTTTTTGTTGGGGGCCTTATGAAGCGAATTGAGCTGAATTAGGCCCCCAATATGCATGTGAGCGAAGCGAGGATGTAATCCACCAGTGGGTTTTATGAAGCGAATTGAGCTGAATTAGGCCCCCAATATGCATGTGAGCGAAGCGAGGATGTAATCCATCAGTTAGCCTCACAGGTGTGGTTTTAGCCTGAATTGGAAGGAGTCTTGGATTTGAAAGTTTTTTTTTTATACATACGCTGTGTCGTGCTTTGGGAACTCTCGATCGCGGCTAGCGGGGTGGAGCTATCATAAAATTTTTTGAATAGAATTTAGCGTTACGCAATGTAAGGCATCTGACATAGCGTCTCCGATCCAGCCTCAAGAGCCAACTCCTCGAAAACTTCACGCTCTCCGTAAAAAGCAGGAGCGGCTTTTTCCTATGACCGCTCCAGTTTTTGTCGGAGCTGAACGGGCCGTTTCAGCTCTTCAATATTTGCAAAATTCCTCTTTATCATGGATAATTAACAACAAGTGAAATCTTTTTAAAAAGAGAAAGATTAAGAAAGAAGGAACGGCATGGTTGAGAAATTAGTAATTAAAGGTGGAAAAGAGTTATCAGGGACGTTGCGTGTTGACGGGGCAAAAAATAGTGCAGTGGCGCTTATTCCCGCTACAATTCTCGCTGATTCTGATGTTACAATTGAAGGTTTGCCAGATATTTCGGATGTACACACGCTATACGCAATTTTAGAAGAGCTCGGTGGGAAGGTTCACGCGAATCCTGATGCGGTCACGATTGATCCTTCGAACTTAGTAGATATGCCGCTACCAAACGGAAATGTGAAAAAACTGCGCGCTTCTTATTATTTGATGGGCGCGATGCTTGGTCGTTTTAAAAAGGCGGTTATTGGACTTCCTGGTGGATGTTATTTAGGGCCACGGCCAATCGATCAGCACATTAAGGGCTTCGAGGCGCTTGGTGCTACGGTGACGAACGAACAAGGTGCGATTTATTTGCGTGCGGATGAACTAAAAGGTGCACGTATTTATCTTGACGTGGTCAGTGTTGGTGCGACAATAAACATTATGCTTGCTGCTGTTAAGGCGAAAGGCCAAACGGTTATTGAAAATGCCGCAAAAGAACCAGAGATTATTGATGTCGCAACATTGCTTTCAAGCATGGGTGCCAAGATCAAAGGCGCTGGGACAGATACGATTCGTATTGATGGTGTTGAGCAGCTTCACGGTTGTCGCCATACAATTATTCCAGACCGCATTGAAGCTGGCACATTCATGATTTTAGCCGCAGCTGCAGGTTCTGGTATTAAAGTCGAGAATATTATTCCAGCCCACATGGAAGCCGTAAAAGCAAAACTTGTCGAAGCTGGAGTGGACATCAAAATGGATGAAGACTCTGCCTATATTGGTAAAAGCCCGGCACTCAAAAAAGTAGATATAAAAACATACGCTTATCCAGGTTTCCCGACCGATTTGCAACAACCGATGACAACATTACTCGCTGGTGCTACAGGAAGTAGTGTCGTGACGGATACTATTTATCCAAGCCGTTTTAAGCATATCGATGAACTAAAGCGCATGGGTGGCAAATTTAAATTACAGAGCCGTGCAGCAATTGTTACAGGTCCAGCGCAACTCATTGGCGCTACCGTAACGGCCTCTGATCTTCGTGCTGGAGCATCGCTTGTCATTGCTGGCCTTGCCGCAGATGGCATTACCGAGATTCATGGTGTCGAACATATTGAACGAGGTTACGGCCGTATTATTGAGAAATTAGAAGGTATTGGCGCCGATATCTGCAAAGTAACACACGTGGAAGAAGTCGTCTAATTTTATAGGCTCCGTCGAACACCCCAACCGTTTTACGGAGCTTCTTAGTTTTGCTCCTCAGCTCTCTCCCCAATCCTCAATACAAAAATCCAAAAAGGTGGTCAATCATATGCCGGATATTTCTATATCTTATCTTGAAAAGTTAACAATCAAAGAAATTTATGCGCTTGCAAAAGAACATAAAATTCCGTATTATAGCAAACTAACAAAGCGAGAATTGAGCTTTGCATTACTAAAAGCGAGTGCCGAAAAACAAGGCTTCTTTTTCATGGAAGGAGTTCTGGATATTATTGCCTCAGAAGGGTTTGGTTTCCTTCGCCCCATCAATTATTCTGCGAGTTCTGAAGATATCTACATTTCTGCCTCTCAAATCAGACGTTTCGACTTAAGAACTGGTGATAAAGTTTCCGGGAAAGTACGCCCACCGAAAGAAAATGAGCGTTATTTCGGCTTGCTTCATGTGGAGGCGGTAAATGGCGAAAATCCAGAAGTTGCCAAGGAACGCGTTCATTTCCCCGGTTTGACGCCACTTTATCCAGATCGCCAAATTCATATGGAAATCGGTCAAAATCCGCTTTCAACACGTATGATTGACATGATTGCGCCGATAGGTTTTGGACAGCGTGGGCTGATTGTTGCTCCGCCAAAAGCAGGAAAAACAATTTTGCTAAAAGAAATTGCTAATGCGATTACGGCAAATAGTCCGGAGGCAGAACTCATTGTTCTTTTGATTGATGAAAGACCAGAAGAAGTAACGGATATTGAGCGTTCTGTGAAGGCAGAGGTTGTTAGTTCGACGTTTGATGAAGTTCCGGAGAACCATATTAAGGTTGCTGAATTAGTGCTAGAACGAGCAATGCGGCTTGTAGAACAGAAGCGTGATGTCATTATTTTGATGGATAGCATTACGCGCTTGGCTCGTGCTTATAACTTGGTCATCCCGCCGAGTGGTCGTACGCTCTCAGGTGGTATTGACCCAGCGGCATTCCACCGGCCGAAACGCTTTTTTGGAGCAGCCAGAAACATTGAAGAAGGCGGTAGCTTGACGATCCTGGCGACAGCCCTTGTAGACACAGGTTCCCGTATGGACGACGTGATTTATGAAGAATTTAAAGGAACCGGAAACATGGAGCTGCATCTCGATCGCGCACTTGCCGAACGCCGCGTTTTCCCAGCCATCGATATCCGCCGTTCAGGAACCCGGAAAGAAGAGCTTTTACTATCAAAAGACAAGCTCGAGCACCTCTGGAAAATCCGCAAAGTGATGCCGATTCAAGGCGACGCACTGGACATTTCCGAGCGCTTCATTCGCTATTTGAAAAAGACGAAAACAAACGATGAGTTTTTCGAGGTCATTCAAACCGAAATGTTTAAAAAATAAGCCTTGCTAAAAGTGAAAAGCATTGTTATAATAAATTTACTGTGTGCAATTGTGCAGAAATTACTCTGTTTCAGATGATTCAGGGCGAAGGAGTTGAAAACAATGAAAGCTGGAATTCACCCGGAATACCGTCAAGTGGTATTTCTTGATACTAGTACAGATTTCAAGTTTCTTTCTGGTTCTACTAAGGGCTCTAACGAAACTATTCAATGGGAAGACGGCAACGAGTATCCGTTACTACGTGTCGAAATCAGTTCTGATTCACACCCATTCTATACTGGTAAACAAAAACATGCGACTGCCGATGGACGTGTCGACCGTTTCAACAAAAAATATGGTATCAAATAAAAAGTCAGGGTTTCCCATCGGGAGATCCTCTTTTTTTTTTGATTTGAAAAGTTTCTGGGAAATGCATGTTATAGTATACTTGAAAACGGATACTTTTTATTTTCAGAAGGAGGAAAAAGATGGCAAATTTGTTCTTAGAGAAGGTGCGCGGCAAACTTATTGTCTCATGCCAAGCACTACCGGAAGAGCCTCTGCATAGTTCATTCATCATGTCCAAAATGGCAATAGCGGCCGTTGAAGGAGGAGCTGCAGGTATAAGGTCTAATTCTATAGCGGACATTCAAGCGATACGAGAAGTTGTATCTGTTCCAGTTATCGGAATAATCAAGCAAGACTATCCTAATTCACCTGTTTTTATTACACCTACAATAAAAGAAGTCATCGCGGCATGTGAAACTGGAGCCGAAGTTGTCGCGATGGATGGCACGAATCGCAAACGTCCGAACGGAGAGAGCTTGGCTACAATTTTGCAACAAGCCAAAAGCAAGTTTCCCAACACACTGTTTATGGCGGATATAGCAACTACTGAAGAAGCCGCGGTGGCAGCGCACCTAGGTTTTGATATCGTCGCCACGACATTACATGGCTACACGGAACAAACCAAGGGTCGCAACATCGCTGAAGCAGATTTTCAATTTTTAAAAGAAGTATTGCAAGCTACGGCGCTTCCAGTTATTGTGGAAGGGAAAATCGATACGCCGGAAAAAGCAAAAGTAGCCTTAGAACTTGGTGGAACTTCCGTTGTTGTCGGCGGGGCAATCACTCGGCCACAGGAAATCACAGCGCGTTTTATATCCAAACTAAATACAAAATCCAATTGAAATATTAAGAACTGTTACTGTCTCGTATAGACGCAAAAAGTGCAAGTTCACAAACCAAAAATTTTTATTTAGGCGAGGGTTGCGTTAGAATTAGTGATAGAAGTACTGATTTTAGGAGGTTATCGAATGGTTGAACATTATGATTATATAGCGATTGGTGGCGGAAGCGGCGGGATTTCTTCAGTGAATCGGGCGGCAAGTTATGGTATGAAATGTGCGCTTGTAGAGCCGAAACATCTTGGCGGGACGTGTGTCAATGTTGGCTGTGTACCGAAAAAAGTCATGTGGTATGGTGCTCAAATTTCGGAGGCGATGCATAAATATGCGCCAGATTATGGATTTGAAGTGAAGCAGGAGCGTTTTGATTTTGCGAAGTTGGTGGAGAATAGGGAGGCTTATATTGAGCGGATTCATGGTTCTTATCAGCGCGGGTTGGATAGTAATAAGGTCAATATTTTGAAAGGGTACGCGTCGTTTGTAGATGAGCACACGATTGAAGTGAATGGGACGCGGTACACGGCAGACCATATTTTGATTGCGACGGGTGGAAAACCAGCATGGCCTGATGTTCCTGGCGCAGAATATGGCATTGATTCGAACGGATTCTTTGCTTTGACAGAGTTGCCGAAACGTGTGGCTGTTGTTGGTGCGGGGTACATTGCGGTGGAGCTGGCTGGTGTTTTGCGTGGGTTTGGTGCACAGACACATTTATTTGTACGAAAGTATGCGCCGCTTCGGAAATTTGATCCGCTACTTGTAGATACACTGGTGGAAGTTATGGAGGAGCAGGGACTGACGCTACATACGGAAGCTGTGCCTAAGGAAGTGACGAAAAATGAAGACGGTTCAGTGACACTTCATTTGGAGGATGGACGTTCGGAAACGGTGGACACGCTGATTTGGGCGATTGGTAGAAGGCCTGAGACGGAGAGTTTGAATTTGGCAGCGACGGCGGTAGAACTTGATGCAAAAGGCTATATCAAAGTGGACAAATACCAAAATACAACGGTTTCTGGCATTTATGCGGTTGGGGATATTACGGGGCATGTTGAGCTGACGCCAGTTGCAATAGCCGCGGGTCGGCGTTTATCGGAGCGATTATTTAATGGTAAACTGGATGAACATTTGGATTATGACTTGATTCCGACGGTTGTATTTAGTCATCCAGCAATTGGGACGATTGGTTTGACGGAGCCACAAGCGATTGAAAAATATGGGGAAACGCAAGTCAAAGTTTACACGTCTTCTTTTACGTCTATGTACACTGCGATTACAGCACATCGCGAACCGTGCCGAATGAAGCTAGTTTGTGTAGGCGCGAATGAAAAAGTTGTTGGACTACACGGAATCGGCACGGGAGTCGATGAAATGATTCAAGGCTTTGCCGTTGCAATGAAAATGGGTGCGACAAAGGCTGATTTTGATAACACGGTTGCGATTCATCCGACGGGAGCCGAAGAATTCGTAACGATGCGTTAACAGTTAGAGAAACATGCGACTTATCATGGCGTACTTACTTTTGCGCCAGATAGGTCGGGTGTTTTTATTTTGCGTTGGAATGCGAGGAAGAATAGGAGACCCATCACAACGGTAATGATTTCAGTCACGGTCATGGACCAAATAATGCCATGCAAACCAAAAGTAGCATGTAAAATCAGAATCATCGGAATATATAGAACGCCTTGTGTGATAGACATAACCATCGTTGCGGTTCCTTGTCCCGCGGCTTGGAAAATGCTGATGAATAAACCAGTGAAGCCGTTGAATAATGCGGATACTAACATGGCAACTAAGATATAAGTGCCAACGATAAGTACGCTTGGGTCACTAGAGAACAAATGAATAATGGGTGTTCGGAACAAGTAGACGATGCCCACAAACAGAATAGCGATACCGCCGATATACCACGCTGCTTGTGAAAGTCCTGCTTTGAATCGTGCATAATTTTTAACTCGCAAAGTTAAAAGCGAAGAACGGAATAAGTCCGAAAAACAGACCCATTGCTAAAAATTCTGGAATTTGTACGATACGAAGCGCGATACCGAATCCCGCGACAACGTTGTCTCCGTATTGGATTGCGAAATTATTTAGAAGCAGTGTGCTAACGATAAGAAACGCGGACTGGAGCAGTTCAGAGATACCTATTTTATAGACTTCGAGTTGGTCTTTGATGGAAATTTTAATATGCTTCAGGAAGCCTTGAAGATGTTCGCTACGCTTTTCTAGGAAATAGAGATAGTAAACAGCTGAACCAAGTTGTGCTAGAATCATTGCAAGTGCTGCGCCTAAAACGTGCCAGCCAAGTCCAAGGATAAGCAGTGGATCAAGAATCAGGCTTAAGCCTGTGCTGATAAAAATGCCATACATAGATTCTTTGGATGCGCCACCAGAGCGAACTAACTGCTCCAATGCGAAATTGAGAACAACGATAAAGCCACCTGCAAAAAGGGTCATGGTATATGCCTTCGTATAAGCGAATGTTGCTACGTCAGCGCCGAGTAATTGGGAAATTGGATTGACGAAAAGCATGGCGAGAAGGGAGATAAGAATTCCGGCGATGATACTTCCGTAGAATGTGTATCCCGCGACACGACGGGCTTTTTCAGTATCTTTTTGTCCAATGAGTCGGGTAATGAATGTTCCTCCCCCAACACCAAATATGTTTCCAATAGCCATTAAAACTGTGAAAATCGGCAAGCCAAGTGTAATCGCTGAGAGCATACTAGTGTTATGCAACAGCCCTATAAAATAAGCATTGATGACATTGTAAATCGTTCCGACGGACATTCCGATCATCATTGGAATGGAAAGATGGGCAATAGTTTTCTTAATTGGCGCTTCTTCTAAATAATATTGATCTGAAAATTTCTTAGACATGTGAATCCTTCTTTCTTATAAGTTATGACTTACTTTTGTTAATAAGGTTTTGAGTTGTTCGGCTTCGTTTTTTGTGAGACCTTTTGTAATATTGCCTTCAATTTCAGCAAAAACGTCTTGGAATTCTTCGATAAGTGCGATACCTTTTTCAAGAACATAGATGTTTTTCTGGCGCTCGTTATTTTCTGGGACAATGCGTTTAATGTAGCCTTTCTTCTCGAGGCCTTGGAGCATGCTAGTGATGCTGGCACCTTTGCGGTTGAATTGGGTCGCAAGGTCTTTTTGTATGACGCCGCGGTCTTGATTTTCGTAGATGTAGCCAATCATACGGCCTTGTTGTCCGTTGAGTTCGACATCAGCAAGTTTGCGGTCCGCGCTAAATTTTAATTTCATACCAATTTCACGGAATAAATCGGAATAGGGGGTGTTGGTGCTTTCTGGTTTCATTTTTAATTCGACTCCTTATAGTTAGATTTCTAACTTTCGATATGTTGAGTATAATACATAGAATTCTAACTGTCAAGCATCTATGTTTTTGAAGGCCATAATTGTGTCTTTTGTGAACATTTTTGTAAACGAATATTCAGATATATCAAATAACCCTTTGCTTTATGGAATGAAATTGCGTATAATAAGCAATAATTACATTGTTTTAGAACTGAGGAGGTTGGCAAGTGGAAGCGAAATTAAAAGTTGGAATTTTAGGATTTGGAACGGTTGGTAGTGGTGTTATTCACATTTTAGAAGAGCATGCGGAGAAAATTAGTCAAATTACGGGCTACCAAGTAAGCGTTAAAAAAGTACTTGTACGTGACTTAGAGAAAAATCGTCGGTACGAAACGAAAGGATTCAGCTTGACCACAGAGCCAACTGATATTTTAACTGATCCAGAAATTTCGGTCGTCGTTGAAGTTATGGGAAGCATTGAGCCAGCGCGGGAATATATTTTGCAGGCGCTTCAGGCTGGAAAACATGTCGTGACGGCGAATAAGGATTTGATTGCGTTACATGGTGATGAGTTGATTGCTGTGGCGCAAGCGAATAAATGTGATTTATTCTATGAGGCAAGTGTAGCCGGCGGGATTCCGATTTTGCGGACGATTGTGAACGGACTTGCGGCGGACAAGATTCAGAAGGTTATGGGAATCGTGAATGGCACGACGAACTTTATGTTAACAAAAATGAAAACTGAGAAACGCACATACGAGGATGTTTTGAAGGAAGCGCAGGATTTGGGCTTTGCAGAGGCTGATCCGACGAGTGATGTGGACGGTATTGATGCGGCTCGCAAAATGGTCATTTTAACGCGTCTTGCTTTTGGGATGAACGTTGACTTGTCAGATGTCGATACGGTTGGTATTCGTGGGATTGCGCCGCGTGATATGGAAGTTGCGGAGCAGTTGAAATACGTGATTAAATTGGTAGGAACGGCTGAAGAGAAGAACGGCTCGGTGGCTGTGAATGTTGGGCCAGTGTTGTTACCGAAGTACCACCCGATGGCAGGTGTGAACAACGAGAATAATGCGGTGTTTGTAACGGGTGCTGCGGCTGGTGAGACGATGTATTACGGTCCTGGTGCTGGGGAACTTCCGACGGCGACGAGTGTTGTTAGTGACATTATTACGGTTGCCAAAAACAGTAAACTAGGCACGAATGGGAATGCGTTCAATAGTTACCAGCATGACACGAAGCAGACGCCACCAGATGAAATTTTTTCAAAGTATTATATGCGAATTGTAATGGACGATAAAACTGGGACTTTCCTTAAGTTAACACAGATTTTTGCGGAGTCGGGTGTCGGTTTTGATAAAATTTTGCAAGAACCGCTGGACGATTATACGGCGACGGTTGTTGTTGTCACGCACGTAACGAGTAAGGCGCAGTTGGAGCAGGCGATTAGCCGTGTGGAACTGGAGCCACAGATGCAAATGCAAGCGAAATATCAAGTTGTGGAGGGATAACAAATGTACGAAGGTTTATTGAAAAGATATAAGGATTATTTACCGATTACTGAAAAAACAACCGATGATTGGCTTGGCGGAAGGAAATACACCGTTAGTTCCATTGCCAAATTTGTCAAAAGAGCTTGGCGTGACGTTATATGGCAAGTATGAGGGCTTGAATCCGACGGGATCGTTCAAGGATCGCGGTATGGTGATGGCGGTTGCGAAGGCGAAGGAAGAAGGCGCGGAAGCTGTTATTTGTGCGTCGACGGGAAACACGTCTGCTGCGGCTGCGGCCTATGCGACTCGCGCGGGCATGAAGGCGTATGTGGTTATTCCGGACGGTAAAGTGGCGCTTGGTAAGTTAGCGCAAGCCGTGATGTATGGTGCGGATATTATTGCGATTCAAGGGAATTTTGATGAGGCTTTGGACGCGGTACGTAAATTGGCGGAAACGGAAGCTGTGGCGTTAGTGAACTCGGTGAATCCGTATCGTTTAGAAGGACAGAAGACGGCAGCCTTTGAAATCTGTGAGCAACTGGGAGGCAAAGCGCCAGACGTGCTTGCGATTCCGGTCGGTAATGCGGGAAACATTTCGGCGTACTGGAAAGGTTTTAAAGAATGGGACGGTAATTTTGGTGTTGGTTTGCCACGCATGCACGGTTTTGAAGCGGAAGGTGCGGCGGCAATTGTGCAAGGTGCGCCAATTAAGAATCCGGAAACAATTGCGACGGCGATTCGTATTGGAAATCCTGCAAGTTGGGGCTTAGCGGAAGCGGCTCGCGATGAGTCAGGCGGTTATATCCATTCGGTAACAGACGACGAGATTGTCAATGCGTATAAAAAAGTTGCGGCGCAAGACGGTGTATTTATTGAACCGGGCTCGGCGGCATCGCTTGCAGGCGTGATTCAACACGTGAAAAGTGGCGCGATTAAGCAAGGTGAGACGGTCGTTTGTGTGTTTACTGGAAACGGCTTGAAAGATCCAGATACCGCGATGAGTGTGCATGAGGTTCCGATTTCGCATGTAGAAGGTGTGGATGCAATGCGTGAATACTTACGCGGGGGCGTGACGAAATGATTCGCATCCAAGTTCCGGCTACAACAGCGAATCTTGGACCTGGTTTTGATTCGTGTGGCTTGGCGTTATCGCTTTATTTGACGCTAGATGTTTTGGAAGAAGCAACCGAGTGGTATGTTGCGCATGATTTAGGTGGTGGGATTCCAACGGATGCAACGAATGTTATCGTTGAAACTGCGCTTAGCATCGCGCCTGATTTAACGCCACATCGTTTACAAATGGCATGCGATATCCCTGCGGCGCGCGGACTTGGAAGTAGCTCTGCGGCTGTTGTTGCAGGGATTGAACTAGCCAATGCGCTGGCCAATTTGGAGTTAACACCGGAACGGAAAGTGGAAATCGCAGCAGAAATTGAAGGCCACCCAGATAACGTCGCGCCAGCTGTGCTTGGTAATTTTGTTGTTGGTGCGAAATTGGATGGAGAAGATTTTTACGTGCGTCATTTGTTCCCAGATTGCGCTTTATTAGCCTTTATTCCGCAAGAATCATTGCTGACAAGCGAAAGTCGCGGCGTACTTCCGAACGAACTAGCTATAAAGAAGCAGTCAAAGCGAGTAGCATCGCCAATGTCATGATCGCGGCACTTTTGCAAAATGATTTGGAGCTCGCAGGGAAAATGATGGAACGCGATTTATGGCATGAGAACTACCGTGCCAGATTGGTACCACATCTTGCACCGCTTCGAGCCTTGACGAAAGAACATGGCGCGTATGCGGCTTGCCTAAGTGGGGCTGGTCCTACCATTCTCATTTTTGCACCTCAAGAAAAAGCAGATGAATTGCTGGCTGTGATGCAAGATTTCGATGCCACAGCAAGCGTTCTTTCTTTAAAAGTTGAAAACGATGGTTCTATGACAACACGCTGACTCTTATGTCGGCGTGTTTTTCAGAATGGAAATAAGTCTCATACCCCGAATGAATCGGCGACAAGCGCTCGCATTCAGGGAGTTTGGCGGACTTCCGGTTCTACTTCGCTTACGCTACGCTTAACTTCTCGCATGGTCGGGGATACGACTCCCTCCCTGCTTTCAGTCATCACATACACCAGTATGCTCCGCTTCCGGCTTCCACCAAACTCCCTGAATACAAACGCTTTCGCTCGATTTGTGTAAAGCCAAACTTTTCATCCTACCCAAAGTAAATGGCTCGGCGGTTTTGCTTTATCTTGAGTTTTAACCTCTTTTCATAATGAAAATAAGAAGTGTGGCTTCCTGTTGTTCATAATTGTCCGCTATGATAGAATGAAAAAGAGTTTTTAACATGTGAATGTGAGGTTATGGGAAGATGGCACAGCTTTTCTTTAGGTACGGCTCGATGAATAGCGGCAAAACGATTGAAATTTTAAAAGTAGCGCATAATTATGAGGAACAAAATAAACCGGTTGTGATTTTTACGTCAGGTATTGATAATCGCGATCAGGTTGGCATGATTTCGAGTCGTATTGGCTTGAAACGTGAGGCGATTCCTGTGTTTTCAACGACAAATGTGTATGACGAAGTGGCGCAATTGGAAACGAAACCATATTGTGTTTTGTTGGATGAATCGCAGTTTTTGGAGAAGAAACATATTTTACAATTGGCGCGTATTGCCGATGAACTAAACATTCCGGTCATTGCGTACGGTCTAAAAAATGATTTTCAAAATGAGCTTTTCGAAGGCTCGAAATATTTATTATTATATGCGGATAAAATCGAAGAAATGAAGACGGTTTGCTGGTTCTGCACGAAGAAGGCGACGATGGTTCTACGCGTCGATGAAGATGGGAAGCCGATGTATAAAGGCGACCAAATTTTGATTGGTGGAAATGATCGTTATTATCCTGTTTGTCGTAAATGCCATGCGAATCCGTCGATATAAAATGAATGAGGTGAAAGTAGATGTATGATCGATTACAGGCCGTTGAGGATCGTTATGATGAATTAAATGAGCTTCTTAGCGACCCGAATGTGGTTAGTGATGCAAAGAAATTGCGCGACTATTCGAAAGAACAATCGGGAATCGCGGAAACAGTAGAGGTGTATCGCCATTACAAAAAAGTGACCGGAGCGCTTGCGGACACACGCGACATGCTGAACGAGAAGCTAGATGACGACATGAAAGAAATGGTCAAGGAAGAATTCAATGAATTAACGCAAGAAAAAGCCGATTTGGAAGAAAAGTTGAAGCTATTACTCGTACCAAAAGACCCGAACGATGATAAAAACGTTATTATGGAAATTCGCGGTGCTGCTGGTGGCGACGAGGCAGCTTTATTTGCTGGCGACTTATTCCGGATGTATTCGCGCTATGCAGAGTCTCGTGGTTGGAAAGCTGAGGTTATGGAGGCAAACGCGACGGGAATCGGTGGTTATAAGGAAGTTATCGTGATGATTAACGGAAATGGTGCGTATTCTCGCTTGAAATATGAGAACGGCGCGCATCGTGTGCAACGCGTTCCTGAGACGGAATCTGGCGGGCGTATTCATACGTCGACGGCGACTGTTGCGATTTTGCCAGAAGCTGAAGATGTGGAAATCGATATTAAAGATAGCGATATTCGGACGGATACATTCGCATCAAGTGGTGCCGGTGGACAAAGTGTCAATACAACAATGTCCGCGGTTCGTTTGACGCATATGCCAACGGGAATCGTTGTGTCGATGCAAGACGAACGTTCCCAAATTAAAAACAAAGAAAAAGCGATGAAAATTTTGCGTGCACGGATTTTTGATAAGTTTGAGCGTGAAGCGCGTGAAGAATATGATACAACGCGTAAATCTGCCGTTGGAACAGGGGATCGTTCGGAGCGAATTCGGACGTATAATTATCCGCAAAACCGCGTAACAGATCACCGAATCGGCCTAACGATTCAAAAACTGGATCAAATCATGGAAGGCAAGCTCGATGAAGTCATTGACGCGCTAATCATGGAAGACCAAACAAGTAAACTAGAACATATCAACGACGGTTTGTAAGATGACAATAGCCGAAGTTTTACAACAAGCAAAAGCTGTTTTAATAGAACGCGAACTCGATCAAAATATTGCCGAAATCATTTTAGAGACTCGGCTTTTTTTGACGCGTTCGCAACTGTGGACAACGATTGAGCGTGAACTAACCCCAACTGAAAAAGCCCAATTTGATGCTGATTTCGCGCGTTATCTTGCTGGCGAACCAGTGCAATACATTTTAGGCGTCGCCCCATTTTACGGTCGTGATTTTAAAGTAACACCAAGCGTATTAATCCCACGTCCAGAAACCGAGGAACTTGTTTATGCGGCGGAACAGTGGATAAAGCAGCATCCAGGCAGGATTCAGCGTGTGCTCGATGTTTGTACCGGTAGCGGCATCATCCCGATTACCTTACAAGCCGAATTCCCAGAACTCGCGCTTACTGGCTCTGACATATCCACCGAAGCACTCGAAATAGCTGTGGATAACAATATTCGTCAAAAAACAAATGTCCGTTTTATCCACACTGATCTTGTGAAAGCATTCCTAGAAAACGGCGAGAAATTCGATATGATTATGGCAAATCCACCATATATCGCGGAAAAAGAACGCGCTGGAATGTCTGATTACGTCTTAAAAAACGAACCAGAACTCGCGTTATTTGCGCCAAACAATGGTTTAGCTATCTACGAAAGGCTTATCGTCGACTTGCCTCAACTTGTGGATAAACAATTCTGGATTGGCGTTGAAATAGGTTATACACAAGGAGAAGCCATAAAATTATTATTCGAAAAAAGTTTTCCACAGGCTAAGGTGAAAATCCAACAAGATATAAATGGCAAAGATCGCATGGTAATCTGCCATAATACATTGATATAAAAGCATCTCTCACGTGGAGGTGTTTTTTCATTCCCCGTGATTATCCACAGCGATGGGGATAATAGTTTGTGCAAAAAAATTTTTTTTAATCAAATCTTAATAATTAAAAACCAGTTATCAACACACTTATACACATTATCCACAGATTCACAATTAGTTATCCACATTGACAAAGTTATTATCCACAGAATGGGGATAACTTTGTGGATGAATGGCTATTTTTAAAATAATCGCGAATTAAGTTGTAAAAGCAACCATAAAACCGTTAAAATAAGATTAAAGTGATGTAAAGGAGTCTTTCCTAATGAAAACAAAGATCTGGCAGATAAAGAAAGAAAGCGAAATTCAAATATATTTAGAAGCTGCAAAATTGCTCCAAGCTGGAGAAATAGTGGCATTTCCAACAGAGACTGTATATGGGATTGGTGCAGATGCTACAAATGAAGCTGCAGTAGCAAAAATCTATGAGGCAAAAGGACGACCATCTGATAACCCACTTATCGTCCATATCGCGGATCAAGCGCAAGTACACAGTTTTGTGAAGGAAATACCGCTGAATGCGAAGAAGTTGATGAACAAATTTTGGCCAGGATCGTTAACGATTATCTTACCGTTGCAAGCTAATCAGTTGGCGCTCAATGTAACAGCAGGATTGGATAGTGTTGGTGTGCGTATGCCGGAGCATCCTGTTGCATTGGGACTTTTGGCAGTGGCTGGAATTCCTGTGGCAGCGCCAAGTGCGAACCGTTCAGGCAAGCCAAGTCCGACGTCTGGAGAACATGTGGAAGAAGATTTGAACGGCAGAATCGCGGGAATTATTTCTGCTGGAAAAACAGGCGTTGGTTTGGAATCGACTGTCATTGACTGTACATTAGAAACACCAGTCATTTTAAGGCCTGGTGGTGTTTCTCAAGCTGCAATCGAGGCAGTTATTGGACCAGTAATTTCCGAAGTTCAGCCGCTTAAGTATAAAGAAACACCTAAAGCACCGGGCATGAAATACACGCACTATGCTCCGAAAGCACCGGTTATTATCATTGAAGGTGATGCAATGTTTTTTCAACAACAAATTGATAACGCCAAAGCTCGTGGGGAAGAGGTAGGTGTTTTAGTTTCGGATGAGTTGAGTAAAGAATTAGGCGATTTGACACATAAGTTAGCCCTTGGAAGTCGTGAACATCCAGAAGAGATTGCCTATCAGCTTTATCAACAGCTTCGTATTTTTGACCATACAGATGTCACGATTATTTATGCCGAAGCTTTTACAAAAAAAGGAATTGGGACAGCTATCATGAATCGTTTAGACAAGGCTGCAGGTGGTCATTATATGAGACAAAGCGAGGAAAGTTAACTATGAAAATCCTATTTATATGTACTGGAAATACGTGCCGGAGCCCTATGGCAGAAAAAATGTTGCAATGGCTCAAACCTGATTGGGATATAGCTTCGGCAGGCTTGTCAGCGCAGGCTGGTGCATCAATGTCGATGAACTCCAAAGCGGTTTTGCAGGAACATGGGTTACCGACATATCATGTAGCAAAGCAGGTCACGGCAGAGCTTGTAGAAACTGCGGATAAGATTTTTGTGATGACTGAGCAGCATCGACAGGCGCTCTTAAGTCAGTTCCCTAATCAGAAGACGGAGTTATTATCGCCTAATGGTTTTGATGTGGGGGATCCGTATGGCGGTGATTTGGCGGATTATGAGTACACGTTTGCGGAGTTGGAGGAGATGATTGGGCGGAGGTTTTTGTGAGACTAAATGTACTTTGGACATGAACCGTTTTGCTTGAGTGGTTTCGAGAAAAAGTTTTGCGATTGATTTGGGAGATTTATTAGTGTTTTGTAATCTTGCTGGGGTTTTCGAAGTGTATTGCGTCGTGTGTGGCGCCTCCGGATCCAGCTCCATGGGCTAGCCCTTCGGAAACTTCACGCCCTCCACAAAAATCAAGAGAGGATTTTTATTGCGGCCGCTCCAGTTTCTGTCAGGGCTGAACGAGCCCGTTCCGCTTTTCAGATTGTGAACCCCTAAACTTTCTGAATTTTGCGCTAAAACGCTTGCTTTTTATGATGTAATGAGAGATTATAAAGACATGTACGAAAAGCTTTAAATAATCATTTGAGAAAAGGATGGGGATCCACACATGGTTTATCTACAAAAGCACGACAAGGCAGTTTTTGACGCAATTGAGTTAGAGTTAGGCAGACAACGGAATAATATTGAGTTAATCGCATCGGAGAATTTCGTGACGGAGCAAGTCATGGAAGCAATGGGATCTGTTTTAACAAACAAATATGCAGAAGGTTACCCTGGCAAACGCTATTATGGCGGTTGTGAATATGTTGATATTGTAGAAAACTTAGCCCGTGATCGTGCCAAACAATTATTTGGCGCAGAATATGTAAATGTTCAACCGCACTCTGGTGCCCAAGCGAACATGGCGGTTTATCATGCAACGCTTAAACCAGGTGACACGGTACTCGGCATGAATTTATCGCATGGTGGTCACTTAACACATGGTAGCCCAGCGAATTTTAGTGGCGAGTTGTATCATTTCGTAGCTTACGGTGTAGACGAAGAAACCAAGCAAATTGATTATGACAAAGTTCGTGAAATCGCTTTAGAACATAAACCAAAAATGATTGTAGCCGGAGCAAGTGCTTATCCGCGTGCGATCGACTTTTCTAAATTCCGTGAAATTGCGGATGAAGTTGGCGCGTACTTAATGGTTGACATGGCGCATATCGCAGGTCTTGTAGCTACAGGTCACCACCAAAACCCAGTACCGTATGCTGATTTCGTTACAACCACTACCCACAAAACTTTGCGAGGGCCACGTGGCGGTATGATTTTAGCAAAAGCAGAATGGGAAGCGAAACTAAACAAAGCGATTTTCCCAGGAATTCAAGGCGGTCCTTTAATGCACGTTATCGCTGCGAAAGCCGTAGCATTTGGCGAAGCATTACAACCAGAATTCACAACATATAGTGAAAATATTTTAAAGAACTCTAAACAACTAGCTAAAACATTGCAAGAAAACGACGTAGCGGTGTTAACAGGTGGTTCTGATAATCATTTACTACTAATTGATTTGAAACCACTTGGCTTGACTGGTAAAGCTGTAGAAGCTGTTTTAGATGATGTCGGAATTACTGTTAACAAAAACACGATTCCATTCGAAACAGAAAGCCCGTTTGTAACAAGTGGTATTCGCGTAGGCGTTGCAGCAGTTACAACTCGTGGTTTTGACGAAGTGGCTATCGAAAAAGTCGGCAAGCTAATTGCTAAAGTATTGCACAATTTAGAAGACGAAGCAGTATTAGCCGAAGTAAAAGCCGAAGTGGCGAAAATCACGGCGGAATATCCATTATATCCATCACTATAAATAATAGAGAATCGCGCTAAAATCCAAATTTGGCGCGATTTTTTGTTGTAGTAGATTTTACATAATCAATATTTTACTTGCACAAGCGGGATTCTTTGATACAATAAGAGAAGGAAATTTACCTAAAAGGAGCGAATACAATGGCAAAAGTACACGTAATTGATCACCCGTTAGTGCAACACAAGCTAACGATTATCCGTGATAAAGATACTGGAACAAAAGCATTCCGAGAATTAGTAAACGAGGTCGCAACATTAATGGCTTACGAAATTACTCGCGATGTAGAGCTAGAAGATACATTTGTTGAAACACCTTTGCAGCGAACGCCCGCCAAAACGATTGCTGGTAAAAAGTTAGGTGTTGTCCCTATTCTTCGCGCTGGTCTTGGAATGGCGGACGGAATCCTGACACTAATCCCAGCTGCAAAAGTAGGGCACGTAGGACTTTACCGAGATCACGACACATTGGAGCCAGTCGAATATTTCGTGAAATTGCCATCAGATGTAGAAGAACGCCTATTCATCGTTGTTGACCCGATGTTGGCAACAGGTGGTTCTGCTATCATGGCAATCGACTGTCTGAAAAAACGTGGTGCCAAGAATATGAAATTTATGTGTTTAGTTGCCGCTCCAGAGGGAATTAAAGCATTACAAGAAGCACATCCAGATGTCGATATTTATGTAGCTGGCCTGGATGAAAAATTAGACGAAAACGGCTATATCTTACCAGGTCTTGGAGATGCTGGCGATCGACTATTCGGTACAAAATAAATAAATGAAGACGGGGAAGCGAAGCGGTTTCCTCGTTTTTTCAGAAGGGAAAATGAATCATGAGTAAAATCAAAGTAATGAGTGTATTTGGAACGCGTCCGGAAGCAATTAAAATGGCTCCGCTTGTATTAGCCTTAGAAGGGCAGCCTGAAGCTTTTGAATCGCGCGTCGTTATTACGGCGCAACATCGCGAAATGTTGGACCAAGTTCTGGATATTTTCAATGTACAACCAGACGTCGATTTAAATATTATGCAAAAGCAACAAACATTAACAGATATTACAACCCGCGCAATGCAGGGATTAAACGAGGTCATCGCAACAGAAAAACCAGACATCGTTCTTGTCCACGGAGACACGACGACAAGTTTTGCCGCAGCTTTGGCAGCATTTTATAATCAAACAGCAATTGGTCACGTAGAAGCAGGCTTGCGTACATGGAATAAATATTCACCGTTCCCAGAAGAAATGAACCGCCAATTAACAGGCGTTATGGCAGACCTACACTTCTCACCCACGGCACAATCGAAGCAAAATCTGCTGAGCGAAGGCAAGAACGAAGATGCGATTTTTGTTACAGGTAATACGGCGATTGATGCATTGAAAACAACTGTACAAGACGACTATCGCCATCCGATTTTGGAAGGATTAGGTGATCACCGATTAATCTTGATGACAGCGCACAGACGTGAGAATCTGGGTGCACCGATGCAAGGGATTTTTGAAGCCGTTCGCGAAATAGCAGAGGCTCGCGAGGACGTTGAAATCGTTTATCCAATGCACATGAACCCAGCTGTCCGCGAAAAAGCAACAGCTATCCTAGGTGGCCATCCGCGTGTTCATTTAATCGAACCATTGGATGCCATTGATTTCCACAATTTTTTGAAGAAATCCTATCTTGTATTCACGGATTCAGGAGGCGTACAAGAAGAAGCGCCAGGTATGGGTGTTCCAGTATTAGTCCTGCGCGACACAACCGAACGTCCAGAGGGTGTAGAAGCAGGCACATTGAAGCTTATCGGCACAGCCAAAGAAGACTTGAAGAAAGAAGCATTTGATTTACTAGACAACGAATCATCTTACGCCAAAATGACCAATGCCAACAATCCATATGGTGACGGTGAAGCATCTGCGCGTATTCTGGAAGCCATTAAATATCACTTCAAAAAAAACGTCCGAACGTCCGTCTGACTATACAGTTTGAGAGTCGAAGCCATAGTTCCTTTCTTTGCGAGCTATGGTTTTTTTAGTACAGTGAAAAAGTAAGAAATCCCAATGGAAGCGCCTCATTGTTACAGATATATTACGGCTTCAGTTTTCGCTAGAGCTTTGCAATAGTTTGTGTTAAGATGAACAATGTTATTATCGAAAGAACTCAAAAGTAACTGTTCTATTCAATGCGTAGGGGATAATTGCTGGTCATACGGCACTGTCTCAATCCCGCCGACGCCTAATTTGCGGCGTAGACCGAATTGACCCAGATGTGCCGGGCAATTATAACTTTATACTCAAATAAGAATACGTGTTGTACTTTTTTCGTTCTTTTTCACTGGAAAAGATGCTTATGCAGTCACGTTATCTGCCAGAATCTTTTCTTAGCAAACAGGAAGGATTTTTTTGTTTTTCCAGTGACTTACGGAGGTGTGGCGTGTGGAAATGCGTACGACAAAGTCAAAGTCTACGCGATATATGTAACTTTTCAAAAAAAATGTTAAAAATTAATTCGCATTATTTCCAAGCGGTAGTGGAAGTGTGGTAAAATTGTAAGCAAGTAGGTACGGAATTTGTGAAAAGATATTGACTTTTTACTTTTGCCTATTGTATGCTAAAAACTAGCACGCTGATAAGGCTTACAAGCGTGTTCGGCTTTTTGTTAGCATACAGGTAATGTGTAAAAATTCACAAAGTCTAAACTTGCTTCTGTCATAAAATCTTAGTCACGTTTTATGGACGGGAAACAAAATTGGCCAATAACATTAAAGAAAGGACATCTGCCGGAATGTTAGAATCACTGATAGGAATGTATCATCGTCATCAGAAGTACATCATTGCGTTTGTTGGTATATGCGTAGCTGGATGGTTGCTAACCCCACATGTACATATTTTTTTGGGGCTAAAGCTAGGGATTATTGTAGGTTGGTTTAACTACTGGCTTCTAATGCGACGCACGCAAGCCATGACGAAAGCGATTGCTGAAAAGCGGACTTTCTATGGTATGGGAACAACTGCAAGAATGGGAAGCGTTCTACTTGCAACAATCATTGCGACACAAGTGCCAGATTTTTTTCACGTTTATAGTATGGTGATTGGTTTGGGCATTGTTTATTCCGTGGTTTTCTTAGATTTTGTTATCTATTCCATCTACCGGAAGAAAAACGCTTAAAAGAGAGAGGGGTGAACCAAATTGGAAGAGGAATTTCCAATATGGTACTTAGGGAAATTAGCATTTAACTTGTCTAATGTCCTGATGATTACAATTACGTGTATCATCGTACTGTTTATTGCAATCTTTTGTACTCGTAAGCTCCAAATGCGCCCAACAGGCAAACAGAACTTTATTGAATGGGTAATGGATTTTGTTAAAGGAATCATTAACAGCAATATGGACTGGAAAACTGGTGGACGGTTCCACGTATTAGGGATTACGTTGATATTCTTTATCTTCGTAGCCAATATGTTAGGATTGCCAATGCAGATTGCGGTTGGCGGCGAAGTATGGTGGCGTTCACCTACGGCTGATCCAATTGTAACGCTAACACTGGCGGTACTAATTATCGGATTGACTCACTATTACGGGATTAAGCTTAGAGGCACGAAACATTACGTTGTTGGAACCTACTTCAGCCCAATGAAATTTTTATTCCCGCTGAAGCTGGTAGAAGAATTCGCAAACACATTGACTCTCGGTTTGCGTCTATACGGTAACATTTTTGCAGGGGAAGTATTGTTAAGCATCATCGCGTTGCAATTAGCACATATCAACCCAGTTGTTGGCGTATTCGCTATTATTCCAGCAGTTGTATGGCAAGGGTTCTCTATCTTCATTGGAGCTATCCAAGCATACCTATTCACTGTGTTGACAATGGTTTACATGTCTCACAAAGTAAGTGACGAACACTAAGTAACACTCGCCACATCAAGGAGAAGTCAGACGTATGGGACAAAACCCATAATCTTGTAATAAACAAAAAAATTTAGAAGATAATTCGAGGAGGATATTATTATGTCATTAGGTGCAATTGCAGCCGCTATCGCAGTAGGTTTAGGAGCTCTAGGAGCAGGTATTGGTAACGGTCTTATCGTATCAAAAACAGTTGAAGGTGTTGCTCGTCAACCAGAAGCACGTTCTATGCTACAAACAATCATGTTCATTGGTGTTGGTTTGGTTGAGGCCCTTCCAATCATCGCTGTTGTTATCGCCTTCATGGTAATGAATAAGTAATCGACAATTTTGGCGGGAACATACTCGCCATTCCTTTGTGTAAAGGCATGAAACGATACTAAAGCGAATGTATGGAAAGGAGTGAATCGAACGTGCTAGGATTTAATATTGCACTAGGTTCAGCCGTGTTTACAGCAGGCGATTCTATTTTTACCGTCGTATCATTCTGTATTTTGTTAGTCTTAATCCGAATCTTTGCGTGGAAGCCATTAATGAATATCATGAAAGCCCGCGAAGAGCATATCGCATCGGAAATCGACTCGGCAGAAGAAAGTCGTGTACAAGCAGAAGCCCTTTTAGCTGAGCAAAAAGAAGTATTGCAACAAGCTCGTGTGGAATCACAAACAATGATTGAAAACGCGAAACAACTTGGCGAAAAAGAACGCGAAGAAATTATCAAAGTTGCGCGCGCTGAAAGTGAACGCATTAAAGAAGAAGCCAAAAGCGACATTACTCGCGAAAAAGAAGATGCTATCAAAGCGCTTCGTGAACAAGTCGGTTCCTTGTCTGTCTTAATCGCATCCAAAGTTATTGAGAAGAATTTGGACGAAGAAGCACAATCCGCGCTTGTACGAGAGTATATCGAAAGGCTAGGCGATGACAAATGAGCAAAGATTTAGAAGTTGCAAATCGTTACGCCCTAGCACTTTTTGAAGTTGCAAAAGATAAACAAATGATTAATCAGTTCGACGCTGAGCTAGCAATTGTGAAGGAATCTCTTGATCAAAGTGACGATTTCCGCTCACTAATCGAGAACCCAACCATTACTATCGAAGCAAAGAAACAAAATGCTGGCTACCGTTTTTGGCGGAATAACACCAGTATTACAAGATTTCATGTTTCTTCTTGTTGACCGTGGTCGCGAAGACTATTTAGTGACTATCATCAATCAGTACTTGAAGAAAGTGAAAGACGCCCGTGGCATTGCAGATGCAGAAGTTTACTCCGTTGTTCCGCTTTCCGAAGCTGAAGAAGCCGAGTTGTCCAAAGCCTTTGCAGCAAAAATGTCCAAAAACGAGCTTAATATTCATAATCATATCGACCCAAGCCTTCTTGGAGGTGTGCGGGTAGTTATTGGCAACCGTATTTATGACGGTAGTTTAAAATCAAAACTAAGAGACCTGGAACGACAAATTAAATTGTAAGTTTCCGGTGTAACCAAGGGGTGAATTTGATGAGCATTAAAGCTGAAGAGATCAGCGCTCTTATAAAGCAGCAAATTGAAAATTATCAATCTGAGCTAAAAGTTAGCGATGTCGGAACAGTTACCTATATTGGTGATGGTATCGCACGTGCTCACGGATTAGATAACGCAATGGCTGGAGAATTGTTAGAGTTCTCCAATGGTGTTATGGGTATGGCTCAGAACTTAGAAACCAATGATGTTGGTATCATTATTTTGGGACCTTATACTGAAATTCGTGAAGGCGATGAAGTTCGTCGTACAGGAAAAATCATGGAAGTTCCAGTTGGTGAAGGCCTAATCGGTCGTGTAGTTAATGCGCTGGGACAACCAGTCGATGGTTTAGGCCCAATTGAATCATCAAGTACACGTCCAGTCGAAGCAGTAGCGCCAGGCGTTATGCAACGTCAATCCGTTAACGAACCGTTGCAAACAGGGATTAAAGCTATTGATGCCCTAGTTCCAATCGGTCGTGGTCAACGTGAGTTAATAATTGGTGACCGCCAAACTGGTAAAACAACCGTGGCTATCGATACAATCTTAAACCAAGCAGACCAAGACATGATTTGTATTTACGTTGCCATCGGTCAAAAAGAATCAACAGTTCGTACAGCCGTTGAAACTTTGCGCAAACATGGTGCACTTGATTACACAATCGTTGTAACAGCATCTGCGTCTCAACCAGCACCACTACTATACTTAGCTCCATATGCTGGTGTTGCGATGGGTGAGGAATTCATGTATAACGGCAAACACGTTTTGATTATCTATGATGATTTGTCGAAACAAGCAGCCGCATATCGTGAACTTTCCTTGCTACTGCGTCGCCCTCCAGGTCGTGAAGCATATCCAGGGGATGTATTCTACTTGCATTCACGTCTATTAGAACGTGCAGCGAAACTGAATGACTCATTAGGTGGAGGCTCAATTACAGCACTACCATTCGTTGAAACACAAGCAGGTGATATCTCTGCATATATCCCTACCAATGTTATCTCAATAACTGATGGTCAAATATTCCTGCAATCTGATTTGTTCTTCTCAGGCGTACGTCCTGCTATCAACGCAGGTTTGTCCGTATCACGTGTTGGTGGTTCCGCACAAATTAAAGCGATGAAGAGCGTTGCCGGTACACTTCGTTTAGACCTTGCCTCATATCGTGAGTTGGAATCCTTCTCACAATTTGGTTCAGACCTAGACGCAGCCACTCGTGCAAAATTAGAACGTGGTAAACGTACTGTAGAAGTTCTAAAACAAGATTTGCATAAACCACTAAAAGTTGAAAAACAAATCCTAATTCTTTATACACTAGTTCATTCATTCCTTGACGATGTCCCAGTGGTAGACGTGCTACGTTTCGAAAGCGAAATGAACACATGGTTTGACCATAATCGTCCAGAATTACTGGAAACAATTCGCACAACGAAGAAGTTACCAGATGAAGCAGAGCTAGACAGTGCCATTAAAGAGTTCAAAAATACATTTGTTCCGTCAGAAGCGTAATCAAGTTTTTGACTGACAAACGAAACAAAGGTGGTGAAAATCTTTGGCATCTTTAATAGATATTAAGCAACGCATCACGTCCACAAAGAAAACAAGCCAGATTACAAAAGCAATGCAAATGGTGTCTGCATCCAAACTTGGACGTGCAGAAGAAAAAGCAAGAGCATTTGCACCATATGTGGAGAAAATTCGTGATGTAGTAACCCATGTTGCGTCAGGAAACAGCGCTGACCATCCAATGTTAGTGACACGTGCGGTCCATAGAACGGGCTATATCGTTATCACTTCCCATAAAGGTCTAGCTGGTGCCTACAATAGTAGCGTTATTAAAGAAGTATATAAACAAATTCAAGAAAAGCATACTTCAAGCGAAGAATATGCCATTATCGCTTTAGGAAGAGCAGGTGCAGACTTCTTTAAAGCTCGTCAAATGAATGTTGTCTTGGAAGTACCAAGTATTTCAGACCATCCGATTTTTGCTGAGATTAAAGATGTTGCGCGCAATACTGTCCAAATGTTTGAAGATGGTGTGTTTGACGAAGTATTTATCTTCTACAATCACCACGTGAATTCAATTTCCCAGACATTACGAACTGAGAAATTATTGCCATTAACAGAGTTCCATGAAACAGAAGTGGAACATGATTTGACAACATACGAATTCGAACCATCCGAAGGCGAAATCTTGGAAGTATTATTACCGCAATATGTTGAAAGTCTGATTTTCGGTGCTGTTCTGGATGCCAAAGCCGCAGAACACGCTGCCCGAATGACAGCGATGAGAAGCGCGACTGATAATGCGACCGATATTATTGATGATTTGTCATTACAATATAACCGTGCTCGCCAAGCTGCGATTACACAAGAGATTACCGAAATTATTGGTGGTGTAGCAGCTCTCGAATAATATTTGAGAGTTGTAAGCCAGCCGTTTAAAGTTCCCTAGTTAAGGGAGAGCAAGTGAGGAGGAAAATCGCATGACTGAAGGACGAATAATCCAAGTTATGGGTCCTGTTGTAGACGTTCAGTTTGATAACCACTTACCAGAAATCTACAATGCGCTTAAAGTTGAGTACAAAGCACAATCTGAAGAGGAAAAAAGTGTAGAATTAACACTAGAAGTAGCAATCCATTTAGGTGACGATGTTGTTCGTACAATCGCGATGGCCTCTACTGATGGTGTTCAAAGAGGTATGCCAGTAATCGATACTGAAAGCCCAATCACTGTTCCTGTTGGAAACGTGACTCTAGGACGTGTATTCAACGTACTTGGAAATACAATTGATTTAGATGAACCAATCGCAAGTGACGTTCAACGCAATAAGATTCACCGCTTAGCACCAACATTTGACGAACTATCGACAACAACTGAAATTCTTGAAACAGGAATCAAAGTTGTAGACTTGTTAGCGCCATACGTAAAAGGTGGTAAAATTGGTCTGTTCGGTGGTGCCGGGGTAGGTAAAACGGTACTTATCCAAGAGTTGATTCATAACATTGCCCAAGAACACGGCGGTATTTCCGTGTTCGCTGGTGTAGGTGAACGTACTCGTGAAGGTAATGACCTTTACTTTGAAATGAAAGACTCAGGCGTTATTGAAAAAACAGCTATGGTATTTGGCCAAATGAATGAGCCACCAGGTGCGCGTATGCGTGTAGCCTTGACAGGTCTAACTATTGCCGAATATTTCCGTGATGTAGAACACCAAGACGTTTTGCTTTTCATTGATAACATTTTCCGTTTCACGCAAGCTGGTTCAGAAGTATCAGCATTGTTAGGACGTATGCCATCTGCTGTAGGTTATCAACCGACATTGGCGACAGAGATGGGTCAATTACAAGAACGTATCACATCTACGAACGTAGGATCTGTTACATCTATTCAGGCCATTTACGTTCCTGCCGATGATTATACCGATCCAGCCCCAGCAACAACTTTCGCCCATTTAGATGCAACAACTAACTTGGAGCGTAAATTAACCGAACAAGGTATTTACCCAGCGGTAGATCCACTTGCCTCCACTTCTCGTGCACTTGCTCCTGATATCGTGGGAGAAGATCATTATGAAGTTGCGACACAAGTACAACAACTATTACAACGCTATAAAGAACTTCAAGATATCATCGCTATTCTAGGGATGGATGAGTTATCTGATGAAGACAAACAAGCAGTTGGACGTGCACGTCGTGTTCAATTCTTCCTAAGTCAAAACTTCCATGTGGCAGAACAATTCACTGGTCAAAAAGGCTCGTATGTCCCAGTCAAAGAGACTGTTAGAGGTTTCCAAGATATTCTCGCTGGTAAATATGATCACCTTCCAGAGGATGCGTTCCGTTCACTTGGACGTATTGAGGAAGTTATCGAAAAAGCCAAAGGCATGGGTGTCGAAGTTTAATAAAAACAGGAGGAGATATACATGGGCATTTTAAATGTAAGTATTGTTACTCCAGATGGTCCTGTTTTCAGCGGTGAAGCAAATATGGTCATCGCAAGAACAAAAGCTGGCGAACTAGGTATTCTGCCTGGTCACGTTCCTTTAGTAGCCCCTCTAAAAATTGATGTCGTCCGCTTAAAGCACGATGGCACAGAAGAATGGGTTGCAGTAAATGGCGGCTTTATGGAAGTAAATGGTGAAGAAGTGAATATTTTGGCTGATACTGCAGAACGTGAAGAAGAAATCGACATTGTTCGTGCTGAAGCAGCTAAACAACGAGCAGAAGATGCATTGAAAGATGCGAAAGACAAAAAAGTAGATGAACTAAAAGCAGAAGTCGCACTTCAAAAAGCAATCAATCGTATTCACGCCTATAATAAAAAATAATTTTTCGCAAGTTTTGGGGCTATTTACTCGTACAAGGAGTCTAGCTCCAAACTTGTTTATTACATTTTGTAAAAAAACACAATATAAAGCATATAAAATTGTTATTCTGTAACATTCCTGTTAAAATAAGATAGGTTGGTAAAAAATAATGGAGGCCACAGATGTATACAGTTATTGGGCAACAAGCAATTATCGTAATGATTTCACATCTCCTTTTTATCGTCATTACATTTTGGGCCTTACAGGCACTTAACTTCGAGAAATTAATACGCCGAAATCATATTATTCAAGCACGAGTCTTATATTTAATTATCGCTGTAGCTTTAGGAGTTACCATAAGTAATTTCTTTTTAGACTATTTTATCTCAGCTAAACAACTCGGAAATCTTTTTAGCAACTAATTTTTAACATTATAAGAGGTTATAATTGGTATACCTCTCTTAAAATTAGTGTTGAAATTAGGCAGTCATTAATGTTAGAATGTCATAGTGCGCTTAAATTCGCATAATTTCATTTCAATATTAATTTTAAGTGATATATACCAGTTCATGAATAGAGTAATTAATACGCGGAGGGGTTCGTTTTGGAAAAAATTATAGTCCGTGGAGGAAAACAGTTACAAGGAACAGTGAAAGTTGAAGGGGCAAAAAATGCTGTTCTACCTGTTATCGCCGCTACATTATTGGCAAGTAAAGGAACAAGTACACTAAGAAATGTTCCACGTTTATCGGATGTCTACACAATTAATGAAGTACTAAAATATTTGAAAGCTGACGTTTCATTTGAAGAAAATACAGTAACTGTGGATGCTACAGGTGATATTCTTTCTGATACTCCATTTGAGTATGTTCGCAAAATGCGTGCATCAATTGTTGTAATGGGGCCTCTATTAGCACGTACTGGTTCGGCAAAAGTTGCTCTTCCAGGAGGTTGTGCAATCGGATCTCGCCCAGTTGATCTTCATCTAAAAGGCTTTGAAGCAATGGGCGCCAATGTGAAAATTGAAAATGGCTATATAGAAGCAACTGCAGACAAATTATCTGGTGCTAAAATATACTTAGATTTTCCGAGTGTAGGCGCTACACAAAATATTATGATGGCAGCTACATTAGCGGACGGCACTACAGTAATCGAAAACGTTGCTCGTGAGCCAGAAATTGTTGATTTGGCCAACTTCCTTAATCAAATGGGTGCACGTGTTATTGGTGCAGGAACAGAAGTTATTCGTATCGAAGGCGTTAAGGAATTGACGGCAACGGATCATTCTATCATCCCTGATCGTATCGAAGCAGGAACATTCATGATTGCCGCTGCTATTACGGGTGGTAATGTACTTATTGAAGATATGGTGCCAGAACATATTAGCTCGCTTATTGCTAAGCTTGAAGAAATGGGAGTTACAATTGTAGAAGAAGAAAACGGTGTAAGAGTTATCGGGCCAAAACATTTACGCGCAGTAGATGTTAAAACATTGCCACACCCTGGTTTTCCCACGGATATGCAATCACAAATGATGGTTATTCAAATGTTAAGCGAAGGCACAAGCGTAATGACAGAAACAGTATTTGAAAATCGTTTCATGCATGTAGAAGAAATGCGCCGTATGAATGCTGACATGAAAATCGAAGGTCATTCTGTTATAATATCTGGTCCTGCAAAGCTTCAAGGTGCTGAAGTTGCAGCGACAGATTTACGTGCAGCAGCAGCATTAATTTTAGCCGGTCTTGTGGCCGAAGGTTATACACAAGTAACTGAACTTAAGTATTTAGATCGTGGTTACTATGATTTTCATAAAAAGCTTCAAGCATTAGGTGCAGATATTGAACGTACAAGTGACACTAAAAAAATTAAAAGCAGATACTATTTAATAATTAAAGGACTAGGTCATGCAGGCCTAGTTCTTTTCTGAACTATGAACTTTAATGAAAATATATATAAGTTATAAGAAATATGCTATAATGCAAATGAGATAGTACGAAGTATTACATACGAAACAACTCAGAAAGGGGTCATTATAAACTATGGCAAAAGATGTGGGGATTGATTTAGGAACAGCAAACGTTCTAATTCATGTAAAAGGAAAAGGGATTGTACTAAACGAGCCATCAGTCGTAGCAATTAACAATGTGACAAATGAAGTATTAGCGGTAGGAACTGAAGCCAGAAATATGGTAGGAAGAACTCCGGGTAATATTACGGCGATTAAACCAATGAAAGACGGTGTAATAGCCGACTTTGATATTGTTCAAGAAATGTTACGTTTTTTCTTACAGAAGCTTGATTTGAAAAGCTTGTTCTCTAAACCAAGAATATTAATTTGTTGTCCAACAAACATTACTTCAGTTGAGCAAAAAGCAATTCGAGAAGCAGCTGAAAGAAGTGGCGGCAAACAAGTTTTTATGGAGGAAGAGCCTAAAGTAGCTGCGATTGGTGCAGGCATGGATATTTTTCAGCCAAGTGGTAATATGGTTATTGATATTGGTGGAGGAACGACTGATATTGCGGTACTCTCAATGGGTGATATCGTAACAAGTAAATCTGTGAAACTTGCAGGTAATCAGTTAGATGGCGACATTCTACACTACATTAAGAGAACTTATAACCTTTTAATTGGTGAACGAACATCTGAAGAACTGAAAATCAGTGTAGCTACAGCGTCTCCGGGAGCAAGACAAGAATCTATGGATATTCGTGGTAGAGATTTAGTAACTGGATTACCTAAGACAGTCACCGTAACGAGTGATGAAATTGAATTGGCACTAAGGGAATCTGTTAATATTATTGTTCAGGCAGCAAAACAAGTACTAGAGCAGACTCCACCAGAACTATCGGCGGATATCATTGATCGAGGTATTATAATTACTGGTGGCGGTGCACTTCTGCATGGTTTGGACGAATTATTGGCTGAGGAACTTAAAGTACCAGTTCTTCTAGCTGAAAATCCATTAGATGCTGTGGCTATAGGTACTGGGATTCTATTAGAGAATACAAGAACTAAGAAAAGCTGGCGTTAATCCATTGATTTAGTTAATAACTGTACGGAGGTTTAGTATGTTAGATATAAGTGAGATAAAAAAAAATATTACCACATAGGTACCCGTTTCTTTTAGTAGACAGGGTTATTGAACTAGAAGATAAAAAAGTAATCGCAATAAAAAAATGTAACTGCGAACGAAGAGTTTTTCAACGGACACTTTCCAGAGTACCCAGTTATGCCTGGTGTATTAATTGTAGAAGCACTAGCTCAAACTAGTGGTATCGCAATGATGCAAGCAGAAGGAAATGAAGGGAAGTTAGGTTTATTCGCTGGAATTGATAATTGTAGATTTAAAAGACAAGTTATACCTGGTGATCAATTACGTCTCGAAGCTGAGATACTTAGGCTCAGAGGCTCTATAGCGAAGGCTAAAGTAAAGGCCACTGTCGATGGAGATATTGTTTGTGAAGCAGAAATAATGTTTGCCTTAACTGATGTGAAAAAATAATTAAAGAATAAGTTGCGATTCGTTCGTGACTTATTTTATTTTGATTTGGATTTAGAGTTCGAGAGTAACACACTTAAATTCAAAAATAAAGCGAATAAAAAAAATTTCTAAAAGGTGAAAATTTAATTTTAAGAAGGTGTATTTGGTACATAATATCGTTTTCTATTAGGAAAAATATGTTTTTTAAGACTATTAAACGCATGAAAAAATTTTTTAGCGATTTTACAAAAGATAAGAGAAGTACTATGCTGTATTCAACTTGAAAATAGGAGTGGATGCACAAATGATTAACCAGGTGACAATTGTAGGAAGGCTGACTGAAGACCCTGAAATAAGATTTACGTCGGATGATAAGGCTGTTGTCAATGTAACCTTAGCTTTAAATCGTTTTGGAAAGGGCAGAAGAGTTGATTATGCGGCCGATTTTATACCATGCGTTATTTGGGGAAGGCAAGCAGAGAATACAGTAGAGTATTGTCAAAAAGGGACGTTAGTAGGAATTATTGGTGAGTTACAGACTCGAAGTTATACGAATAGAGAGGAGAAAAAAATTTATGTAACGGAAGTCTTAGTGGATAAGATACGCTTTTTGAATAAAAAAAGGGAAAGTAAGGAAGTTGAAACAGGGGAAGAACGAGAATTAGAGATTTGAGATAGTGATAATATTTGTAATCTCTTGTCATATTTCAAGCTGAACAAAGCGCAAACCCTATTATTAAAAAAAAAAATCTGAGTAAATTCTTAGTTTTTTTTGAAATAAAACATAGGGTATTTAAAATTATCTTGATATAAAAATATTATTTTTGTGAACTACAATTGTAAATGTACTTTGAATAAAGAACACTGATATAGTAAGCTGTATAGTCATTCCTAATATCTAAAATCAGTTTAGTATATAAAACAGAAAATTATATCAATATAGTTGATTAACAAATGTTACGTATAAAGATAGCGATTATGGTTTCATGTCACGTAGCTTTAATAGTTTAGTAACCAAAATCCATTATGCATGTGATACGATTGTTCTCGAAGTTATCAAGGAGGTAATTGTTACATGAAAAAAACAGTAGTAACTATCGCAGCTGGGCTGGTTCTAGCTGGTGGAGTTGGATCGACGCAAGCAAGTGCCGCAGAATATACGGTTAAGCCAGGGGATTCCCTTTGGAAAATTTCTAATGAAAATAATGTCTCTATAAATCAAATAAAAGTGGCTAACAAATTAACGTCGAATCTAATTTTCCCGGATCAAAAATTAGAAGTAGGCACTGTTGCACCAGAAGCAACTACTACAGCAAAGGTCTATACAATCGTATCAGGAGATACCCTTAGCAAAATCGCTTTGGAACACAGTGTTACAGTAGCTGAATTGAAGAAATGGAACGAGTTGTCATCTGACTTAATTATTGCAGGAGATACCTTGAAGATTATTGGTGACTCTCAAGAAGCTGTAGCACCAAAACAAGAAGTACAAGCAAGTACACCTTCTAATTCAAGTGTCCAAGAGAAACAACCAACTAAAGAACAACAGACTCAACAAAAATCAAGTAGTAGCCAACAAAGTAGCCAAGCTCAAAGCTCTAGCAAAAGCTCATCAAAAAGCGTTGCTAAAGAAATCACAGTAACAGCTACTGCGTATAGTAAGGCGGAACCAGGCATGGGACATATAACAGCTTCAGGTATTGATTTGAATGACAACCCACGAGTAATTGCTGTTGACCCATCTGTTATCCCACTAGGCACGAAAGTCTATGTTGAAGGATATGGTGAAGCTATTGCTGCTGATACTGGCGGTGCTATCAAGGGAAACAAAATTGATGTGCACATGACTACAGTACAAGCATGCTATAATTGGGGCGTTAAAACAGTTAAAGTACAAATACTTAACTAAAAATAGTCTTATAGAGTCGTGGCTAATTCCAATTAGCCACGATTTTTTATGTTTTCCTACATAAATCATATAATATTATCTAATTTTAACATAGGAAGAATTGAATATTTATGATAAACTAATAACTAGGAGAAATATAGGAGTGAGCATATGGAGCAGACTGTAGAGATTTTAGGTATTCCGTTTTATAATGTTTCTCAAAATGCTTTTATAGAAGAGTTGATGGGGGCAGCAGCGAACAATGAACGTAGATTTGTTGTGACCGCTAATCCGGAAATTGTAATGCATGCACAACAAGATATTGCTTTTAACCAAGCAGTTCTAAATGCGGACTATATTGTCGCAGATGGTATCGGTGTTGTGAAAGCAGCGAGCAGTATTGGGAAGCCGTTGCAAGGTCGAGTAACTGGTTATGATACCATGTTAGGGCTTTTAAAAAGGGCAAATGAAATGAAAATGCGAGTATACTTTCTTGGTGCAAAGCCAAATGTCATAGAAAAAGTGGTTGAGCAAGTTCAGTTGAATTATCAAAATATTGAAGTTGTTGGTGCACGTGATGGGTACTTTTCTGCGGAGGATTCAGCCCTAATTGCATCGGAAATTACTGCGAGTGAGGCGGATTTTGTTTTTCTAGCGCTAGGTTTTCCTAAACAAGAGAAATGGATCGCAGCTAATTTAGAAAATTTTTAAAAAGGGAATTTTTATAGGCGTTGGTGGAAGTTTTGACGTCTTTTCAGGGTGCACGAAAAGAGCACCAGAGATTTGGGTTAAGCTCAATTTAGAATGGCTGTACCGAATTCTATCACAGCCAAGTAGATGGAGGAGGGCAATGGCAATTCCTCGATTCATGGTAGCTATACAACGACAAAGAAAGCAAGGGTGATTCATATTTATGCTGATTAAGAGGGCGAAAATATTCCACTTGAAAATGCCGCTTTTAGCTCCGTTTAAGACTAGTTACGGCGAAATGGATATAAAACACTTATGCATCGTGAAACTTGCCTCAGAAGACGGTATAGAGGGCTACGGAGAGTTAGATGCGTTTGAGTTCCCTTGGTATACAGAAGAAACGACAGAAACGGCTGGCTTAATCATTAAAGATTATTTATTACCTTTGTTAAAAGGCGTAGATTTACAAAATCCGAATCAAGTGAATACATTGTTCAAGGTTTTTCGAGGAAATGAGATGGCCAAAGCGGCAGTTGAAACAGCTGTTTGGGATATGTTTGCTCAAGTAGCTAATCAACCGCTAGCAACGTTTGTAGGGGGCTCTATCAGCAATATTGACGTAGGTGTTAGTATCGGTATTCAAGAAAGCCCGACAATTTTAGTTAGTATCGTTCGGAAATATGTTTCAGAAGGCTACTCACGTGTGAAACTGAAGATAAAACCAGGATTCGATGTTGAATGGGTGAAGCAAGTCAGAGCAGCTTTTCCGAAGCTGAACTTAATGGTAGATGCTAATTCTGCGTATACAAGAGCAGATATTGAAACGCTAAAGCAACTCGATAAGTATGATTTGGCAATGATAGAACAGCCTTTTGGCCCGACAGATTTTGTAAATCATGCATGGCTTCAACGACAAATTGCTACACCAATATGTTTGGATGAAAATATTCGTTCTTTAGAAGATGCCAAACAAGCTTTCGAGCTAAAAAGTGCAAAGGCAATTAATCTGAAAATAGCGAGAGTCGGTGGTTTAGCTGAAGCAATAAAAATTGCAGAATTCTGTGCTGAAAACAATATTCTGGTATGGTGTGGCGGGATGTATGAGGCTGGTATTGGCCGAGCTCATAATATCGCCTTGGCGTCGCGTGCGGAGTTTACATTTCCTGGGGATATATCTGCATCGAATCGTTACTTTCATCAAGATATTATTCAAAATGAAATTATAATTGATAATGGAAAAATAGCAACGCCTGCTAATATAGGAATAGGTGTTACGGTAGATCAGCCAGTCTTGGAGGGCTACTGCACGAAACGAGAAGTCATTGTGTTAGACTGAAGGATGGAGCTGAAATTAAGTTGCAAATATGGATTATGATTATTTGTTTTCTAATCGGGATTTTACTTATTCCGTTAGTTCGCAAATTTGCTTTTTTTATAAATGCTGTGGACGAGCCACGGGAAAGGCATACTCACAAAAAAATCACCCCAACGCTAGGCGGGCTTGCTATTTTTCTTTCTTTTACAGTAGGGATGATTTTGCTAGCTGTCGATAAAGCGGAATTTTTACCAGTATACATAGGTGCGCTGATTATTGTTATGACTGGATTCATTGATGATATTATCGAATTATCGCCTCGCTGGAAGCTTGTTGGTCAAATCGTTGCGGCATTGTGTGTGGTGCTATGGGGGCAAATTACGATTGAATTCATCAATATTCCGTTCGTGGGTCCATTGTACTTTGGCGGTTGGGCAATTCCGATTACAATTATTTGGATTGTTGCTATTGTTAATGCGCTAAATCTTATTGATGGTTTGGATGGTCTTGCAGGGGGGGTAGCGATTATTGCTTTGCTAACGATTGCGGGAATGGCGCTATTACTACAAGATGTTTTCGTGGCACCGGTGGCATTTATGCTAATCGCGTGTATTTTTGCGTTCCTAGTTTACAATTTTCCGCCAGCTACGATATTTATGGGGGACACAGGATCATTATTTTTAGGCTATATGATAGCAGTTTTATCATTGATGGGCTTTAAAAACGTAACATTTATCTCGATACTAGTTCCGTTAATCATTTTAGGTGTGCCACTTTCCGATACGTTTTTTGCGATTATTAGGAGATTGAAGGCTAGAACGCCAATTTCGATGGCAGATAGATCACATATTCATCACCGATTACTGGCACTTGGCTTCTCTGAACGGCAAACCGTACTACTTATTTACTGCATGGCAATTCTTTTTTCAATCACGGGTTTTGTATTTTCCTTCTCAACAACATGGGGAGCCGTTATCTTACTGTTGCTACTCGCATTTTGCATTGAGATAATCGTGGAATTTATAGGTCTTATAGGCGAAAATTACCGTCCTATTCTGAACATCTTGTCAAAAGTACGAAGAAAACGATAATCAAAAAGGCGCTAAATCAATGAGTGAAATCACTGGTTTAGCGCTTTTTGCTATTTTATTGACTAGTATTTTCTTCGCTATACGGCATTGCGTTTGGGAAAGGCTTATTGACGCCTTTTAATTGACTAGCAAACTCATTAGCAACACTTTCTACAGAATTCTCATCTAGTTGGTAGTAATAGACACCATCTTGTGGGGCATCTTCCCCTTTTAAAGCTAACGATTTCATGTCAATGTCGTTTGTCATACCGTACTTGGCGATTGAAAGCATTTGTGAGAAAGTCATGTTTGTTTTCATATTATCGCCAACAGCTTTGATTACATCGGAATACTTGTTGATAGAACCGATAGAAGTTGCCTTGTCAATAATAGCTTTCATGACAAGTTGTTGTCTTTTACCGCGTTCGATATCGTTATCAATGTGGCGCGTTCTAGAAAGTGCAAGTGCTTGTTCGCCATTTAACGTTTGCTTCCCCTTCTTCAATGTTATGGCACCAGCTTTGTCATTAGAATCTTGCTCTGTGAAATCAACTGGTACATCAACATCCACACCATTCAGGGCATCCACGATTTCTAGAAAAGCATCAAAGTTAAAGCGAATGTAGTAATCGACAGGTACTTTGAATAAGTCTTCCACTGTTTTCATTGTTAATTCAGGCCCGCCAAAAGCATGAGCCGCGTTTATTTTTGTATATCTATTTGTTGTATTGTCATCGCTTTGAATATGGACGTAAGAATCACGAGGGATGCTTGTCATTTCTAATTTATTATCTTCCACATTGAGTGTCGCTAAAATAAGAGCATCACTCCTAGGATTGCCATCATTATCAGCTTGGCGTTTAGCGCTGTCATCAACACCAATAATCAAAAAAGAAAAGCTATCTTTTATAGGATCCACATCTTTATCTCGTAAGGAGGAAGCTTCCCCGCTACGAACGTTATCGTAAGAGTTATCTACTGCAAGTTTAGCGGAACTGAATAAAAATGTGGCGTATCCAGCACCAGCAAGTACAATTAGCATCAAGGGGATTAAAACTAGAAAAAGTACCAAGCGACGTCGTTTATATTTTGCGCTTCTTGGTGCAGGGCTTTTGTTTATAGGCATGAATTGTTTGCTCCTTATAAATTAAATTCTAAGAGTTCCGTTATTACCCCGAAGTAAGTATCTGTTTATCAGATAGTTGTCATTGTACCACATTAAAAGAACGTATTTGTTACAGCGAAATTACGCCCGTTTTAAAGATACAATAAATGATACTGTAAACATCAGCACTTTTTTCTATTATACATAAGTCGCTTCTAAATGAACATCATTATTATCAGGAAGATCATAAAATAAGTCGTATGTAATAGCTGGTAAATCATTCTAAAACAAGTTTGTATTGCCTAACTTTTTCAAGATTTTTACTTTTCATGTCAAATTCGGAGACCAGTTCATCAAATTGAAAACCTAGTTTTATAAGCAGGTTGCTAGATGGAATGTTCTTTTGAGCAACTTTTGCTGTTAATATTTTGATAGGTGTCGTACTGTTTATCACATGGATAAAAGTACTAAGAATGGTAGACATAATCCCTTTTCTCCAATAGGCACGCTTCAATTCATAGCCAATTTCAGCAGTCATTGTCCCTAAATAAAGTTCATTTATACCAAAAGATCCAATGAGTTCTTGCGATACAATGCTTTCTATGACATAGCGGCAAGCTGTCTCTGTCTGATTAATAGCATCAATAATTTCTTTCGCTTGGGTTAGAGTATCAAATGTTTCGATATTCATATATTCTGTAACTTGCATATCTGACCATATTTCGAAAAGCTGTTCTGCATCCCTTAAAGTCATGTGCCGAATACGCCAATTATCGCTCATAAACTCACTAGGAAGAGTTCTCAGTACTTCTACTAACATTTAAATAACATCCTTTTCACGATATTTTTCGCCAGATTCTTGCATTTTAATTTGACCATTCGTTAGGTTAACAGCCCATTCGTGAAAATTAAAAACATTGGGTCTGTCCACGTACACATCTATGGTAACTTTATCTGTAAATGTCATATTAGCTATTTGATAATCGTGTTGTTCTAAAGCATGCTCGAATTTTGCATGAGCAGAATAATCAAGTGTGCAAGATATAATAGTGGCAAGTGAACGTTCGACGATACCGACGACATTGCAAGTTTCACTAACCGAATTTCCGTATGCACGAACCAGCCCTCCAGCACCCAACTTAATACCACCAAAATATCTAGTAACCACAACTGCAACATTTTTCAACTGTTTTTTCTTCAAGACTTCTAGCATAGGGACACCGGCCGTTCCACTAGGCTCTCCATCATCGTTTGCTTTCTGAAATTGATCGCGTTCACCAATAATATATGCTGAACAATTGTGGCTTGCGTTCCAATGTGCTTTCTTTATGCTTTGAATGAAGTCCAGCGCCATTTTTTCATCTTCGGCCCTGGTTACAGAGCAAATAAATCTAGATTTTTCAATGATGATTTCATGTTGACCAGTTGCTTTAATCGTCAAATAATTCTCCATCATATAATCCCCCAGTGGCTAATTTAATTACTCTATTTCACATTTTAACGGAAAAATGAGGACATGTATAGTTATAAAATGTGTTTGGTGGATATTTGAAAGATGAAGTGGTAGCAAATTCATGGTATAATAAAATCCATTGTTACTTTTGATAGATAAACTTCTGTTCATATAGGCATTTTTGTAGAAATTCAAATGTCTATCTAGCGTGTTCAGAAAAAGTAGTTTGGCAACGAATAACAATGGCTTCTAGAAAAGCATGAAATGATAGAAAGATAAGCTATAGAAATATAATCAGCGACTTATTTAAATCAGGCTTTAGGACTGATAAGGGGATAAAATGGGAACGAATATGGAAATATCAATTTGAAGGAGGATTTCTCATTATGACTGTAAAAATAATGATTGTAGACGACCATCAATTATTTCGTGAAGGTATAAAACGCATACTAGAGCTAGAGGACTCATTTGAAGTGGTTGCAGAAGCTGAGAATGGAAAAAATATTGTTGCGAAAGTACGCGAATATCGACCTGATATCGTGTTAATGGATATAAACATGCCAACAGTAAATGGATTGGATGCTACAGAAATGTTAGTACGACAGTTTCCAAGCATCAAAGTAGTAGTTCTGACAATCCATGATACAGATGAATTTGTGACAGAAGCCTTGCGCGCAGGTGCAGTCGGCTACCTGCTGAAAGAAATGGATGCTAAAGACCTTGTGGATGCAATCAAGACTGTAGAAGATGGCGGTGCTTATATTCATCCGAAAGCTGCTATTAAATTAGTACGCGAATATCGCCATTTGGCCAGTACTAACAATGCGCAGGGCACCTATGGCTATCAACAGCCCGAAGTGAAAATGCCACTACATATTCTCACACATAGAGAATGTGAAGTACTGCAATTATTAACAGATGGAAAGAGTAACCGTGGCATTGGTGAAACGTTATTTATCAGTGAAAAAACAGTTAAAAACCATGTGAGTAGCATCTTGCAAAAAATGAAAGTAAACGACCGAACACAAGCTGTTGTTACTGCAATCAAAAACGGCTGGGTGTTTATTAGATAGTATCAAATTGAGGTGACATTATGGGGGAAAAAATTGCCATTGTGACAGACAGCACTGCTTATCTACCCCAAGCAGCGACAGAAGAGCTTGAAATTTATAGTGTGTCTCTTTCTGTCACGATTGATGGAAAGTCCTACCTAGAAGACAAGGACATTGAAGAACATTCTTTTTACGATTTGGTGAAGAATGCGAAAGCCTTCCCGACAACATCGCAACCAGCTCCAGGCGAGTTTGTTTCTTTGTACGAGAACTTACGCGATAAAGGTTTTGATACGATTATTAGTATACACCTAAGCAGTGGAATAAGTGGAACTTATCAAAATGCAATATCTGCCAGGGAATTAGTTCCAGGTGTTAATGTCATTGCATATGACTCAGAAATCGCTTGTATGGCAATGGGAATGATGGTTGAAAAAGCTGCACATCTAGCGAAAGAAGGAGAAACGTCAGTTGCAATACTGTCCAGCTTAGACGCGATGAAGCAAGCGCTAGATGCCTACTTTATTGTAGACGACTTGAATCACTTAGCTAGAGGTGGAAGGCTTTCCAATGCTCAAGCGATTATCGGAAGCTTACTGCAAATTAAACCGATTCTTCATTTTGAAGACACGAAAATCGTTCTTTTTGAAAAAATCCGTACGCAGAAAAAATCATTACGAAGAATCGAAGCTTTATTAGGTGACGCAGTAGCTAATAAAACAGCACAACAGGCCTACATTGTTCAAGGTAATTGCTACGAAAAAGCAGAAGCCTGGAAAAACGAGCTACAGAAACAATATCCTACCGTGAGCTTCAAAATCAGTTATTTTGGACCAGTCATTGCAACGCACTTAGGCGAGGGCGCATTAGCTCTTGTCTGGACAATTAAATAAAAATTGAAAGCCTTCTAACACGTTTAGGAGGCTTTTAGTGTACTTCAAAAAAATAAAAAAGTCAAAATACCTAAAAAAGTTCAAAAACGCTGCATAATGTTTGAAATATGGACAAAAAACAGCTGATTTCTTTTAAAACATTATTTTGAAACAGAAAATGGAAGAGAAATAGAAAATTAGCAGTTCGCCAAAAATATTTATTTCGTGTATAACTAGTGTACGAGGTGATTACAGTGTGTAGCAGAACAGAAGGAAGACTATACTTAGCTAACGAAATCACGAGTACAGAAGGAATGCAACAAGTTAAAGCAATACAAGTGGCGGGTTCTAAAAAATCATGTTTCAGGTGTGGTAATAATAAAGAGAAACTATTTTTCCGCTCACCTTGTAGTTACTGTAACCAAGAAGAATGCTTGTATTGTCGCAACTGTATTATTATGGGGAAAATGACAGAATGCCAGTATCTTTATTTCGAACCAAGCCAACCTTTAATAGCTCCGTACCAAAATCGATGTTTAGCATGGAAAGGTCAGCTTTCCCCTGGACAACAAGGTGCATCAGATGCTGTTTTAAAAGCAGTAATCAATAGAGAATCATTGTTGCTTTGGGCCGTTGCTGGGTCAGGAAAGACAGAAATGATGTTTCGAGGGATGGATGAGGTTATAACAAATGGAGGGCGAGTTTGTGTCGCTTCCCCTCGAGTGGATGTTTGTCTGGAACTATATCCACGACTGCAAGAAGTATTTCCTAACATTGAACTTGTTTGCCTATATGGTGATTCCGATGATGTCTATGGTGGAGAACGTTTTGTCGTCGCAACAACACACCAACTTATTCGTTTTTATCAGGCATTTGATGTCATTTTTATTGACGAAGTAGATGCTTTTCCTTATGCGAAAGATCCTTTTTTAGAATATGCGGTTCGTAAAGCCTTGCTGGACAGCGGATGCTCTATTTTCATAACCGCAACTCCAGAACGTAAATGGCAGTTGGAATGCAAAAATGGTAAACGAAACTATATTAAAGTCCCTGCTAGATACCATCGGCAACCACTACCAGTGCCAGAAAGAGTCTGGATCGGGGATTGGAAACGTTCGCTCGAAAAGCAAAAGATATCACCAATTATTCTAACTTGGGTTCGGGCAAAGTTAGATGAAGGATGCCCAGTGTTGTTATTCTTCCCTGAAATCAAGGTCATGCATCAAGTTGCGCCTATCCTAGAAAAGCTGGGATTCGGTCCTTTACTGACAGTCCATTCTGCGGATTCAGAACGAAAAGAGAAAGTACAACAAATGCGTGATGGCACAATCAAACTACTTTGCACTACTACAATTTTAGAACGAGGCGTAACTTTTACAAACGTACAAGTTGGTGTATTTGGTAGTGAAGGGCGAATTTTCACCGAATCAGCTTTAGTTCAAATAGCTGGTCGTGCAGGTCGAAAATTTGATTTTCCGACAGGAGATGTGAAGTTTTTTCATTTTGGTGTATCTAAGAGTATGGCATTAGCTATATCACAAATAAAACTGATGAACCAACTAGGGAGGCGTCAAAAATTATTAGATGAGTAATTATTGCTTAATATGCGGGAATCAGCTGAATACCAGTATTTCATGGCGAAGTTTATTTGCTAAATCACAGCAACAAAATATATGCGCTTCTTGTAGACGTAAGCTGGAAGTGATAGGAGAAGATGTATGTAGGAAATGCGGAAGGCCTCAAGAAATAGGGGATGGACTGTGCTCGGACTGTGAGAAGTGGGTAAAGAGCGGAGCAAATTATTTAGCTGAAAATGTTGCTTGTTTTGCCTATAATAATTTTGCTAAGGACTTGATGGCGCTTTATAAATATCGTGGAGATTATGCGATAGCTGCTGTATTTTCGAAAGAGTTAATCAAACGTTGGTCTTGTGCAACAAGAGAGGTGACTATCCCTCTCCCTATAAGTGAAGAACGCAGAACTGAAAGAGGATTTAATCAAACAGAAGGTTTGCTTAAACTAGCGAATATTCCATTTACTACACAATTAAAAAGGGAACACACGGAGAAGCAATCCAAGAAGACTCGTAGAGAGCGGATAGACCAAGAACAGTACTTCTTTGTGGAGGAGCAAGATACTGTTGCATCGAAAGAAGTCCTCCTAATAGATGATATTTACACTACGGGAGCTACTTTACACTTAGCCGCGGAAGCCCTTATAGAATCAGGTGCAAAGAGCGTTTCCTCCATCACGATTTTTAGATAGCCTAAATTTTCAATCATTTTAGGTTTGCATCTGAATATTTGTGGAATCAATAGAGTAGCATCATATAACAGACTACGATTAGAGGCGAAGAATAATGTAGCTATACTCTTTGCAAATGTTTGCAAAAAGCTACATTATAACGTAGACTGTATATAAGAAGTCATTCACTTCTTGTAGAGTATGATTTGTTTTATTTCAAAGGAGGAATTGCTATGCTAAAGTACAACATTCGTGGCGAAAACATTGAAGTAACGGAGCCAATTAGAGATTATGTTGAGAAGAAAATCGATAAATTAGAACGTTATTTCAGTGAGGCACCTGATGCCAATGTTCATGTAAATCTTAAAGTGTATTCTGATAAGAACGCAAAAGTTGAAGTTACCATTCCTCTCCCTAACTTAGTACTACGCGCTGAAGAGACTAGCGGGGATTTATATGCAAGCATTGATTTGATTGTAGATAAGCTAGAAAGACAGATTCGTAAACACAAAACAAAAGTGAATCGTAAATTCCGTGATAAAGGTGCTGAGCAAGATTACTTTGCTTTTGCAGATATTAATAGCAATCCTGATGTAGAGGATTTTGAAAACGATAGTGACCTAGAAATTGTTCGTACGAAAGAGTTTTCATTGAAACCGATGGATAGTGAAGAAGCTGTACTTCAAATGAATTTATTAGGGCACAGTTTCTTTGTATATACAGATGCGGAGTCTGATGGTACGAATATTGTGTATCGTCGAAAAGATGGTAAATACGGTTTGATTGAGACAAATTAACTTAGAATTTCCTCTAAAAGCCGGGATCCAACAACAAGGGGATCTCGGTTTTTGTTGTCAATAGGTAATTTGGTTTTTTTTACAAGTGAATGACTAAAAGGCTCGGAAACATATATTTTTTTAATAGGGATTATTATATTTTATCGGCTTTTCTGTAGTGCTGAATGGAAATGCGTCGAAATGTTCACAGGAAAACAGGTTGTAAAACAAGGGTGAAAGATGATAGAATTGTCTAGTGTGCCTGTATAGGGCAGTTGCGTCAGAAAATGGGAAGAGAGCGCGACGATTTTCAACTTCAGGGAAAGTATAGAAACAGTAGAGGAGAATAAGATCATGGCAGGTTTATTGAAAAAGATATTTGAATCTGGTAAAAAAGACGTTAAATATCTAGAAAAGAAAGCAGATCAGATTGAGGCGTTGGCTGATGAAACAGCGAAGCTTTCTGATGATGCGTTACGTGCAAAAACAGAAGAATTCAAGGAGCGTTTCCAAAATGGTGAGACACTGGATTCACTTTTGGTAGAGGCTTTTGCCGTAGCACGTGAAGGAGCTAAGCGTGCATTAGGCATGTTCCCGTTCCGCGTTCAATTAATGGGTGGTATCGTACTACACGAAGGTAATATCGCAGAAATGAGAACTGGTGAAGGTAAAACTTTAACAGCGACGCTACCGGTTTATTTAAATGCGCTATCTGGTACTGGCGTCCATGTTGTTACAGTCAATGAGTACTTGTCGCAACGTGATGCTGAAGAGATGGGTATTCTATATAATTTCCTGGGCTTATCAGTTGGACTAAATCTAAATGCTCTTTCCAGTGAAGAGAAACGAGAAGCATATGCTGCTGATATCACATATAGTACGAATAACGAATTAGGTTTCGACTATTTACGTGATAACATGGTAGTTTACAAAGAACAAATGGTGCAGCGCCCTCTTTCTTTTGCGGTTATTGATGAAGTCGATTCCATCTTGGTCGATGAAGCTAGGACACCATTAATTATTTCTGGACAAGCTGAGAAATCCACGATTCTGTATGTTCGTGCAAATTCATTTGTAGAGACTTTGACTGTAGAGAAAGATTATACAGTGGATATCAAGACGAAATCAGTAAATATGACAGAAGAGGGTATGACAAAAGGTGAGAAGTATTTCGATGTCGAGAACTTATTTGATTTAGAAAATGCGACATTGCTACACCATATTGCACAAGCGCTAAAGGCGAACTATACGATGCATCTCGATGTAGACTATGTTGTCCAAGATGATGAAGTGCTAATTGTTGACCAATTTACTGGTCGTATTATGAAAGGTCGCCGTTTCAGCGAAGGTTTACACCAAGCACTAGAAGCTAAAGAAGGCGTTACTATTCAAAACGAATCTCAAACAATGGCGACTATCACATTCCAGAACTATTTCCGTATGTACAAGAAATTATCTGGTATGACCGGTACTGCCAAAACCGAGGAAGAAGAATTCCGCGATATTTACAACATGCGCGTTATTGAAATTCCGACGAATAAACCAATTATTCGTGATGACCGTGCTGATTTGATTTATACTTCCATCGAAGCGAAGTTTAGTGCAGTAGCTGATGATATCGCAGAACGCCATGGCAATGGGCAACCTGTTCTTGTCGGTACTGTCGCGATTGAAACATCCGAGGTTATCTCACATAAATTAAAACGTCGTGGTATTCCACATAACGTCTTGAATGCGAAACAGCACGAAAGAGAAGCCGAAATCATCCAATTTGCCGGTGAAAAAGGTGCTGTAACAATCGCGACCAATATGGCTGGTCGTGGTACAGATATCAAGCTTGGTGAGGGCGCTATTGAAGCTGGTGGATTAGCCGTTATTGGTACGGAACGTCATGAATCAAGACGTATCGATAATCAGCTACGTGGTCGTGCTGGACGCCAAGGAGACCCAGGTGTTACGCAGTTCTATCTTTCGATGGAAGATGAGCTAATGAAGCGCTTTGGTTCAGACAATATGAAATCAATGATGGAACGTTTTGGTATGGACGATGAAGCAATTCAAAGTAAGATGGTGAGTCGCGCTGTTGAATCTGCACAAAAACGTGTGGAAGGAAATAACTTCGACTCACGTAAACAAGTGTTGCAGTATGATGATGTATTGCGTCAACAACGTGAAGTTATTTATAAACAACGTTACGAAGTTATCACAGCTGAGAACAACCTGCGCTCGGTGATTGATCCAATGATTCAAAACGTCGTAAACTATGTTGTCCAATCTAATGCGCCGAGACAAGAAGATCGCGAAGAATGGAATTTGCAGGGAATTGTTGATTATGTTGAAGCGAATCTTTTGCCAGAAGGTGCAATTAGCGTGGATGACATCAAAAACATGGAAACAAAAGAAATTCAAGACTTCATCCTGAAAGAAGTAGAAGAAGCTTATAATGAAAAAGAGACTTTGCTTCCAGAAGAAGAATTTAATGAGTTCCAAAAAGTTGTCCTACTTCGTGTTGTAGACACGAAATGGGTAGACCACATCGATGCAATGGATCATCTACGTGACGGTATTCATTTGCGTGCTTATGGTCAAATAGATCCGCTTCGTGAGTACCAATCAGAAGGCTTTGAAATGTTTGAGGCGATGATTAACTCTATCGATGAAGATGTTGCACGTTACATCATGAAATCCGAAATTCGTCAAAATCTTGAACGGGAGCAAGTTGCAAAAGGTGATGCTGTTGATCCAAACGAAGGCAAACCAGTTGCTAAGAAACAGCCTGTTCTTAAAGATCAGCATATCGGACGTAATGACCCTTGCCCATGTGGTAGCGGCGAGAAATACAAGAACTGCCACGGTAAAGAGAAATAGAATCCAAAACCAGGGACGTTGTTCTCTGGTTTTTCTATGTGAATTTTCCCCGTCGCAGTTTGTTCGCAAATATGCTATATTAATAAAGGCGCTATTACCGTGTCTTTGAAAAACTAAAAAGAGGTGTTGAAAATGGAATTAGCTGAAATTCGTAATGAATTAGAAAAAACAACGCAACAAATTAAAGACTTTAGGGGGTCTCTTTGACTTAGACAGTATCGAAGTTCGAATTGCTGAGTTAGAGGATCAAATGTTAGACCCAGATTTTTGGAACGATCAACAAGCCGCTCAAAAAGTAATCAACGAAGCAAACGGCTATAAAGAAACGTATAACGCGTTCCATGAGTTGGAAGAAGAACAAGAAAATCTTGAATTGAGTTTGGAACTTTTGCGTGAAGAAGCAGACGAGGAGTTACAAGCAGAATTAGAAACTGATTTGACAGATTTTGTGGCTAAATTAACGGATTTTGAATTGAAATTGATGTTAAGTGGCCCTTACGATAAAAATAATGCCATTCTTGAACTTCATCCAGGAGCAGGCGGAACAGAGTCTCAGGATTGGGGTTCTATGCTTTTACGGATGTATCAGCGCTGGGCGGATAAGAAGGACTTCAAAGTTGAGATGTTGGATTATCAAGCAGGAGACGAGGCTGGTATTAAGAGCGTGACATTGCTTATTAAAGGGCACAATGCTTACGGTTACCTCAAGGCAGAGAAAGGCGTACACAGACTTGTTCGGATTTCGCCATTCGATTCCTCAGGTCGTCGCCATACATCTTTCGTTTCATGTGATGTAATGCCAGAAATGGATGACGATATTGAGATTGAAGTGCGTCCAGAAGACTTGAAAATCGACACATACCGCGCAACTGGTGCTGGTGGACAACATATAAATACGACCGATTCTGCGGTTAGGATGACACATATCCCATCAGGAATCGTTGTTACATGTCAATCTGAAAGATCCCAGTTGAAAAATCGTGACCAAGCAATGCGGATGCTAAAAGCAAAACTATACCAAAAAGAACAAGAAGAAAAAAGAAAAAAGAACTGGCAGAACTTCGTGGTGAACAAAAAGAAATCGGTTGGGGAAGTCAAATTCGTTCGTACGTTTTCCATCCCTATTCGATGGTTAAAGATCATCGCACAAACGTAGAAACAGGAAATACACAAGCCGTGATGGATGGCGATATTGATGAATTTATCAATGGCTATCTACGTTCACGGATTGATTAAGGGTGACAAAATGACAGAAATAAAAGCAATCAAGCGTCGCAAAATCCATCCGAAATTAGCAAAGGCGATGGAATATGTATACGTTATTATTGGAGCCTTCATTATTGCTGTAGCCTTTAATGTCCTGCTTTTACCAAACCATATAGCATCAGGTGGAGTCAGCGGTATTAGTACAATTATTAATTACTTAACTGGTTGGACCCCTGCCTATATCCAATGGGCATTTAATATTCCGTTGTTTTTTGCAGGTGTGCTTTTCTTAGGCTATCAGTTTGGCATAAAAACTTTTGTTGGAACGATGATTATGCCTTTGTTCGTTTATATAACGGCGGACTGGACGGTTTGGACCAATCAGCCGCTAGTTGCAGCGCTATTTGGTGGTGTGCTCGTTGGAATGGGGCTAGGAATCGTGTTTCGTGGCAAGGCGTCAACAGGGGGGACGGACGTCATTGCTCAAATTTTACACAAGTTTACGCATTTATCACTTGGTATTTGTGTGGCACTTATTGATGGTTTTGTTGTTATTGCAGCCATGTTCGTTTTCGACATCGAGTCGGGGCTGTACGCATTAATCGGTCTTTTCGCAACAAGTAAAACAATTGATCTTGTCCAGGTTGGTCTAAACCAATCGAAGACAGCGCTAATTATTTCTGAGAAACAAGATGAAATTCGCCAAGCCATACTTTTTTAAAATCGATCGTGGCATTACAAGGCTCTCGGCAAAGGGTGGCTACACAGATGACGAAAGACAAATTCTGCTATGCGTTATTGCTCAATCAGAATTTTCCAGATTAAAAGAAGTCATTAAAGAAATCGATCCAAATGCATTTGTAGTGGTCATGAGTGCGAGTGAAGTAATGGGTGAGGGTTTCAATATATGACAGAAAAACAGTATGAGCGGCTTAAGTTCATACTGTTTTGTAGTTTAAAAAGTAAAGCTCTGTACATTCTGTTTTGTAGTTTAAAAAGTAAAGCTCTGTACATTTTGTATAACAGTTATGTAACAAGAAATTAAATCCTAGTAAATAGTTCGGTATTTATGTGTCAAAAGCGGTCTATTCCAATTGATTACACTGTAACTATTTTTAATCTCCCTGTAATGTTATTTCCTTGTAAAACACGGTACAATAAGAGAGTAATAAAAACAGTGCGTATTTTTAAGGCACGTTTTTTTATGGAATTTTTTTTAAAAAGAATAATAGATGATAATTCGTATAATTTGAGAATGTAAATAAGTATGTTGCGAATAAAATAAAACTTGTCATTGGTTGAAATATAACTGTAACGCAAATAACCTAAACCTGAAAGATTGAGATGTTATAATTGAGTCATGCACTGTGACTTCAAGTGTTTCAATAAACAAATGGTAGATTGTGCGACAGCCGTTGCCTACTTCTAAGGTTATCTTACATGTTATATCATTCGAACTTGATTTAAGAAAGGCATAGTTAGGTGATAAAATGATAATAATGGAAGATGTCTACAAGAAATATCCAAATGGCATAACTGCTGCCAATGGATTAAATATTCGTATTGAGCAAGGTGAATTCGTTTATGTTGTAGGTCCTAGTGGTGCTGGTAAATCAACTTTTATTAAGATGATTTATAGAGAAGAGCGAGCGACGAAAGGAACAATTAACGTCGATAAATTTGATCTTCTCCACATGAAAAACAAAGATGTACCATTTTTAAGAAGACATGTTGGGGTTGTCTTTCAAGATTTTAAGTTACTGCCGAGTAAGACTGTGTATGAGAATATTGCGTACGCGATGGAAGTAGTAGAAGAAGATCCGAAAGTCATTAAAGACCGCGTCATGGAAGTGCTAGACTTGGTAAACTTGAAACACAAAGTAAGAATGTTACCGGACGAACTGTCTGGCGGGGAGCAACAAAGGATTTCGATTGCTCGCTCGATAGCAAACATGCCTAAGGTTTTGATTGCAGATGAACCAACTGGAAACCTCGACCCTGATACTTCGTGGGAAATCATGAACATCCTTGAGGAAATAAGTAATCGCGGAACGACAATCGTTATGGCGACACACAATAAAGAGATCGTTAATACTCTCAAACATCGTGTAATCGCTATTGAAAACGGAAGAATCGTTCGTGACGAACAGCAAGGAGATTATGGCTATGAAATTTAGAACAGTAGGTAGACATTTTCGAGAGAGTTTTAAGAGCCTCTATCGTAATGGTTGGATGACGTTTGCAGCGGCTAGTGCTGTGACTGTAACATTGATTCTGGTCAGCGTGTTTTTTGCAATCATGATGAACATGAACAAGCTCGCAGATGACGTTGAGAATGACGTTGAAATTAATGTGCATATTCAGTTGACAGCGACGAAAGCACAACAGGATGAGCTACAGAATAATATTGAGCAACTAAATGGTGTCGATAGCGTTACATTCTCTTCCAAAGATGAACAAATGGAGAAATTAGTCTCTACATATGGTAAAGATTTCGAGCTTTTCAAGCAAGATAATCCACTTTACGATGTGTTCATTGTTCAAGCGAAGGAGCCGAGTGACACGGCAAAAGTTGCAAGCCAGATTGAGAAAATGAAATATGTCGCAAAAGTGAACTACGGTGAAAAAACTGTAGATAAATTGTTTGATGTCTTGAAATGGGGAAGATATGCTGGTATCATATTAAGTGCTGGTCTTTTACTAACTGCGATGTTCTTAATCTCAAACACAATAAAAATAGCGATTTATTCGCGTAGAACTGAAATCGAGATTATGAAACTTGTGGGAGCGACAAACTGGTTTATCCGGTGGCCGTTCGTATTAGAAGGAGCATGGTTAGGTCTCTTAGGCTCAATCGTACCAGTAATACTAACATTTGTTGGCTACATTAACACATACAATTTAATAAATCCAAGACTGGGTGAGGGAACGAATCTTTCCTTACTAACACCAACACCATTCATGTACGAGATTGCTGGTTTAATAATCGCAATCGGTGTATTAATTGGTATTTGGGGAAGTGCAATATCCATCCGTAGATTCTTGAAAGTATAAAAATTAAATGTGGATTAGAGAAACGAACGCATTTTAAAAAATAATGAAACAAAAAAAATTAAATGAAAGAAAAGCCTAGGGAGCTTTTTAGGAGGTAAAATCTTTTGAAGAAAAATACACTAATCGCTGCGTCAATGGCAGCTGTAATCAGTTTATCACCAGTTTTTACAACAAACGCATTTGCAGATGTTAACACGGACATCCAACAGAAAGATGCTAAGTTGAACGATCTTAAATCTAAGAAAGCTGATTTACAAGCAGACCTTTCATCTTTAGTGAGCAAATTAGAATCTGCTCAAGCGAAATCAAAAGAACTACAAGCTAGCTTCAATGATTCTGCTGAGCAATTAAAGAAATTGAACGCTGATATTGCGTCAATTAACCAACGTATTAAAGAACGTGAAGTTGTATTGAAAGAGCGCGCTCGTTCGATGCAAGTGAACTCTAATTCAAATGTCTATGTGGATGTTGTTTTAGGTGCGAATAACTTCAGCGATTTAGTTGATCGTGTATCTGCAGTTAACACAATCGTTGACTCTGATAAAGCAATTCTTGACGAACAACAAAAAGACGAAGACGCTCTAAAAGAAAAATCGACAGCAGTGAAGAAAGAGCAAGAGAAGCAACAAAAAGCAATCGCAAGCTATGAGCAACAACAAAATCAAATCGAAGCTCAAAAAGCTGAGAAAGAAGCTGTAGTGGCACAATTAGCAGCACAACAAGCAACTACTGAGAAAGAAAAATCTTCTTTAGTTGCACAACGTGACAGAGAAGCAGCAGCAGCAGCGGCTCGTGCAGCAGCAGCAAAAGAAGCAACTACTGTTCAACCAGTAGCAGCTACACAAACTGCTTCATCAACAGCATCTTCTGACAATAACACCACATCAAGCTCTAATGACTCAAGCCCAAATAACTCTGAATCGAGCTCGAATACTACAAGTTCAAATAGCTCTTCATCAACTTCATCTAAGAGTTCAACATCTTCGAATTCAAGTTCATCGAGCAGCAATGCGACAAGCAATAACTCGAATAGCAGTAGTAATATTCCAGCACCAACTGGTTCAGGATACGATGCAATGATTTCAACTGCATACGCACAATTAGGCAAGCCATATTCACTAGGGGCAACTGGACCAGGTTCATTTGACTGCTCTGGTTTCACTTCTTACGCTTTCCGTTCGGCAGGAATTTCATTGCCGAGAACATCAGGTGCACAATATGCTGCATCTACAAAAATCAGCTCTAGCCAAGCAAAACCAGGTGACTTAGTATTCTTTAGCTATGGTAGCGGAATCGCTCACGTTGGTATCTACATCGGCGGCGGCAAAATGATTAACGCGCAAAACAATGGCGTTAGTATTGATAGTCTATCAAGTAGCTTCTGGGCGCAATCTCTAGTAGGTTTTGGCCGTGTAGCTAACTTCTAAATAAGATTTTTTGAAAAGAGAAAAGTACCTTTGAGCGAAATGTTGCCCGAGGTACTTTTTTTATAGCCACCAATCTGGTAAAATTAGTATTATTTAAGTGAATCAGGAGGAAACTGTGAATGACATATAAGAAATTAATCGGCACTAGCATCGTTGCAACTGTAGCAGTTGTACTCTTTAGTGGAGCGCCAGTCAATGTTTGGGCCGCCGATTTAAACGAGCTACAAAAACAACAGCAAGAGCTACAACAACAGAAAGCAAATATCGATGAAAGTATTCAAGAAAAAGAACATGAAGTATCTGTTTTGGAGAGCAGACAAGTGAGTGCTGCAGCAGAACTAGAGGCTTTAGTAAAAAGTATTACTGAAACCAATGCCAAGTTACAAAAACAACAACAGGAAGTAGCTGTAACCAATGGCGAAGTAACGAAACTTAAAGGCGAAATTAAAGAATTACAGAATAATATTCAAGAACGTTTTGACTTATTGAAAGATCGAGCTCGTGCTATTCAAGTTAATGGCAACAGCCAAGCCTATGTCAACGTTATATTGGCGTCAGACAACTTCAGTGACTTCATTGACCGTGCCACGATGGTAACGACATTAGTAAGTGCTGATAAAGATATCATGGCAGAGCAAAAGAAAGACGAAAATAAACTGAGCTCCAAGCAAAAAGAAACGGAAACAAAACTAGCAAGCCTTAAACAACTCGCCACCGAAATCGCGCTTTCGAAAAATAATCTTGAAAGTCAAAAAAGCCAAAAAGACGAGCTAATTCTAGCAATTGCGGCTGAAAAAGACTTAACACAGCAACAGAAGAATGATTTGTTATCTAAACAAGGCGTATTATCAGCGAACGAGCAAAGAGTAGCAGGTAATATTCAAGCAGAAAAAGATCGCCAAGCGGCATTGGAGTTAGCGGCAGCTAGAAAAGCAAGTGCTGAACGCGCGGCAAAAGAAGAAGCAGCAAAGGCCGCTGCGGTAAAAGCGAGCTCGAAAACAATTACTAGAACGGAAACACCAGCAGAGCATCCAGCAGAAACAGTATCTATTCCCTCGGTTAGTAGCGGATCTTCCACAGGGATGTTCATCAAACCAGCAGCAGGCATTTTAACCTCAGGATTTAGCGATCGAATAAATCCAGTGACTGGCCAACATGAATCTCACAAAGGGCAAGATATAGCAGCAGGAGGAACCATTCCTGTCTATGCTGCAGCAGGAGGAACTGTCGTATTCTCAGGATTTGGAGCACCAGGAAGTGGCTACGGCGGTTACGGATATGTTGTAGAAATTGATCACGGAAATGGATACCAAACATTGTACGGGCACATGCGCGCAGGAAGCTTACAAGTTGTTGCAGGCCAAAGCGTTGCACAAGGCCAAGGAATCGGTATTATGGGTTCAACAGGCCAGTCCACAGGGCAACATTTACACTTTGAAATTCATAAAAATGGTGTACCAGTAAATCCAGCGCCGTATATTTAAAGCATAATTTACAGAAAGCCGAAAGATAGCTACCTACTATGATGAGTGGCTGCTTTCGGCTTTTCTTTGTGCCTTGACTCAATTTCTTGAATCGTTCTTGATAGCACACATATATGTATAAATATAAATATACGCCTATTTATGATATGATAAAATAGTAGCAATATATTTGGGAGGTTCATTATGGGGATTTGGGTAGTTTTGTTGATTGTATTGTTGCTTATCAACGTATTATTTGCTGCCGTAATGGTATTTTTGGAACGCCGCGATACTTCGGCAACATGGGCATGGCTTTTAGTTCTTACGTTTATACCAGTTATTGGATTTATTATATATTTAATTTTTGGACGCAAGTTATCGCACCGGAAAATTTTCGACTGGAAGGGACAGGAGAAAATCGGATTGCGCGAGTCGACTGATAACCAAATTAGTATGATTAGGCAGCAGGAATTTCCGTTTAGTGATCGAAATGTAGCGAAACATCGTGATTTGATTTATTTATTGCTAGTGAACGATGGCGCGATTTTGACACAAGATAACGAAGTGACGCTGTTTACGGATGGACATGAGAAATTTGATGCGCTGTTGCGAGATATTGAGATGGCGACGGATCATATTCATTTAATTTATTACATTATTCATTCAGATACACTAGGAAAACGTCTGAAAAAAGCTCTTAGTCGAAAGGCAGAAGAAGGGCTAGATGTGCGTGTTATCTACGATGCAATGGGATGCCGAACCACAAAAAAGTCTTTTTGGAACGATTTAAAAAGTCATGGCGTAAAAGTCTGGCCGTTCTTTCCTTCAAAGTTGCCGTTGATTAATTTTCGGTTAAACTATCGAAATCATCGTAAGTTGGCGATTATTGATGGTAAGATTGGTTATATTGGTGGCTTTAACGTAGGGGATGAGTATTTAGGCTTGGACAAAAGTTTCGGATATTGGCGTGATACGCATCTTCGAGTTCGCGGGAAAGCAGTATTTGCGATGCAAACGCGTTACATCATGGATTGGAATTCGGCATCATCTGCTAGTCAAAAACTAGATTATCAAACGCGTTACTTTCCGTCATTTCATGGAAAAGGGCAAACAAGTATGCAAATCGTCTCAAGTGGCCCTGATTCAGAATGGCAACAAATCAAGAATGGTTATATCAAAATGATAAATTCAGCGAAGAAATCGATTTATTTGCAGTCGCCGTACATTATTCCCGATGCTAGTTTGCTCGAGGCTTTAAAAATTGCTTCTTTATCTGGTGTTGATGTGCGCTTAATGATTCCGAATAAACCAGATCACGCGTTTGTGTATCGGGCGACAACGAGTTATTGCGGTGAATTGATTGAGAATGGTGCTAAAATTTATATTTATGACAATGGCTTTATCCATGCAAAAACATTGGTTGTCGATGGTGAAATAGCTTCAGTTGGAACGGCGAACATGGATTTCCGTAGTTTTCGTTTGAATTTTGAAGTGAATGCATTTTTATATGAGAAAAAAATCGCGCAGAAATTAGAAGACATTTTCTTGCAAGATATTTTAAAGTCGTATCAGCTAACTGCGGAATTATATGCGGAGCGATCGATTTGGATGAAGGTGAAGGAAGGAGTATCGCGCCTACTTTCTCCTATACTATAAAAGAGGTGAGTGATATTGGACATACTGGGCGAAATTGCAAAAGGAATTGGGAGTTTATTTATTCAACCAGCGCTATATGTGGCAATACTTCTCGTTATTGTCGCGGGATTTAGTCGAATCAAGTGGGAGCGAAAAGCATTTCATGTTAGTATTCATTCGCCTTGGCAGGAACTAAAGGGCTTCTTTGGTATTGGGCTGCTGTTTGGCTTGACGTTGTCGATTGTGACGTTTTTTATTGGGCTTACATTGACGATTACGTGGATTGCGATTTTTAATGTCGTGATGATTGTACTATTGCTTGTTGGGCTGTTTCGTATGGCTTCGGCGGCGTATACGATAGGGATTACAAGCTTGGCTTATTATGCTGTTTATTATTTTAATATGGACTTGTCGCCATTTGTAGATCAAATGTTACCATTGCGGGATTTGTATGTCGATAATTTCATGATTGTACTTGTATTATTGTTGGCATTATTGCTAGCTGTAGAGGCATTTTTGATTCAGTTTTCGGGAGCCAATCATGCGTCTCCAATGCTTCGGAAAAGTGGGCGCGGAAAATTAGTTGGTGCGTTTCAGTTGAGACAGCTTTGGTTTGTGCCGCTTGTTTGTTTTATTCCAGGACATGGATTTGCGATGTTATTTGATTGGTGGCCAGTTTTTCAAATTGGAAATCAGTCGTTCGCGCTCATGGTGTTGCCTCTTGTAATTGGTTTTCAACAGCAGGTGCAGTCACAGTTGCCAGCGCAAGCCGCTCGTAAATTAGCGGTTCGGATAACGAGCCTTGCTATTCTCGTGGCACTCATTGGTGTGATAGGCATTGTGGTGCCCATTCTGACATTGTTAGGATTTGTTGTTGCAATTATTGGAAGGCTATGGGTTTCGTATCGACATCGTGCGGATGAGCGTAAATCTGCATTTAAGTTCACGCCCCAGCCAGATGGGATTATGATTTTGGGTGCTCGTGACAATACGCCGGCTAGCCGAATGTCGCTTTTGCCTGGCGAGAAAATTTTGGAAGTGAATGGGCGATTAGTTCGGAATCGTGAGGATTTGTATGAGGCATTAAATGAGAATCGTGCGTATTGTAAGCTGAAAGTTCAGGATAATAATGGCGAACCGCGCATTGTACAGACTGCTTTATATGAAGGAGACTCTTTTGAATTGGGACTCTTCATGGTAGAAGCGAGATAGATTTTTTAAGATTGTGTTAATCTGATGTATTTTCTACCCGATGATGGTAAATTCGTGCTATATTTTAGATGAAGAGTACATAACAAGTTGTGGCAAGTTTGTAAAAGCCGCGCGTTATGAACGGGGAGGAAAAGGCGTTGACAAAGATTTTAGTAGTGGATGATGAGTCTTCTATTGTAACTTTACTACAATTTAACATTGAAAAAGCGGGATTTGATGTGGTGACGGCGGAAGATGGTAGGACGGGATATGAACTTGCTCTAGCGGAAAAACCAGATTTAATTGTGCTTGATTTAATGTTGCCAGAAATGGACGGGATTGAGGTTTGCAAACAGTTACGTCAAGATAAGGTGGAGACGCCGATTTTGATGTTGACGGCTAAAGATGATGAACTGGATAAAATTATCGGTTTGGAGCTTGGCGCGGATGATTATTTGACGAAGCCGTTTAGCCCTCGTGAGGTTGTGGCTCGGATTAAGGCGATTTTGCGACGGAGTTCTGGGAAATCAGCGGATGTTGAGTCAGAAGTGGCGCCGAAAGAAAAAGCATTGCATGTTGGTGATTTGAAAATTTTGACGGAGAGCTATGAAGTGTATTTACAGGATGAGTTGCTTGATTTGACCCCGAAGGAATTCGAGTTATTGTTGTATTTGGCGAATCATCGCGGGAAAGTTTTTTCGCGAGACCAGTTGTTGGATGCGGTATGGAATTATGATTATATTGGTGAGACGCGGATTGTCGACGTGCATGTGAGCCATTTGCGTGACAAGATTGAAGCGGACACGAAGAAACCGCAGTATATTAAGACGATTCGTGGCTTTGGTTACAAGATGGAGAATGTGAAATCATGAAAAAACTGTGGCTAAGAATAGGACTGTCTTTTTTTTATCTTATTTTTTGTGGTCATGGTGGTTGTTGGATTCTTCTCAGGGGAATTGATGCGAGGCGTGTACTTGCACATGAAGGAGAGCCAATTGCAGGATGATGCGAAGATTTTACTGACGACGACAAAGCTTGAAGACATTGATTTGGACAAAAATGCTGATCAAATTCAAGCGGATTTAAAACCGTTAGAAGATAAAATCGGAGCGCGGATTACGGTCATTGATCAGAGTGGTCGCGTTGTGGCGGATACGAAAGAAGATCCACACAGCTTGCCGAATCATATGGATCGACCAGAAGTTCAAGAAGTGCTAAAAGATGGAAAAGATGTAGGCATCGCAACACGCAAAAGCTCGACGCTTGGCTATAGCATGCTTTACGTGGCCGTTCCAATCACGCATAACGGTGTAACGGACGGAGTTTTGCGGGTTTCAATTTCATTAGAATCAGTAGAAAACGCGGTACATCAATTATGGCTTAGCTTGGCATTGATTTTTGGCTTGGCGCTTGTGTTTATTGGTTTTATTAGCTTCTTTATTTCTCGTCGAATCACGCGGCCAGTCAATGAAATTATTGATGTGTCCATGGATTTGGCGAACAATCGCTACTATAGTAGAATTACAGGCAAAACAACCGGCGAATTGCATGATTTGTCGCTCAGTGTCAACCAGTTGGCGCAAAGTCTCGAAAAACAAATGCAAGAAATCGAGCTAAATCAGCAACGGCTAAGCGGCATTGTGCAGAATTTGGTGAGCGGCGTCATGCTTATCAACCAACGCAAGCAAATCGTGATGACTAACCCGATGATGGAACAAATTATTGGCGAGAAAGACATGACTGGAAAAGCCTATTACGAAGTTCTAAAAAGTTTCGCGTTGACCCAGCTTGTTGATCAATGTATGGGCCAAAAAACATTTCAGCAAGAAGAAATTACGATTTATTTTCCACGGGAACAAATTTTGGACGCTAATGTGTCGCCAATTTTATCGCGGACGGGCAGTATTACTGGTGTGATTGTGTTGCTTCATGATATTACGGAAATTCGCCGTTTAGAAAATGTGCGTTCTGAATTTGTAGCCAATGTATCGCATGAACTGAAAACACCTGTCACTGCATTGAAAGGCTTTGCAGAAACGTTACTCGATGGTGCAATGTATGACGAAGCATTACTTAAGAAATTTTTGACGATTATTAAAGAAGAGAGCGACCGATTACACCGCTTAATCATGGATATCCTAGAGTTATCGCGAATCGAGCAGAAACATGTGTCGATGAATCTCGAAGAAGTTGACGTAGAAGATGCGGTCATTGCGACGATGGACACTGTCCGTGCGCTAGCCGTAGAAAAAGGAATCCAACTAATTCCACCAAACTTAGCGTCGCCAATCATGATTCAAGCAGAGCGCGATCGTTTGCAGCAAATCTTAATCAATTTAATTTCCAATGCTATCGTGTATACGCCGCAAAATGGAGAAGTATCCGTGGGCGTGACGGAAAATATGTCTAATGGAACAGTAATATTCACTGTAACGGACAATGGTATTGGAATTCCGGCCAAAGACATCGATCGTATTTTTGAACGTTTTTATCGTGTAGATCGCGCGCGTAGCCGACATTCAGGTGGAACAGGTCTAGGGCTTTCCATCGTGAAGCATATCGTAGAAAGCTGCGGTGGTCAAATTCATGTCGAAAGCATAGAAGGAGAAGGCACGACTTTTACAGTTATACTTCCCCGATAAATAGAAAAGAGCGCAGGCCTTCAAAATGGTCTGCGTTTTTCTTTACATAAAACCAAACTGAAATCGCCCATTCTGCGGTCTTTTTGTCATTTTTCTTTTAAATAAATTTACAAAAAAAACCAATCTTAACATTCTCTTAACATTAGCTACATACGACCTTAACTGTGGAAAGGTATAGTAAGCATGTAAGTTAAATCGAAAAAAAGGTGGTTTACATTTCATGAAAAAGAGATTATTAGGACTAGTAGCTGTGTTAGCAGCATTCACACTTATCATTGCAGGATGTGGAAATTCAAGTTCATCATCAGATAAAGCAAACGGGAATAGCACAAAAGATATGGCAACAACCGAAGGCTCGATTACAGCAGTTGGTTCAACAGCATTGCAACCACTTGTCGAGGCAGCTTCGAAACAATATACAGCTGAAAATCCAAAAGCACAAATCAACGTACAAGGTGGCGGATCAGGCACTGGTTTGACACAAGTACAACAAGGTGCAGTGGATATCGGGAACTCTGACGTTTTCGCTGAAGAAAAAGAAGGCGTTGATGCTTCTAAACTTGTCGATCATAAAGTAGCAGTAGTCGGCATGGCTCCAGTAGTAAACAAAGAAGTTGGCGTTAAAAACATTTCGAAACAACAATTAATCGATATCTTCACTGGTAAAGTGACAAACTGGAAAGAAGTTGGCGGTAAAGACGAAAAAATCACAGTTATCAACCGTGCAGAAGGAAGCGGAACACGCGCTACTTTTGAAAAATGGGGCTTAGATGGTGCGACGCCAATCAAAGCACAAGAACAAGATTCCTCAGGTACTGTTCGTAAAATCGTAAGTGAAACTCCAGGAGCAATCAGCTACCTAGCGTTCTCTTACATTGACGATTCAATCCAAGGACTTTCACTTGATAACGTAGAACCAAAAGAAGAAAACGTGGCAACAAACGATTGGAAAATCTGGGCTTACGAGCATATGTACACAAACGGTGAGCCAAAAGGATTAACTAAATCATTCTTGGAATATATCACTAGCGAAGACGTTCAAAACGACCTAGTACCACAATTAGGTTACCAATCGATTCACTCGATGAAAGTAGAACGTTCCGCTGATGGTAAAGTAACAGACGTTAAATAAAAGTAAATATGGGGAAGCGTCTACTTCAAAAACGAGGTAGGCGTATACCCGTGTGTTGGGGATAAAAACCAACGCTCGGAAAGGAGTTAGGACTGTGGAGGCAAGAGAAAAAGCATTAACACAAACTTCCAAAAAAGCCCGTCTTGAAAAAAGGGGGAAAATCATCACATTTATCTGCATCAGCATAATGGTGATTGCAGCAGCATCCATACTTTTCTTTGTTATTTCGAAAGGTTTGGCTACGTTTTTTGTAAATCATGTTTCCTTTGTTGATTTTATAACAGGAACAGACTGGACCCCTTCGAAAACAGATGCGGCCGGAAATCCACTTGTTGGTGCCTTGCCGATGATTATAGGTTCTTTCGGTGTTACTTTACTCGCAGCATGTATTGCAGCACCACTTGCGATTGGGGCAGCTATTTTTATGGTAGAAATCTCGCCTAAATTTGGGAAGAAAATATTGCAGCCTGTTATGGAATTGCTTGTTGGGATTCCGTCGGTCGTTTATGGCTTTATTGGTCTTAGTGTTATCGTTCCGTTTATTCGCGAACATATTTCCGGAAGTGGTTTCGGGATTGCAGCAGCAACGGCAGTACTTACCGTGATGATTTTGCCGACTGTAACAAGTTTGACAGTGGATGCGATTCATTCGGTACCACGTCATTATCGTGAGGCTTCGCTTGCCCTAGGTGCAACACGCTGGCAGACGATTTGGAAAGTGATTTTGCGTAGTGCGCGTCCTGGTATTTTAACAGCTGTCGTTTTTGGGATGGCTCGGGCGTTTGGTGAAGCACTAGCAGTACAAATGGTTATCGGAAACTCCGTGGTTATTCCGACTTCGTTATTCGAACCGGCTTCCACGTTAACTAGTATTTTAACAATGGGAATGGGAAATACCGTCATGGGAACGCTAGAAAACAACGTATTATGGTCACTAGCAATGGTACTACTTGCCATGTCCCTATTCTTTATCATAATGATCCGCTTTATCGGTCGTAGGAGGAAGGTCAAATGAACGTAAAAACAAAAGATAAAATTGCCACCACGGTTTTCTATCTCATCGCTGTACTCATTGTCGTGATTTTGGCTGGATTACTCGGCTACATTTTGGTTCGTGGCGTTCCGCATCTAAGCTGGCACTTCCTAACTTCACCACCCGAATCGTTTAAAGCAGGCGGCGGGATTGGCCCCGAAATTTGGAATTCGTTCTACATGTTGTTCATTACGATGCTCATTTCGATTCCAATCGCACTTGGAGCAGGCATCTACATGGCCGAATACGCCCGCAAAAATTGGTTGACCGACTTTATTCGCACAACTATCGAAGTTCTTTCTTCCTTACCATCTATCGTTGTCGGTTTGTTTGGCTTCCTAGTTTTCGTATTACAAATGGGTTGGAGTTTCTCCGTTATTTCAGGGGCTCTAACGCTAACCATCTTTAATCTACCGCTACTTATTCGTGTTATCGAAGAGGCTTTAAACGCCATTCCGAGCACGCAACGAGAAGCAGGACTAGCACTTGGTTTATCACGTTGGGAAACGATTACTCGCGTTTTAATTCCAGCAGCACTTCCAGCTATCGTAACAGGCGTTATATTAGCAGCAGGCCGTGTATTCGGTGAAGCCGCGGCATTAATCTACACGGCAGGACAAAGCACGCCGACACTTAACTTTGGCGATTGGAACCCGATGAATCCGACATCACCGCTTAACTTATTCCGTCCAGCAGAAACATTAGCAGTTCACATTTGGAAAATTAATGGCGAAGGAATCATGCCTGATGCAGTAGCCGTGTCCGCGGGAGCATCTGCCGTACTCATTCTTTCCGTCTTACTTTTCAATATTTTAGCCCGCATTCTAGGAAAATTCGTATTCAAAAAAATGACGTCTTCCTAATTTGGCGGACAAAAAGGAGTTTTTGACAATGATGGCAACGACTAATATGTCATTCGCGATTAACGAACCGAAAGAAATCGTAATGACTGGCGCGCCCGCAATGGCAACAAACGATTTGCATGTATATTATGGAGACAATCACGCCATTCAAGGTGTGAACTTAGAATTCCACGAAAACCAAGTAACAGCCCTAATCGGCCCGTCTGGATGCGGTAAATCAACCTATCTTCGCGCATTGAACCGTATGAACGACGAAATTGATGGCTGCCGTATGGAAGGCGAAATCTTATATAACGGCATCAATATTAACCGCAAAGAAGTGGACTTGTATAACGTTCGCAAAGAAATCGGTATGGTGTTTCAAAAGCCAAACCCGTTCACGAAATCAATTTTTGAAAATATCGCTTTTAGCTTGAAACGTCATGGCATGAAAAATAAAGCCGAGCTAGCCGAACGCGTAGAACAAAGCTTACGCAGCGCAGCACTTTGGGATGAAGTAAAAGACGATTTAGGCAAAAGCGCGCTATCCTTATCTGGCGGTCAACAACAACGCCTCTGTATCGCCCGTGCCATTGCGATGCAACCTGAAGTATTACTCCTAGACGAACCAGCTTCGGCATTGGACCCGATTTCCACGAGTAAAATTGAAGATTTAATTCATGAACTCAAGAAGAAATATACAATCATCATCGTTACGCACAACATGCAACAAGCCGCTCGTGTCTCTGATTACACTGCATTTTTCTACCTTGGAAAAGTCGTGGAAGTTACAGATACATCGACATTGTTCACGAATCCATCCAATAAACAAACGCAAGATTATATTTCAGGTAATTTTGGTTAATTAAATTATCGAATGAAGGAGGCGCCCCAATGCCAGCAACCGCAACCGAATACGTCATCGAAACAAAAGATGTAGACCTATTTTACGGTCAAAAACAAGCATTAAATAAGATAACCCTCAACTTCAAAAAAAATCGTGTCACAGCGCTTATAGGCCCGTCTGGATGCGGTAAATCAACATTCCTTCGCACCTTGAACCGCATGAATGACCTGATTCCCAATGTGACAATTAAAGGTGAAATCAATGTTGCTGATGAAAACATCCAAAGCGCTAAAATCGACACAGTAAATCTACGCAAAAAAGTCGGCATGGTGTTTCAACAGCCAAATCCGTTCCCATTTTCGATTTATGATAATGTCGCGTACGGCCCAAGAACGCATGGTGTGAAAAGCAAGAAGCAATTAGATGAAATCGTTGAGCGCAGTTTACGTCAAGCAGCGCTTTGGGATGAAGTACATGATCGCTTGCATAAATCAGCGCTTGGAATGTCCGGAGGGCAACAACAGCGCCTTTGTATTGCTCGTGTTTTAGCAGTTCAACCAGAAGTCATTTTGATGGATGAACCGACGTCTGCTTTAGACCCGATTTCCACAGCAAAGATGGAAAATCTGATTTTGGAACTAAAAAAAGACTACACAATCGTTATTGTCACGCATAACATGCAACAAGCGTCACGTATTTCCGATGAAACAGCCTTTTTCTTAAACGGTGAAATCATTGAGTTTGCCGATACAACAACCATTTTTACAAATCCAGGGCAACAAAAAACGCAAGATTATATTTCAGGACGATTTGGATAAGGAGCGAAGCATATGCCAGTTAGAAAAATTTTTACAGAACAATTAGATGAGTTACATCAACACTTATTGGAAATGGGAATGTTGGTCAATGAGGCGATTTACAAAGCAGTGAAATCGCTTGTAAACCGTGATCAAGAGCTAGCGGAGAACGTTATTGCTGGTGACCGTGCCATTAATAATATGGAATTAGCCTTAGAACAGCGCTCATTCGAACTCATTGCCTTGCAACAACCAGTGGGTATTGATCTTCGCAAAATTGTGACTGTTCTTAAAGCAAGCTCTGACTTGGAGCGAATCGGTGACCACGCGGTGAGTATCGCTAAAACAACGATTTTAGTAGGCCGTAGCAAAGTCGTAAAACCAATCCCTGAAATTCAAGAAATGGGAGACATCGTTAAAATTATGGTCCATGATGTTTTGAAGGCCTATTTGGCAGAAGATGAGGAAGCTGCGCGTGAAATCGCTTCTCGTGATACGCAAGTCGACAAACTACAACGCGTTATTTACACAAAATGTATTCACTTCATGCAAGAAGATCCAGACCATTTAGAAGAAATTTCATATTTATTGCTAGTTGCGCAATACTTAGAACGAATTGGCGACTATGTAACAAATGTTTGTGAATGGATTGTTTACTTGAAGAGTGGTGAGATTGAAGAGTTGAATAATTAAATAGAGTAAGGCGCTACACCAGTTGAAAATATTGATGTAGCGCCTTATTTTAATTGTTCATTTTTTTCGCTTGTTTCAATGTGAATTCTAGTGAGTCAATAATGTACTCGGTCGTTTCTTCTTGTAAATACTCACCACTTAAATGTTGATGTTCCTCGTAGCGTAGGTCTTCTACTACTTTCTCCAATCGTTTTGCAATATCGTTCTTTTCTTTGGCTGTAACTGGTTTATAAGAGGGTTCGCTATTCTGACCAATTAAATAGTCTACAGATACATCAAACAATGTCGCAATATGGCGAACGGTATCCAAATCAGGCTCCCGGATACCATACTCCCAGTTGCCGTATGTAGAAGGTGCTTTTAGTCCAAGCCGCCTTGCTGTCTCAGCTTTTGACCAACCTTGCTTTTCCCTTAAAATAGTCAAACGTTTGCTTAAATCTGGCATGTTATCACTCCTTTGTGTAAATTATATCATGATTTTGTTCAAAGGGCTCATTTTTTACATAAATACAGTAATTTTGTATATAATGGGAATTAGACTGGATAGGACTTGCAAATTGGACAATAATATATTAATATGTGTATATATAAGCATATATTCGATAATGAATGTCAAATACTTGTTTTGTTCCTATTTTTAATTCTATTATATGTGTATATGAACATATATAAGAATTGGAGTTGTTGAAGATGGAACAGAGTAAACAAGTGCTAGGTGAAGAAACGTTATTTGGTGTCACGCAAATTTTTAAAGCATTGGCAGATCCGACACGAGTTCAGATTTTGAACTTAGTGCAAGACCGAGAATACTCCGTGAACGAGATTGCACGAACACTTGGCTTTAACCAAACGACGGTTTCCCATCAATTACGCTTTTTAAAAAATTTACGGTTGGTGAAATCACGCCGCGAAGGGACAACGATTTACTACACGCAAGACGATAATCACGTGTTAGAGTTGTTGTCACAAGCGATTAGGCACGTGGAACACCAATAATGCGGAAAGGAAGGAATAGCAATGGCTGAGTTTAAATTAAGTGGCCTCTCCTGTGCCCATTGCGCGCAAGAAATGGAGACGCAGATGAGGAAGTTAAAACACGGAGAAGACGCCAAAATCATGTATAACTCCGGAAAAATGGTTATTTCGGACAAAATGGCAATGGCGGACGTAGAAAAAATTCTACAACAGGAAGGTGTTGCAGCATCGCTAATGGCTGGTGGACATGAAGATCACGACCACAATCACGATCATGGCAACTCATCGTTAATTGTTCAAATCGTCATTTCAACCATACTCTTTTTTGTAGCGATGTTTACTGATAAATACTTGCCAACGTGGGGCACATTCAGTATTTATTTCGTGGCAGCAGCACTCAGCGGCTATCAAACCTTCTTTAAAGGGCTTAAAAATCTGTTCCGTTTGAAATTCAATATCGATACATTGATGACCGTAGCTTTAGTCGGTGCCTTCATCATCGGAGACTGGGGCGAAGGAACGGTCGTAGCCATACTTTTTGGTGTGAATGAATATTTAGAGGGTTTTGGCATGCGTCAAGCCCGCAAATCGATGGCTGCACTTTTGAAAGTCGTACCTAAAACAGCGAACCTATTAAAAGATGGCGTAACGAGTGAAGTGCCAATCGATCAATTACGTTTAGGCGACACCGTTTTAATTCGAGCAGGAGACAAGGTTCCATCAGACGCAACAATCGTCGACGGACGCAGCTCAGTAAACGAAGCAGCAATCACAGGTGAATCGATGCCTGTTGAAAAACAAGTTGGCGATGCCTTATTCGGTGGTTCTGTAAACAACGAGGGTACACTGAAAGCTGAAATCACCGCCATATACGCCGATTCTTCCTTAGCAAAAATTTTGCACCTTGTAGAAGAAGCGCAGGAAACGAAAACGCCAACGGAACTATTTATTGATAAATTCGCGAGATACTACACACCAATCATTATGTTATTCGCCGTATTAGTAACCATCGTTCCACCATTATTATTCGGAGGCGCTTGGAGCCACTGGGTTTATGAAGGATTAGCTGTACTTATCATCGGTTGCCCATGCGCGCTCATTTTATCATCACCAGTCGCCATCGTTTCAGGAATTACCCGCAGCGCCAAAAATGGTGTCCTCATCAAAGGCGGCGTGTTCCTAGAACAACTTGCCAAAACAAAACAAATCGCGTTCGACAAAACCGGTACATTAACAGAAGGAAAACCAGTCGTAGCAAAAGAAATCACATACGACGACGCAAACTTTTTCCAAATTTCCGGCATGATGGAACAAAGCTCTAGCCACCCAATCGCAAAAGCCATCATGGACCACATCGGCGACACGAAACTCACTGAAATGGAGCAGTTAACAACAGTTGGCGGTAAAGGATTGGGCGGAACTTTTGAAGGCAAGCAATATTTCTTAGGAAATGAACAACAAATTCCCGAGGCGAGCTGGACAGAACAAGCGCGCGAAGACGTGGCCCAATTAAAACAAGATGGCTACACCGTCGTTATTACTGCTTCTGAAAACACGATTCTCGGCATGTTCGGCATCCAAGACGCCTTACGCAAAGAAAGTAAGCAACTCGTGCAACAACTCCACCACGAAGGCATCACCAACATCATCATGCTCACCGGAGACCACGAGAAAACCGCTGAAAAAGTGGCCAAACAAATCGGCATTGACAACTACTACGCAGGCTTGCTACCAGGAGATAAACTAACCAAAATCCAACAACTCCACGACCAAAACGGCAACATCGCAATGGTCGGCGATGGCATCAACGACTCCCCAGCCCTAGCAACCGCAGATCTCGGCATCGCGATGGGCAAAGGAACCGACAGCGCCATCGAAGTAGCAGACATCGTTCTCATGCAAGACCACCTAGGCAAACTACCACTCACAGTCAAAATCGCAAAAAAAGTCCGCTTCGTCGTAGGTTTCAATATCGCCTTCGCTCTAGGACTCAAAATCTTGGCACTACTACTAGCCTTAACCGGTTACCTAACACTATGGATGGCAATCATGGCAGACATGGGCGCAACAATCATCGTCACCATTTTCGGCCTCTCCATCCTCTTCCGAACCAAAGCAGAAAAAGAACTTCAATAAGCAACGCAAAAAAACAAGGATAGCGCCACCTCCTTGTTTTTTGCTATCTATCATTGATAAAGTGCTATATGTTGCTATCACTAGCCATCCTCGTTATACTAGAAAAAAAGAAAACCATTTGGGGGCAAAGCAATGAAGCAATTATCTAGTGGCAAAAAAATTATCGTTATATTAGGCATTATCGCATTAATAGCGATTTCTATTTCAACAATATGGCTAAATGATAATTTGACAGCAGTCATTACCATATCTGTTATCCAATTTATTTTAATCCAAGCCGTTTGCTATGTTGGCATTTACTCCGAGATGAAAGTTGGCAGTGCACGAGGACATAAACTATTCACATGGGGCATTATTACAACACTTATTTTTATGGGCCTTATTTATATTTTTGCAGCAGACAATTTCAGACAATATTCCGCGGCGATTATTGCTTTATTAGGCTTTAGTTCCGCGCTAATTATGCGTGAAGTCGAAAACACGCATCCCGACAATAAAAAACAAGAACAATAAGAGGAGTGAAAACAAAATGGGAATCCATCAATATTTTCGTAGTTTATCCGATTTAGAAAACATTTACCGTTGCCCAGGAAAGTTCAAATACCAAGAGCATTCCGTAGCAGAGCATTCTTTCAAAGTCACACAAGTCGCCCAATTTCTAGGCAACGTCGAAGAACAAGCCGGCCAAGAAGTCAACTGGCGCGCACTCTACGAAAAGGCACTCAATCATGACTACCCAGAACTATTCATCGGCGACATCAAAACACCCGTGAAATACGCCACACCCGAGCTTCGCGAAATGCTTTCCGAAGTAGAAGAGACGATGACCCGCAACTTCATTGACAACGAAATCCCAGAAGAATTCCAAGCGATTTACCATGTCCTGCTAAAAGAAGGCAAAGACGACACATTAGAAGGCCGCATCTTAGCTGTAGCAGACAAAGTAGACCTACTTTACGAATCCTTCGGCGAAATTCAAAAAGGCAACCCAGAACCGACCTTCATCAAAATTTACAGTGAGGCCCTAGAAACGATTTACGAGTTCCGCGAAATGGCCTGCGTCAAATACCTCATACGTGAAATCCTACCCGACCTACTCGCCGAAAAAGGCATTGAGAAAACCGAGTTACCATCCTTAACAAACAAAATTCAAGCACGCGTCTTAACAAGCGATAACTAAGAAAAGGAGAGCGAGCCCATGTGGGACCAACTAATTTCCGCATTACTATTTCCAGGACTACTAGTCATCATCCTATCTCGAATTAGCTACAACCGCTTCGTTGGCCTAGCTCTCACAATCATCTTAATCGCCGTCTCCGCCCGCCTAGGATTCACCAACACTTGGTACCTCATCATCCTAGACGCCATCTCCATGACTACAGGCTTCATTCTAGCCACCCACATGCTAACCCGCCTCCGCCAATCCGGAAGAGAATGGTAAAAAAAGTGTTGTTGATCTCGTTCCTTAAATGAACAAAACATTGTTTGCTATCGATACAAGAACGTAGCCAGCAAGCTTTCGAGCGACGAGAAGCATTTAGATGCAAGGCGGAAGCGAGCACCGAAGCGGAGTGTACTCCCGTACATGAGCATCGGAGCACAGCTTCCAACGCCGCAGATGAATGCTTCTCGTCGCTCGAACCGAAAATATGTTCGCTTTTTGCTGTATCTTTACAACTAATTATGGTAAAATAAATACAAGTAATGAGTCTGGGGATTACCTAGGCTCACTTTCGTCTTTGCAAAAGGAGGAGAAAAGGTGAAGGATACATTTCAACTAGTTTCGAAGTATAAACCACAAGGAGATCAACCAAAAGCGATTGAGAAGTTGGTCGCGGGATTAAATAGTGGTATCAAGCATCAGACCTTACTTGGAGCCACTGGGACAGGTAAGACATTCACAGTGTCCAACGTAATTCAAGAAGTAAATAGACCGACGCTTGTCATTGCGCATAACAAGACATTAGCGGGGCAATTATATAGTGAGTTTAAGGAATTTTTTCCGAATAATGCTGTAGAATACTTTGTAAGTTACTACGATTATTATCAACCAGAGGCCTATGTGCCACAAACAGATACATTTATTGAGAAAGATTCTAGCGTCAATGATGAAATCGATAAACTGCGACATTCAGCAACTGCTTCTTTATTTGAGCGACGCGATGTTATCATTATCGCCAGTGTTTCCTGCATTTATGGTTTGGGTTCTCCAGAAGAGTACGGGGCAATGCTCGTTTCTTTAAGACCTGGCATGGAAATTAGTCGCGATCAGTTACTGCGCGATTTAGTAGAAATTCAATATGACCGCAATGACATTGATTTTCAACGCGGACGTTTTCGAGTTCGTGGGGACGTTGTTGAAATTTTCCCAGCTTCTCGTGATGAGCATTGTATGCGAATCGAGTTTTTCGGGGATGAAATTGAGCGGATTCGTGAAGTAGATGCACTTACTGGTGAGATTATTGGCGAACGAGAACATGTCTCGATTTTTCCGGCTTCCCACTTTGTGACGCGTCCTGATATTATGAAGAAAGCTATCGTGAACATTAAAGCAGAACTGGAAGATCGTTTGAAAGTTTTGCGTGATGATAATAAATTACTTGAGGCACAGCGCTTAGAACAACGGACGAATTATGATATCGAAATGATGGAGGAAATGGGTTACTGCTCAGGAGTTGAGAACTATTCGCGTCACTTAGCGCTTCGTGAACCTGGTTCGACACCGTACACATTGCTCGACTTTTTCCCTGATGATTTCCAAATTGTCATTGATGAATCCCATGTAACGATGCCACAGATTCGTGGTATGTATAACGGTGACCAAGCGCGTAAACAGATGCTGGTTGACCATGGTTTTCGTTTGCCATCTGCTCTGGATAATCGTCCATTGCGATTGGAAGAATTCGAGAAACATGTGAATCAAATTATGTATATTTCTGCAACGCCAGGACCCTATGAATTGGAGCATAATCCAGATGTTATTCAGCAAATTATTCGTCCAACTGGCTTGTTAGATCCGATTATTGATGTGCGTCCGATTGAAGGACAGATTGATGACTTAATTGATGAGATTAATGACCGAATTAAGAAGAACGAACGTGTCTTAGTAACGACGCTTACGAAGAAAATGTCTGAAGATTTAACGGATTATTTGAAGGAATCTGGGATTAAGGTGCAGTATTTGCACTCTGAAATTAAGACGTTAGAACGGATTGAGATTATTCGCGACTTGCGACTTGGCGTATACGACGTACTTGTCGGCATTAACTTGCTTCGTGAAGGGATAGATATTCCGGAAGTGTCGCTTGTTGCGATTCTTGATGCGGATAAAGAAGGATTTTTGCGTTCCGAGCGTTCGCTTGTACAAACTATTGGTCGTGCTGCGCGTAACCAAGAAGGCCGCGTTATTATGTATGCCGACAAGATGACGGATTCTATGAAATATGCAATTAGCGAAACTGCGCGTCGCCGTGAGATTCAAGAAGCATATAATGAGAAACATGGCATCACACCGAAGACGATTATTAAAGATGTACGTGGCGTTATCGCTGCAACAACAGCCGCAGAACAACGCGAAGCAGACCATCTGAAGGATCTTAGCAAGATGAATAAGAAAGAGCGTGAAGCCTTCATTGAAGAATTAGAACACGAAATGAAAGACGCGGCGAAAGCACTTGATTTCGAACGTGCCGCACAACTTCGTGATACGTTACTCGAGCTAAAAGCGGAAGGATGATTGTAGTTGGAAAAAGATAAGATAGTAATACAAGGCGCTAGAGCCAATAATTTAAAAAATATAAACGTTGAAATTCCGCGGGATAAGCTTGTCGTGATGACAGGTTTATCTGGCTCGGGTAAGTCATCGCTTGCTTTTGATACAATTTACGCAGAAGGCCAACGCCGCTACGTGGAATCTTTGTCTTCTTACGCGCGTCAATTTTTAGGACAAATGGATAAACCGGATGTTGATTTAATAGAAGGATTATCACCAGCCATCTCTATTGATCAGAAAACAACGAGTCGTAATCCGCGTTCCACAGTTGGTACCGTTACGGAAATTCATGATTATTTGCGTTTAATGTATGCGCGTGTTGGTCATCCAATTTGCCCGAATCACGGCATCGAAATCACATCGCAAACCATTGAACAAATGGTAGACCGTGTGCTGGAGTTACCCGATAAAACACGCATCCAAATTCTAGCCCCAATTGTTTCCGGAAAAAAAGGTGCCCACAAAAAGACACTAGAAGGCATCAAAAAAGAAGGCTATGTGCGTGTTCGCATTGACGGCGAAATGTACGATATTGGTGACGAAATTGATTTGGAGAAGAATAAGAAGCATTCCATCGACATCGTTATTGATCGTATCGTTGTCAAAGAAGGTATTACGTCTCGTCTGTTCGATTCGATTGAGTCTGCATTACGACTTGCGGATGGTTATGCGGTTGTGGATGTTATGGGTGAGAAAGAATTATTATTCAGCGAACATTACGCGTGTCCTTATTGTGGTTTCTCCGTAGGGGAATTAGAGCCAAGAATGTTCTCTTTCAACAGCCCGTTCGGAGCATGTCCGACATGTGATGGCTTGGGAACGAAACTTGAGGTGGATATTGATACGGTTATTCCAGACATGAGTTTAACGCTTAATGAAGGTGCGATTGTTCCGTGGAAACCGATTAGCTCGCAGTATTATCCGAAGATGTTAGCATGTGCTTGCGCAGAGTTCAAGATTGATATGGATACACCGTTACAAGACTTGCCGAAAGAACATTTAGATATTATTTTGCACGGCTCGAATGGTAAAGAATTTTATTTTGAGTATAAGAATGATTTCGGGATGACTCGCGAGACGAATATTCCATTTGAGGGTATTATCCCAAATGTCGAGCGTCGTTACCGCGAAACAAGTTCTGATTTTACCAGAGAACAAATGGCGCAATATATGACGGATTTGCCATGCCCTTCTTGTAAAGGCTACCGCTTAAAAGAAGAAGCGCTTGCCGTCAAAATTAATAATACACACCTCGGTGAAGTCAGCAATTTTTCCATTATCGAAGCACTGAATTTCTTTGATGGAGTGACGTTGTCGGAGAAAGAGACGCAGATTGCGAAACCGATTCTAAAAGAGGTTCGGCAGCGTTTAGGCTTCTTGAAGAACGTCGGGCTGGATTACTTAACGCTTAGTCGTGCAGCTGGAACGCTTTCTGGTGGGGAGGCGCAGCGAATTCGATTGGCAACGCAGATTGGTTCGCGTCTGACAGGTGTGCTTTATATTCTGGATGAGCCATCGATTGGCTTGCATCAGCGTGATAATGACCGCCTTGTTCACACGTTACAAAGCATGCGAGACATTGGTAATACACTGATTGTCGTGGAGCATGATGAAGATACCATGCTTGCGGCGGATTATTTAATAGATATCGGTCCTGGTGCGGGGGAACACGGTGGCCAAGTTGTTGCTGCTGGGACACCAGAAGAAGTCCGAAATAACAAGAACTCCATTACAGGTGATTATTTGTCTGGGAAGAAATTCATTCCGATTCCATCTGAGCGTCGAAAAGGCAACGGTAATTCCTTGGAAGTCGTTGGAGCCAAGGCTAATAATCTCAAAAACGTCAGTGCTACATTCCCACTTGGCACATTCACTTGTGTTACAGGGGTTTCAGGATCAGGAAAGAGTTCGCTAGTTAATGAAGTGCTGCGCAAAGCATTATCGCGTCATTTGAATCGAGCACATGCAAAACCAGGTGAGCACAAAGAGATTAAAGGTATGGAGAACTTGGAGAAAATTATCGATATTGACCAGTCTCCAATCGGTCGTACACCACGTTCGAATCCGGCAACTTATACGGGTGTTTTCGATGACATTCGCGATTTATTCGCATCTACAAACGAAGCCAAAATCCGCGGCTACAAAAAAGGGCGCTTCAGTTTTAACGTGAAAGGTGGTCGTTGTGAGGCATGTAAAGGCGATGGCATTATCAAAATTGAGATGCATTTCTTGCCGGACGTGTATGTACCGTGCGAAATCTGTCACGGGAAACGTTATAACAGTGAAACGCTAGACATTCGTTATAAGGGCAAAAACATTGCAGAAGTGCTGAATATGACGGTAGAAGAGGGCTTAGATTTTTTCAAGAACTTACCGCGTATTAGTCGCAAACTCCAAACGATTGTGGACGTTGGACTTGGTTATATTCGCTTAGGCCAGCCGGCGACAACATTATCTGGTGGGGAGGCTCAACGCGTGAAGCTAGCCTCTGAATTGCACAAACGCAGTAACGGAAAATCGTTTTACATTTTAGATGAACCGACAACGGGTCTTCATGCGGATGATATCGCAAGGCTTCTGAAAGTATTGCAACGCCTTGTGGATGAAAACGGCGATACGGTACTAGTTATCGAGCATAACTTAGACGTAATCAAGCAAGCCGACCATATTATTGACTTGGGACCAGAAGGCGGAGACGGTGGCGGTCAAATCATCGCCAAGGGTACACCAGAACAAGTCGCCAAAGTCAAGAAGTCCTACACAGGTAAGTATTTAAAACCAATTTTAGAGCGCGATAAAGAAAGAATGAAAAGCAAAATTGCGAGTAAAGCCAAGTAATTAGGAGAAGAATCCAAGATAAAACTATTTTCATACAAAATAAGCAGGAACCACAAGCCCGCTTTTTTCGGGTAGGATGTGAATTCTGCTTTACACAAATCGAGCGAAAGCGTTTGTACTCAGGGGATTTGGAAAGGAATAACCGTTCACGTTGTTCACGCTTATATTGGGACTGTAACTGAGTCCCAACAAAGCGGAGCATACTCGTGTATGTGATGACTGAAAGCAGGAGGGAGTCGTATCCCCAACCATGCGAGAAGTTATGCGTAGCATATGCGAAGTAGAACCGGAAGTCCACCAAATCCCCTGAATGCGAGCGCTTGTCGCCGATTTATTTGGGTTATGCCCGATTTTTGTCCAAAAGTCCAAACAAATAATCATACTCTGGTTGTATGACAGAAATCGTGTTGTCCTTCATAATAGAGTTATCAGTTAGGAAACATGAATTTGAAAATACTTAATTATTTCAGGATATCGCTTTATTTCCACGAGGAGGAAAAAATAATGGAAAACGAACGCAAACGTATTTTAGAATTAGTAAAACAAGGTATTATTTCCACGGAAGAGGCCCTAACATTACTTGAAAATATTTCAAAAAAAGAAGGCAAGAGTGCTACTGCTGAGAACTTCCGCACATCGGAAGAAACAACGGCCGAAGAAGACGTGCAAGAGGAAACAACGTACGACTATTCGCAAGGGTGGAACACGAAAGAAAATCCTTACCGTGGCGGTGCAACTTACAAGAAACGCCCAGAACCAAAGAAAGACAGCGATGCGAATCGTGAAAAAGCGCAAGATACTGGACGCCAAATCATGGATGAGCTGTCACAAGCTGGTGAGAAGTTTGGAAAATTTTTAAATAGTGCTTTTGAGCAAGTGAAGGATATGCCGATTCCATTCTTGACTTCTACGAAATTAGAACGCGATTTTGTATATCACGACACAACATTGTCTATCCTAGAGTTTGAGATTGCTAACGGTAACGTTGAATTCAAGCCATCTGATAACAATGACGTGAAAGTACATGCGAACATCAAGTTGTTCAAAGAATACCCAGAAGATGAAGCACTACAAATCTTCTTTGACAAAACAACATTACGTGTGGATGAGGAAACATTGCGTTTCCAATCGCCATCGAAACAAGTGGTAACGAACTTGACGGTTTACTTGCCGGAACGCGAATATGACTATGTATCGGTGAAAATTTTGAATGGTAACTTCCATGTGGAGAACTTGACAGGACGCGATATGTTCGCCAAAACAACGAATGGTAACATTAGCGTGGGTACATTGAACACAACGCTTACAGAAATCGAATCGATTAACGGCAATGTCCGCGTAAACAACGGAACAGTTCGTGATTTGTCACTAAAAACATTCCACGGTAACGTAGCTGCAAAAGGTGCATTCGATTCAACAAACCTGCAAACAAAAACAGGAAACATCTCATTCACATTAACAAACCATGATTCTAGCTTCCTAAAAACAAAAACAGGTGTTGGGAACATTGAAGTGTTAGTACCGAACGAATTAGGCGTCGATGGCAAACTACACACGAATCTTGGTAAAATCCAACTAGGAATCAGAGATGCAGACGTACTTGACGAAACATCTGATTCTGTTAACAAAACAATTCTTTTCACAAAACTACCAAAAGCTAGTGAAGCCGTATTGAAAATTGAAGCAGAAGCAACGACAGGTAACGTCCGAGTAAAAGACGTCAAATAAAGAGGCATCGCGAATGTTGTTTCTACATGCAGCATTCGCGATTTCGCTACATATTTTGAAACTGAAAGGAAGGAATAACGATGGACAAAAAATTAAGGAGATCCAGATCAGATCGTAAAATTGGTGGGGTATTCGGCGGTTTGTCGGATTATCTAGGTATTGACGCAACCGTTTTACGTGTTATCTATATTATTCTCATCATTATTTCTTGGAAAACGATGATCGGGGTTATTGCTTATATTATTGCCTTGTTTATCATACCTTCCGAGGATGCGAGTTACGATGATGTCATTGATCGCCATAATCAGAAAATGAAGGATAAATATGACCGCCACGAAAGACGGATGCAGTCAAAAAGCGAACGTATTCAACGAGCACAAGCAATGCACACAGAACGCGCGAAAGAAATGCAGCAACGTCACCGCGAACGTGCACAAGCAACACGTGAACGCCACCAAAATCACAACTGCAGAAAACCGCATAATCGACCAGTTCATCCTACACAAAAAACGGCTAGACCAAGACCTGTTCGTGAATTCGAATTTAACAATACCACTTTCCGTACAATAAGTTTAAAAGTAGCAACAGGTGACATCATCATCCGTACATGGGATAAAGAAGACGTGAAAATGCGCGCAGTATTGGCTGTTCATAATAAAGCACGTGCCATTCAACAATTGAGCGAAGAGAAACTTTGGGACTACTTCTTCACACAAACGACGCTAGACATGTCTAATGACCGTTTTGTATTTGAATCGAAGAATGATGCTTTGAAAACAGACATCGTTCTAACGATTCCAAAACGTGCCTATGAGCAGGTAAAAATCCATTTATTAAATGGAACATTGAAATATGACGATATTACAGTAGACGACAGCACACTGAAAGTACGCCACGGCGATATTCGTTCTACAGGAACAGCAGGTAAATTCCTAGTTGCCAGCACGGATGACGGCGAAATCCTATTCAAGAGCGGCCAGGTTGAAAACATAGAACTACGTACAACAAAAGGCGATGTTTCTGTCGCAGGTGATTTCCAAACAACCGTTGCCGTTGCAGAACAAGGCGATGTAGCCTACATTCTGCAAAACGATCAAGCGACAGCAGCCGATTTGAAAGCACCACATGGAGATATTCGTATTCAGATTCCAGCGACATGGAAAGTAGACGGAACATTGGGCACGAAACGCGAGAAAATCTATTTCGACCTAAAAAATGCGAAAGTATGGGATGAATCTAACAAGTCACTTGTATTTACGCAAAATCCAGAAGAAATGAGCGTTGCTACTTTGCAAGCCGCGGTAGAAAACGGAATTATAAAAATTACAGAACTAGAAGAAAACCAAAATTAGGAGGAACTAACATGAGAAAATTAACAAAATCATCCGATAAGATGCTAGCAGGTGTCTGTAGTGGTATTGCCGAATACTTCGGCTGGGACGCAACTTGGGTTCGTATCGCATACGCAGCATTGACATTATTTTTCGGAACAGGTATCATTCTATACATCATATTAGCAATTGTTATGCCGGCTAATACAAGTTGGGAGTGATTATAGTCCATGCGTTGGATAATAGGTGTTTTAATTAATGCAGTGCTTTTTGTAGCCTTATCGGGATTCTTTACTAGTTTTCACGTTGACGGGTTTACAGGAGCGATTATAGCAAGTTTTGTACTGGCGATTTTGAATATGTTGGTAAGACCAATCTTATTCATTTTGACATTGCCGATTAACTTTCTTACTTTAGGATTGTTTACTTTCGTGTTGAATGCGTTGATGCTTGAGCTCACTTCATTCTTCTTAGAAAGCTACATTCAAATTGATGGATTTGGCACAGCGCTACTTATCGCATTACTGATGTCGCTTGCTAATATGGTCATCAATTCCGTATTGTGGAACAAAGATCCGAATTGATAAAAGAAGCCTTGAAATCTTAGGTCTTGTAGTTATGAGCCCTCGTATTTCGGGGCTTTTTTTCTTGAACTTAAAAAAGCTAGCCTTAAAAATTAGAAAGTGCTAAAATGAAAGAGAGATTTCAGAAAAAGGATTAGCGGGATGGGCTGGTTTATTGAAGTTTGGAGCCTGTTGTCGTAATGGAGGTACTTTTATGACAAAGTCGGTAACGGTCAAAGATTTAAAAGAACGTCTTAATTTAGAATTGATTTGCGGTGAAGAGGGCTTGGAACGTCCAATTTCAACAAGTGATTTGTCACGTCCAGGGCTAGAATTAACGGGATTCTTTTCTTATTATCCAGAAGATCGTGTGCAACTTTTTGGGATGACAGAGATTTCGTTTTCAGAAGGGATGTCGAGCGATGAGTGTTTAAAACGATTTCGTCAAATGTGTACGGATCGGACGCCAGCATTCGTGGTATCGCGTCATTTGGAAGCGCCCAAAGAATTGGTACAGGCAGCAACAGAAGCGAAAATACCAGTTTTGCGTTCGAAGTTAAAGACGACGCGTTTATCGGTTTATGTAACGAACTATTTGGAAAGCCAACTGGCACCTGTTATTTCGATGCATGGGGTTCTTGTTGATATTTACGGGCTTGGCGTGCTGATTATGGGGTCGAGTGGTGTTGGTAAGAGTGAAACGGCACTTGAGCTTGTGAAACGCGGGCATCGCCTTGTTGCAGATGATAACGTGGAGATTAGACAGGAAGATGAATTAACGCTAATTGGGCAGTCTCCGGCGATTATTGAGCATTTGCTGGAGATTCGCGGGCTTGGTATTATTAATGTAATGACATTGTTTGGCGCTGGAGCCGTGCGTTCTAGCAAAAAGCTAACCATTGTTGTACATTTAGAGAATTGGGACCCAGACAAGCATTATGATCGGGTTGGATTGGATGAAGAGAAAATCCGTATTTTTGATATGGATGTACCGAAAATTACAGTACCAGTTCGTCCAGGTCGAAATTTGGCGGTCATTATTGAAGTGGCAGCAATGAACTTCCGCTTGAAAAACATGGGTTACAATGCAGCAGAGCGTTTTACACAAGATTTGAATAATCTTATTGGCCAAAATAGTAGTATGACAGATTGAGGCGGCTAACGCTTCACTGTTTTAGAAAGTAGGGGCAAAATGGAATTGAATTTAGGGGCACTGGATCCAGTTGCCATACAATTAGGCGGTATTTCAATACGTTGGTACGGAGTTATTATTGCAACGGCAGTCGTTGTTGCATTGTTAATTGCGATGCAGGAGGCAAAGAAGCGCAATGTGGATCGCGAATTATTAGTCGATTTGCTGATTTGGGCGATTCCGATTGCAATTATTAGCGCGCGGATTTACTATGTATTGTTTGAATGGAGTTACTATAAAGATCACTTAAACGAGATTATCAAAATTTGGCATGGTGGAATTGCGATTCACGGGGCTTTAATTGGCTCTGTACTTACGGCGATTATCTTTGCGCGAATCAAGAAAGTATCGTTTTGGCAGTTGGCAGATATTGTGGCGCCGAGTTTGATTATTGCGCAGGCAATCGGGCGTTGGGGTAACTTTATGAACCAAGAGGCGCACGGTGGACCTACGACACGAGCATTTTTAGAGAGTTTGCATTTGCCGGACTTTATTGTGAATCAAATGTATATTAATGGTGTGTATTATCAGCCGACTTTCTTATATGAGTCGCTTTGGAATGTGCTTGGCTTTATTGTATTACTTGTGTTGCGACGGACGCGAATTTTGCGTGGTGAGTTGTTCTTGTCGTATGTAATTTGGTATTCGATAGGTCGTTACTTTATTGAAGGTATGCGGACGGATAGTTTGATGCTAACGGATACGTTGCGTATGGCGCAAATGATTTCGATTGTATTGATTGTCATTGCGGTGGGCTTAATTGCGTACTTCCGCGTGAAGGGAAATCGACCTTATTATTTGGAAGACAAGTATGGGATTTCAAGAAAGAAATAATGCGAATTTAGAGAGGACGGGAACATGACTAAGAAAATTACGACATTGTTGTTTGACTTAGACGGGACTTTGATAAATACGAATGAATTGATTATTGATACATTCCAGCACACATTGAAGGCTTATTTTCCAAATCGGACTTTTGCGCGTGAGGATATTTTACCGTTTATTGGTCCTTCGCTGATTGATACGTTTACGTCGCTTGATTCTGAGAAGGCGGAGGAAATGGTGGCGCATTATCGGGCGTTTAATAAGGAGCATCATGATGAGCTGATTTTGGAGTATGATGGCGTGTATGAGGCGATTCGGGCTTTGTATGAGGAAGATTACAAGCTGGCGATTGTTTCTACTAAAATGTATGACATGATCTTAAAAGGGCTACAAACGACTGGGCTGGACAAGTATTTCCAAGTGGTGATTGGGCTAGATCAAGTCGGTGCTCCAAAACCTGATCCGGAAGGGATTAATATGGCGTTAAAATTGCTTAATTCGACGGCGGATGAGGCGATTATGGTTGGTGATAATTATCATGATATTGAAGCGGCTCATAATGCACATGTGAAAAGTGCTGGTGTGGCATGGGCGATTCGTGGTGCGGATTATTTACGTAACTACAATCCAACGTATATTTTAGAATCGATGGGTGATTTATTGGACATCGTGAGGGAAGACTAATGCGGCAAACGGAACGCTTTGAAGCTAAAGATGGCGCGAACCCGCTATGGAAAGTTTACCAAACAGTTTCGTTTTTACGTACATTAAAAAATACGCTCGTCATTGAATTCGGGCGTGTTTTTCCTTTTATGGCTGGAAAGCGTTGGTTGTATCGACACGGACTCGGTATGAAGATTGGTGAGCAGACATCGATTGCTTATAAGGTGACTGTGGACCTTTTTTATCCGGAGAAAATTACGATTGGGCGTAATTCGGTGATTGGTTTTAATACGACGATTTTGACGCATGAGTATTTGATTAAGGAATATCGGATTGGGAATGTTGTGATTGGCGATGAGGTCTTGATTGGCGCAAATGTGACGATTTTGCCTGGTGTTGTGATTGGGGACGGTGCCGTGATTGGTGCTGGGACGGTCGTGACGAAGGATGTGCCAGCACGGTGTTTTGCACGTGGAAATCCGATAGTAATTAGCGAAATAGAGTAGAAATGATTTTGTAAAGGCTAACTTGTCTACAAAGTCATTTCTTTTTCGTTTTTATGGTGGATTTTGTGGTATACTCTTCTTACTGGATAAATGCGCGGAGGTTAATGAATTTGAAGAATAGTAAACAAGAAGGCAACAAGATTTACCCGTTTCGGCCGAATGGTGAATTTTATTTTCAGCGTGGTATTGAGGCTTTTCGTAATCAGGAAATGCCAGAAGCACTGCGTTATTTGGAGCGGGCAGCTTTTTTTTGAGCCAGATGAGCCGGTGATTATGTGTCAGCTTGCGATTTGTTATACGGAATTGGGACAATTTGAGAAATCGAATCAGATTTTGCGTCGAGTGCTGGATGAGGCGGATGATATTCATTATTGCTATTATTTTATGGCGAATAATTATGCGTACATGAAGGACTTTAAAAGTGCGTTGCAGCATGCGAATAAGTATTTGGTGGTCGTTGCTGAGGGCGAGTACGTGGAAGAAGCGAAGGATTTGATTCAGCTAATCATGGAAGAAGCGCCACTAGCAAGCTTTGGTGTGAGTGAAATTTCGGATATGGAGAAGGACTTTTTTGCATTCAAGGAGAATGTGGAGGAGCTTATTTCTGAGGATAAGATGGCTGAGGCCAACCAATTTCTTGTGGCAAAAATTGAAACAGAACCGACTTTTTGGCAAGCATATCTGGAATTGGCGGGAATTCGCTTTAAGGAAGAGCGTTTTCCGGAAGGCTTAGCGATTTTGGAGGATTTATTGGATCGTGATCCAGGGAACTTGTTGGCGTTATGCGAATTGTATTTGTATGCGTACTATCAAGCAGAATGGGAACAGGCGGACAAAATTTTCAAGGAAATTCGCAGTGTAGAGCCATTTATATCTTTTCAGCGTGAGAAGTTAGCGCGGATTTGTGCGATGGCTGGGGATTATAAACGTGCGGATCAGCTATTTTTTAAAGTGAATCAGTTAGAGATTATGGATCGTTATGCATATTATTATTATCGTGCGGAAACGGCTTATTTCTTAGAGCGGATGGACGAAGCAGAGGCTTTTTGGGAGCAGCTTCAGCAGATTGACGGGGAATCTTTGGCGTTTCCTTGGGATGCGCCTGAATTGGTGGCCAATGATGAGTTTGCGGTGCTTGCAAAATTGAAAAGTCGCGATACGGCGAAGCATTTGTTAGGTGTTTATTTGATGACGATTTCGGATAAGCAACCGGCATTGATTATGTTTAATGATTATTTTGATATGACAGGCTGGGACTTTTTTGCGCATTTGATTTTCTCGGAATTCGAATTTTTGCCTGATAGTTTGGATGCGGCGAATTGTAATGGGGTCGTTGCAATCTTGGGACGAATGGAAGAGCTTGGTTTTCCAGCGACTGTTGAGACGACAAAGCTTTATGTAGAGGCATTTGATTTTATGCAACTGGCGATTGAGCGGAAATATGATTTGCGTACGAAGAATTTGGATGGCGTGGCGGCTGCGATGTTGTATCGCCATAAGTTTGGGACGCAAAAGCAGATAGCAGAGCTGTTTGGATTATCAGTTGCGACGTTACGGAAGTTTTTACAGGAATTGGATGTTGTTTTGAGCAGATAGATGGACGGAAAACGGCTTTGGGTTTACCATTGTTTTAGGACGAGATAGGAGGAATAGCAGTGAGTGAAGAAAAGATTTATGATGTTATTATTATCGGTGCTGGACCTGCAGGAATGACTGCGGCGCTTTACACTTCTCGCGCTGATTTAGATACTTTAATGATTGAACGTGGTGTGCCTGGAGGTCAAATGGTGAACACGGCGGATATTGAGAACTATCCTGGTTTTGACAGTATTTTAGGCCCGGATTTGTCGGAAAAAATGTTCTCTGGCGCGAAACAATTCGGAGCGGCATACGCGTATGGCGATATTAAATCCGTCGAAAATGGCGAAGAATATAAAACCGTCGTTGCTGGTTCGAAAACATACAAGGCGCGTTCGATTATCATCGCAACTGGCGCAGAACATCGCAAATTAGGTGTAGAAGGTGAAGATGCGTATAGTGGCCGTGGCGTTTCTTATTGTGCGGTATGTGACGGCGCATTCTTTAAAAACCGCGAATTAATCGTTGTAGGTGGCGGAGATTCAGCAGTAGAAGAAGGTGCGTATTTAACGCGCTACGCTAGCAAAGTAACCATCATTCACCGTCGCGACAAGCTTCGTGCCCAACAAATCTTGCAAGATCGTGCTTTTAAAAACGAGAAAATCGAATTCGTTTGGAACAGCACGGTAGAAGAGATTCTTGGCGATGACATGAAAGTGACTGGCGCGCGTTTAGTTTCAACAATTGATGGTTCCACATCAGAAATTAACGCGGACGGGGCTTTCATTTACGTTGGCCTTGTACCACTTTCCGCGGCGTTTAAGGATCTTGGCATTCTGGACGCTGAAGGTTATGTGATTACAAATGAAGAAATGGAAACAACGATCCCAGGGATTTTTGCGGCAGGAGATGTTCGTGTGAAATCGCTTCGCCAAGTTGTTACGGCAACTGGCGACGGTGGTTTAGCGGGACAAAATGCGCAGAAATTTGTGGAAGAGTTGAAAGAGAAATTGGTTGAAGAATCGCAAATTTAATAAGGATTGGCAGTCAGTGTGGTTTTGTCACGCTGGCTGTTTTTTTGTGGATTTATTTAATAGCTTATGGGATAATAAGTAAGTCGCAGAGTTCTTAAATGTATTTGTAGGCACGTGGTATTATTACTATCAAGATTACTAAAGGAGATAAAATGTTAAAAAATCAGAACTTTAAGTATTTATGGTTTGGACGATTGTCCAGTAATGCGGGAGACAGTATTTATTATATTGTATTATCATGGTATATTCTCCAAACTACCAATTCTTCATTTTGGGTAGGGATATTGAATTTTGCTATATTTATTCCTAACATCTTTTCATTTTTATTTGGGCACTTTATTGATTCGCATGATAATAAAAAAACGTTAATATTTTGTGAACTAGGCCAATTGATTGCCATTTCGATATTGGCGTGTACTGTCTATTTCGAAGCTACCAATCCATTACTTACCTGTATAATCGTATTTTTCGCTGCTTTGTTTGGTATGAATACGTATACCATTCAAGATACGATGATGCCAAAAATTGTGCCTAAAAAAGATCTTACTAGAGCCCAGTCGTATATGTCATTTGCTTATAACGGAACAGAGTATTTTTTCAATGCAATAACAGGGTTTTTAATTAATATTATGAGTACGTTTTCACTCTTGCTTGTTAATTGCATAACGTTTATCATTTCAATTGGTTCTTTTTCGCGTATAAAGATGGAGAAAGAGGCTGTCGTTTCTGAAAAAGATAGTAGTTTTAAGGAGAATATTTTTAAAGGGTTTTCTTTGATTCTAAAAGAGAGGGCAATACTATGTATAGCAGTGGGTGGCAGCATTGCTAATTTCCTATTTGGTGGACTAAATGTGTATATTGTATTGATTGCCGATGCGCAGAACAGTCCTGTTATATTGGGATTAATGACTGCTTCAATGGCGGTAGGGGCACTAATAGGATCTACTCTGGGGGCGACATTTATTTTGAAAGTATTACCACATGGAAAAGCGTTAGTTTTGTGTACGTTGCTTTTTGGTGTAGGAATCGTAATATGTGCAACAGTGGTATCTTCAGTACTAGTAACAGTGATTTTTGGAATAGCTAATATATTCCTAGGAGTTACACATGTTTTGCAAAAACCTTATTTTCAGGTACTGTTACCTAAAGAAGATTTAGGGAAAGTGTTTAGTGCATTATTTAGTGTTAGCGTCGGAACACTTCCTATTGGAGCACTATTTTTTGGAGCTATTGCTGGGAATTTAAATGCTTTTTGGTTTTTAATCCTTTTCGGAGTTATTTACATAGCGATAGCATTACTTTATATGTTCAATAAAAAAGTATTTCATTTTGAGTTGAGTGAAGAGTAACTGGAAAGTTAATGATATATCAGCGGGGGTGTAACTATGAGGAAAATTGTTGACGATGCGTTTGTTATATTTGGCATGATGTTTTTGATTTGTATCGTGCTTTCGTATTTTGTTCCAATAGGGAATGTGCTTTATAACGGCAGGGCTTATTTGTTGGTGCTTTTCTTGGCCATTATTGTTGGAAGGTATGCTAGGTTTAGAATAAAAAGCAAGAGCAATTAAATACTAAAAAACTGTGTAAGTAGCGAATTATAGACTCGTTCTTACACAGTTTTTTTGCGTGCGGCTAAATAGTCTGATACATTCAGTTGTTTAGTCTTGCAGCCATTTCAAGTGCAATCATACCACTTAATTCTGCGGAGTAAGGGATTTTTCCGTAAGGTTTCTCAGCCCAATTCATGCCCATTAATAAGTGGTTATCAACCATAGCATTCTTCACTAAGATTTGACAACTTTTTATAACGAAATCGAGGAAGGAATCGTTTGCTGTTTCTTCAATTAAATCAGTAAAATATCGATAGAAGATTCCTTTAAAAAGTCCTTCATCGCCGCCGTTACCTTCTTCTTTGAACACGCCGTTTGTTGTTAGTTCCTGCAAAGATATTTTAGCGGTTTGATTTGCAGCGCGCAGGTAGTTGTCATCTTTTGTGATGCGATACAATTCCAAACTTGCACCGATGTACACGCCTTGGTTATACGTGAATTGCCATTCTAAATCAATCTTGCCATCTCCCAAACGATTGATGCCATCTTCTACAAAACCGTCTTCGCGAACGAGTACTTTTGTTTGCCACTCGTATGTTTTAAGCGCCCAATCGAGGTATTTTTGTTCGTTGTATTCGTTGTAAAGCCAACATGATAAAATAATAAATGGGGCGTTTACGGGAGTGTTTTTGTAATCCATTTGTGGGCGCCTCCACGCAAATCCGCCTCCCATCGTGTCATTCCAGCCAGTATCAACTAAGTCTTGCCAAACTAACATAGCGTCTGCTGCATAGATTGGCTTTTCTGTTGTTTTGTATAGTCTGAAAGCAGCAAGTGCATTCCAAAGCATGTCATCATAAAAATCGTGGATTAAGGTCCCGCCGTTGCGATTTTTATTATGTGAGTAGGTCTCTTCGGCAATCTGCAAATCTTCTTGCTTTTTAGTTCTTAAATAGGCATCTAGTCTTACTTCAACGAGATGTGCTAACCACCAATAGTTAAATATTTCATTGTCCTTCTCTATGTCTTCGCTTGGGTAAAAGTTATTTAAGAACTGTTCTTTTGTTTCTGCTCGGTAAAATTTCTCCAAACTTTGTTGCGCTATAGTTGCATATTCTGACCATTTCATCATTTATTATTCTCTCTTTCTTCTTTTAGAATATTATTGCCTTCTTTTTCTGCTTGAGACAAGGCTTTTTGGGCGCTGATATTGCCATTCATAAATTTCTCGAGTTGTGGTTTCATGGCTAAGCCTTCCACATCAGCGTAACCGGCTACTGTTGGACGAATTTTGGCGTATTTCATTGTGTTTACGAATACGGAATAATTCGGATCTTTAGTGAAATATTCGTTTGCTGCGGCTACTTTGTTTGCAGGTAGCCAACCGCTAATTTTGGCAAACTCTACTCCATTTTCTGGTTTGGTTGTCCACCATTTCATGAAGTCCCATGCGCCATCTTTATGTTTTGTTTGTTTAGGCATAACTAAGCCGAATCCACCCATAATAGCCCCGTTATCGCCATTCGGTCCTTTAGGTGGCTCGACAACGCCATAATCAAGCGTGTCTATTTTGTTATAGTCTGCTAATGCCCACGGTCCGTTATACGTCATAGCTTCTTTTCCAGCTGCAAAAGCGTCCGAACCATCGTCAAAACCTCGTTGATAGACTTTTAAATCATTTTGCATTTTATCCCAATAGTTAAGTACTTCAAGACCTTGTTTGGAATTAAAGGCAGTTTTTTTGTTATCTGGGGTTAATAAATCGCCACCAGCTTGCATGAGATAAAGGTTGAATAAGCCGACATCTTGTAGGGACATACCTGCTTGTGTTAATTTATTGCCATCCCATTTTGTCGTTTTTTGTGCTACTGTTGCAAGTTCGTCCCATGTTGTGGGGGGCGTTACGCCGGCTTCTTGTAATAATTTTTTATTGTAGAAAAGGACTCTATTGTCGTTGAGTAGTGGTAAACCATATAGTTTGTCGCTATAGGTCATTTCTTTTACGGATTCTTCATAAAAATTGTCTAAGTTTACTTTGTCTTTTTTTACAAGGCTGTCTAATGGCTCCAAGACACCTTTTGGTGCGTAAAGTGCGGTTTGATAGCGATCCCACATGATGATATCTGGGAGTTCCCCGCCTGCAATACCAGTTAGTAATTTCTCTTCTACGTTTTCTTGCATGACATATTTTACTTTGTACTTGTCTTGAGACTTGTTATAGCTGGCGATTTGTTTGTTTAGTTGTTTAATTTGATCGCCTGACCATGATCCCCACATGGTAATTTCTTGTTTGCCATCATTGCCCTTGCTGTCAGATGCGGAACTATTGCTCCCACCGCAAGCTGCTAAGCTGAATAATAACACCATACTAAGAATTGATAAAATTGCTTTTTTCATTGTAAACACTCCTTTTTTATTTTATTTACCGCCATTGTGCGCAATCCCTTCGACGAAATATTTTTGTGCGAAGATGAAGACGAGTAGTACAGGGATTGTGGAAATGATTGTTCCTGCCATTAATGCACCATAGTTTGCACTTTCGTTGTATTGAAATGAGGCGAGTCCGACTTGAACGGTCATCATTTTTTGGGAATTAAGGACGATTAGTGGCCACATGAATTGATTCCAACCGGCTTGGAAGGTCATGATTCCTAATGTTGCCAGTGCTGTTTTTGCAAGTGGCATGTAAATTCTCCAGAAAATCTTGAATTCGGAGCATCCATCTATTCTTGCTGCTTCAGAGAGCTCATCTGGAAGTGTTTCAAAAAATTGTTTCATGAAAAAGATTGAGAAGGCCCCGGCTGCACCTGGAATTAGAATGGCCCAGTACGTATTAATAAAACCCATCCCTCCGTGACCGAAAATATCGTTTCCGCCAACTAAGGGAAAGTTTTTTAGTACAAGAAAAGATGGGATCATTGTTACGATAGCAGGAATCATCATACTTCCTAGGAATATCATGAAAAGTCCTTTTTTTCCTTTGAAGGGCAGTTTAGCAAAGGCATATCCGGCGAGCGAGCCAAAGAATAGGTTAGTGAGCACTCCACCAACTGCAAGTACGAGCGAATTAAATAAGTAGCGGGCAAATGGTGTTGTATTAAAAACATCTTTGTAGTTTTCCCATGTGAACATTTTCGGAATTAGATTCATACTATTACTCAAAATTTCACTTGCGGGCTTGAAGGATGTAGACAATGTCCAGATAAGCGGGAATACTGTAATCAAACTGATAAGAAGTACGGCGATATACCAAAGTACAGATTTACTTAGTTTCTTTAATTTGATGGCATCCATTTTAGCCCTCCTTAAGCTGTTCGGTCTTCTTTGTTTAGGCGCATATTAATAATTGAAAAGATAAGAATGATTAAAAATAAGACGAATGAGATGGCAGAGGCGTAGCCCATTTTCAATCCTCCAAACCCTTCATTATAAATGTAATAAACAAGTGTAATGGTTGAATTCCCAGGTCCGCCTTTCGTTAATACGTAGGCTTGATCAAATACTTGAAAAGCGTTAATGATTAGCATTGTTGTGACTAAAAAAGTCGTCTTGGAAAGAGATGGCCACGTGACGTAGCGGAAAGTTTTCCACTTAGATGCTCCTTCGATTTTGGATGCTTCATACAGATTGGCTGGAATGCCTTGAAGTCCTGCAAGGAAAATCATCATATTCGTTCCAAAGGTCATCCAGACACTCATTAAAACAATGGCTAACATTGCCCAATTGGAATCGTAGAGCCAAGCAGGACCATTAATCCCAAACCAACCTAATATCTGATTGATTAGGCCATATTGTGGATTGAGTAACCAGTACCAAATTGTTGCGGTAGCGACGGTTGAACAAAGTACAGGGACATAGAAAAAGGTCCGAAATAGGCCTGCCCCTTTTTTGTTCATATTAATTAGAATTGCCGTAGCTAGTGATACAACAAGACCAAGTGGAACGAAAAGTGCTGTATAAATGACGGTGTTTTTAAGTGAAGTAAAGAAATACGGATCGTGGAACATTTTGACGTAGTTATGAAAACCAATCCAGTTGGGCGGATTGATAACATCGTAATTTGTAAAACTAACTATCAGCGCCATACCGATAGGCAAAATCATAAATATAGCTAAAAGCAAAACTGGTAGCGCGATAAAAAGGTATGCCATTCTTTGTTGATGAATGAGGACAGATGGATTTTTTAAACGGAACATGATATCTCTCCTTTCGTTATTTTGCTAAAATGTTAGCCATTTGGAAGCCTGCTACATCGAGTACTAGTTCGCAAAACATCATGTTGGCCCAGGAGAACCATTCGCGTGTGAAGTCTTCCGGGTGGTCAGGGTGAAATGATTCATGCATGAGGCCTGTACTAGCATCTGTTTGGAGTAGCATGTCGACAATAGCTTTTTTTTCAGTAATGTCAGTGGCAGTTAGGCCTTGAATGGCTAATCCGATTGGCCAAATATAACCGTGTGGTGTATGCGGGCTACCAATACCTTTAGCGAACTTCCCCTCGAAGTAGTAAGGGTTAGCTTTGCTTAATATAAAATTTCTTGTACTTTGATAGAGGTTATTTTCTTTTTTGTTGTAGTGGATGAGTGGAATAGAGAGCAGACTTGGAACATTGGCGTCATCCATTAATAATTGATTTCCAAGACCGTCTGCTTCAAATACATAGAGTTCACCAAAAGTTGGATGGGTGTATGTACCGAATTTTTCGATGCCAGCTTGAATGTCATTGCGTAATGCAATAGCTAGTTCTAATGTTTGTTTCTCGTCAGGATAAAACGTTTCCATAATTTCTTTTGCATAGTCTAGTACGACAACTGCAAACATGTTGGAAGGGATGAGATAGCCGTATTCACATGCGTCATCGCTAGGTCTAAATCCGGACCAAAGCATTCCTGTATATGCCGTTTCGCTACCTCGTCCTTCGCGTTTTAATGTATCGGATTGGACACAATCTTTTCGTTCAAAACGATAAGGAGATTTTGTTTCGTGATGCTGTTCTACTTGCCAAAGGGAAAAAATAGATTGGAGCATCGTCATAAATGCCGCATCGAATTGTTCTGTTCTGGAAGTGATTTTCCAAATAAGGTAGGCGAGTTGGATTGGGTAACACAAGGAGTCTATTTCATATTTACGTTCCCACACTTGAGGATGCATCTCTGTCATGTCTGCTTGATGTCCTGCACAATTTGCTGTTTCATTGAAAGCATTCGCATAAGGGTCGATGTTTACTAATTTAACTTGCTCTTTGCTAAGTCCAATTAACATCGATTGAATTTCTACATTCTCTGGTGCGAAAAATAGGAACGGACGCACTTGACAGACGGAATCTCGCAACCACATCGCTGGAATATCGCCTGTTAAAATGAATGTAAATCCGTTTTCGCGAATTTTGATAGTTGTGTCTAACGTATTTTCCATACATCGCTTGTACATTTCGGTTAGCTTGCTATTGTTTGTTTCATTTTTAATTCGTTCGGCGCTTGTTTTGATAAAAGTGCGATTTGTTATAACCAAATTAGTCACTCCTCAAATAATTATATTTAATAGTTAATTAACATGTTTAAATGATACTATATATATTTAATGAATGTCAACATAAAAATGAAATCGTTTTCTTTAGACGCAAAAAAAGCACCTTACGACAGTTGTCATAAGGCGATTTCTAACATGTTATCTAAAAAATTTTGATTGCACAGAGTTACCATCAATGAGTAATGGTGGTAATGTTTGTTTTTTTATATCCTCAGGACTAGTGATTTGCGTAAGTAACATATCGACAGCTTTCGAACCAATTTTATATTGAGGCTGTTTGATGTGTGTGAATTGGAAAGCAGATGCGTCGAAAAAATGATCAGGATGATCGAAGCAAACTACCGATAAATCAGTGGGTATATTTTTGCCAAGTTTTAGACAAGCTTGTTTAATTAAAAGTGCAATATTGTATTCTGTTGCAACAAGTGCAGTGATTTCTGGGTGTGTTGCAAGGAACTTTGCGATTTTATCAATGTCTGTTTGGATGGAAACACTAGAATTGGGCACAACAGATTCGATTTCCCGAAAAACGTAGTCGGAATGAAAGGCTGTGTGAAAGGATGCATGCCCGCGAATAAAACCATTGACGCGACTATCCAATGTTGAGACGGAACTTGCTGAGGTAATTATCCCAATGTGTTTATGGCCTAGCTCAAACAATTTTTCGGTAATAATGCGTCCTGCTTCAGTATTGTCTGTGCTGATAGATGAAATCGGTAAGCCTTCTAAAGTGCGGTCAAGAACAACTAACGGGAATTTTTGTGAGGCGAGTTCTAATAATAGTGGTGACACAAACTTGGAACTGGCAGGAAGAATAAGAATCCCAGCGACATTCATCTCTATAAATTCTTGTAAAATTTTTTCTTCCTGCTGGGTATCACCAAGAGATTTTTTGACGATGATATGTGCTTTAGTATCGCTGTATTCTAACATGCCAGACAATAATTTAGTACCAAATGTATCGTCGAAATTTGTCATAACACAACCAATAAGCGGTTTGTCAAACATACGTGTTTCGGCTTTCTCGTCACTCGGTGAATTATTAATAACAAAAGTACCGACCCGTGGGCGTCTCGAAATAAAACCGTCTTCTTTTAATAGTTCTAGCGCTTTTTTTAGTGTAATGCTACTAACGTCGAATTGCTCCATAAGTTCTTTTTCGGTGGGAAGCTTTTCTCCAACCGAGAATGTACCGTCTTGAATGGATAATTTAAGTTGATCGTAGACTTTTTGATATAATAGTTTTTTCATTTACTCACCCATTAAATATATTTTAT
>NZ_AODL01000005.1 GCF_000525995.1 Paenilisteria riparia FSL S10-1204 | reverse complement strand
GCATCCGCGTCGGCATCAGCGTCAGCATCGGCATCCGCGTCAGCGTCAGCATCCGCGTCGGCATCCGCGTCGGCATCGGCGTCGGCATCCGTATCCTCCATAGATGGCAACGCCGTAAACGCTGAATTACTAGCCAACAAATCGATATCCAATAGACTATCCCCAACACGAGCATAGAAATCTAAATCATTATCACCTATACCCCCTGGTAACTGAGTTAATCCCAAAGCAGCTAAGTCAATCGTCAATGTAAATGTTGTTGTCCCAAGAATAGATAAGCGTAAAAGTTGTGAAACATCCGCACCAATCGCTTTTTTCGCAGTATCAACTTTCAGAGCACTTCCAGTAATGAACCCTTCATCATACTTCGTTTGCAAACCAGAGAGATACGGAATCTTATAACTAAGAGTCGTATTCGCTTTTAAGGCTGGATTTGTTAAAAGATAAGTTAGCTCATCTGGTAATTTAAAATATGGATAGTAATGATTGATAACACTAAGATTCGCTAACTGCTTCCCTGTGAGTGTTAGCACCAGTTTCCCATTTACATAACTAGCATTTAATTGCGTTGAACCTAGTAAGCTAACAGAAGCCGCATCTACACGTGATCCACCAATTTCAAATCCCCGCTCAGCATTACTATACTGAATTGTCACTGGTGAAGCCACAATCGTTGCCGCTGCAAAAAGCGTTGTTATAACCTTCGCCTTTTGATTATATTTCCAATTCATTCTACGCTTATAATCCACCTGTTGTTTTCCCATTATTATTTTCCCCCTCAAGCATCGGTTAGACCGAGCTGAAATTAATATCCAACAAGTTTACCCTTCCTTTTCAATTGACGACTAACGATACATCCCTTCAAAATTCCAAATATTCTTAAATTCTGTTTTTTACATCACCTTCCTTCATAAAAAAAGAATATAATGACAATTATACACCTAAACAAAAACTTTTTTCTATATCATTAAATAAAATACGATATAGCAATTAGTCGTAAGTATACCTAAAATATACGTCATTAGGCGCACGAATCTACTATACCCAATACCGCAATCAATTATCCAAAAAAGATAAAAGCAAATACATTTGAATATAATTCCAAGAAAAATTGATAAAATAGCTAAAATAGGCCTAAAAAGGTTCATTTAATGACATAACATCAACATATAGATGCCATGTTATTATTTTATGTATATAAATCACAGCTTATATCAACGACTTTCTTGTTTATTAATTTACAAACCTCTTTTTTATAAAAAGGTAATATATAACTAATTGAGAAAAAATACACAATAAAAACCGATAAAAAAGCATGGCACATACCACGCATTTTTATCGGTTTTATTTATATATTTTATTAGAATGGCAGTTTGAAATTACCAAATCCGCCACCACGTTTTTTCTTACCTTTTCCAGTTCCACCCATTCCAGACATTTGCTTCATCATTTTCTTCATTTCGTTAAACTGTTTTAATAAACGGTTTACTTCTTGAATAGGGCGTCCAGAGCCACGAGCAATACGCTTACGGCGATTGGCGTTAATAATATCAGGATGGTCTTTCTCAGCTTTGGTCATCGATTTGATGATAGCCTCGATATGCGTTAGCTGCTTCTCGTCAACTTGCATGCTGTCTAATCCCTTCATTTTGTTAGCGCCAGGCATCATTTTAAGCAGTTCATCAAGTGGTCCCATTTGGCGAACTTGTTGTAGTTGCTCTAGGAAATCATCCAGCGTCATCGACATATCTTTTACTTTTTGTTCTAGCTCGCGCGCTTTGTCTTCATCAACGGTCACTTGTGCTTTCTCGATAAGTGATAATACATCGCCCATTCCAAGAATACGAGAAGCCATGCGATCTGGGTGGAAGCTTTCTAGCGCCTCCATTTTCTCTCCCATACCGACGAACTTAATTGGTTTTTCCGTAACGGAACGGATGGAAAGTGCTGCACCACCACGTGTATCGCCATCTAATTTCGTTAGGACAACACCCGTAATATCGAGTTGATTATTGAAGCTTTCTGCCACATTGACAGCATCTTGCCCCGTCATCGAATCGACAACGAGCAGAATTTCAGATGGACTAGAGATTTCTTTCACAGCAACCAATTCGTCCATTAGCTCTGTATCAATATGCAAACGGCCTGCTGTATCAATTAAAACATAGTCCAGATGGTCTTCCCTTGCTTTTGCGATTGCTTGTTTGGCAATTTCCACTGGGCTTACTTGATCTCCCAATGAAAAAACTGGCATGTCCAGTTGCTTACCTAGTGTTTCTAACTGCTTGATTGCGGCAGGACGATAAATATCCGCAGCAACAAGAAGTGGTTTACGATTGTACTTCTTGCGTAGTAAATTGGCTAGTTTTCCGGTTGTGGTTGTTTTACCAGCACCTTGGAGACCTACCATCATGACAACAGTTGGTGGTTTGTCGGCTACAGCGATCTTACTTTCTTCGCCACCCATCAATGTTGTTAGTTCTTCTTGCACGATTTTAATGACTTGTTGACCTGGTGTTAGGCTCTTCATAACCTCACTGCCAACCGCACGCTCGCTCACCGTTTTAATAAATTGTTTGACTACTTTAAAGTTAACATCGGCTTCTAATAATGCAAGCCGTACTTCACGCATCATTTCTTTAACATCGGCTTCATTGACTTTCCCTTTACCACGAATCTTGTTCATCGTTTCTTGTAAGCGGCCGGCTAATCCTTCAAATGCCATATGCGTCGCCTCCTAATCCATATTTTTAAGTTGTTGAAGTAGTGCTGCTACTCCATCATCTAATTGTTTATGTTGCGTTAAATGCTGTTCGATTTGTTCAATCAATTGCTCGCGTTCTTGGTATTTCTGCAAAACACCCAGCTTCGTCTCGTAATTCTCTAAGACTGCTTCTGTGCGCTTAATGTTGTCATATACCGCCTGTCTGCTCACTTCGAACTCCTCGGCAATCTCGCCAAGCGACAAATCCTCCAAATAATAAAGCGAAACATAGGACTTCTGTTTCTCTGTTAAGAGCGATTCATAAATATCAATCAAAAAATTCATCCGCGTCGTCTTCTCAAACACCGCACATCACCCTTTCCTACAAGTTCGCTGTTACCTTCAAGGATACGCATATTAACAAGGCTTGTCAAGCGCTTTAAGACTGAAAAATCATGTGTAAAAGGAAGGCCAAACACTCCGGCTCAGCCTTCCCATTCGCTATTTAAGCTTTCGCCTCATCAATCACATCAGCGAACAGCCCGTAAACATATTCATTCGCGTCAAACGCCTGCAAATCATCCATTTTCTCACCTAGACCGACAAATTTAACCGGAATATGCAGTTCATTACGAATCGCAATCACAATACCGCCTTTTGCCGTTCCATCTAGTTTTGTTAAGACAATACCACTCACATCTGTTGCTTCTTTGAATTGTTTTGCTTGAACAAAAGCATTCTGCCCTGTTGTAGCGTCTAAAACAAGCAATACTTCGTGCGGTGCATTTGGAACTTCGCGGGTAATAACACGTTTTACTTTTTCTAACTCATTCATGAGGTTGACTTTATTTTGTAAACGTCCAGCTGTATCGCACAGCAGTACATCGACACCGCGGGCCTTCGCAGCTTGAACCGCATCAAACATCACTGCAGCAGGATCACTTCCTTCTGCTTGTTTAATTACGTCCACGCCAACACGCTCACCCCACACGTCTAATTGGTCGATAGCACCTGCTCGAAACGTATCACCTGCAGCAAGTAAAACACTCTTGCCTTCTGATTTAAGATGATGTGCTAATTTACCAATGGTTGTTGTTTTCCCAACACCGTTAACACCAACGAACAAAATAACAGTTAGGCCTTCTGATTGCATATTTAACTCTGGAAGTTCCTCGTCTTCGCCTTGATAAATCGCTACCAGTTTCTCGACAATGACTTCTTGCACTTCTTTCGGGTCTTGGATATTGCGCAATTTCACTTCCTCACGAAGCTGCTCAACAAGTTCCATCACCGTTTCAAAACCAACATCCGCTTGAATCAGAATCTCTTCCAACTCTTCAAAAAACTCTTCGTCGACCTTGCGATAACGCGCCACAAGCTCATTCATTTTCCCTGAAAAATTGTCACGCGTTTTGGATAAGCCGTCTTTGAATTTCTCTGTCACAGCATCCGTTTGTTGGGTTAACTTATCTTTAATCTTTTTAAAAAATGTCATCGGATTTGCACTCCTTATTTGATTAGTTCTGCAGTTTCTTCTAAACGCACGGAAACGAGTTTGGAAACACCTGATTCCTGCATGGTTACACCGTATAAGACGTCTGCTTCTTCCATCGTGCCTTTCCGGTGAGTAATAACGATAAATTGAATATTGGTTTCAAACTTTTTCAAATAACGACTAAAGCGTGTCACGTTGGCTTCATCAAGCGCTGCCTCCACTTCGTCCAAAATACAAAACGGCATCGGGCGAACACGAATAATCGCAAATAGCAAGGCGATGGCTGTTAGCGCCCGTTCTCCGCCGGAAAGTAAACTTAAGTTTTGCAGTTTCTTGCCTGGTGGTTGTGCTTCAATATCAACACCGGTCGTTAAAACTTCTTCGGGATTATGAAGGATAAGTCGCGCTTGTCCACCGCCAAATAGTTCTGGGAACACAATCGCGAACTCCGTTTGAATTGCCGTGAAAGATTCCTCAAACCGTTTCTTCATTTCCTCGTCCATTTCATCCATGACTTGGAATAAGGTGGACTTAGCCTCTAATAAGTCCTCTTGTTGGCCGTTTAAGAATTCGAAACGTTCTTTAATCCGCTCAAATTCGTCGATGGCACCGAGGTTAACAACACCCAGTTCATCGATAGAGCGTTTTAGTAGGCGAACTTTAGAGCGTGCCTGGTCGATATCCATTTCATTGATGGCACGTTCTTTAGCCGCTTCAAAAGTTAAAACGTACGCTTCTGATAAGCGGTCCAAACGATTTTCCACATCTGCGCCTAGGCGACTCATGCTGACTTCTGCCGCAGTTTTTTGCTCCATATAAAAGCTTGCTTGGTTATGTTTTTGTTGTAAAACTTCTTCTTGAACAGTTAAGCTTTCTTGTAATTCCACACGTTTTTCGCGAAGTTGATCGCGGTTTGTCGTCGTTGTTTCTTTTTCTTCGCGAGCATTGTTGATGGTTGTCGCCAGTTCTTCCGTGCTAGAATGTACCGTCTCGATGTTAGTTTTTAGCATGGAGAGCTTCGATGTGATGGCTTCTTTTTCGACATAGTATTCGCTAATATCGGCTTCGACGCTTGCCAGTGCTTGTTCTGCGGTTTGCAGTTGTTCACGACTGACAGCCACGCGTGATTTCAGTGTCGAGTAGCTTTCTTGATCGCTTGCTCGGTTATTTTCTTGTTCTTTGCTTTGCTCCGTCATTTGCTGAATAAGTGCGTCTTTATCGGTAATTTCAATGGCCAGTGTCGCTAGTTCTTGTTGCAACTTCGCTTTTCGTTCTGTTAAAAGTTCGACTTCGGACTTGCCTTCTTCTTTTTCCATATCGTAAATTTGCAACTGCTTGTTTGCTGTCGTTAAACGTTCTTCTGCGCGTTCTTTTTTACCAAGTAGTTCTGTTTCTTGAAGGCGCAATGTTTCACCAACAGAACGTGCTTCTTCTAGCTGCTCGCGTTTTTGCTGCACTTCTGCTTTTAATTTAGCAAATTGTTTCTCTGTTTGCTCTACGTCTCGTGTCATCTGGACAATCGTTTTGCTTAAGTTCTCTAGTTCATGTTTTCGCGTCATTATGGACGACTTGCCTTGCGCTGTTGCCCCACCGGTCATCGAACCGCCAGCATTTACAACATCACCTTCTAATGTCACAACACGGTAGCGAAAATTGACAAGTTTCGCCAGCATATTCGCGCCCTTTAAATCTTTTGCCAGAATCGTCGTACCTAACGCGTTTAAAATAACGTTCTCCACTTGGGCATCATACGATAGCACATCACTCGCTAGTGCCACGAAGGCCGGCTGTTGTTCCAATGCGTTTTTAGTTGCAACTGGAATTTGACGAGGTTGAATCGTCGACAATGGCAAAAATGTCGCCCGTCCCGCTCTTGTTTGTTTCAAATAACTAATCGCATCGCGCGCCGCTTGGTCATCACGTACGACAATGTGCTGCGCATTCGCACCGAGCGCTATCTCAAGCGCCTTCTGATAATGTTCTGGAATGTCCACCAGCTCAACAAACGCGCCTAGAATCCCGTTTAGCTTCTTCTTCGCCTTTAGGACCTCACGCACACCTTGGAAAAATCCAGCGTAATCGTCCGCCAGTTCCGCGAGCGTTTCCTTCCGTGACTTCGCTTGCTGAATCGCTTCATACTGCCGATACATATCCCGTTCCTGCTTCGTGAAAATCGCCTCATGTTTCGCCAATTCCTGCTGAATCGTCTGGTAATGCGCTACTTGCTCCGCCAACTTCTCCTGCATCTGCGTCGCGTGTTCCGTCAAATACTCCACCATCGCAATAATCTCATTGCGCTCCGAAATATGTTGCTGATTCTCATGATCCAACTTATCCGAGCGTCCCTGCATCTGCGCCAACTGCCGCTCCAAATACCCAATATCATTACGCATCGTCGTCTGCGTGTGGCGTAGCTCAATATAATCGCTCTTCATGCTCTCGATTTTTTCTTCCGAAAGATTATCATACTCGGCTAGTTTCGCCTCGAGAGCTTTCTTTTCCTTCATGAAAACTTCAAGCGCTGTCTCTTTTTCTAGCTTTTCTTGAAGCAATGTCTGTTTCTGCGCTTCTAGTGTTTCCATTCGCAATTCGATCTGCTGTAGGTTTTCAAGTAAGGCTTGCTCGTTCTCATTGCTGTGCTTCTTGCGTTCTAGCGCCACATTGCGTTGCCCTTCCAGTTGCTCTAAGCGTTCCGTGACTTCAAGCAAAGCGGCCTGCGTAACTTCCATTTCGTGGTCCATCGTTGCCAGCGCTTGTTTTTGCGTATAGATTTGCGTTTCTTCTTGCTTAATTTCTGCTTGCAATCCCGCCAAAATTTCTTCATTCTTCGCGAAATCGGCTTTTTGCACTGCCATTTTTTTCTTTTTGCGGCGTCAATTTCTGCGACAAGTAGCGATACTTCGAATTTCTCTAGCTCCTCTTGTTGAAACAAATAATCCTTCGCCACACTCGCTTGCATTTCTAATGGCTCTAGCTGGCCTTCTAGCTCATACAAAATATCCTGCACGCGGTTCAAGTTCTCCTCGGTTTCGAAAAGCTTGTTTTCCGCCTGCTTCTTGCGATGTTTATATTTCAACACGCCCGCCGCTTCTTCAAAAATCGACCGCCGTTCTTCAGGTTTACTATTTAGAATTTCATCAATTTTTCCTTGCTAATAATCGAAAATGATTCGCGCCCAAGTCCTGAATCCATAAACAAATCCACAATGTCTTTCAGTCGACACGATTGTTTATTAATTAAAAACTCACTATCCCCATTTCGAAAAATCCGCCGCGTTACCGACACTTCACTATAATCTAGCGGCAAAAACCGATCTTCATTCTCAAAAATCAAGGAAACTTCCGCAAAATTAATCGGTTTTCGCGTATCACTTCCCGCAAAAATAACATCACCCATCCGACCGCCTCGCAGGCTTTTCGCTGATTGTTCACCAAGTACCCAGCGAATCGCCTCGGTAATATTACTTTTTCCACTTCCATTTGGCCCTACAATCGCAGTAGTGCCCGGCACAAAATCAATTACCATCTTATCAGCAAATGATTTAAAGCCATTCATTTCTAGCTTCTTTAATAACATGTCCGGACTCCTTTACCGCTTAGTTTTTACGAATTGCTTGGATAGCATTTTTTGCTGCATTTTGTTCTGCTTGCTTCTTCGTTTTGCCACTTCCAGCACCACGTTTCTCGTTATTGATTGCCACGACTGCTTCGAACGCTTTGCTGTGCGCTGGCCCTTTTTCATCGAGAATCGTATACGTAATAACAACATCGCGATCTTTTTGCACAATTTCTTGCAATTGTGTTTTGTAGTCCACGGTTTGCTCAAAATACCCGGCATCAATTTTTGGAAAAACGATGCGCTCTAGGAAACGCACCACTTTGTCTATTCCTTGATCAAGAAACAATGCGCCAATGAAAGATTCGAATACATCAGCAAGTAGTGCTGGACGAGTTCTTCCGCCTGCTCGCTCTTCACCACGACCAAGTCGGACATAGCGCGAAAAATTAACTACCTCAGCAAATTCGACAAGCGAAGGTTCGCATACGATAGCTGCCCGCATTTTTGTCATCTGCCCTTCTGCCATATTAGGAAATTTATTGAATAAATAATGTGAAACTGTTACTTCTAGCACTGCGTCCCCCAGAAACTCCAGACGTTCATTGTCCTCAATCTTTTCTTTGCGATGCTCATTGACATACGACGAGTGTGTAAAAGCTGTTTTTAATAGCGTAATGTCCGAAAAAGTAAAGCCGACACTCTCTTGTAATTCTTCCCAAAGATTCATAACGTAAAGCCTCCATTTCTTTTTAGAAACACACCATAGCTTTATTTTCTAAACACCTAAAAAAGACTGCTTAGAAAATAAACTTTAATGTGGAAAAAGAGGATGCCTAGGAGGGCGCAGAATTTTTAACCGGATAACCCGTCTAAAACAGTCTGTGCTACCTAGACACCCTCGTTCATTTGATTAAAACAAGTCGGATTTATGCGTTACTTTCTATGTACTTCACTGCATCCCCAACTGTTCCGATGTGTTCTGCATCTTCATCAGAAATTTCTACACCAAACTCGTCTTCAAGTTCCATAACCAATTCAACAACATCTAGTGAATCTGCACCTAGATCGTCTTTGAAGGAAGCTTCTAAAGTAACCTTAGATTCTTCAACGCCTAAACGGTCAACGATAATCTTAGTCACTTTCTCTAATACTTCTGCCATTGTTTACTTCACCTCCCTCCAAGTATTATATAGGATTTCTTCGCATTCGTAAACTATTAATTAAAAAAACCTAAGAAACCCAACCCCACCAACAAAAATCCAAGCACAAAAATCATGTTTTAACGTAGCTCCAGTTCCGTGTCACCATACCAGCGCGAGTGAGAACAGCTTAGATCCTAGGCAAAGCCGAGCACCGGAGCGCAGGCTTTAACGACGAAGATGAGTTGTTCTCGCTCGCGCTACCTACATTGTCATGCCGCCGTCAACCGCAACAGTCTGCCCTGTCATATACGACGAAACATCGCTAGCCAAGAATAACACAGCGTTTGCCACGTCTTCCACGCTACCGTATTTGCCTAGCGGGATTTGTGCTAGCATCGCTTCTTTTGTTGCTTCATCTAGTTCGTCAGTCATTTCCGTTGCGATAAAACCTGGAGCAACGGCATTAACATTGATGCCACGCGTTGCTAATTCACGAGCAGTTGTTTTTGTTAATCCAATCACACCAGCTTTACTTGCGACATAGTTAGCTTGCCCTGCATTTCCAGTAATCCCAACTACCGATGTAATATTGATAATTTTCCCGTAGCGTTGTTTCATCATCGTGCGTGAAACAGCTTTTGTGCATAGGAAAACGCCTTTTAAGTTCGTGTCAATTACAGCATCCCATTCGTCAACTTTCATGCGCATTAAAAGATTGTCGCGCGTGATTCCAGCATTGTTTACCAAAATATCAATACGACCGTATTTGTCTACTGCCTCTTTAAATAGTGCTTGTACGTCCTCTTCTACAGCTACATTTGCCTTCATTGCGGAAGCTTCCCCGCCAGCTGCTACAATCTCACTTACGATTGCTTCAGCGGCTTCTTGAGAACCATTGTAGTTAAAAAATACTTTGGCGCCTTGTTTGGCAAGTGTCATAACGATTTCGCGCCCGATACCGCGTGATCCACCTGTGACAACGGCTACTCTATCTGTTAACGTCATTATTTTGCCTCCTTTAATTGTTCGGCTACTTCTTGAACAGAAGCAACGTCACCTGCCGCTAGAATTGTTACGTCACGATTAATTTTTTTAATAAGCCCGGAAAGCACTTTGCCTGATCCGATTTCTACAAATGTGTCTACCCCTTGTTCGATAAGGTTGGAAACAATGTCCTCCCATAGAACCGGCGAATAGATTTGTTGTACTAGTTTTTCTGGAATCGCTGTTTTATCTGTTGTTGCTTGGGCATCGACGTTTTGTACGACTGGAATCGCGCCGTCTTGGAATGTGACTTGTGCTAGCTCTGCACGAAAATCTTCGGCTGCTGGAACCATTAGTTTGGAGTGGAATGGACCGCTGACTGCAAGAGGCATGACACGTTTTGCGCCTGTTTCTTTTGCTTGTTCGCCAGCTTTTTCAACGCCTGCTACTGTTCCTGAAATAACGATTTGACCTGGACAGTTTAGGTTAGCAAGTTGCACGTCATCACCTGCTGCTGTAACGCTTTCTGTGATGGCGCCTAATACTTCGCGGTCCAGTCCTAAAACGGCTGCCATGGCACCTTGGCCATTTGGTACGGCAGCTTCCATTAGCTTACCGCGACGATGCACTAAATGAATAGCGTCTTCGGCCGTCAAGTAGCCACCTGCAACTAACGCACTATATTCGCCTAAGCTATGCCCTGCGACAAAATCTGCTTTGACACCAAATGTTTCTAAAGCGCGCAAAATAGCGACACTCGTAGATACAAGTGCGGGTTGCGCGTTTTCGGATTTCGTTAATAATTCGATGGGACCATCCTTAATAATGTCTGTGATGGCATAACCTAATTTAGCGTCTGCTGCTGTGTAAACGGCTTGCGCTTCTTTGTATTCTGCTGCTACATCTTGCCCCATGCCTACTTTTTGCGAACCTTGACCTGGGAAAACGAATGCAATTTTACTCATTGTTTGTTCCTCCTTGATTTGCTTCTTCTGCTTCTGCGCGTAAATGACCGCTTGCCACTTCGCTCTTAATTGTTTCTACGACTTGTTTTTCAACCATGTCACGTGCTTGGCGAATTGTTGTAAAAATACCGTTGGCGTTGGATGAGCCATGGGCTTTGATGACTGGGGCTTGGACGCCGAAAAGACAAGCTCCGCCGTATTCGCTATAATCCATTTTCGCTTTTAGTTCCATCAAGTCTTTTTTTAGGAAGGAGGCAGCGATTTTATTTTTGAAGCCGTTTAAAAGACTCATTTTCATGAGACTAAAGAAAGCTCCCGCTGTTCCTTCGATAGATTTGAGTACCATATTTCCGGTGAAACCGTCTGTAACAATGACATCTGCTACGTCCATCATTAAGTCGCGTGCTTCGACATTACCGACAAAATGATATGCTTTCTGATTTTTCATTAGTTCAAAAGCACGTTTTGTCAGGTCGTTTCCTTTGGCTTCTTCGGTTCCAATGTTTAGTAGGGCTACGCGGGGTTTCTCGATTTTACGCACGTTTTCTGCATAAACCGAACCCATCAAGCCAAATTGGAGTAGATGCTCCGGCTTTGCATCCGAATTAGCGCCTAAATCAAGCATAACAAAGCCTTTTCCTGTTACGGTTGGTAGTGTTGGCGCTAGGGCTGGGCGGTCAATACCTTTGATACGACCAACAACGAAAAGTCCTGTAGCCATTAGTGCCCCTGTATTCCCAGCTGAAATACATGCGTCTGCTTCGCCATCTTTGACGGCTTGTGCTGCCAAAACCATGGATGCTCTTTTTTTGCGTTTTACGGCACGTACTGGCTCATCGTCACTTTCGATTTTTTCGTCAGTATGTACGACTGTGATACGGGTTTTGTCAGCCAAGTATTCATTGATTTTTACTTGATCGCCAAAAAGCAGGAATTCTACATCTTTGTATTGTGCTGCAGCTTTCATGACACCTAATACGATTTCTTTTGGTGCGTTGTCGCCGCCCATTGCATCTATTGCAATTTTCATTTCACTTCAGTCCTTTTACTTTTTTCCGTCGTGTGGTACATTTCGAACTTACCTTTTAATACCACTTCATCGCCGACGTAGCTGTTTACATCTACTATGGTAATCGATCTACTATCTCGCTGATCGCGCACTTTGGCTTTGGCAATGACACGTTCGCCTTCTTTAACAGAATGAATGAATCGTACGGTAGCTTGTGTAGTCAGTGCCAAATCGTTTGGAATAATCGCGGTGGCCAGTGAGTTCGCTTGGGCAAACAAATGATGTCCACGGGCAATTTTATTCCGTTGAAAAACGTGTTCTGGTCCAACTTCAAAAATCGAAATTGCGCCTTTGTTTAATTCAATATCAATGATTTCTCCGATAACTTCTTCGATTGGAAGAGAGCGAACTGCATCGGCATAGTTTTCAGAGGCAACGTGTTTGATTCGTTCACGTAGTTCGGGAATTGCTAATGCAACGCGGTCTAGTCGCACCGTTTGGACACTAACTTGAAACTTTTCAGCCAATTGTTCGTCGGTTATAAACGGGTTCTCTTCAATCGCTTGAACTAATCGTGCCTGCCTTTCTTTTTTAGGGTACTTCTTCATCCGAATTCCTCTCGCTTCCATTCTTTGTTTTAATACCAGATACTAAGAGTAATATATAAAAAATGCTCGCAATATGCAAGTTATACGGCTGTGGCTAGTCTAATTTCTGTTCGTCAAAAACGCCATTCGCCTCTAAAAAAGCGCGTAATGAAGCGTATTCCTCTGTATCTAGGAAGCCATCGTGGTATATGATATCGACAGCGTCTTGCCTTGCGATTTCTAGCACGCGGTAATCGTGCACCATGTCGGCCACTTTGAATTCCGGGATACCGCTTTGTTTTTTACCAAAGAAGTCCCCTGGACCACGCAATTCTAAATCGCGCTCGCTAACAACGAAGCCGTCATTGGTTTCGGTCATGATAGTCATGCGTTCTTTGCCGACTTCTGTTTTCGGGTCGGCAATGAGGATGCAGTAAGATTGTTCCGCGCCACGCCCGACACGACCGCGCAGTTGATGCAGTTGTGCCAAACCGAATCGATCTGCGTCGTAGATAACCATCATAGTAGCATTTGGTACATTAACGCCGACTTCTACGACGGTCGTAGAGACAAGACAATCAATTTTGTGGTCATTGAAATCCCGCATAATTTGATCTTTATCCGCGGGTAGCAATTTACCGTGCATGAGGCCAGCGGAGTGTTTACCATTCCATTTATTGTTTAGAATATTGTAGACATCGATCGCATTTTGGACATCTAGTTTTTCTGATTCTTCGATGAGTGGACAAATAACATAGGCTTGGCGTCCTTTTAGGATTTCTTGTTCAATGAAACCGATAACCCGGTCCAGCATTTGGTGTTTCACCCAGTACGTCTCGATTTGTTTACGCCCAGCTGGCAATTCGTCAATGATAGACACGTCCATTTCGCCAAAAGCAGTAATGGCAAGAGTCCGTGGGATGGGCGTGGCAGTCATGAAAAGAACGTCCGGATAGGTGCCCTTTTCTCGTAAAACGCGACGTTGTTGAACGCCAAATCGGTGTTGTTCGTCAGTGATGACGAGCCCCAGATTTTGAAACGTGACTTCTTCTTGGATGAGGGCGTGTGTGCCGACGAGAACATCGATTTGTCCTTCTGCAAGAAGGGCTAGCATTTCACGACGGCGTTTTCCTTTGACACTACTGGTGAGTAATCCGACGGTGACATCGAATGATTGGAGTAAGTCGACAAGCGAGTTGGCGTGTTGCTCGGCTAGAATTTCAGTCGGGACCATTAAAGCGCCTTGGAAGCCACTTTTGGCTGCTGCGTAAAGTGCGATGGATGCCACGACGGTTTTTCCTGATCCAACGTCACCTTGTAGCAGCCGATTCATATGGAAATGCGATTTCATGTCACCACATATTTCGTTGACTACGCGTTTTTGTGCATCGGTTAGTGGAAATGGCAAGCTTTCGATGTAATGACGCAAATCGTTCACGTCGTAGTCGATGGAGATGCCTCCTGAGCGCTCGCGTTCAATTTTTCGGAATAGCTGCATCTTGAGTTGGAATAACAGGAACTCTTCGTACACCATGCGACGCCGTGCTTGTTTCAGGTCTTCTGGGCTTTTTGGAAAATGTAAAAACTGGACGGCTTCTTTGCGCGAAATCAGTTGGTATTTTTGCAACCATTTTTCTGGCAAAATTTCAACGATGTCATCGCCGTATGTATCGAATGCCGCGACGGTGAATTTAAGAAGTGTTTTATTGCGGATGGTGCCTTTGAGACGGTATACTCCTTCTAGTGCTTCTTCTGCGGTCTGATGGCCTTTTTTGTATTTGCTAGCTGTAATTTGGGCGCGGCCTTTATCCCATTTTCCAGAAATAGTTACTTCGTCGCCAACCTCCAATTTTCCTTTTATGTATGGTTGGTTAAAAAAATCGACTTTGACGACTTGATGACCGGAGGCAACGCGAAAAGACAGCTTGGATTTCTTTCTTCCGTAATAGGCTAAAGTGGGCTCGGTCAGGACTTCTCCTTGCACCGTCACCCGTTCTTCATGCGCTACTTCGGACAAATCCCGCAAGCGATAATCTTCATATCGATACGGGAAATTAAAAAGTAAATCGGCAACTGTCTCTATATCTAATTCTTTTAATGCTTTCGCGGTTTCCGCACCGACGCCTTTGACATCAGTGACTGGAATTTCATTCAGATTCTTCACGTTCTTCTTGCGGCGACAAACCAAAGATCTTTCTTTGTACTGCCCTACCAGTAGGTGTTGCCGCTAGACCTCCTTCACCTGTTTCACGCAATGAACTGGGCATTTGTAACCCAACGCGGTACATCGCCTCTATTACTTCATCACATGGAATTCTACTTTTTATGCCTGCTAATGCCATATCTGCTGAAATCATCGCCTGTGAAGCTCCTAGCGCGTTACGTTTGACGCAAGGGACTTCTACGAGACCAGCAACTGGATCGCAAACAAGACCTAACATATTTTTCATCGTCATCGCCATCGCTTCGGCTGATTGTTCTGGTGTGCCTCCCGCAGCTTCTACAATGGCCGCCGATGCCATCGCACTAGCGGAACCAATTTCTGCTTGGCAACCACCTGCTGCGCCTGAAATAAACGCTTTATTAGCCACAACAAAACCGAATGCACCTGCCGTGAATAAGAAACGCAACATCGCTTCACGAGACATCTCTAGCCGATCTTTCACTGCATATAAAACACCAGGAACAACACCTGCACTACCAGCAGTAGGCGTCGCACAAATGACACCCATCGCTGCATTTACTTCGTTTGTAGCAATTGCTTTCGCTACAGCATCCAGAATCACTTCACCAGAAAGCATATTTCCTTTTGCGATATATTCACGCATTAAAACAGCATCCCCACCAGTAAGACCAGTCGTTGATTCTACGCCATCTTCTCCGCGACTAATCGCCGCCTCCATAACGGTTAAATTACGATCCATTACTTCCAAAATAGTTTCTCGCGAATTTCCTGTAACATGCATTTCGCGCTCAATCATGATTTCTGAAATCGGCTTATTTTTACGATTCGCGATATCTATTAATTCAGCAACTGTGTGGAACATTTTATTACCTCCTATTTCTCATTACGTACGAGAAAAATGGAGCATAATTGCACCACTTTTCTACAAAATAAAACTCGCCACTTGATAAATATCTGGCAACTGCTTAATTTCATCCAAAACCGATTGCTCGACACGCTGATCGACTTCAAGAACCATTAGAGCTTCGTCACCTTTTACTTTGCGAGACACTTTCATTTGACCAATGTTAATTTCATGCTTCGCAAAAATTCCAGATACAGAAGCAATCGCGCCAAATCGATCTTTATGCAAAACTAAAACAGCGGGTGACGTTCCGGTAAATTCTAATTCGAATTCATTAAGGCGCACAATTTCAATTTTACCGCCACCAATTGATGCGCCAACTAATGTGGTTTGTTGCATACCATTTTTTAGCACTAGCTTTACTGTATTGGGGTGAGGTGCTTCTTCCATTTCCTCGATGAAATTAATATGCATTCCCCATTTTTCAGCAAGCTTCATCGCATCTGGCATCCGCTCGTCGTCCGTTTCAAAACCAAGTAAGCCGCCTATTAAAGCAACATCTGTGCCATGACCTTTATACGTTTTTGCAAAAGAACCATACAAATGAATGTCCACTTGCATCGGCATTTCATTGAATACGCTACGCGCAACAGCTCCAATCCGACAAGCTCCAGCTGTATGCGAACTTGAAGGCCCAATCATCACTGGTCCAATAATATCAAATACACTATTAAATTTCATCATGCCTCGCCCCTTCATGATTTCATAAAATGCTATTTATTGCTATGTCTATAATAACTAAAAATTAAATTTACAGTGCAGTGGACATTATCTTACCGCACCGAAATGCATTATTCTACGGAAAAGATATACGGATAAACGGGTTGTCCACCAGAATGAATTTCGAATTCAATATCTGGGAATTGGTTGGATACTTCTTCGGCTATTTTTTCTGCATCAGCTTCTGTAACATCAGCTCCGTAAAGCAATGTAACGATTTCGCTGTAGTCATCTACCATTTTTGTTAGTGTGGCTATCGTTGCTGCTTCTAGGCTTGGATTACTAATTTTAATATCGCCTTCTACGATACCAATATAGTCGTCTTTATTAATTGTTACACCTTCAACAGTTGTATCACGTACGGCGGTTGTTACTTGACCACTTGATACGTCTTGGATAGCAGCAATCATTTCATTGGCATTATTTTCAAATGATTCTTCTGCTTGGAAAACAAGTAATGCCGCCAAACCTTGAGGAATCGTTTTTGTTGGAATGATTTTCACTTTGTCATCACCCAGAATTAGTGCCGCTTGATCCGCTGCCATTTGGATGTTTTTGTTGTTCGGTAAAACAAAAACTTGTTCGGCATTTGCGGACTCGATTGCCTTTACAATGTCTTCTGTACTTGGATTCATCGTTTGTCCACCTGAAAGTACTACTGTTGCGCCAACGCTTTCGAATAAACGTTTGATGCCATCTCCGACTGAAACCGTCACAATGCCATATGGCGCTTTTTTAGAGTCTTCTGCTGGTTTATCTTTGACGACTTCGCGATGTTGTTCGCGCATGTTTTCGATTTTTAGTTTAATCAGGCTCCCATATTGTTGGCCGTAGTTCAAGACATTTCCTGGATACTCGGTATGCACGTGTACTTTAGCTACTTCGTCATCAGCAACAACAAGTAAAGAGTCACCCATTTCGGCAAGGTCATCGCGGAACTGTTCTTCGTTAAATTTCTTTTGACCTGTTTTATTTTCGTCAATTTGCACCATGATTTCTGTACAATAGCCGTAAATAATGTCTTCTGTTGACATGAAATCTTGGACGTGGCGATGGTGTTCCGCGTTAATAAGTTCACCCATGGATGCTGTGTAGTTCGTCATGCCTTCTTCTTTTCCAGTTAACGCTGCGTAGAATCCTTCGTAAATAATGATTAAACCTTGCCCACCGCTATCGACAACGCCAACTTCTTTTAGGACTGGTAGCATTTCTTGCGTTTTTGCAAGGACAATTTTACCTTTTTCTAAAATTTGTTGCATCACAAACTCGATGTCTTCGGATTCATTTGCCGCGATAGCTCCTGCTTTGGCTGCTTCACGTGCAACGGTCAGAATGGTACCTTCGACTGGTTTCATAACCGCTTTATAAGCCGTTTCAACACCCGCTGTGAATGCTGCGGCGAATTCTTTAGTATTTAGTTCCGTTTTACCTTCAATGGCTTTTGAAAAACCGCGAAACAGTTGGGATAAAATAACGCCTGAGTTACCGCGTGCCCCCATAAGTAAGCCTTTAGCTAGACTTGCTCCAACCGTGCCGACCGTTGTTAAACTATTCCGTCCAACTTCTTGGGCACCGCTTGTCATTGATAAATTCATATTTGTTCCCGTATCGCCATCTGGCACCGGAAATACATTTAATGAATCAACAAAGTCAGCATTTTTTGCTAAGTTTTCTGCTCCTGCCGCGATCATTGCCGCTAATTTCTCTCCATTTAACTGATACATCCCCACGATTACGTATCCTCCTTATGCTTCGTTCGTCACACGGACACCCTGGACATAGATATTCACAGAATCTACTGTGATGCCCAACGTTTTTTCTAATGTATACTTCACGCGTTCTTGTACGTTATGCGCAACTTCTGATATTTTAGTTCCGAAACCGACGATTATATACATATCAATATTCAAACCATCGTCTTCTTGACGAACAATAACACCTTTCGTGTAGTTCTCGCGGCGCAAAATATCGGTCAAGCCATCGCGGATTTGATGCTGACTCGCCATACCTACAATACCGAAATTTTCCTCCGCAGCCCCGCCTGCGAGTGTGGCGATTACATCTGTCGTAATGTCAATTTTTCCAAGTTTTGTTTCCATTTCAATTGTCATCTTTCTAGTTCCTCCTTAATTAAGTAAGGTTGGTAAAAGTGCTTCGCGAAACACGAGCGCTTTAGTTAGCTATTAAAAATTATACTTACATTGCTGTACTTCTCTATTCTACTATATTAACGAGGGGTTGGGAAGGAGTTTGTTGTTGTGACTCTTTTGAAGCGTAGTTTGCTGAATTAGAGTCTCAATATGCATAGGAGCTAGAGCGAGTATGTAATCCTTTAGTTGGTAGGTGACGGTAAACTTAAACTAGCGGGAAATGGAATGGGTATTTTTTCTAACGTTTACGTTCGCTATGCCTGACTGAGTTAGAGCTGCAATATGCATGTGAGCGAAGTGAGGATGTAATCCTTTGGGTTGAGGTGACGGGTATTTTGGATAAATGGAGGATTGGACGGAGAGCTTTTTTAGCGGGGACGCATGCTTGTTTGCTGGGTTTGGATTTTCTGAAGACAAGGCTACCGTCATGTTTTTACTTGTGACTAGTTTTCCATCTTGGGTAGCCCGTCTGATTTGGTGTCTAGCCTCACGGGCTAGCTCCTCGAAAACTTCACAGCCTCCAATAAAAAGCAAGAGCGGCTTTTTACTGCGCCTGCTCCAGTTTTTGTCGGAGCTGGGTGAGCCCGTTCGGTTTTTCGGGCTTGTCCAGCCTCACATGCCAACTCCTCGAAAACTTCGCGCCCTCCGCAAAAATCAAAAGAGGATTTTTACTGCGGCCGCTCCAGTTTTTGTCGGAGCTAACGGGCGTGTTCGGCTTTTCGGGCTGTCAAGTAAAAATTCTTTGCAGGTTTTTCGCTTAAGAGGTTGCAATTGGGGTTTGTTTATGATAAATTATTGTAGTGTATGAAAAACAAAAAGCTATTTTTTATGCGATAGATGATAAGCAGCTTTTTTGAAGTAGCTCTGTAAGGAGGGAAATAACGATGGCAAAAGAATGTGTAATTACAGGCCGTAAGTCTCGTTCTGGTAACAAACGTTCCCATGCGATGAATGCGAGTAAACGTACTTGGAAAGCAAACTTGCAAAAGGTTCGTATTTTAGTAAATGGCAAACCTAAAAAAGTTTGGGTTTCTGCTCGTGCGCTTAAATCTGGTAAAGTTGAACGCGTTTAATAAGAAAATGGATGCAGTGTCTTCGGGCAACTGCATTTTTTCTTGCTACCATAAACAAGCAGGCAATCACATCTCCTCCGCAAAAAGGGATGTGATTGCCTGCTTATTTGTGTACATTGACCGGTTAACACTGTCAAATCTATAACCGCATAAATGTTGCTCCACGGTTGAAAATACGTATTTGGTCACCTGTTCCCTTGCCAATTTTATTGAATATTTCTTTTTCTGTTAGACCTGTACCTTTTGTTTTCCAAGGGTTTAGTGCGGTTAGCTTCCAGTTGCTGTCTATTTTTTGGAGGGTTAGTTCTAATTTTTCTGGCGTCTCTTTGTCGATAAATGTGAAAAGATAGTGAATCTTGTCTTTTTGATAGTAGGCGCCATACAGGTAGTCTTTTCCATCAATTATCTCTTGATAAGTGCTATGATATTTCGGTGGGCTAGCCCCTTTTAATGCAAGTTCTTTTTTTGGCAAAAATATCTTGGATGATGCTTGTTGCAAGTTCGTCAGCTTGTTTGTCTGGACTTTTACTTTTGTTGTCATTGAGGCCATTTGGTGCCGTCGAGCAGGCGCCTAACAGAAAAATAAGACACAGTGAAAAAGTGATAAGTATTTTCTTAGCCATTTAGCGTTCGCCCTTTTCAAGCTTATCTACATTAGAAGCAATGACACCGCCTACTAAAATGGCGATTCCAGGAAATGGATTAACAAAAATAGCACAGGCGATTCCGGTGATTGTCAGAGTCAACCCCGCTTTGTAGTAGCTTTTGCGAATAAGGTATATAAGGCCAATGATTGCGATTAGCATGAAAAAAATCCCGATATACGTCATACTCAGCATAGCGCCATGGATTGGGTTATCTACATTTTTTCCAAGATTAATGAATGTCTGGATTTGGACTAGGACACCTAAAGCAAGTCCGATGATGATGAGAATTAAAGCTATTTTGGATCGCTTTGTAATTAAAACACTGTTATCTTTCATTGGGATCTCCTTCTAGTCGTTACTTTGGATAAATAAAATTAAACCTGTTTGGAATGAAAAAGTGCCTGTTTCTGCGATGAATTCATTGCTCGAAAGGCTGCGCCAAATGGGTATTTTGCATTGGTTAAAGGATATTTGAATCCAGTTAAAGTTAAGCCTTCAACATTTGCCATCGTTGTGAATGCAACGTATTTCTTGTCTGGTAAACGTGAAACGGTGTATTTTCCTGGTGTGTACATTTTGATGTAGTTATAGCGATCAATGAGTTCAATTTTCGCGATATCTGATAAAAAACGAGGTTGCATAAGCATCATTAAATTGGCAAGCAGATGGTCCAGTCGTCCTCCCGTGGCGCCAAAAATGCGGATGGTTTCTGGGTTTTGTTTGAGCGCCCACTGAAGACCTATTTCCGTGTCGGTCTCGTTTTTTTCGGCTGGAAACTCGGTAACAGTTGTAATGGTTTTCAGGTGTTCGAGTTCCGTCCTAGATAACGAATCAAAGTCTCCCATCGCACTGATTGGTGTGATTCCGCGTTCGATGAGACGAATAGCACCGCGGTCTACGCCAATCCAAGGAATAGTTTTGTCATAGATTGTAATATTTGGAAGTTCAGATTCAGGCCCCCCGACCATGATATGTATCGTTTTCATTGGGTGGCTCCTTTCTTTGAGTGTGTGAATAAGCAGTTAGGCGTCTTAAAATCTACAACGACCACCCTTTGGGGCGCAAAGGGCTACTAGCCGTTCTAATTTTTCTTTCGACTAGTCTCCAACAACCTCTCTTAACTTATCCATCGCCTTCTCACGGTTTTTACTCCCATAAATATACGAACCTGCAACGAAAACATTGGCACCTGCTGCGACGCACAGTGGAGCTGTTTTATCGTCTACTCCGCCATCTACTTCAATCTCGATATGCAGATTTTTTTCATCAATTAAAGCTTTTGTCGCTTCGATTTTTGGCAGGACTTCTTTGATGAAGCTCTGGCCGCCAAATCCTGGGTTTACAGTCATAAATAAAATTAGGTCAACTTCTTCTAATACATGTTTAATCATTTCAATCGGAGTCGCTGGATTTAAAACAACGCCTGCTTTGACATCAAATGAACGAATAAGTTGTAATGTGCGATGCAAATGTGGACATGCTTCTACGTGTACAGAAATGTAGTCGGCACCTGCTTTTGCAAAGTCTGGAATATAGCGGTCTGGATTTTCAATCATTAGATGAACGTCCAATGGTAATTTCGTGACTGGCCGAATAGCTTTGACAACGCTCGGTCCGAATGTAATGTTCGGTACGAAATGGCCATCCATAACGTCTACATGAATGTAGTCCGCGCCGTAGCTTTCTACTTCTTTAATGTCTGCTGCAAGGTTTGCAAAATCTGCGCTAAGTATTGATGGAGCAATTTTTCCCATAATTAATACCTCTCTTTTTTGTTTTTTACTTCTGTTAATATTTGCAAGTAATGCTTATAGCGAAATGCGGCGATATCTCCTGCTTCGACAGCGTCTTTTACCGCGCATTTCGGTTCATTTTCATGACTGCAACCGCGGAATTTGCATTCGCCACGGCGACGGTCGATTTCTGGAAAGCAAAATTGAAGGTTTTCCGTTGTTAATTCGTCCATTTCAATGGAGCTAAAGCCTGGTGTATCTGCAATAAAGCCATCACCTATCGTCATTAATTCCACATGACGCGTTGTATGTTTGCCTCGTCCTAACACCATCGAAATCACGCCCGTTTCAATATCTAACTGCGGATTCAAAGCGTTTAACAATGTAGATTTACCAACGCCTGACTGACCTGCGATAACTGCAATTTTCCCAGCGATAACGTCAAAAATGGCATTTTTGTCGAGTTCCGTATTAGTCAATAACACGCGGTAACCAGCTTCTTCATAAATCGCCTTGTATTCTTGGATTTCTGCTTTTCTGGCTTCATCTGCCAAATCCATTTTGCTAATACAAATGACTGGTTCGACGTCCTCTAATTCGATTGCCACTAAAAATCGGTCTGCTAAATTCGTTGAAAAATCGGGTTCGACCGCAGAAAATACAAGCAACGCTAGGTCCACATTGGCAATTGGCGGGCGTACTAAAGCATTTTTACGGGGCAGAAGTTCTAGCACATAGCCTTCTTTTAAATTCTCCGCCTGAAATTCGACATGATCACCAACAAGCGGGGTCAATCCACGCTTCCTAAAATTTCCTCGCGCGCGGCATTGATAGGTTTTGCCATCTGAATATACGTAATAAAAACCGCTTAACGCCTTCATAATTTGTCCTTCCAGAAAAGTCACCTTCATTTCTTAAGAGTTTGGATAGTCAATGGTTTCTTCTAAAATTACTGTGTTATCGCGTACGACTTTATAACCGCCTTGGGTGCCTTCTTCAATATCAAAGCTTAGCGTTTCTGTCGTATCTTTTGTAATATCCATTTCTTTATATGCTGTTGTCATGCTATTATTCTTGTCTTGGATATAGATTTGAATGTGCTGAGGTACTAGTGGGTCTGCGTTTGGATCTTCTGGTTCATACGGGATGTTTACCGTCCGTTTCACCGTCTTCACTTCTTTTTCTTTCGGTCCCTTACTCATAACAACCTCTACCTTATCACCTTTGTTAAGCGAAGCACCCGCTTTTGGATTTTGCGAGATGACTTGACCTGCACCAACAGTATCTGAGTATTCTTCTTTGCTAACTGTAATATCAATACCATTTGAGCTAGCATAATCGTCTAATCCAACTTGATTGAAACCTGACAAATCTTTTAATGTCGTCGGTTGCGGACCTTTGCTTACTGTAAAGTTTATTTCAGTGTCAGCTGCGACTACTTCGCTTCCAGCTGTTGGATCTTGAGAAATAATTGTCCCTGAGTCCACGCTATCGCTGTATTCTTCCGTGTAGCCAACTTTTTTGTAGCCTTGCTGCCCTAATACTTGCTTTACGCTGTCGTAGGATTTTCCAGTATAGTCTTCTACCGTAATTTTCTTTGCGCCAATACTGATGTATAAATTGACCGTAGAACCTTTTTCTTCCGATGCACCAATTTCTGGATCGGTTTCAATGATGTTTCCTTCGTCAATCTTATCGCTATTTTTCTCGAATGTTTCTCCGATGACAAATCCTGCATCTTGTAATTTCTGAACGGCAGTTTCTTTCGTGTCATTCTCGACATTAGGAATCTTCACGGTTGCTGGTGGTCTGCCTATCAGCCATAATGCGACGATAATAATAGCAAAAAGGAAAATGACGGCTGAGATAATCCAAATTTTCTTCTTGTTACTCTTTTTTCTTTTTTGACAGTTTTTTCTTCAGTGTCCGAATTTTCTTCAATGACCTCTGCTACGACGGTTTCATCTAAATTCTGCATCGCATTTTTCGTTGCGATGATTGGAATAGTTTTTGTATCGCCATCTTCCATTGGAAAAATATATTTTGCTTCATTTTGCCGTTCAGGATTTAGCGCCGTCTTTATATCAGCTTCCATTTCTTCTGCGGTTTGATAGCGTAAAAATGGATCTTTAGCTGTCGCACGAATCACGATGTTTTCCAGACTTTGTGGAATCTGTGGGTTTTGATCGCGAATCGATGGAATAGTAGCTTGTAGATGCTTGATGGCAATAGAAACGGCAGATTCACCGTCATGTGGGACTTTTCCAGTGAGCAGTTCATAGAGGACAATACCGAGGGAATAGATGTCTGATTTTTGTGTAGCCATTCCGCCCCGTGCTTGTTCTGGTGATAAATAATGCACAGAGCCTAATAATGAGTTTGTTTGCGTAATAGATGTTTCGGAAAGTGCCATCGCGATACCAAAATCAGTAATTTTGACTACGCCATCATGATCAATTAAGATATTTTGCGGTTTTAAATCGCGATGAACGATATGTGCACTGTGTGCTACGGATACTGCTGATACAATTTGTAGCATGATAGCCACAGCTTTTTCGAATGGGATTGGGTGGTTTTCATTGATGTATTGTTTTAAATCCATTCCTTCTACGTATTCCATTACGATGTAGTGCAAGTCGTTTTCCTCGCCTACATCGTAAATGCTAACAATGTTCGGATGCACTAGGCTCGTTGCCGACTGTGCTTCGCGTTGAAAGCGACGTATCAAGTTGCTTTCGTCCGCTAAATCAATGCGCAAGACTTTTACCGCTACATTGCGATCAAGAATCATGTCATGTGCAAGAAAAACATTGGCCATTCCGCCGCCACCGATTGCGCTGACTACTTTGTAACGGTCATTTATTCGCTTGCCAATCATCATGATACATCCCTACCCTTCTCCCCTAAATTTCTCTCTAAGAGCAAGACCGTAATATTGTCTTCTCCGCCGTTCGCATTAGCTTTGGAGATGAAAATATCAGCCTTTTCTGCCAAGGTTCGCTTGCTTGTCAAAATAGCTTCGATTTCTTGTTCGGTTAGCATGTTGGAAAGCCCATCCGAACAAAGCAATAGTTGGTCTTTGGGATGAAATGGCAAAATAAAGACATCGGTTTCGACATTACCTTCAATGCCTAGCGCACGAAGCAAAATGTTTTTACGTGGATGATTTTGCGCGGCTTCTTTAGAAATTTCGCCTTTTCGGACAAGTTCGTTAACAAGCGAGTGATCTTCGGTTAACTGTTCTAATATACCATTTTTCATTAAATAACCCCGACTATCGCCAACGTTTGCAATGATGATTTGACTGTTTGAAAAAATGGCAGCAACAAGCGTAGTTCCCATTCCCTGTAATGTAGCGTCTTGTTTTGCGTGAGCTACGATTTCAGCATTAACTGTTTGAATTGCTTCGCGAAACCATGCTTCAATTTGAGCCGCTGTTTGCATTTCGGACACTGCTTGCCACATTTCACTAAGCAATCGCACAGCCATTTCACTTGCAACATCACCAGCGCGATGTCCTCCCATACCATCGGCAACAATAACAAGCGGATTTCCTAATTTATTTTCAAAAATACCACCGTTGTCTTCGTTATGATTTCTTATCTTTCCTCTGTCTGTTCTAAATTCTGCATGCATCTGCATTACACCTCACAAAATACCAGAATTGGCATGGAAATAGCCATTCTATAGCTTATTTAATTAGTTTTTTACGAAACGATGCGATGAAAAAGCCATCACTTCCAATATCGGTTGGCACTAGTTCCAGGTAATCTGCTTTCACATAAGCTTGCATTTTCTCTGGAAGTTGTACGCGTTCTAGCTGGAATTCAGGATGTGTTTGTAAGAAAGCTTCGACGACACCACGATTTTCCTGCTGATCAATCGTACACGTGCTATATACTAATATACCATTTTCTTTGAGCAAAGTGCTAACCTCGGCTAAAATTGCTTTTTGAATTTGTGCTAAATTAACGATATCTGCTTCAGTTTTGCTATATTTAATGTCCGGTTTACGGCGTAAAACACCAAAGCCTGTACATGGTGCATCTACTAAAATACGGTCAAAACTTGTAGCTTCGAATTGTTCGGTCGCTTTTCTTGCATCAAGCTCCTTGGTCGTGATATTTGTTAAGTCGAGACGTTTTGCAGCTTTATCCACGAGTTTCGTTTTGTGCGGATGAATATCTAGCGCGATAATTTCGCCAGTGTTATGCATTTTTTCACCGATATGCGTTGTTTTACCGCCAGGTGCAGAACATGCATCTAGCACGCGTAAGCCATCTTCGAGTTGCAAAGCGTGGGCAACAAGCATCGAACTTTCATCCTGAATCGTGCAACGCCCATTATGATACGCCTGAGTTTCAGTGATGGAGCCTTTTTCCATCATGAGTGCTTCTGGAATGTATGGATTTCGCTCAGTTTCAATACCTTGTGCGGAAAGTTCTGCTTGAAGCTCGGCGACGGTCACTTTGTTTTCGTTGACACGTAAGCTTTGTGATGGTGCTTCCATGAAAGAAAGCCCGATTTCGCGTGTTTTTTCAGAGCCAAATTGTGTAATCCAACGTTTGGTTAACCATGTTGGCAAACTCGTTTCGACAGCGATGCGTGTTGTTTCATCAGTAATATCCTCGATTTTTGGTACACCTTTGCGAATAACATTACGCAGAACACCGTTAACAAACTTAGTCACGCCTTCATGTCCGCGATTTCGCGCAATTTCTCCTGCTTCATGCAAAATGGCATGCTCTGGTACTTTATCTAAAAAGGTTAGTTGATACACGGAAAGGCGTAGTAAATTAAGCACCCAGTTTTCTGGTGTTTTTTTTTAAGAAAGGCGCTAAGTAGAAATCAAGCGTGATGCGGCGTTGTGTTGTGCCGTAAACAAGCTCGGTTAATAATGCGCGGTCCATTGGATTTAAGTCGCTTTTTTTCAAAGCATCATTGATTAGTAGATGACTAAATGATTGATTGTTCTCGATTTTTTCAATTAAGTCTAGCGCCATTTCGCGCACTGTTTCTGGTTTTTTCATACGTCACCGAACCTTGTTTCTGTATTTAACTGCTGCCCAGCTCCCGCCATATAGTCAGCTACAGCCATTTTTTGTTTTCCTGCTAGTTGAACGATTTCTGGAACAATCACGGTTTTATCACCTGTTGCAATAGCAAAATCGTGTTTTGTCGTCCGCGCCACTTGTCCTGCTGGTAAAACGGTATCCGTTTCTTCCAAATGCGCCTGCCAAATTTTAAAATTATTTCCGGCAAGCGTCGTATAAGCCACCGGCCATGGTGAAAGGCCACGAATATGGTTGAAAATCGCGCGTCCCTCCCGTGTCCAGTCGATTTTTTCTTGTTCACGTTTAATATTCGGCGCAAACGTCACGTTTTCTGGATTTTGCGGTTCCGGTGTAATTTTCCCAGCTAGAAGATCTGGCAATGTGTCCATCAAAAGCGACGCACCAACCTCGCTCAGCTTCTCAAACATCGTTCCCACATTGTCCTCATCTGTAATCGGAATGCAACGTCGCGCTAACATATCGCCTGCGTCCAGCTTCTCCACCATGTACATAATCGTCACGCCCGTCTCCGTTTTCCCGTCTAAAATCGCATAATGCACTGGTGCACCACCACGATATTCTGGCAAAAGCGATGCATGGACGTTAATACAGCCATGTTTGGGCGCTTCTAACAATACATTCGGCAAAATCTGTCCATAAGCCGCTGTCACAATCAAATCTGCGCCAAGGTCAATCAGTAATGCAAGCTCCTCTGAGTCCCGCAACTTCTCCGGTTGGTACACAGGAAGCCCTCGCGCTACAGCAGCTTCCTTCACTGGCGGTGGCGTCAACACACGCTTACGCCCCACCGCACGATCCGGCTGCGTCACAACCGCAATCACCTCATATTGATCCGCCACTGCCTCTAAAACAGGCACCGAAAAAGTCGGTGTTCCCATAAAAATTATTTTTGTCATGCTCATTTCTCCTTTACATCATCACAAACGGTTGCACATCCATCGTGATCGTCAGTCCTTTGACTTGCTCTTTTTGATAGTGTTGCAAAATATTTTTAAGTTCCACTTTTAGTTGCGGTTCGACTTTATACTTAATCATACATTGATAGCGATATTTATTCTTGATTCGCGCAATCGAACTCGGAACAGGACCTAAAATAATCGCATCAGGTCCCAACTTTCCTTGCAAAAATTGCGTGATTTCCTGAATCGTCCGCACGGCTTTCATCTCATTTTCGTCACTCACATTAATCAGCGTCAAATAATAAAACGGCGGATACGATCCCATTTTGCGAACACGCATTTCATGATGGTAAAACCCTAAATAATCATGCATTTTCGCGTATTGAATACTGTAATGTTCAGGATTATAACTCTGGACAACCACTTCCCCAGTCAACAGATGCCGTCCAGCGCGACCGCTTACTTGCGTCAACAACTGAAACGTTTTCTCCGAAGCTCGAAAATCTGGCAAATGTAGCATCGTGTCCGCATTTAACACACCAACCAGCGTAATATCTGGAAAATCAAGTCCTTTAGCAATCATTTGCGTCCCGAGTAGCACATCGGCTTCTTTATCACGAAACTGATTCAACAGTTTTTCATGCGAACCTTTTTTCGCCGTCGTATCTACATCCATCCGGATTACGCGTGCCTCTGGAATTAGTTTAGCGAGACTTTCTTGTACTTTTTGCGTCCCTGTTCCGAAATAGCGAATTTGCTCACTTTCGCAACTCGGACAATGGTGTGGCACCGCTTCTTGATAGCCACAATAATGGCATTTCATCTGATTGTGCGCTTGGTGATACGTCAGCGAAATACTGCAATTCGGACATTCCACCACGTAACCACAATCGCGACACATCACAAACGACGAGTACCCACGCCGATTCAGCAGTAATACAACTTGTTCTTTCTTCGCCAGACGATCCTTTATTTTCTCCAACAACAACGTGGAAAACTCCGTCCGATTCTCGTTTCGCAATTCCTCACTCATATTCACCACCGTGACTTCCGGAAGCGCAGAATCATTCACACGCGTCGGCAATTCCAGCAATGTGTACCGCTTTTTCCCAGCTCGCGCAAAAGATTCCAGAGATGGTGTCGCACTGCCAAGCACAACCGGGCAGCCATGTCGCTTTGCCCGCTCAATCGCCACATCACGCGCATGATACCGGGGATTATCTTCTTGTTTATAGCTTGTTTCATGCTCTTCATCAATAATAATAATACCTAAATTCAAAAACGGAGCAAACACCGCAGAACGCGCACCAACAACGACTTTGGCTTTTCCTTGCTCAATTTTGCGCCATTCATCGTACTTCTCGCCCGCCGAAAGCGCACTATGAAGGACTGCAACCTGTTTACCAAAACGGCTCTTAAATCGCTCCACCATCTGTGGCGTCAGCGAAATCTCAGGCACGAGCACAATTGCTTCTTTCCCTTCCGCCAAAACAGCTTCAATCGACTGCAAATAAATCTCTGTTTTCCCGCTTCCTGTCACACCGTACAAAAGAAACGTCTCTTGATTCCTCGTTTGCGTAGCATGCACAATCGCATCCCGAGCTGCCTGCTGATCCGGCAACAACGACAAAGGTTTACTCGCTTCAAAATTATGATTCTCGTAAGGATCTCGCGACACATGCTGATCAAAAATTTCAATCAAGCCAAGTGAAGCTACCTTCTGAATCGTGGCATCTGTTGTCTGTACACGTTCCCGCAATTCTTTCATCGTAATAAAATCCCCATCAAACACTTGGAAGAACTGCAAAATCTTAATCTGCGCTTTGGCCGATTTCGAAAGTCCCGCGATGGCATCCTCTAATTGTTGCACCGAACAAAGCGAGCGCACAGCGCGCATCGTCTTTTTCGTCACTTTCGTTTTCACTTGATACACAAGATCTACCGTGCCATTTTTGAGCCATTTTTGTAAAGTTGGTAAAGCGCCAAACTGTTCTGCTTTTTTCCAATCCATCGTTTCGTAGCCCTCAAAAAGCCGTTCTGCCTCATCGTTCGCCATATCCAACAAGACAAAATACTTCTCGTATTTTGCCCTCAACGCCGCAGGTAACATCGCCTGATACGCCGTAATGCGGTAAGCTAGCGTTTCTTCGGCAATCCAATCTCCAAGCGACAACAATTCCTCATTAATCACCGGCGCCAAATCCATCATTTCCCGAATCTCTTTTAATTTCGAGAACTCGCTCGAATCAGACGTCCCAACGACAAACCCTTGCAACACCCGATTTCCAAAAGGAACCGATACCCGCATACCAGGACAAACAATATCGCGCCAAGCTTCGGGAATCAAGTAATCAAATGGGCGGTCAACTTGCATCGCTGGCACATCCACAATAACTTGGGCTATTTTTTGCATATTACTTTTCCTCCAAAAAACGCGCAGCTTGTTCTATAATTTCGCGCGCTACCTCTTGTTTTGACAATAACGGGAAAACCGTTTCGGCATCATCATGTCCGTAAAAAGTTACCTGATTCGTATCCACACCAAAACCAGCACCTATTTGCGCCACATTATTCGCTACAATCATATCTGCGTTTTTGCTATGCAGTTTTTTCAGCGCATTCTCTTTTACATTTTGCGTTTCTGCAGCAAAGCCAATCACGACTTGCGTGTCACGCTTCTTCTGCCCGATTTCCGCCAAAATATCTTTCGTACGCACCATCTCAATCGCAAAATCGCCCGGTTGCTTCTTAATTTTGTGTTCATGGATTACTTTTGGCGTATAATCTGCCACTGCGGCACTCATCACAAAAATGTCCGCCGAATCTTGATGTTTCATCACCTCATCGTACATTTCCTGTGCCGTCTCGATATAGTGCACCGCGACACCGTGTGGCACCGGCAACTTCGTCGATGACGTCACCAATACGACCTCCGCACCATACCGGGCCGCTATTTCCGCAACCGCAAAGCCCATTTTGCCCGTCGAATGATTCGTAAAATAACGCACGGGATCAAGCTTCTCAATCGTCGCTCCCGCCGTAATAACGACCTTCCGTCCGGCAAGCGTCGTATTCTGCCCCGTAAAATAAGCCGTCAAATGCCCAACAATTCGTTCAGGCTCTTCCAAACGCCCACGTCCAATGTATCCGCAAGCCAAATAGCCTTCGCTTGGCTCAATAAAACGAACCCCGTCTGCGTACAGCTGATTAATATTCCGAACCACCGCCGGATGCGCTATCATATGTACATTCATCGCTGGCGCAATCCAAATCGGCGCTTCCGTTGCAAGCAGCGTCGTCGTCACCATATCATCCGCTATGCCGTTTGCCATTTTACCAATCACATTTGCCGTCGCTGGTGCCACAATCACTAAATCCGCCCAGTCCGCCAAATCGATGTGTGCCACAACACCCGAATCTTTCTCATCGAACGTATCCGTATACACATCATTTCGCGACAATACTTGAAACGACAGCGGTGGCACAAACTCCTGCGCACTTTTCGTCATCATCACTTTTACGTTCGCGCCAGCCTGCGTCAATTTACTCGTAAGTGCGACAGCTTTATAAACAGCGATTCCACCCGAAACCGCGAGTAAGATATTTTTTCCACTCAACATCTAGGTCACCTCTTTCACCTTCCCGTTAATTATACCGTTTTAATGCCTGAAAAAACAGTGTTGTGAGTTAGAAAGGTGAAGAAAAAGCTAGGAATCAGTTTTTTCTTCACCGATTCCTAGCTTTACTATATAATATCCACTACATTTATACCATAACCGCAGTCTGTATCATTTCAATATCATCCATTTCCCAAGACTTATCGAAATACTGCTCTGTTGGTCCGTACAAACGCAAATACGTAAACCAGTGGGCATTTCTGTTTGTTTGTACCCAATTGGATTCGTGACCCACAGGCGCTTCTGGCCCAAAATAAATATCGACAGAGCCATCTGCATTAACCTCAATCGCTTTACGTGATGAAATATCTGCATTCTTTTGTTCATTTTGTATTAAACAGCGCGTTGCAGAATCATATACCGTAATCGACCAGAAGTTAACTGCTGGAGGATTAGCTGGAATGCGCAATATATAGTTTTTGCTACCATCAAGCCAGTTCTCTTCACTATCCGTATACGCTCCCAAATACGCTTGACCAACATTTGGAGTTTTTGAAATCATCGCTTTGGAGTATGTTACTGCCTCATAAAAATAAGAAGTTCGCTCAAAGAAATAGTCAAAGTCCTCACCTCTTTGCGAAGATGCAGGGATAATCATGACATAATCCCAATGTTTGTCTTCCCAATGACGCGTTCCAGCAATGCGTTTTGCAAAAGAATTCGACTGTGCCATCAACTCACCCTTTTCTACAGCCGCTGTCAAAACATCCACTTGATGCGGTGTCGGATTAAAAGCATTTTTGCGAACTCCTAAGTTGTCCAACCATTGCGCAAAAATGCGATCGCGATCTTCTACAGATTCCCTTGCAATCATGCTTTGAAGCCGCTCCCAATATAATATTCCTTTTGGAGGACCAGCAAAATACTTCTTACCAGCTGGCGTTAAAATACGTGTCGGCGGGATTGCATCTTTTTTCGCGTACGGATATATTTTCACTTTTTCTACCAAAGCTTTGCAAACATTCGGATCAGGATCAAGTGTCCGTAAGCCAAAGAAAGCATTCATCATCTTACTATGAATTTGATGGTATCCTTGTGCAGCATACACCTCACTATCACCCATCCCTGGAGGAAGCAAGATATACTTACCGCCTTGTCCTTTATCAGGTCCCATTTCTCCGACTGCAGCAACTTCACGCTGCCAAAAATCAGAAAAACCGCCAGCAATATGTCCTTTTGGTATTTCAATTACCATTGGTCCCGTTTTTGCTAGATCAATAAATCCCATGGTGTAGGGTGTCGTTGCGTTCGCCGTAATAATTCCCGCCAAATCCTCATACCCAACATAAGTAACTAAGTCTCCACTCGTTGCCCCAAATTCTTCTTCATGGATTCGTTGCCATTCCGCAAATGTCACAAGTGGCAATCCCCACAAATAAAGCTGCGTTGCTTGATAAAAATCCATTTCCGCAAACAATGTGGCGATAGAATTCCTAGTTGGAAGTTCCCCAATTGTTTGAATGCCTTGTAATGTATCAAATTTTGACTGTTCCATCTTGTTTCCTCCTGTTGATTCATTTTTTGTTATTCACTTTTAAAAATGCTCATCAAGCCGCCGATAATTAATAAAATACCCGATACGACCCAAGCTGTACCGATAAAGAAAAACATCAAAACACCAATCGCTAAAAGAAGAAGTCCCCAAGCCATTGGGCGTTTTGGAATAGAAAGCCCAGCTACTAGCGCCAATGCTGAAAAACCTACGGTAATCCAACCTAACGCTTCCAATTGATTGCCTACTACCCCACTTAAATACGTAAATGTTTGGATATAATCATGCCAATTATCTCCTGAAACAACAAGCCAAATCCCCACAATCAAACCAATTATGGCTCCTGCACAACTAGTGATAACTGCTCCTTTTTTTGCCATATTACTCTCCCCTGACCTATTGAAAATGTTCTATACTTTCTTGATTGCTGGGAAGTGATATTCCCGAGCTATTACACTCTTATCTGGTTGGTACATTCGCATAACAGGACGGAAATCACCTGCTGGCGTCGGCAACCAATTCGCTCGTTTTTTTGGATCTTTGGGCTCTTCTACCGACATATAAATCGTTAATGAACCATCTTCTTCATATTGGATACCTGGTGTTCTATCACCAATAGAGTAACGTTGAATTGGGTTATCTACTAAATAGAAATCAGGTGCATCATACATCGTGATGGACCAAAAAGCATCAACTGGCGGCACTGGATTTAGTGTTAATGTGTAATCATTGGCACCATTTAATGTTTTTTCATCCGCATCCGTCCACGTAGCAACATACGCCGCTTCATATCCATGATTTCCCCATAAACCACCCATTGCAGCAATCGCTCGCTCTACAATGGCTACTTTACGATCAGCTATAATCCACTCAGGACTATTGATTGTTCCAACTTCGAAAAAATCTGCGTTGTAGTCAAAAGAATGGAATGTAAGCCGCCAACCGTTTTCACTGTCTGCAACACCCGATAATAATGTTTTCTTAATCGTCGCAAGTCCCATCACCTGGCCATTTTTCAATGCGTTATATACATCTTTTTCTAGGTGCAGTAACGGTGATTTCTCTCCTTCCGCAAGGCCTAGTGGTAAAAACGTATGCTGTAATTTAACATCTTGCTGTGAAGGTACTAAATCATGCATAGCGACACGTAATTTCTCATAAAATTGAATTTCTTCTGGAATAGTTTCGATAACTTCTGGGAACCCTAGTGGCGCTACATCCGCATTAACCACAGTCAACGTTGTCAAATCTTGAAGTGCAGAGACATTCGGAATATCCGCTTCACCATCGCATACCCAACGCCCAACAATCGATGCAAGGCGCGTTGGCACTTTGATTTGTTTCATATTCTCAGGCACCGTTCCACTCCAACCAGGAGGGGTGAGATAAAAGTCTCCCGCCTTTGTTCCAGTTCCTCTTTTTCCAACATAAGCAAAATTATTCGTCCATGCATCTACAAATTGTAAAACATAGTAACGATCACCGACATCAGGAACATGAAGCACAATCGGGCCCACACTTAAATCAAGTTGCGCCATTGAATAAATCGTATCATTATTAATCGTAACAAATGTATCATCCGGTGTGGCTAGCGTCTTAGCATGACTAAAATGATTAAAAGGTGCTGCTAAATTCGCGCCAATTCCTTCTTCTACATAACGTTTCATCTGTTCCAAATTAAATAGTAACGGAAAACCATAAATATAGGCATCAATGGCAAGTTTTTCAGTCGTGTTTAATTGTTTTTGTATCATAAGTAAAGCCTCCAGTTGTTTATAATGTATTTTGATAACTTTGAAGCGCATCCTGTATTGTTTTCTTCGTTTTACCATCCTCCATCAGAAAATCTAATTTATGCTTTTTTAAAATTGGCTTTCAAATTCCCAGTTACATTGGCAAAATAATATATCACTTTCTGACTGTCTAACCATTCGAGTACTTCTTTTAAGGTTGCAGAAGCAGTCATGTCAATCGTTACAATTGCGCTAGCATCAATAATAACCACTTTTGTATCGCTCTTAATGAATTGTTTAAGTTCACTTGTAAATACATCGATATTACCAAAGAAAAGCGATCCACTATATCTGTAAATGACAGTTTCAGGAATCCGGTGGACAGAAGCCCCTCGCTTCAAATCAAAGTAGCCATCACGCCCATCTATAACTCCTAGTTCCGCAGCTGGCGCCGCCATAGAGCGTAAAATCACATTTACAAAGGATAAGATAAGCCCAAGCAATACCCCCCAGATAACACCAAGGAAAAGCGTCGCAACAGCTGAAATAAGCCAAACGTAAGCTTCCCGGCGCGCACCACCAAACAAATGGCGCAAAATAGAAATATCTACAATACCAATCAGTGCAGCAAATACAATTCCCGAAAGTACTGGTTGTGGCATGTAGTAAAGCAATCCACTAAAAAATGCCACAACCAGCGCAATAATCGTTGCAGCTACAATAGACACAAGCTGCGTCTTCCCATGAAATTGTTCATTTGCTGCGGTCCGAGAAACACTGGCACTCGTAGGTGAACATCCAGATAAGGAAGCCACAAAATTCGACACACCGTACGCAAACAACTCACGATTTCCATTAATCTTATACTTATTTCGCATCGCAAAACTTTCACTCGGAAGTAACGAGCCTGCAAAACAAGCAATGGCTGAAACAAGTCCACCAATTATGCTAATCCCCCATGTCGTAGCAGAAAAGTCCGGTAAATGAAGCGATGGAAAGCCTGACGGAACACTTCCAACAATATCTACGTCATACTGATTCAGCGCCATGAAGTATGATAACATCGTTCCCAAAATAAGCACGATAAGCGCTGTAGGCCATTTAGGTAACGCTTTTTTCCCAAAGATGATGAGTATTATCGCTACAGTCCCAAGCACCAGTGAGACGAGATTGACGTTAGGTAGATGTGTCACAATGTTTGTCACGTCAGAAACGACACTATCGCCACTTGACTTAATACCAATTATTTTTGGAATTTGGCTAATCATAATAGAGACACTTAGACCCGAAATAAAGCCACTTAGCACAGGCTCCGAAATATATTTTGCGAACCTTCCAAGCTTAAGTACAGAAAACAATACTAGAAACAATGCACAGAAAAAAGCAAGAATCGGTGCCAAAGTTATTGCTTCTTTTGAACCAGCTGTTAGTCCGACCGTTCCAATAATAATCGAACCAGTAATCGCACTTGCTGTAGCATCGATACCATAAATCAATTGCGGGGAACTGGCAAAAATAACATAGGCAAGGACCGGTAAAAATGAGGCATACAATCCATAAATCGCTGGAAGACCGGCAACTTGCGCGTACCCCATCGCAACAGGTATGCTAAGTGCCGCCACACCAATGCCCGAGATAATATCATTTCGTAAATAGGATGCTTTATAACCTCCTAACGATAATAAAATATATTTGAACATATCCAATCCCCTTTTTTAGTAGTATTCTTTCGCTATGATTTTTTAGTCAATACAACTTTTTCACCGGTCACATGTTTCAAAATAAGCGCCACTGGGATACAAGCAATCATCATTACAATCGCATACGTCATCATCGCGGGTATAATATCGTAAGAAGCAAATGCTGCTGTTGCAACAGAAAGCGCTACGCCGAAATTTTTAGACATAGATAACAAGGACACTGTTTTTTTATCTTGAATCGTTCCCACCGTACAAAAATAGGTGATAAAGAAATTCGCTAAGACAATAATCCCAAAAATGGATAAAGCATAAAATCCTGTATCAAAAACGCTTTGTAAGTTGGGGAGCATGAAGCATACCAAAACTAAAATCATACTGATTGATGATATTTCGTTCACGCTTTTCAAAGCTTTTTTCGCGATATTTGGTTTCACAGAATTAAGTGTCAAACCGATACCGAGTGGAACAACCACTAAAATAATCAATGTCCAGACGATTTTAGCGACAGGAATTGTCACATTCCCTGGTAAAAACAATGGCGCTGTTAATGGTGTGAAAATAACAACAGCAATAGAAAGCAAGGTCAACATAGCTACCGCACTTGCTCCATCACCACCGCCTAGCTGTACGTTTTTCATACCAGCAGGCGCACCAGCAAACAAATTGATAAGCACCGCAGCAATTATAATCGTCGTTGCCTGTGACTTACTTCCAAAGGACGTCGCCAATCCATTCGTCACTAGCGAAGCAATTAATGGCGCCACAATAATATTAAAAAGAAGACACAAAATCAGCGGTAACGGCCGCTTAAAAGATATAATTAATTGTTTTATCGTAATTGTAAAGCCAATTGCAATCATTGTTGCATACACAAAAATCAACAGAACATAAGGTTGAACTGCCACTAAGATTTGATTTACTTGCTCCATTATCGCCCTCTTTTCTACATGTCAGTCATGTTCGTAAAATAATCCATAGACGGCCTATCTATTTTCGATTTTTTTAATTGTTGAGCTCTTCAAATTAATAAATGTTAGCAGAAACAATAACAAAGTAATATTAATCACTATTATAAAGTTGCAACTATTTAAAAAATATACTATCTAGTAAAAAACATCACATAAACAGCTATATACCAACACTCATAATAAATAAAACTCTGCGCACCAATTACTTTAAACTATATTATAAGCTTATTTTTTTGTCAAATGTAACTTTTAAAACGTTAATTTTTATAACTATGCAACTTTACTTGGAGAAACCATTTTTTATTCGATAGCTATTAAAAATATGCCGTGCATAGCGATTTTGTTTCATTAGTCTATTTGAAAGGATATAAAGAAATTTATTATTTTTAGTGATATATTTTACTTGCCTTTTTTTTATAATCACGCTTCATAAAATAAATTTACAAAAAACCATTTTTCGGAATTAATAGGTCCATTATGTTCATTAAATCCATATAAATAGCCTGATTCCCACCAATCTCGAGAACCAGACTATATCTGTTACCTATCTTTACTTCCAAAAAACCGTATCTTCCGTACTCAAGCGATACGAACCATATCCAGTATCTTTTGCTTTCCCAATCGATACAATCATCACTGGTACATAACGTTCTGTATCCATATCAAAAGCCTCTGCTACTTCTTTTCGCTCAAATCCACCGATTGGATTCGTGTCATAGCCGTATGCACGCGCCACTAGCATCAACTGCATGGCAACAAGGCTTCCGTCAATAATACTCACACGTTCCAATTCCTCGCGTGGTGAGTTCGCATAATACGGTGTTAAAGCCGCCATTTGCTTATCCTTAACGTCTTGTGGCATCAACCCTTGTTCCACTGCGCTACTGAAAATCTTCTCACCATTTTCAAAACTATTCGTATCCCCGAAAATCACAATCATCGCAGCAGACGTGTCATTTTGTTGGGTATTAAAACGAACTAGTGGACGCAATTTTTCTTTACCTTCTGGGCTTTCAACAACGACGAATCGCCATGGTTGCATGTTCACAGAAGACGGAGCGCGCATCGCGTCTGTTAAAATAGCTTCCATTTCTTCTTTGCTAATTTTTACGTCCGCATCATATGTACGAATGGAACGACGGTTTTTGATAATATCTTCAAAATCATTATTTTTAAACATGGTATTACTTCCCTTCTAATGTGCTTAATACTTGAATACGTGGCGCACTTGCGAGCATTGTTCTCACGCTTGCTTGAAAGTCTTGAAAATGCTTGCTTTTATTATGTGTGTCAATGGCTGCTAGGTCTTCCCATTCTTCTAACATGTAATATTCTGTCGTATTTTCTACTGAACAAGTAAGATTGTAACTTATATTGCCTGATTCTGCACGTGATGCTTCAATTAACGGCTGGACCGCTTCGAGAAACGCCGCGATTTGACCTTCTTGCACTTCTAATTTCGCCTGAATGACTAACATCTCGTTTGCCCTTCTTTCTCTTTTTACTAGTTCGATTTTTTTCGAACTACAACACTGTAACATAATCCATTTTGATAGGCAAATAATAATCCTTATGCTATGATATTTTTATGGAAAAAAAGAATCTAACAACCGACCAATTATTGTTATTATTTCAAGCACTTGGCGACCCGATTCGTCTCGATATTTTTCTTTGCTTATTGCAAAAAGGCGAGCGACGCGTCGTCTGTGATAGTTATGATATTTCTAAATCGACCATGTCCCACCATATTAAATTGTTACGCGAAGCTGATTTAATTACCGTCCGGAAAGAAGGTACATCGCATATTTATTCGGTGAATCATGTGTTGTTGGAGAAATATCCTGCGTTTTTTTCTGTTTTCAAAACGGAATAGCAAAAAGGAGCTGGCTATGTATACGCTGCTCCTTTTTTGTATAGCTTATCTCACCAATTCCCAAACAATCGAAGCATCCGGACGTTCGCCGCGAATCCACCATTTAGCTTGGTAGGTTTTTCCGTTATATATGACTTTATCGCCACCATTGTAGGCTTTTGTGCTGTTCCAGTCGGCAATGCCTCCGCCGATTTGTTCCCATGCGTCGCTTTCGCTTGGTTTGTTGCCAAGTGTCCACCATTTCGCGCGGTATTGTTTGTTATCGTAAGTCACCATATCGCCAGCCACATAAATATGTGTGGATGACCATGTGCCTGTTGGGATGACTTCTGCTGGTTTTGTTTTAGCTGTTAGTAAATTACTTGCGGCAGAGCGATTGCCGGATGTGTCTACAGCATAAACAAGATAGTTATATGTTGTATCGCTCTTTAGGCTGATATCTTGGAACATAACGCCTGTTTGTGTTTTGATTTTGACGCCATCTCGGTAAATTTCGTAATAGGCTACGCCGATATTATCCGATGCGGCTTGCCAGCAAAGGTCAATCGTATTAGATGATTGAGCGTGAGTCATTAGCATTTTTGGTGCGGTTGGCTTTTCTGTGTCTGTTGCTGGTTTGACTGCTGTTTTTGCTTGCACGCTGTTACTCCATTCCGAGCGGTTACCTGCAAAATCCTTGGCACGAACGGTATAGGTGTATGTTGTATTTTCTGCTAGGTTTGTGTCTTGGTAGGTCGGTGTTGTTGATTCGCCGATGAATTTGCCATCTCGGTAGATTTCGTAAGATGATACGCCTTTATTGTCTGTTGATGCTTGCCATTTAAGGGATATAGCATTAAATGTTTGTGCGGTTGTTACTAGTTGTGCTGGTTTTGTTGGTGCTTCTGTATCGGGAACGGAACTTCCGCCACTGATATTAGCATCGATTACTTGATAAAATGCGTTGCCTGTATCGGCAATTTCCCAAACACCTAAAATGACATGGTAGCCTGTGTGGTCAGCTGGAATGGTGATTTCTTGAGATGTTTTTGCAGCCGGTGCTGTTCCGTCTGCTTGAATTTTAGTAATAAGTTGCAGTTGATCACGTGTTAGTGGTTTATTAGGATTCCAACCGTTTTTCGTGATGTAGTAGCTCCAACTGCTTGTTTTATGTGGTGCTGTTAGTGTCCATTCGATAGTTGTTTTACCACTTTGAATGTCGACTTTTGACCAGCGATTTTGTGTTTGTTCGTCTAGTAGACTGTATTTACCTCCACCAGCGATTTGACCGTCAAGTGGTCCTTTTTCTGGGAAACCTTTTGGTGCTTCAATGCTTTGTGGTTCCCATTGTGCTGATCCTACGTTTGTGTTAATGCCTTGGCTTGCTAGATAGACACGGCTTGCTGGCTTTGAGATATAGCCGTGTGCGGATGCTTGACCTTGAAAAACAAGCATCGAAATGGCTACTGTTGACGCAAACCCTGCGACTTTGATCCAATTTTTCATATATGTTACCTCCATTATTTTTTCTCCCCATGGCTCTATTGTACTGGAAATTAGCCCATTTGAATAGCTGGATGATGAAGGAAAAACACGGAGAACAAGTCGTATCAAGGCTTTTTAACAACATATATTATTTTGTTCACAGAGTTGTATAGAAAAGCCTGAGTAAGCGTTATCATTTGCTGTTTAGGTGCAAAAAAAGAAGCTGCGCGAGGCAACTCCTTATTTATCTTTCCCCATTACTAAGTTACCAGCGTAGATCTCTTCTAAGGCTTTCCCAACTTCTTTATGTGATTGGAAGTCTTCTAGCGTGCCTGGATCGTGGTCTTTTTGCATTTGGCGAGCACGACGAGCGGCTACCGTTACTAATGAGTATTTTGAATCAATAACTAACAACAGATTATCAATAGATGGATATAACATTTATTCCAACTCCTCTAACATTTTTTCATACTTGTGAACAACGCGTTCGACTTTTAGGTGTTCTGTTTGGACGATTCCCTTAATTTTTTGAACGGCATTATCTACTATATCATTAACGACGGCATAATCATAGGAGTTCATCATTTCAATTTCTTTACGGGCCTCGGTCATACGCTCTTCGACAACGTCCATCGACTCCGTACCACGTCCAATAATGCGGTTTTTTAGCTCGCCTAAGTCTGGTGGGGTTAGGAAAATAAAGATTCCGTCTGGCATTGCTTGACGCACTTGCAACGCGCCTTGAACTTCAATCTCTAAGAAGACATCTTTTCCGTCGGCCAAAATTTCTTCGACGTAATCTAATGGGGTTCCGTAATAGTTACCGACATATTGTGCGTATTCTAGCATTTTCCCATCTTGAATCGCTTGCTCGAATTGTTCTTTCGTGCGGAAATAATAGTCCACACCGTCCACTTCGCCTTCGCGGGGCTTTCTTGTTGTCATCGAAATGGAATATTCAAAAGAAGTGGTCGGGTCGTCAAATACGGCTTTGCGCACGGTCCCCTTACCAACTCCAGAAGGACCAGATAAAACAATGAGAAGTCCTCGATCTGTCATGATAGCTTTCCTCTTTTCTAAATTAGCATACTGCTTGAAAAATCACTCTACGTTTTGAATTTGTTCGCGCAATTTTTTCAAGTGTCGTCTTTAATTCTACCACACGATTCGTAATTTCCAAATGGCTAGCCTTGGAACCAATCGTATTTACTTCGCGATTCATCTCTTGAATCAGAAAATCGAGCTTCCGACCAATTGGCTCACTTCGTAAAATAATGTGTGAAAACTGCTTTATGTGGCTTCCTAAACGTTCAATTTCTTCGTTAATATCGGATTTCTCTAACATAATCGCGATTTCTGATAACACAAGTGCCTTATCAAAGTCTTCGCCGACATAACTTAGTAAGCGGTTCTCCAGTTTATCGCGATAGGTACTCTCCATTTCTGGTATGTAGGTCTGGATGGCTTCTAACAGCTCAGCTACGGTGTCTAAATGATGTTTGAAGTGCAGGGCTAGTTCATTCCCCTCTGCTTCGCGCATTTCGTCCAGTCGCCTCGCTGCTGCGAATGTTGCTTCCAGTAGCAAATGTTCGAGCTCAGAATCTAGCTCGCTACTTTCTACAATTTCTAAGAAGCGTGGATCAAGGAGTAGTTCTTGGATATTTAACGCGTCTTCCATTTGGTAACGCTGTGTTGCTTGACGCATAAAGCGAATATATTCATCGGCTAAATCCCAATTGATAACAAGCTTTTCTTTCGTTGCTTTGTTGCCTTCAATTGTAATCGCACATTCGATACGTCCTCGTTTTATTTGTTCGGCAATGCTTTTTTTCAGTTTACTTTCTAAATACGCGAATACTCGCGGCATCCGGAAAAGTGTCTCCAAATAGCGGTGATTTACAGCCTTTAGTTCTACGGTTACTTTGAAATTCTCTGATTGCTTCCCTGCTCGCCCGAATCCAGTCATACTTTTTACCATCTCAACCAGCCTCTCGCATTACAATTTCACTTTTCCATTATATCAAAAAGTCGCAAAGAATACAGCTAAAATGAGGAATATAGCGCAAGTTTTATACTTCTTGTGGTACAATGAAAGAAAAAAGAGGAGAATTTAGTATATGAAGCGAAATGGAATGATTTTTGGGATCGCTTTTGTGGCTATTTTTGCGTTTGGCTTTCTTGTTGCGATTTGTCGTGTCAACGCCAACAGAGGACTTCATGATTTCGGTCGATAATTATAGCGGGGATAAGTCTTCGGAGATTACGGTGAGCAATGCTGGGACAACGCTTGCAACAATTCCTGCGATTGCAAATGGGGAGTCTAAAGAAATCAACAAAAAGCCAGTGAACTTGAAGCCTGGTGGATTAACCATCAGCTATGTGGATAAGAATGGAAAGAAACATGCGAGCAATGTGGATTTACCTGATATCGATTCTACGCTAAACAGCACGTTATATATTAGTTTTGAAAGTATTAAAAAAGATGGCACGATGAATATAGCTATTACGTATTCGCACGGCAATCTTTCTGTGAGTAGCCAAGAGTAAACTATTTTTTAAAGGACTGAAACAAGTAAATGGCATTTGATACAATGTTTTTAAGAGCAATGACAGAAGAATTAACAGAGCAATGTGAGACGGGACGGATTATGAAAATTCATCAGCCGTTTGCGCATGAATTAGTATTGCATGTTCGTAAAAATCGAGAGAATCAGCGGATTTTGATTTCGGCTCATCCGAGTTATGCGCGCATTCAGCTTACAAAAGAAACGATGGAAAATCCTGCGCAACCACCAATGTTTTGTATGTTATTACGTAAGTACATGGAAGGTGCGATTATTGAATCGATTCGCCAAGTCAAAAATGACCGGATTTTGATTTTTGGGATTCGCGGGAAAGACGAGATTGGTGAGACGCGTTTTTGTGATTTGTATGTGGAAATTATGGGACGGCACAGTAATGTCGTGTTGGTAGATCGTGAGAAAGAGACGATTGTGGATTGTATTAAGCACGTGTCGCCTGCTTTTAACAGTTACCGGACGCTGTTACCTGGTGCGCCTTATGTTGTACCGCCTTCTTCGGAGAAACTAGACCCGTGGACGGTAACAGAAGATGCGTTGCTAGCGAAATTAGATTTTAATGCTGGTAAGATGTCGAAGCAAGTCGTTGGCGCTGTGGCCGGTTTTAGCCCATTATTAGCGAATGAAGTGATGGCGCGAGCTGGTATGGTAAATCGCGACACATTACCAAAAGCGTTTTTTAGTGTGATGGCGGATTGTGCGAAACCTGCCGTACCGAACCTTTTTGTGAAAAATGCGAAGGAAGATTTCTATTTTATGCGATTGACAAATACGGAAATAACGACAGAGTTGCCTTCGCTTAGCGCTTTGCTTGACCGGTTTTATAGTGGAAAGGCGACGCGGGATCGTGTGCATCAGATTGCGCATGATTTGGAACGGTTGCTAGCCAATGAATTGGACCGAGATCGTTTGAAAATGGAGAAGTTGGAGCAGACGCTTGTCGATACGGAGCGCGCCGACGAGTTTCGCATTTTTGGCGAGCTGCTAACAGCGAATTTGCATCTCGTTTCGCGTGGTATGACGGAGATTGCGGTGCAGAATTTTTACGATGAGGATATGGGAATGGTAACGATTCCGCTTGATATTCGTAAGTCCCCTGCTCAGAACGCGCAGTTTTTGTTTAATAAATATCAGAAGTTGAAGAAAGCGGTTCGTTTTGTGGAAGAGCAAATGCGATTGACAAAAGAGGAAATGGGTTATTTGGAAACGGTGCAACAGCAATTGGAAGATGCCTCACCGGAGGATGTTGAGGAAATTCGTGTGGAGCTTGCCGAACAAGGATACATCAAGTATAAACAGAAAAAAGGAAGCCGAAAACCGAATCAAAATCCGACATTGGAGAAATATATATCAAGCACTGGATTGCCAATTCTAGTTGGTAAAAATAATAAGCAAAATGATTATTTGACGAATAAGTTCGCGCGAAATTCGGATCTTTGGTTCCATGTAAAAGACTTGCCTGGGTCGCATGTGGTGATTCAAGACGCGAATCCAGATGAGGCTTCGATTTTGGAGGCGGCGATGATTGCAGCGTTTTATTCGAAAGCGCGATTGTCTGGTTCGGTTCCAGTGGATGCGACGCTCATCAAGCATGTGAAAAAACCGAGCGGTTCCAAACCTGGTTATGTGACGTATGATAATCAGACGACGTATTTTGTGACGCCGGATGAAGCGACCGTAAAAAAATTAAGAAATTAGAAATACGCCACCAGAGCTGTAATGCTTTGATGGCGTTTTTTTAGTTTAGCTGGGCTAAAATATGTTCTTCTAATGCCTTTCGTTTTGCGATGGCTGCTGTATTTGTTTCGCCTATGCAACTAAAATAGATTTTGCATTTTGGTTCGGTGCCAGATGGACGGATGCAAAACCATGAGCCGTCTGCTAAGTAGAATTTTAAAACGTCTGATTTTGGTAAGACTAATTCGATGCCTTCTCCCGTTTTGTAGTCTTCTTTTCGCACAACTTCGGGATGAACACATTCTGCCAGTCGCATTTGTTGCATCATTTCTTGGATTCGCACCACGCCTTGTTCGCCTTTTGCGGTGATGGTGTGGAGTGATTCCGCGAAATAGCCGAATGTTTCGTAGATTTCTTGCAAGCCTTCGTATAGTGTCTTGCCCTGTTTTTTCAACGCTAGTGCTACTTCTGCTGTTAAAAGCGCGGCTTGAATCGCATCTTTATCGCGGACGAAAGGTTTGACAAGATATCCATAACTTTCTTCATAGCCAAATAAAAAATGGCCAGCTTGCATTTTTTCCAACTCTGCAATTTTTTCACCAATGAATTTGAAACCAGTCAATGTGTTGTAAGTTTTCACACCATATTTCGTGGCTATTTTCTCACCTAAATCGCTTGTTACGATTGTTTTTATGAGCGCACTATTTAGTGGAATTTCTGGTTGGGTCACTAAATAATGAAGTAGCAAGGCGCCTAATTGATTTCCTGTTAAAACTTGATATTCACCGTTTTCGTTTTTCACAGCGACACCAATTCGGTCTGCGTCAGGATCTGTTGCCATCAAAATATCCGCACCATTACTTGCTTTTATTGCCATTTCGAATGCTTCATGATCTTCGGGATTTGGCGAGGCTACCGTTGGAAAAGCACCGTCTGGAATAGCTTGCTCCGCCACAACATGTACATTTGTAAAACCTGCTTGCTTCAAACTTCCTAAAACAAGACGTTCACCCGTCCCGTGAAGTGGTGTGTAGACAATTTGCAGTTCGTCACCGTTTTGTTGCGTCAATGCCTTATTTTGCGTCACTGTTTGCACTTGTTCCAAATAGGCTGTATCCGCTTCTGTTCCAATGTATTCAAGTAAGCCGTTTTGGACTAGTGTCTGCTCCTCTCCAACTGGAATTGCAAATAAATCCGTCACCATTTCCAAGTAGTTCGTGATTTTGGCCGCAACATCTAGTGTTATTTGGCAACCGTCCGCACCGTATACTTTGAAACCATTATATTCCGCAGGGTTATGACTTGCTGTAATCACAATTCCCGTTGCCGCTTGCCATTTCCGTACGATAAACGATAGCTCTGGCGTTGGTCGCAGTGTATCTGATAAATAAACCTTAATCCCCGCAGCACCAAGTGTTTTCGCTGCTTCAAGCGCAAATTCCGCCGAAAAATGACGCGAATCATAGGCAATAGCTACGCCTTCTTTTTGACGCCCCTGTTCTAAAATATATGCTGCCACACCACTTGTCACCCAACGAATCATGTATTTATTCATCCGATTCGTCCCGCAACCTAGCTCACCACGCATACCCCCAGTCCCAAATTCCAAATAGCGATAAAAATTTTCGCGTCTTAATTCGTCGTTTGATAATTCCGTCATTTCCTCCCGAAGCGCCGTATCATCTGCCGACGCTACGCTCCATTTTTGCCAATTTTCCTGCCAAGTCATCGGCTTTCATCCTCTAATTGTTGCAAAATTTCCGTCATACTAAGCTCGCAACAAGCCATCGACGTATCCGCAACCCCGTAATACATTTTAATCACATCACCTTCCACGATTGTGCCACAACCAAATACAACATCACCGAAGAAGCCATTTTTCTCATAATCTGCCTCTGGTTCTAAAATCGGTGTTGCCGTTCTTGCCAGCACTTTCATTGGATCATTCAAATCTAGCAAAACCGCACCCATACAATAACGATGATCTTTCGTTGCGCCGTGGTATAACTCCAACCAACCTTTTTCTGTCTTAATTGGCACAGCACCACCACCAATACGCCCGCTATCCCAAGCACCTTCACGAATGCCTAGCAAATGGCGATGATCGCCCCAGCTATGTAAATCAGGCGAAGATGCAATCCAAATATCTAAGTTCCCAATACTTTTCAAGCTCGGACGGTGCAATGCATAATACTTCCCGTTCACCTTCTCTGGAAAAATCAAAACATCTTTATTCTCCGGTGCAAAAATATTTCCCTCATACTTATAGTTCACAAAATCCGTCGTCGAAATCATCGCATCAGTGACACCCATCTCAGAAACGGCACTAAAATTCACATAGTACACATCTCCAATTTGCGTCACGCGCGCGTCTTCAATTCCAAATGTCTGATACTCGTTAAACGGATACAAAAACGGCTTTTCATCCATTGTGAAATGATGTCCATCCTTGCTTCGCGCAATTCGAATATACGAAAGCGATGTCAAATAAGCGAATCCTTCCAATTTATCCTTTTTCCGAATCATTCTTGGATCTTCGAAATCATACATCGGATCATCCAAACGAAACTCTAAAATATCTAATTCTTTCGTCTCCATATTGAAAACAGGCGCTTTCACAATGTTCGGATCCTCACTGACTGGCTTTTCCGCCACACGCAAAAGTAGCAACGTCTCCTCTTTATATTTCGCCACGCCTGCATTAAAAGCACCTATCACCTCAAAATCTGGACGATGCGGTACCACATCAGCCGGTGTAATTAATGGATTTTCCTCATAACGATACACATTTAACATTTTCCTATCTCCCTATCCTTCAAATTTCATAAATGGATCGCGAATCACACGCTTTTGCGCATCCGCATCACTTATTCCTGCATACAAATCAGCTGTACCATTAGGTTTTCGAATTAGACCACCACTAAAAACGACATCCACTAAATCTGGTCGCTTTGCAGGACCTTCCAAAAAGTCCGCACGTTCCGAAATGATTGTCATCGGCACCACAATCTCACTTGTCGCAGGATCAATGACGCAAACCGCCGCATAATAATGCCGATTCCCAGTACTATCAAAATTAGCAATATGACCTAAGACGCCAAGCTGACCATTTTTTAATAGATGAATTTCATTAGCGCCACCCCACTCTTCGTCTGCAAAATGAGGTGCCAGAAGAGGTGCTTCCTCCACACACGCGACTGTTAGCTCTGCCAAATTTTTCACAAGACAAAAACCAATTTTGCCGCGTCCGCCTTTTTTACCTTGAGATCTTGTAAACACTGCGATTTCACCATTTGCTAACTGTTTTAAACGCAAGTCTTTCATCCCAACTGGCCCTCGAAAAACTAAAGTGAGGTCATTAAGCGACATTCCACGATATAAGCATGTTCGCCACGCCAATTTCGCTGGATTTTCTGCGCTGGGGAACACTTCCACGCCACCGATAATCCACGCATTGTCAATCTTTGTCACAAATGGATCTTGCAAGGCGAGTTCAGTCGTATTTTCCAACAGAACCCATGCATCATTCTGTTTTTCAAAAAAGCCAATGTGTGCCATTTCGCTATCTCGTGCTTCGATACGCCCTGCAATGACTTCCATTCCGTTCACATTAAACGGCGCCGTAATGTTATACACATCCAAATCAGAACATCCAATAAAACGCAGTCTTTCTACAGCCATAGCCTCATTTTTTTCCCTATATTCCTTCAATAACTTCACAATTTCTTTCATTATTTACCCACCTTAAAAATTACTGCCGCATTTTCCGGCAACTTCACTGTTTTGACATCGAAAACGATTGTCTGATTCGCCAAAATTTCCGTTAAGTCTCCCCAACGGTTCCTCATTTCATGGGTCTCCCCAAAGTTCAAGCACACCAAATAATCACCGCGAACATACGTCAAAAGCGTCCCGTCCACATCAAACGATTGATAACCGTGCTCACAAAAATCCGTAGTCTTCCTAAGCGCAATCAACGCTTGATAAAACGCAAACATCCGGCGCCCCCGTTCAAAATCAGGCGGTACCTCGCCAATCCAAGTAGCCCCTTGCGAAAATCCTTCCGGCCACCACATCGGCGCCCGCGCTTTGTCTCGAGTCTTATCCTGCGCAACCTTCAAAGCCTCGTCAGCTGTCCGTCCCGCTGCCAATTCTAAATCATATGCATAAATTCCTCGCACATCTCGCATCGCATCTACCGAATCCGGCACAAAATCCGCCATCCCCAGTTCCTCGCCGAAATACACAAACGGAACACCATGCGCCGTCAACATAAGCATCGCAAGCATCTGCGCCACCTCTTCGCGTCCGTCCGCCAAACGATTCCAAGACCGACTCATATCATGACTTCCAAAAAACAACGTCGGCATTCGGCCATCCGCATACACTTCCTGCATCCGCGAAAGCTCTGCCACAATCCCGTCCCGACTCGTGACACTACCAAAATTAAAGTTAAATGTCACATCAAGCCCATCGTTTCCTGCATATTTTTCAATGTCCGAAAGCTTATCCGAACTAATCTCACCAACCGTAAAATAATCACCTTGTTCGCGAATATAAGCGCCAATTTCCGCCATTTTCAAATCCATTCCCGGCTGATCCTTATCAAAAATATGCACTTGTTCCCCATTCACATCCACCGGATTATCTGGAAAATTCCGAGTCAGTGTCAGATTATTAATCACATCAAGCCGAAACCCGTCCAGTCCCTTATCCAGCCAAAAATCAAAGACATTCCAAATCTCGCGCACCACTTCCTCGTTACGCCAATTCAAATCGACCTGTTCCTTCGCAAAACTGTGGTAATAATACTGTTCCGTCAACGCATCCCACTCCCAAGCCGCGCCCCCAAAAAATGATTCCCAATTATTCGGCGTATCCTGCCAAACAAACCAATCACGTTTCGGACTATCCCGCGCGAGACGTGCTTCCTGAAACCACGCATGTTCTGTGGACACATGATTCACAACCATATCCGCAATGACTCGAATCCCGTACGCATTCGCCTCAGCAATAAAAGCCTCCAAGTCCGCCATCGTCCCAAAATCCGAATCTACCGCATAATAATCACTCACATCATACCCATTATCCACTTTTGGCGAAGGATAAAACGGCGTTAGCCAAACACCGCCTATCCCAAGCTCTGCTAAATACGGAATTTTCTCACGTAATCCTTTAAAATCACCGATTCCGTCGCCATTACCATCCTTAAATGACGGCATATAAATCTCATAAAAAACCGTCTCTTGCCACCATTTCCCCATCTTGCTAAACTCCTTACTTCAATGTAAACTGCATACCTTCTTGGAATTTTTTCGAGAAGAATAAGAACAAAATAATGAGCGGTAAAGTTAGAACCACCGACGCCGCATACATCGGACCAGGGAATGTCGCATAAGGTCCAAACATTTGCGATATCAGCACGTTCAGCGTCACCGTACTATCACTTTTTGATACAATTAAATCCCACAATAGATTTGTCCAGCGATCCGTAAATAAGAACAAGAAGATAACCGTACTAATCGATTTCGACATCGGCAACACAATGCGGAACAAAATCTTCATATCGCCCGCCCCATCCAATTTCGCCGCCTCAATAAGCGTATCTGGAATCGCTTTAAAAAAGTTCGTATACATGAAAATCGCCCACATACTAAGCATAGTTGGAATAATCATCCCCGCATACGTATCCAATAAGCCAACGTTCGTAATCATCAGAAACTGTGGTATCAGCAAAATAATCGCTGGGAAAAACATTTGGAACAAAATCGCATTATTAACAAACGCCTTACCTTTAAAATTAATTTTTGCTAATGCATATGCAACCATGATGGCAAATAACAGCATCAATCCCGTCGCAATCGTCGCCACAATAATCGTGTTTATAAACGCATGAATCCAAGGTGCCGGTGCCGCCGTTGTCGCATTACCGAACAACCAACTCCAAGACCGCAACGTAAAATGCGTCGGAATTACTTTTCGATCGACTTGATCCCAAGATGCGAATGAATTGAGCACGAGATAAATAAACGGATAAATCATTACTAATAAAAGCAATGTTGTCAACGTGTAACGTACCGCCATGCCCCACTTACTTTTACGACCAACCATTTCTCTCGCCCCATTTCTCTAGTCCTTTTTTAATAACGCCAATCGACGCGAATGTCACAACGGCCGCCATCAACGAAATCGCAGAAGCATAACCGGATTTCAAGTTCACAAACGCCTGATTATAAATTTCCATTTGCCACGTATTTGTCGCAAAGTTCGGTCCACCACCAGTTAATTGGTACACCTCGGTGAAAATACCAAAGCTAACTCCCACTGCTAAAACAATGACTGTAAATAGCGCAGGGTACATCATTGGCACCGTCACTTTCCAGAATGTTCGGAATCGTCCAGAGCCATCCATTGCCGCCGCTTCATAAATTTCTTCGTTAATGCTCGATAATCCGGAAATCAAGATCAGCGCATAATACCCTGACATTTTCCAAGCAATCATCAATGAAATGACGAATAGCGAAGTCATCGGCGTCCCTAACCAATCAATATTCCAGCCAAAATGATCTCGCAAGAAAATGTTCAGCGGACTATTGTAAGAAAGCAATCCTTTCACGATTAACGACGTAACAACACCAGAAGATAAGTATGGCAAGAAAAATGCAACTAAGTACAAGCCTTTAAATCTTGGCAATCCGTTTACTAAAATCGCCACAACCATAGATAAAATAAGCGCCAGTGGTACAAATACAATCAAGAATTTATATGTCACCCAAAACGATGCCTTCACCGCAGGGCTGGCAAATGCTTTTGTAAAATTTTCAAAGCCAACAAAGTTAATATCTGGGCTCATCATATTCCAATCCGTCACAGAAAGCCAGATTGCCCAAACGAGCGGGATTAGAAAGAAGATTAGTGTGAAGATAATATAGGGGCTGGTAAAAGACCAGCCCAATTTGTTGTTTAGCTTCTTCATTTCTGAAGCACCTCATCCTCCGCCTTCTTCATATCGTTCCAAGCTTTCGTAGGTTTCTTCTCACCACGAACAACTGGGTTCCATGCTTGTTCACCAATGATTTGCTGAATGTCATTGTAATCTGCGTTATCCATCGCTGGAATTGCATATGGTACGTTTTCTGCATAGATTTTTAGTGCAGGGTTCTTAGTGAAGAAGTCTGTGAATGTTGCGTTTTTCGTTGCATCATCACGTGCTGGAATTAAGTTTGTTAGTTCTAGGAATTTCAAATCGTTTTTGTCATTGCTGTATACGAAATCAAGGAATTTAACGGCTGCTTTTTTCTCAGCGTCTGTTGCTTGTGCATAGAAAACGATACCTTTTGCATCTGAATAAGTGTTGACATTGGCTTCGTCTTTTAACGCATCAGGAACTGGTGGTGTGCTGATTGTGAATGTTTCGCCGTATTTTAGTTCCGGGAATTTCTCCGCCCAGTTCGGGAATGACCACGGACCGTTGTCTGCCATAATGCTTGTTCCCGTTTCGAATGGATCTGTTGCTTGACCTGCTAATAATAAGTCATTTTTTTGTAGTTGCGACATGAATGTTAGGACTTGCTCGCCTGCTTTGTCTTCTGCTACTAGTTTGTTGTCTTTTACAAACGGATTTCCTTTTGATGCTGCGTTATATAGCGGGAAGAAGTCGAACCAACGCATCCAAGCTGTAGGATCAGCCAAATCTGCTTTTGCCCACATGACTTTATCTGGGTATTTCGCTTTTAATTTCTTACCAACTGCTAATACATCGCTATATGTTTTTGGTGCTTCTGCCACACCTAATTCTTTCAAAATATCCGTACGCCATGCAAAAAGAATCGGATTGGAGTACACTGGGAAAACGTATTGATTTCCGTCTGAGAACTTCCACGCGTCGAGGCTATCAACCATGTTACGTTTCTTTGCAACCTCTTTCATGCCATCAATGTCATTAATTGGAACAATCGCTTTGCTGTCCGCTAATTGTGCTGCAAAACTACGATTGATATTTTCAGAGATTGTTGGTGCTGTTTTGGAGGCAATTGCCGCCTGCACTGTCGCTTCTGAGGATGGACTTTCTTTCATTTGTGATACTTCTACTTTAATATCAGGATTTTCTTTCTCAAAATCTTTCGCCATGGCTGACCAGAACTTCACTTGCGTCGGGTTTGGAGCTGCCCAGAAAGTTACTTTTGTTTTGCCGTCTGCCGATGCATCATTTTTACTCCCCGAACCACACCCTGCCAGCAAACTTCCTACTAATGCTACGGATAAAACAGAAAACACCACTTTTTTTAATTTCATTTTTCATGTCCTCCTAGTTAGATCATACTTGTAATTTTGTAAGCGCTTGAATTACAATTACATTATTACATTACTTTTATGTAATGTCAACAATTACTTTTAAAATCATTGATATAAGTTGATTATCTTCATATTGAAAAGATTACTTAAACAAACATTACAAATAACATTACTTTTTAATTGCAATACATTCCCATTCCTTTTATAATAGAAACAAAGATAGTCCCATCTAGGAGGAGAAAGAATGAAAAAAGTCACAATGCAAGATATTGCGGATGCCTTACAGATTTCGAAAAATTCTGTATCACAAGCGCTGGGCAACAAAAACGGGGTTGGCGAGCAAACAAAACGGCTCGTCCTGCAAAAAGCAGATGAAATGGGATATAAATACAAAAAAGACGTGGTATACACGCCGACGGATAATCAGTTTGCTCTTGTTGCTACTGAATTTGCTTTATCACAAAAGAGTTTTTTTGGTGAAATTTGTTTGAGTTTGGAGCAAGAAATGACGGCGCGGGGATTTTATTTAACGACGCTTCCTGTCGCGGCGAATGACGTTTCACAGAACTGTTTGCCACGTGAATTAAAAGAGAAGAACTGGCGGGGCATTTTTATTTTGTCGCATATTAGTGATTTATTTGTGAAACAGATCTTGGATTTGGGTTTGCCAACTGTGATGATTGATCACCATGACCCGCATTTACGTACAGATACAATTCTATCGCAAAATAAAGATGGTGCGTTTGTCGCTGTGGAGCATTTGATTCAGCTTGGTCATACGCGAATTGGCTTTGTTGGGAATGTGAATTTTTCACCGAGTTATGAGGAACGGTGGGAAGGCTATTGTAAGGCAATGCGACATTATGAGTTACCTGTGAATGCGCATTATACGATTACGGGCATTAAAGAGGAACAAGCTGCGTTATATCAAGCATTGGAAAGCTTAGAAGAAATGCCAAGTGCTTGGTTTTGCGTGAATTCAGGGCTTGGGTTTATTTTGAATTCCTATTTTCAATCGAAAGGATTTGCAGTTCCAGAGCAAGTGTCAATTATTTGTTTTGATAATACAGAATTTACGATTTTGGCGCACCCTCCATTGACAACGATGTGCACAGACTTGCGATTTATGGGAAAACAGGCGGTAGAAACGATGGACTGGCGCTTGCGGAATCCCAGTGCACCGACTGTGAATGTTGCAATTGGAACGGAGCTGGTTTTGCGGGAATCGACTGGAAGATTGTGAAAGCACCGAGCGCTTATCATGCTAAATAACAAGAACCAAGTATCTATCAGTTTTAGAAACAAGTGATTACGAATAAGTCATCTAAATTAGCATTATATCAGCATTTAGATGACTTATTTTTTCTGGATTCTCACCTGCCGGAATGAGCGGCTACCGTTTGACAACAAGAACCGGGCAATCTGCTTGTTTTATTAGTTTATGGCTAACGCTTCCGAGCACTATTTCTTGTATAGTATTTAGGCCCCTACTCCCTAAAACCAACATATCAGCAGGGTGTTCAGAAATATATTGGCTAATTCTTTCAGCAGGATCACCTTGCAATATCTCTACTTGATGCGAAATATCAGCTTCTCTTAGTAGGCCTAATGTGTTCTCTATCTTTTTTAAATGCTTCAAACGCAACAAATCTTTATCTAATTTTAAGTCTAGTGCAGCCGACTTGATTTCGCTAGTATCAATAACTGTTATGACAGTAACTTGCATTTCAGAAAATCCAGCACCTAATTTTATAACTTCTTTCGTCGCATTAAGAGCGTTCGGTGAGCCATCAGAGGCAAGAAAAATCTGGTTCATTGGTCTCTCTCCTTTTTAATGAGAACTATTTTTTAAATATGATTTTAGTTGACGCATCATACGCCTACTTTCTTTATTTAACCCTATCATTCGTACTGTATTTCCTGCGCTTTCAAATTGCTGAATCACTTTATAAATCGCCTCAACCCCAGAATCATCCCATATATGCAGATTGCTTAAGTCTAAAAGCACTCGTTTATTACTAATGGTTACAGGCAACGCTTTTGTAAAGTTCTCTACAGAGGCAAAAAACAGTTGTCCTTTCGCTTTATAAATAATTTTTTTCCGGCTTGATTTCTGATTCTACATAGATTTTTGAAATTTTAACCATAAATAAAATAGCGCTAAGTATGACACCTGTTATAACACCTATTGCTAAGTTATGCGTGATAACAACGATAAGGACCGTTACAATCATAACCGCTGTATCTGTAAAATGCCCTTTTCGAATATATTCAAAACTATGCCAATCAAATGTCCCAATAGAAACCATAATCATAATAGCAACTAAGACCGCCATCGGAATTTGTACCACCCAATTCCCTAATACAATGATGAGGACCATTAGAAAAATGCCAGCTACTAATGTGGAGAACCGTTTGCGCCCACCAGCACTTACATTAATAACAGACTGCCCAATCATAGCACAGCCAGCCATACCACCAAAGAAACCTGTAACAATATTAGCAATGCCTTGTCCCTTTGCTTCCCTTGTTTTGTCGCTCTCCGTATTTGTCATATCATCGACAATTGATGCGGTCAATAACGATTCTAGCAATCCTACAATACTAAGACCTAAGGCTGTAGGCAAAATAATTTGCAATGTTTCCAAATTAAACGGAATAGACGGAATTAAAAAAACTGGTAACGTGCTAGATATATTCCCCATATCACCAACTGTCCTCAAATCAAGATGTAGTGAGATACTAATGATGGTCATTACAATAATCGCGATTAACGCTGCGGGTATGGCTTTAAAAAAATTTAGGTAATCCATACAAAATAAGTAAAGATACCCCAACCATTGCATACATCACCCAGTTTGCATTCTTGAATTGCGTTAACTGTGCCGTGAAGATTAAAATAGCAAGTGCATTTACAAAACCAATCATTACAGAACGCGGAATAAAGCGCATCAGTTTTGCAATTCCTAAATAACCAAATACCAGTTGAAATATACCTGTTACAATCGTAGTTGCTAGTAAATATTGTAAACCATGATCCTTCACTAAATCAACTACTAGAAGTGCCATCGCGCCTGTAGCAGCTGAAATCATGGCCGGTCTACCTCCGATAAAAGCAATCACGACCGCCATTGTAAAGGAAGCATAAAGACCAATCATTGGATCCACACCAGCAATGATAGAAAAGCCTATCGCTTCAGGAATGAGTGCAAAAGCAACAACAAGACCTGATAAAAAGTCGACACGTAAGTTACCAAACCACTCATTTTTTCGTAAACTAAATAACATATGTAAACCTCCAATTTGTTTGTTAGAAATAATGACTTGCTAAGCTTAGCATAAAATAGGATTAATTTAAAGAAGCTACCCTTTTGTCACCTATTTAGTAGGAGCAGCTACAGGATGTAATATCTACTTATTATATTGAGTGAAGTTACAGTATGTTGTAGTCTTGTAAACATAGCGCAAACAAAGCAATCCTGCAAATGAATGATTGCAGGATTGCTTTGTTTATATCGAACCTTTATTATTTATTCCACTTCTCCGGGTCCTTATTCCATTCTTTCAACGTCGCCATGTCGCCTTCTGTTACATAACCTTCGTCTAGTGCGACTTCGATGAGTGTTTCATAGTTTGTTAGGGCGGCTACTTCTACATTTGCTGCTCCTAACAAGGTTTTTCCTTTTTCCAATCCATATGTAAAGATGGCGGCAATTCCGAGTACGTCGCATCCAGCTTCGCGCAATGCTTCAACGGCTGTAATGGAGCTTCCTCCTGTTGAGATTAGGTCTTCAATCACGACTACTTTTTTGGCCTTTTGTAATGGGGCCTTCGATTTGGTTGCCTTTGCCGTGTTCTTTTGCTTTGGAGCGGACGTAAACCATTGGTAAATCTAGGATATCGCTTGCCCATGCGGCGTGCGGGATGCCTGCTGTTGCGGTTCCTGCTAATACTTCTACTTCTGGGAATGCGGTTTTGATTTTTTCTGCGAGTGCTTTCGCGATGAATTGGCGAGTTTTTGGAAAACCTAATGTTAGGCGATTGTCGCAGTAGATTGGTGATTTAATGCCTGATGCCCATGTGAACGGGTCGTTTGGTTGTAAGAATACTGCTTTGATTTTTAGTAGTTGTTCGGCTACTTGTTTTTCGGTTGTCATTTATTCCACTCCTTTAAAATGGTTTCGTATGCTTGATACGGGTCGTTTGCTTTGGTGATGGAACGGCCAACGACGATTGCGGTGGAGCCGATTTCGCGGGCTTGATGTGGTGTTACGACGCGCTTTTGATCGTCTTTTGCATCGGATTCTAAGCGAATGCCTGGTGTGACACGCAAAAATTCTGGGCGGGTGATGTCGCGGATTTTACCTGCTTCCAGCGCGGAACATACAACGCCATCAAGTCCGGCTTCGTTCGCCAAACCACTGTAATGCAAAACGGAATCCATCAGGCTGGCTTGGATGAGTTGATCAGACTGCATTTCGGCTTCGCTCGTGCTTGTCAGTTGGGTGACAGCGATAAGACGCGGGCGACGAGAGGAGCTAGAACCGATTTCGAGACCTTCGAGAGCAGCTTCCATCATTGCTCGACCTCCTGCGGCATGCACATTTACCATGTCTACACCCATACGTGCTAGGCCAATCATGGCACTTTTGACGGTGTTTGGGATGTCATGTAATTTTAAATCCAGAAAAATTTCGTGACCGTCGTGTTTGAGGCGCTCGACTAAGTGCGGGCCTTCGAGGTAAAAGAGTTCCATACCGACTTTGACGGAAAGCGTGTCTCCTTTTGGAAATCTTTTTTAAAAAGGCTTCGACTTGGGAGTAAGACGCGAAATCAAGAGCGATTATTGGTTTTGTCATACGTTTTCTCTCTCCTTTTTTAAATCGGCTAATGTGGTGATGCCTAGTTCGTCCATGCGGGCTGGCAAAGCATCAATCAAATTAGGACAGATGTGAGGCTCGGTGAAGTTTAGCGTGCCAACTGCCACAGCATCTGCGCCTGCAATGAGAAATTCAAGGACATCGTCGACGGTTTTGACGCCGCCCATACCGATGATTGGAATATTCGAAACGGCGCGCACCTGGTGAATAAGGCGGATGGCCACAGGCTTGATAGATGGTCCTGATAAACCACCCGTACCATTTGCCAAAATTGGTTTGCGCGTTTTTAAATCAATTCGCATGCCAAGTAATGTATTAATCATCGTTAAGCCGTCAGCGCCTGCTTCTTCAATAGCTTTGGCGATTGGGACGATATCGGTTACGTTTGGCGAAAGCTTCACGTAAATCGGCACGCTAGACACTGCTTTTACTGCTTTTGTGAGTTGGTAAGCGACTTCTGGATCCGTTCCAAAAGCGATACCACCATGTTTGACGTTCGGACAAGAAATGTTTAGTTCGATGGCTTTCACGTTTGGTGCATCACCAATTCGGCTACAAACTTTGACGTAATCTTCTTCGGAGGCCCCTGCTACATTCGCAATAATCGGTGTTTCAAACTGCTCCAGCCACGGCATTTCGTGCGCCATCACATGTTCTAATCCCGGATTTTGCAAACCAATCGCATTGAGCATGCCGGATGGTGTTTCTGCCACTCGCGGCGTTGCATTGCCATAGCGCGGTTCTGGCGTGACTGCTTTCGCCATAATAGCGCCAAGCTTGTTTAAATCGTAAAATTTACTGTACTCTTTCCCAAAACCAAAACATCCAGATGCCGGCATAATGGGGTTTTTCAATGATAATCCTGGAATTTCAACGGCTAATCGGTTCATATAACTACCTCCCCAGCGCGGAAAACCGGACCTTCATCGCACGCTTTTAAACTTTTCGTCGGATCATCCGTGCGCTGACAAACGCAGGCATAGCAAGCGCCAACGCCACACGCCATCCGTTCTTCTAAAGATAAGAAGGTGCGCGAATCAGCAAAACGTTCGGAAACAACACGTAGCATCGCGGTCGGACCACAACTGTACACCGTATCAGGTACAAAATCAAGCGCATCTGTAATCGTCGTTACAAAACCTTGCACACCACGCGTCCCGTCCACTGTCGCCACGAAGCAATCCCCTAGTTCTCCCATTTCTTTTTCATAAAATACATCTTTGGCTGAGCTAAAACCTAAGACAAACGTCACCGTCGAGCCTTGCGCCACTAATTCTTTGCCAAGCTGATAAAGCGGCGGAACACCGATGCCACCACCAATCAGTAAGGCGTGCTCGTCAGGCTTTGTTTCTTGCGGCGAAAAACCATTGCCAAGTGGTGCAATCACATCGATTGCGTCACCCGCCTCCAGTTTTGCAAAATCCGCTGTCCCATCACCGTCAACACGATACAATAACGTGCACTGCTCCAAGTCCTTATCAATCGCACAAATACTAATCGGCCGCCGCAAAAGCAAGTCCGCCCGTCGCGGTTTGAGTTGCATAAATTGCCCCGGATTCATCTCCAAAACAACATCCCCTTTTAAAACGAGCTCAAACACACGATCTGCGATTAATTTTTGGCTTACAACTTTCATTTCTGTTTGTCTCATGTTTCTCACCCCGTTCTCTATACTGTCTCGCTTACCCGTGCTGGTTGCATTGCTTCCATCTCGAATGACCGCGATTCTAATACACGCAAAATCGCTTCTGCTGTATCAAGCGATGTACAAACAGGAACGCCATTTTCAACTGACTCCCGACGAATTTGGAATCCGTCACGCTCTGGCTGCTTACCTGTTGTCAATGTGTTCACGACAAGCGTTACTTGGCCGTTACGAATATAATCAATTAATGTTTCATGATTCTCGCCAATTTTCTTCACTTTAGAAACCGGAATCCCATTTTCTTCTAATACTAGCGCCGTTCCAGAAGTCGCCATGATTGTAAAGCCAATATTTTTAAAACGTTCTGCAAGCGCTGTGGCCTCTACCTTATCACGATCCGCTACTGTTAGGAGCACCGTCCCGTAATCCAACATCTTCACGCCACTTGCGACAAACCCTTTGTACAATGCCTTTTCAAGCGTGCAATCTTTCCCCATTACTTCCCCAGTCGATTTCATTTCAGGTCCAAGCGATGTATCTACGCTACGCAATTTCGCAAATGAGAACACTGGCACCTTTACAAAAATCTCTTGTTTTTCTGGGGCCAAGCCTTCTTTGTAGCCAAGTTCTAGCAATGTTTTGCCGAGAATGACTTTTGTCGCAATGTTCGCCATCGGGATATCGGTGATTTTACTTAGAAATGGCGCAGTACGGCTTGATCTTGGGTTTACTTCGATAACAAAGACATCTTCATCTGCCACGACATATTGAATGTTGAGCATGCCGATAATATGAAGTCCTTTTGCAAGGCGTGTTGTGTAGTCTACAATCGTGTCTTTCACATACTGCGACAAGCTTTGCGCTGGATAAACGGCGATGGAGTCACCAGAATGGACACCAGCACGTTCGATATGTTCCATGATACCTGGAATAACAACGTTTGTGCCATCACTAATCGCATCGACTTCGACTTCTTGTCCTTGCACGTAACGGTCGACTAAGACAGGATGTTTCGGGTTCACTTTGACGGCATTGTTCATGTAATAACGGAGCGCTTCTTCTGATTCCACGATTTCCATTGCGCGTCCGCCGAGTACATAGGAAGGTCGTACCAATACCGGATAACCAATGTTTGTTGCTACGGCTACTGCTTCTTCGATGGAAGTCGCTGTTTTCCCAGCTGGTTGCGGAATGCCAAGTTCTACGAGCGCTTTTTCAAATTTGTCACGGTTTTCTGCGCGATCAATGTCTTCTAACGATGTTCCTAAAATTTTAACCCCGCGTTCTGCCAAACCGTCTGCTAAATTAATCGCTGTCTGACCACCAAATTGCACGACAACACCGAGCGGTTTTTCCAGTTCAATGACATGCATCACGTCTTCTAGCGTCAATGGCTCAAAGTATAGCTTGTCAGAAATACTGAAGTCCGTCGATACCGTTTCCGGGTTGTTATTGATAATAATCGCTTCATAGCCCGCTTGTTGAATGGCCCAAACCGAATGAACCGTCGCGTAATCAAACTCGACACCTTGTCCAATCCGAATTGGCCCAGAGCCAAGCACAATGACGCTTTCTTTTTCAGAGCGCACCGACTCATTTTCATCTTCGTAACTGCTATAGAAGTAAGGCGTCGTTGATTCGAACTCCGCGGCACACGTATCCACCATTTTATAAACCGGGATAATGCCTGTGTCTTTACGGAAATCATACACTTCGCGTTCCGGCATGTCCCATAATTTAGCAATCGCGCCGTCACTAAAGCCATTGCGTTTTGCCTCACGTAACACTTCCTCATCTTTCACATGTTCCGCAATCACTGCTTCTTGCCCGATAATTTTCGCGAGTTTATATAAAAAGAATAAATCAATTTTCGTTTTGTTATGCAAGTCTTCAATCGTCCAACCTTTGCGAAGCGCTGCGGCTAAGAAGAATAAGCGATCATCTTCCGGGAAACAAATTTTGCGTTCTAATTCTTCTAATGATGCGTTCTCTGCTTCTTCCAAGTACAAGTGCGTCGTGCCGATTTCAAGCGAACGAACCGCCTTCAAAAGCGACTCTTCCAAATTCCGTCCAATCGCCATGACTTCACCTGTCGCCTTCATTTGCGTACCTAAACGACGATCTGCTTTTTCAAATTTATCAAAAGGAAAGCGCGGGATTTTCGAGACAACATAGTCAAGCGTTGGTTCAAAATGTGCATACGTTGTTCCAGTTACGGGATTCTTCATTTCATCTAGCGTTAAACCTACAGCAATTTTCGCAGCAAGTTTCGCAATCGGATAGCCTGTTGCTTTTGATGCTAGCGCAGAAGAACGGCTCACACGTGGGTTTACCTCAATCACGTAATATTCGTAGCTATCTGGATCAATCGCCAACTGCACGTTACAGCCACCTTCAATTTCTAACGCGCGAATAATTTTCAGCGATACATCACGAAGCATTTGGTATTCCCGATCCGAAAGCGTTTGACTCGGTGCTACAACAATCGAATCGCCCGTATGAATGCCGACTGGATCGATATTTTCCATGTTACAAACGACCATCGCATTGTCATTCGCATCACGCATTACTTCATACTCCACTTCTTTAAAGCCCGCAATACTGCGCTCTAGCAAACATTGCGTCACAGGACTAAGCTTCAAGCCACTCGCCACAATTTCCGCCAAATCCGCATCATTATGACAAATTCCGCCGCCAGAACCACCAAGCGTATACGCCGGACGAACAATAACCGGATAACCAATTTTCGCAACAAAATTTTGCGCTTCTTGCAAGTTATGAATAATATCACTCTCTGGAACCGGCTCGCCAAGCTCATGCATCAAGTCACGAAACGCCTCACGATCCTCCGCCTTCTTAATCGCTACCAAATCTGTCCCCAAAACTTCCACACCACAAGCATCCAAAATGCCAGCTTCGGCAAGTTCCATCGCCATATTCAGCCCCGTTTGACCACCAAGCGTCGGCAAAATGGCATCCGGGCGCTCTTTTCTAATAATACGTGACACAAAATCCAGCGAAATCGGCTCAATATAAACTTGGTCCGCCATCTCCACATCCGTCATAATCGTTGCTGGATTGGAGTTCACAAGTACCACACGATACCCTTCCTCTTTCAAACTCAGGCACGCCTGCGTCCCCGCATAATCAAATTCCGCAGCTTGACCAATGACAATCGGTCCAGAACCAATCACTAAAATTGTTTCAATATCCTCACGTTTAGGCATTTTGTTCCGCACCTTCCTTTTCCATCATTGTTATAAACTGGTCAAATAAGTAGTTTACATCGCTTGGTCCTGGGTTTGCTTCTGGATGATATTGCACTGTATAAGCAGGAAACTCTTTATGCGCCAAACCTTCTACTGTTCCATCATTCAACTCAACATGCGTTACTTCAATGTCTTTTCCAACAAGCGAATCCGCATCCACCGCATAGCCATGATTTTGCGCCGTGAAATCCACACGACCTGTCGCAAGCTCCTTCACTGGGTGGTTTGCCCCACGATGTCCGAACTTCAATTTAAATGTATCCGCACCATTAGCCAGCGCAAACAATTGATGGCCTAAACAAATCCCGAACAACGGCACTTTCCCTTGTAATCCGCGAATCATCTCCACCGCCTCAGGAACATCTTTTGGGTCCCCAGGTCCATTCGATAACATCACACCATCCGGATGCATCGCCAAAATTTCTTCCGCCGTAGTGTTGTAAGGCACGACCGTAATATCACACTCACGCTTGTTTAACTCGCGCATAATGCTACTTTTAACACCATAATCTACAAGTACAACACGTTTACCCTCACCCGGATTCGTAAACGCCTTCGAACAAGAAACTTCACGCACTTGATCTACTGGCAGACGCACCGAACGCAAATGATGCAACAAATGTTCCTTGTCCGCCTTCTCAGGAGCTAAAATTCCTTTGAGTGTTCCTTCTTGGCGAATAATTTTTGTTAATTTTCGCGTATCAATCCCTGCAATTCCAGGAATATCTTTTTCTTTTAAAAACTGGTCTAGCGTTAGTTGATTGCGCCAATTCGAAGCAAATTCTGCTGCCTCACGCACAACCACGCCTTTGACAGCTGGGTGAATGGATTCAAAGTCGTCACGATTCACGCCATAATTCCCAACAAGCGGGTATGCAAACGTGATAATTTGCCCGTAATAAGACGGATCGGTAATCGTTTCCTGATATCCCGTCATTCCTGTATTAAAAACAACCTCACCGATTGTCTCGCGGTCACTGCCAATCGCCGTACCGATAAAATAATTTCCGTCTTCCAACATTAAAATCCGTTTCGCCATTATTTATTCCACCCCTTCTTGATACACAAGCATTCCTTCTGCAAACGTCGCCACTGGCCAACCAACACAATTCCAACCCGTAAATGGCGTATTTCTTCCTTTTGATGCAAAATTATCAGGATCAATCATCGCTTCTTTTTCCAAATCGATGACTGTAATATCCGCAATTCCACCAATCTCAAGTACACCGTATGGCAAGTTAAAAACTTCCGCTGGTTTCACTGTCATCCAGTCCATTAATTGTTTCAACGTCCATTCACCAGTTTTCACAAAATGCGTATAAAGTAATGGGAATGCCGTTTCAAGGCCTACAATACCAAACATCGCTTTTTCCATCGGCACATTCTTTTCCTCCGCAGCATGTGGCGCATGATCTGTCGCAATAAAATCAATCGTGCCATCAAGCAAACCTTCTAACAGTGCCTCGTGATCCTCTTTCGCACGCAATGGCGGATTCATTTTCCAATTCCCATCGTTCCCTGGAATATCCGTCTCATTTAAAATCAAATGGTGTGGCGAAACCTCCGCCGTTACACGAATCCCAGCACGTTTCGCATCACGCACTGCACGAACTGACTCCTTCGTCGAAATATGGCATACATGATAATGACAATTCGCCGCCTCCGCTAACAACACGTCCCGCGCAATTTGCACCGACTCCGCAATATTCGGAATCCCCGCCAATCCTTGCTCCTGCGCAAAAATCCCGTCATGCACAACCCCGCCATAAACTAGCGAATTATCCTCACAATGCGCGACAATCGCCATGTCCAACGCCGCCGCCTTCTTCATTGCCTCATACATCATGCCCGCCGTCTGCACACCAACACCGTCATCCGTAAACGCAAATGCTCCAGCAGCCTTCAGCGCCGCAAAGTCCACCAACTCGTCACCCTTCAAACTCGATGTAATCGACGCATAAGGTAGCACGCGCACATTCGCCGTTTCCTTAATCCGATCCACCACTTGCGTCATCACTTCCGCCGTATCTGGCACCGGCTTCGTATTTGGCATCGCACAAACCGTCGTATACCCACCGCGCGCAGCCGCCGCAGTCCCCGTTGCAATCGTCTCCTTATGCTCACCGCCCGGTTCCCGCAAATGCACATGCACATCCACAAGCCCTGGCGCAACAAGTTTCCCCGCCACATCGATTACCTGTGCCCCATCACGCTCCATCCCATCACCAATCGCCGTCACACGACCATCCTCAATCACAACATCCTTTACTTCTAAATCGCCATTTCCCATCAGCACTTTTCCATTTTTCAATACGTACATGTCTTCACCCTCGTTTCTTTATCTTGGCAAACTGCCTCTAAAATCGCCATGCGTATAAACACACCGTTCGTCATCTGCTCCACAATCCGCGACTTCTCACATTCCACAAGCGAATCCGCAATTTCCACGTCTCGATTCACCGGACTCGGATGCATAATAATTGCTTTGTCTTTCATTTTCGCCGCACGAGCTTCCGTCAAACCATACTTTTCATGATAATCTGACTTCGTAAAACTAAGTAATCCATCATGTCGCTCCTCCTGAACCCTCAACAACATAATCACATCCATTTGCTCCACTAAATCATCCATTTCCATATACGTGCCAAACGCATCACAGCCCTCACGCAACCACTCCGGAGGTCCAGCAAAAAACACCTCCGCGCCAAGTCGTTTTAACGCCTGCATGTTCGAATTCGCCACACGACTATGCACAATATCCCCCACAATCGCGACTTTTAACCCCTTAAAGCCACCGAATTCTTCTTTAATCGTGAACAAATCTAGCAAAGATTGACTCGGATGTTGCCCGCAGCCATCGCCACCATTGACAATCGCAATACCAAGCTCCCGAAGTGGCTCATAGTAATCCTCATCCGAATGCCTTATAACCGCAACATCCACACCAATCGCCTGCATCGTGAGCGCCGTATCATACAATGTTTCACCCTTTGTCACACTCGACTTTGACGGATCAAATGAGAGTACTTCAATGCCAAGCTTCTTCTGCGCCATCTCAAAACTATTATGCGTTCGCGTACTTGCTTCAAAAAACATATTGACCGCATATACTTGCTTTTTCGGAGTCCAGATTTCACCTTGTTTAAAACGCCCTGCCCGGTCAAGTAATTCTCCAATTTCAGCTACAGAAAGCTCTTCCATCGATACTACATCCTTCATTTAAAACGCCACCTTCTCTAAAAATTTACTTACTAACTTAAATGAAAACCCCTAAAAAATTGCGCTATCTTTAGAGGTTTTTCATGAGGTTTATTTAGTTGTTTTCTCTGGTATTACTAGGTTTAAAATGATACCAATCAAAGCTGCCATCGCCATTCCCGCAAGTTGAAATGAACCAATGTGAATCATCAAACCACCAATACCGACAACAAGGACAACTGATGCGATAATCATATTACGGTTTTGGCTTAAATCAACACGGCTTTCAATCATCATTCGCAAGCCACTCGTCGCAATAACCCCGAACAAAAGCAAGGAAATCCCGCCAAGCACAGCCGTTGGAACCGATGTAATAATCGCGTTGATATACCCGATGAAACCAAAAGCAATCGCGAACACCGCCGCACCACCGATAACAAACACACTGTAAACCTTCGTAATCGCTAGTACACCAATGTTTTCGCCATAAGTCGTCACTGGTGGCCCACCGATTAAAGAAGCAATAATCGAAGCAGTCCCATCCGCCGCAAGCGAACGATGCAAACCTGGATCTTTAAAGAAGTTCCGATTCGTAATTCGATTCAACAGCAGCTGATGTCCCATATGCTCCGCCATCGTCACAAATGCAAGCGGCGCCATCGAAAGCACCACCGTGAGCGTTACAACCGGATCCATATTCACAAACGGAATCGTAAAGTCTGGCACTTGGAACAAACTCGCCTCTTTAATTAGCGTATAATCCACCAACCCAAACATCATACTCACCAAGTATCCAATCACAAAGCCACACAAAATCGGAATCAATCCGAAAAATCCTTTGAAAAACATCATCGCGATAATCGTAGCTACTAGCGTAATTAAGGCGACTAGTAAAATTTTATAATCATATGCGCCACCATTATTCGTTCCCATCGCCATCGCCGCCGCACTTGGCGCAAGCGACAAACCAATAACCATAATCACAGGGCCAACAACAATTGGCGGTAACACTTTTTGAATCCATTCCACGCCGACATAATAGACAATCAAAGCCACAATTGCATATACAATTCCGACCGAGAATGTCCCGACCATTACCGCTCCAGGTCCGCCACCGGATTTCGCAGCAAGAAGCATCGTTATCGGCGCAATAAAGGCAAATGATGAACCTAAGTAAGCTGGAATCTTGCCTCGTGTGATAATCAGATAAGCAAGTGTTCCTAACCCACTTGAAATCAGCGCCACACTTGGATTTAAGTGCGTCACAGTTGGCACGAAAATCGTAGACCCGAACATCGTGAACAAATGTTGAATACTAAGTACAATCCATTTATTCCACGTTGGCCTTTCATGAATATCTAGCACTGGTTTTACATAATTAGATGTTGTCTCTTCTGTCATTTTTCTCCCTCTTTCCATAAAAAATACTCCCTGTCTAAAATTGCGACAAAGAGTAGTTATGTACTGAATTTAGGTATAGTTATACCGTAAAATCCAATCACCCTTTGTCAGCCTCTCTGGACTGCCTTTAAAAGTGGTATCCCAGCGTGTCGGCAAACGCGCTCATCTTCGTCGTTGAAGTCTCCGCTCCAGTGCTCGACTTCGCCTAGAATCTAAGCATTTGCCGACACGCTGGGGGCTTGCGGATATTCTTGAAGATTAGTTTTTCAAACAAGCTGAAATTTATTATTTAATTATTGTAACTGCATCCGCGACATGATCAATATCGGCTAAGTGGACTTCAATGCGTTCCTCGCTCGATGTCGGGATATTTTTTCCTACAAAATCGGCGCGAATCGGTAGTTCTCGGTGGCCTCGATCTGCTAAAACGGCTAGCTGAATTCCAGCTGGGCGCCCCACATCCATTAGCGCGTCCATTGCGGCACGCACTGTCCGGCCCGTGTATAATACATCGTCCACCAGCACAACTTTTTTTCCATTAATGTCAAACGGAACATTCGTGTTATTCAGTGACGGCTCTGCGGAATCGTTTTTAAAAGAAAGATCATCGCGATAAAGCGTAATATCTATGTCCCCAACTGGAACCTCGACATCTTCTATCTCCTTCATTCGTGCTTGCAAACGATTAGCAAGGAAGATTCCCCGTGTCTTAATTCCCACAAGCGCTAAATCCTTCGTTCCTTTATTCCGCTCGATGATTTCATAACTCACACGTGTCAGCGCCCGCTTAATCGCCGCTTCATCCATTACCACAACTTCTTCTGACATGCCTTCCCCTCCCTCGCAGTACAAAATAAAAACCCTCTGCCAGTATATAGAAGGCAAAGGGTAGACGTATAGATTCAAATTGGGTACAGAAATCCCCAAATCACGTTACCTTCTTAGCCTCTCTGGACTATGTTAAAGGACTGTTATTTCATTAGGTCTAGCTTATCGTAATCTATATGCTTTGTCAACTGATTTTGTTGCGGTTTGAGAAATTAATTGATTTTCTAGTAAGGGGTTAAAAATGCATAAAATTAATTACACTTCGATTCTTAGGAAATTTAAAGCGAAGCTAAGATTGGTAAAAGAAGTTAGGAGGTTTTTTTAGAAGTGAATGATACCAAGCGAATATTAATAAAAATAAGCGGAGCTGCTCTTGGGGAAAATGAACATCACTTTGATCAAAAAAAATTTACACAAATCGCTAATAAAATCGTGGATTTAGCAGACGCAGGTTTTCAAATATCTATCGTTGTTGGTGGAGGAAATTTGTTTCGTGGTAACTTAGCGGAAGACTGGAACATAGAGCGTGTGGAGGCAGATAACATAGGAACGTTAGGTACCATAATCAATAGCCTGATTCTTCGTGGTATTTTAAAATCTCTGACAAATAGAGAAGTTCGTGTTATGACATCTATACCTATTCATTCCGTAGCAGAGCCTTTTATTCGATTGCGAGCTATACAGCATTTAGAAAAAGGTGATATTGTTATCTTTGCTGGCGGTAACGGACAACCCTTCGTAACAACTGATTATCCGTCTGTTCAAAGAGCGGTGGAAACCAATTCAGACAGTATGATTGTGGCAAAAAATGGTGTCGATGGAGTGTATACAACAGATCCCAATCTGTTTAAAAGTGCAAAAAAATATAAAATACTTAATTATGATGATGTCATAAAGAATGATATCCGTGTAATGGACCAGTCCGCTTTATTACTTGCTAAGGAACATGATTTACCGATTCAAGTGATAGATTTTAACATGCTAGATCTCTCAAAGTTATTTTCCAATAATGACTCCTTGGGGACACTTATCACATCGCAAAAATCTTTACTAGATGATTAGATTATGTTTACTCAATTTTGATTAATACCCAATACATTAAAAGCTGGCCTGATATTAAAACTGTATTACAAAAGCCTATGATTTTCATTCTAAGTCTCTTTTTAGTTACCGTTGCACTTCAATTGTAAATTCAAGGCAAAAAAATAATCCCTCTAGGCCGCCAAACTTAGTGGATTATTTCTCATTATGAACCGGCAGTCCGCCTTAAAGCGAATTCCGTCTAGGTTGGTACAAAACTCAGTATAAAGCAAAATCGCCGAACCATTTACTTGAGGTAGGACGAAAATTCTGCTTTACACAAATCGCGCGAAAGCGTTTGTATTCAGGGGATTTGGAAAGGAATAACCGTCCACGTTGTTCACGCTTATATTGGGACTGTAACTCAGTACTTCGAACAGTCGGAGAGGATTAACCACTCTCTTTGTTCGTGCTTATATTGGGACTGTAACTCAGTACTTCGAACAGTCCCAACAAAGCGGAGCATACCCCCGTATGTGATGACTGAAAGCAGGGAGGGAGTCGTATCCCCGACCATGCGAGAAGTTAAGCGTAGCGTTAGTGTAGCAGAACCGCTTGGAACTCGCCGTCTGAATCCTGATGGAACGCCTACTCGTAAACTCGTAGGCATATTGAGGCTGTACCTCGGTTTCTTCGAACAGCCTCAACAATGCGAGCGCTTGTCGCCGATTTATTTTGGTTATGTCCCAGACTCGCTTTTTCATTACTCCATCTATACCACATTATCCTCCATACTGCATAATTCTCCCTCTTATTTTTCCAAGGTTTCTAATGCTTGTTGAAAAATGGGCGGTAGTGGTGCCTCGAAATGCATGCGTTCGCCAGTGGTTGGATGTGTAAATCCAAGTTCAGCTGCGTGAAGAAACTGCCCTTCGCCGGTTAATGTGTTCTTTACGCCATATTTTGGATCTCCAGCAAGTGGGTGTCCAATATATTTCAAGTGCACGCGGATTTGATGTGTTCGTCCAGTTTCTAAACGGCACTTAATCAGTGTGTAGCCTTTATATCTTTCCAACACTTCAAAATGCGTGCGTGATTCTTTTCCTTCGTTGATGACGCCCATTTTTTGACGATCTTCTTTCGAACGGCCAATTGGTGCGTCGATGGTTCCTTTTTGATGCTTGATGACGCCATGAACAAGCGCAATGTATTCGCGATCGCTGGTTTTGTCATATAATTGTCCCGCTAAAGATTCGTGGGCTTTGTCGTTTTTTGCGACCATTAGTAAGCCGGATGTATCTTTGTCGATGCGGTGCACGATGCCTGGGCGGATTTTGCCGTTGATGCCCGATAGGTCTTTACAATGAAATAGCAAGGCATTCACGAGTGTTCCTGTTGTGTGTCCTGCGGATGGATGTACCACCATGCCCTGCGGTTTATTTACCACTAAAACATCGGAATCTTCATAATAAATATCAAGCGGGATGTCTTCTGCTAAAACATCTATTTCTTCTGCTTCGCGAACAACGTACGTAATTTCATCGCCAGTTTGGCATTTATAGTTCGGTTTTGACGTTTCTCCGTTGACTAGGATTGCGTCGTCTTTGAGCAATGTTTGTACTGCTGAACGCGTGATGTCCAGTAGTTCTGCTAACGCCTTGTCCAAGCGCTCGCGGTTTAATTTTTCGGGAATAATAATGGTGTTTTGTGTCATTTTTTCGTTCCTTTCGTTTTGCGATCATCCAAGAAAACGTAGACGATAAGTAAAATAACACCTACTGTCAGGCTTGCATCCGCCACATTAAATATCGGGAAGTAATAATGTCCCCAAATCGTTTGTACAAAGTCCACTACTTCTTGGTGTAACAAGCGATCAATAAAGTTCCCAATTGCCCCACCTAGCACTAGCGCTAAACTAATGCCTAGAAGTTTACTATTTTTACCGTAGCGTTGTAGGAAATAAATCAAAACAACGATGACAAGTAACGTAATCAGATAGAAAAACCACATTCTTCCTTCCAAAACGCCCCAAGCCGCGCCTGAATTACGATGGGATGTAATATTTAGAAAGCCTGGAATGATTTCAATCACTTCTCTTAAATCTAAGTTCTGCACAATCAGCCACTTGGTGAATTGGTCAATCACGATAATCACTAATGCAATTAAATAATAATATAGCATAAAAATTCCTCATTTCTTTAAAAATATGTAAGGCGAGATGTGCCCGAATAAGACACACCCCGCGAATACATCATTGCAAAATAAATTGTAACAAAAATAGCGCTGCAATGATATACATGAGTATCGGTGTTCGCGTCCGATTTTTTGTAAATAGTTTCAAAATCGGGTAAGCGATGAACCCTGCTGCAATTCCGTCTGCGATACTATACGAGAATGGGATAATAATAACGATTAGTAATGCCGAAAAAGTGTCCGCAGCATTACTCAAGTCCATTTCCTTCATTTCCTGCAACATCGACATCCCAATAATAATTAAGATTGGGGCAATCGCACTGTTCGGAATAAATGAAATATATGGCATCAAAACAAGTGAGATTAAAAAGAAAATCGCAACCGTCACAGATGACAGCCCTGTTCTCGCACCACTTGCCGACATCGATCCACTTTCTAATGCTGAAATCGTCGGACTCGTTCCAAATAATCCTGACAAAAATGACGTGAAACTACTTGCCTGCAAGACTCGCGGCAATTTCTCTGTCTGTCCAAGTTGCTTCGTCTGGCCATATGTCAAACCAACCGTCTCAAACACAAGCACCATCGTCAGCGAAAATACACTCGTCCAAAAAGCGACTTGACCAACACCAGAAAAATCAGCTTGAAACAGCACATCTTTCCATGGCGCAAGGCTAAGCGCATCTTTAGAAACTTCTCCGTGCACACCAAACAGAACACTTACGAGCGTCCCCACCAAAATGCTCCATAAAAAAGCCCCTGGTACTTTGCGCACAAGCAGAATCATGGTGATAATAAGCGTGATTAATGTCGCCCAAACAAATGGATCATGAATATCGCCTATCGCCAAAATGGAATGTTTCCCGCGCGTAACGAGTTCTCCTTTTTCAAGACCTAGCAACACCAAGAAAAGTCCTAAACCGACTGTGATCCCTTGTTTTAGAATTAGCGGAATCGTGTCGTTCAGCTTTCTTGCAAGTGGTGTAAATGCTAAAATCATGAATAAAAAGCCACTGACAACGACAACCGCGAGTGCTTGCTGCCATGACAATCCGAGCGTTTGCACGAAATTGTAAGCGAACAAAGCATTGATACCCATACCAGGCATCAAAATAAGCGGTGCATTAGCCCAAAATCCCATCACCAAACAACCGACAACCGAAATAAATATCGTCGCTAGAATGGCGCCTTGATATGGAACGCCTGCTTCAGACAAAATTGAACTATTGACAACAATAATGTAGACAACGGTGAAAAAACCAATCATTCCTGCTAACAGTTCCGTACGAACCGAAGTACCGTGCGCCTTTAGCCGAAAAACCTTGTCCAATAATTTATGCATCATAATTCCTCTTTATTCAATTATCCCTCTCCCAACCCATAGAGTCTCGCCCCTACCACGAATCCTTATTATAACAGACACAGCGGGTTTCGCCTAGAGCTTTTACTTTTTTATTATGATATAATAGATTGCTTATGTGACTAAAAAGGGGGAGCATCATTTTGGAACAAACATTTACAAGTGGTGAAAAATGGCGGCAGTTTTTTGTTATTTTCACACCTGTCGTTGTGTCGCAGTTAATGCTTTTTTCGATGGCTTTAATTGATACGATGATGTCGGGCCATTATTCCAATGAAGCCTTAGCAGGAACCGCAATTGGGAACTCTTTGTGGGGGCCGTTTAATGCGAGTTTGTCTGGCTTATTGATGGCTGTAACGCCAATTATTTCGCAACTTATCGGTCGTGGCGAAGGACATGACATTAAACGAACGGTTAGCAATGGCTTATATATTGCGATTGGGCTTGCCGCTGTGCTTATTGCGCTCAATTTTTTTGTTCGTGCCTTCAATACTCCGAATGATGGGACTAGACCCTGCTGTAGCTTCTATTGCAAGGCATTTTTTAAACGGGATTTGTTTTGGGATTCCGGCGTTTTTCTTTTATTCGGTGTTGCGCGCTTTCATTGATTCGCTTGGACTTACGCGTGTGACGATGATGATTACGCTCATTACGGTGCCTGTGAATATTTTCTTGAACTACTTATTGATTTTCGGAAATTGGGGCTTCCCAGAGCTTGGCGGGGTTGGTAGCGGTTATGCGACCGGAATCACATACTGGATTGTTCTCCTCGTCACGATTATTCTGATTCAAAGTCAAAAACGATTGCGCGATTATCATATTTTCTCAGCTTTCCAACGGTTGAGCCTAGAAAAAATGAAAGAAATTATCAAACTCGGTGTTCCCAATGGATTAACGATTTTGTTTGAAGTGAGCATATTCTCGGCGGTAACCGTTTTTATGGGGCGATTTGGGACAGATACGATTGCAGCGCATCAGTCGGCGATTAGTGTCCCGACCTTGCTTTATGCGTTTCCGCTTAGTATCGCTGCTGCTTTGACCATTCTTATCGGCTTCGAAACTGGCGCTAAACGACTTTTGGACGCTAAACAATATCGCCACATTGGGATGATTTCTGCGATTGCCATTGGTGTTATAAACGGTGTTTTGCTACTTATATTCCGCGATCAAATCGCACTTTTATTTACGAATGATCCGAAACTTGCCGATTTGATTACGCATTTCCTTATTTACGCGGTATTGTTCCAATTTGCCGATGCCTTGCTCTCACCTGTTCTCGGGGCATTGCGCGGTTACAAAGACGTCACCGTTACTTCGATTGTCGCCTTTATTTCCTATTGGATTATTGGTTTGCCGCTTGGGCTGCTACTTTCCTACACAACACTTGGCCCATTTGGCTTCTGGATTGGCCTAAGCGCTGGTTTATTTATCGCCGCCTTTATCCTCTCCATCCGCGTTCGATTCACTGAAAAAAGACTAGCCTAAAAAAGTTGGAACTTAGCAGAACAAATACCTCGATTTGTCATGCTAAATTCCAACTTTTATTTTGCAAGGCCTTCGTGTATTTTATCTAAATTCCATTGCATCATTTCTAAATACGAATCGCCAGTCTTTCCTTGTTTTGCGGTCGAGTCCGTAAATAATTTTGCAAAAATTGGAACACTCGTCTCATTCGACACGCTCTCCATGCTCCGCGAATCAACGCTCGTTTCCACGAACAATGCTGGCACTTTATTCGTCCGGATTGTCTCGATGACCTGCTTCATCTGATCTGGCGTCCCTTGGTTCTCCGTATTGATTTCCCAAATATACGCAGCGTTCAGTCCGTACGCTGCCGCGAAATATTTAAACGCTCCTTCACTCGTCACCAGCGTCTTATTTTCCAAATCTGCAAACTTCGTCTTCGCTTCCCCATCTAATTTTGCAAGTTTTGCCGTGTAGGCTTTCGCGCGTTCCTTATAATATGCCGCATTATCCGGATCTGCCTTCACCAACGCATCACGCGCATTGGCAACGTACTTCATCCCGTTTTGCAAATCAAGCCACGCGTGCGGGTCCGTCTCACTTTCCTTCCCCTTCGCATGCAAGAATTTAGGCGCAACACCTTTGCTCAGCGCTACCGCCTCCTTTTGCCCCGAAGACGCCATCAAGCGATCAAACCAGCCATTTCCCGTCTCCAAATTCAAACCATTATAAAAGACAATGTCCGCATCCGCCATTTTCTGCACATCTTTTGGCAATGGATCATATTCATGTGGATCAACCCCGACAGGCACAATGCTGTACAGCTCGATTTTATCGCCACCAACCTGTTTCACCATATCATACAAAATCGAATAGGTCGTCACAACTTGTAATCTCCCCGAATCCGTGGCCTTCTCTTTCCCACCACACGAGGTTAAAATAACACCTAAAAGCACCATCATCAGCGCTAGAATCATTTTTTTCATTGGTTCACGCTCCGTTTTCCAAAAATAAGTCCTTGCTTCGGCGAAAATATGAATACAAGGATAAACAAAACCGTGGCCGCAAGAACGATTGAAGCACCCGATGCAAGATTATACATGTAGCTGAAATAAAGCCCAATCACCGCACTTAAAGCTCCGAATCCCCCGGCTAAAAACAACATGACTGATAAGCGATTCGTCAGTAAGTACGCTGTCGCAGCAGGTGTAATCAGCATCGCCACGACCAGAATGATCCCTACCGTTTGCAAAGAAGCGACCGTCACAAGCGTCAACAAGGTCATCAAGAAATAATGTAACACCCGCACCCTCAAACCATAACTTTCCGCCATCACTGGATCAAACGAACTCACAAGCAGTTCCTTATAAAACAGCCCGACCAAGAGCAATACAACAACTCCAATCACAAACGTAATCCACATATCACTATTCCGCACTGCCAACACATTCCCGAACAAAATATGATACAAATCCGTCGAACTTTGCGCAAGCGAAATCATAATAATCCCTAATGCAAAAAATGAACTGAACACAATGCCGATAGCCGTATCATTTTTAATCCGACTATTCTGATTCACAAATCCAATCCCAAGCGCAGCAATAACGCCAAAAGCCGCCGCTCCAAAAAAGAAGTTCACGCCCAGCATATAAGAAACCGCAACACCCGGTAACACCGCATGTGAAATTGCATCTCCCATCAACGACATCCCACGTAAAATAATAAAACTTCCTATCACGCCCGACACAACACCAACAATCACCGATGTCAACAATGCCTTTTGTAAAAATGCATATTCCATCAAACCCTCCAAAAACAGCATTAGCTAACACCTCCAAACCGAAAACCTTGACCATATGCCTTTAATATATTCTCTTCCGTAAAAGTCTTCGTCGTATCCCCATGTGCAACTAATACCTTATTCAGCAAAATGACCTCATCAAAATACCCTGCCACCTTATGGAAATCATGGTGGACAACAATCATTGTTTTGCCTTCATCTCTTAATTTTTGCAAAACACGCACAATCAAAGCTTCACTTGTCATATCAATGCCGACAAATGGTTCATCCAACAAGAAAATATCGGCCTGTTGCGCCAAAGCTCGCGCAATAAAAACCCGCTGCAACTGACCACCCGACAACTCACCAATCTGTCGTTTCGAAAAATCCAGCATATCCACTTGTGCCAAAGCATCTCGTGCGATTTGCCGTTCTTTCTTCCGTGGCCATTTCATCAATCCAAGTTGCGGATACGTCCCAATCAACACCGTGTCCAACACCGTAATTGGAAACGTCAAGTCTACACTATTGCGCTGCGGTACATATGCCATTCTTCCACGAATTCCTTGCATCGACTCACCTTCCCATGTAACCGTCCCAGACTCGGCTGGAATCAAGCCTATTAATCCTTTTAGAAACGTCGATTTCCCAGCACCATTTGGCCCGATAATTCCCGTCATTTTTCCAGGAGCTATTTGAAGTGAAACATTCTCCACGACTTGCTTTTGTCCATATGCAATTGATAAATTTTCTACTAACATCACCATCACCTTTTCCTATGCGACTATTTGTTACACGAAACTAACAATGTTTCTCTAAGGAAACTTTATAGATAGTATAGCCTATATAAATGGATTTGTAAAGAAATCTTCGTTTGGTAATAAGAAAGAACCCATGCTGTGTCCACACTTATAATGAGCCTGTAACTCATACCTTCGAAAAGCCCTAACAGCAAAAAACGCAAACCATCACGGTTTGCGTTTCCTGCAATCTATTCAGCTAACTTCTTCAGCAACATTTGGAACTGCTCGCGCTCTTCTTCTGTAAATACAGAAAAGCGACGAACAAGCATTGCTTTTTTCTTCTTCTCAATCGAATTTACAAATACTTCCGCTTCTTCCGTCAGTTCTAATACGATAATTCGACGATCTACTTCGGAACGATGTCTTGTAATGAATTGATTGGCAACTAACGCGTCGGTAATTGCTGTAATATGACTTGCCGACACATCTAACTTTTTCGATAAATCCGTGGTTCGGTTGATACCGCTAGCAATCAGGCTAAGTACCCGAAATTCTCCACCTGTCATTTTGCGCTCTAAAATACCATCCACTTCATGTCGAAAACTATTAAAAACGCGCTTTACAGCCGTCTCAATTTCCAGAAAATCATCCACGTCAAAGCCTCCTTACTTCAGTTGTTCTTTCACTAATTGAACTGCTTTTTGCTGTTGCGGGTCCGTGTCTTTTAAGTGCTTTTGAATGGCAGTGATTAGTGCATTGGTTGTGTCACCAGTCATAATACCATCTACTTTAAGCTTGCTAGCTGTTTGAAATTGCTTCACAGCTGCTGTTGTATCAGCATCATACAAGCCATCTACTTTACCGACTTTATAGTTCAGTGCCGCAAGCATCGATTCAATGGTTTTCACATCATCACCAAAGCTATTTTCTTTATATGTTTTTGATGCATCTGGAATCGCCATAGTCGCATAGGCTGGTAATGCTACTGCTACATCCGGTTTGATACCTTTTTCATGAATCCAGTCTCCGTCTGGTGTTAGCCATTTGGCAACCGTTAGTTTAAGTAATGAGCCATCGCTAAGTGGTGCCGCTGTTTGTACCGTTCCTTTACCAAACGATTTCGCACCAACAAGCTTAATGCCGCCAGATTGGCTAGCCGCTGCTGCTAAAATTTCTGATGCACTGGCGCTACCTTCATCAATCAACATCGTCACAGGTACTTTCACTTTATAGCCATTATGTGCGCTACTGTCCGATTTAATGACTTGCTTCGTGCCATCTTTAGCTTCCTCTTGCACAACAACTTTGCCATCAGGTAGGAAAAGACTCGCAATGTCAACCGCTTGATCGAGTAGACCGCCTGGGTTCCCTCGCAAATCAACCACTAGACCTTTCATACCTTTGCTGTCCATGTCTTTCAAGGCTTTTTCAAGCTCGCTATATGTGTTTTCTGAGAAAGTCGTAATTTGAATCGTTGCGATTTTGTCAGCATTTATGGTCGCATAAACTGTTTCAATCGGAATTTCATCTCGAACAAGTTTCACATCAAAAGGTTTATCCGTGCCAGGGCGCGAAATAGTCAATGTTACGCTCGTCCCTTTCTTGCCACGGATTTTCGTTGTTGCTTCCGTTGAAGAAACGCCTTTAATAGACTTCCCATCCACTTCCACAATTTTGTCATTCGGGCGTAAACCTGCAGCCGCTGCTGGAGAATTCTTGATTGGCGAAACAACTGTTATGTAGCCATCTTTCTCCTGTATTTCGACACCAACGCCAGAAAAACTAGAAGAAATTGTATCATCAAACTCTTCTGCTTCTTTTTTCGACATGAAAGAAGAATACGGATCGCCGAGTGAATCGACCATGCCAGTAATCGCACCTTCCATCAATTTATCCGTGTTAACATCCTTAAAATATTTATTCTGAATCTCATCGTATACATTGTAAAGCTTCGTAAACTCTTTCCGTTCTGGAATCGCCACTTTCACTTGCTTGTCCGCACCAAGAGACATAACTAACGCCGTCACTAACGCTGTTACGAACACACAGCCAAAGAGCAACAATACAAACGGGAAAGTTTTCATCCGAATAAAGCCTTTATTAGGAGTTTCTGGTTTCTTCTCCACATCGTTTGGTTCATTCGAATTTGTTGGTCCTTGTTCCATTCTTTTGCTCACCACTTTCTCACTAAAGCACCCTAGTAAATTTATATTTCTAACTTCTTATATATTCTATCAGCTTTTGCCTAGAAAGGACAGCTTTTGTTGCTCCCAAACTAGAAAAACAAGTAAAAGCAAAAGACAATTCTATGTCCTCCCGTTTTTACTTGCTTTACTAATCTATCTATAGCTTAAATGACAACTTCATAGCCTGCTTCATCTACGGCTTCTGCAATATTATCTTTTACTTCTTTGCCCTCATCATAAGTCACTTCTGCTGTGCCCACTTCAAGTGAGATTACAGCTTGCTGCACACCTTCCACAGATTCAATTGCTTCACGCACACGCTTTTCGCAATGCTCGCAACTCATACCTTCTACTTCTAGGACTAATTTCGCCATCATCCGTCACTCCTTATTATTTCTATACTTTTATTATACCCCTCCCACGTAATCATTGCACGGACAACACTTTCTTTTTCTCCGTATCCTGCCATTCCAATAACCCATAAACCGCATTGAACAAATAAATTGCGTACTGCGTTGCAATAATCGGGTTTTTCGTATAAATATTAAGCGAAATAACCAGTACATTCATGATAATCCACAAATACCAGTTAAAACTAAACCTAGCAATCATCAAAAACTGCGCCGTCACACCTAATGCAAAAATAAAATTATTCAACATCAGCTGATATGGATCATTGGCCACACCAAGAATCCCCGTTAAGTACATATTCACAAAAGATGCCACGATAATAAAAATAATCGCAATCCCAAAATGACGTTCGGTTAGTTGTCGTGGTTTTAAAGTCGCTTCCTCGTTTAAATGTTTCTTCCAGGTCACTAAGCCAAAAATATGCGTCACAAAATAATAAATGCTTGGTAGCGCGGCACCAACGTTTCGACCCAACAAGTTACCACTCATCTCACCAAAACCCGCCAGCATCCCAAAAACATTCCCACTGTTCTTGCCTTTCGCCAGTAAAATCACACAAATCAAACCACAGATTGCTCCTATAAATGATAGTAAGTAACGCCATTCAAAGTTAGAAAGTGGATTTGTCGCCAGAAAAGCAATTGTCACAAGTACTACAGAAACGTATGGATACGCCTTATTTCGACCAATTTTCATAATTAGAGTTTTCATTGTTTTGCTCCTTTTTGTCATTTAATAGCTGCTCTACTAAACGAATGCTCTCCAAGTAACGTTCCTCGTAATTCCCAGAAGTAATCGCCACATACGGAATGTTATTCTCATACATTAGTTGCTTTAATAACTCCTGAAAATCTTTACGTTTTTCCTTGGTACCTAGGTGTCGCAAGCCGTCATTCACCCAAGGCGTATTATTTTCGAGCAAAATAACCAAATCAAACGGCTGCGTCTCAATCATCGCCTGCACAAACGGATGCTTTTGTCCCTCATACGTCATACAAAAAGCTTGGGTCGTCACATAATCTGTATCAATAAATGCCACTTTATTCGCATACTTCACTGCAAAATCAATATATTGCGCCTGACCGAGCGAAATTTTATCATAATCGGAAAACTGCAATGCCTTCTCGTTCCCACCAAGGTGAGAAAACACGTAATCCCGCCCGTATTCCCAAGCACTAGTTGTGTTAAAGGTATTTGCAAGTTTATTCACCAATGTTGATTTCCCACTGGACTCCCCACCCAAAATAGCGACTTTACGAACGAAAAACGGCTTTACTTCTGTCGGAATGTAATCCCAATAATGAAACGGCTCCTGTCTAATTTGCGTCGCGCTGATATTCATAAACGACCGTTCCGCATCAATCACAATTGTGTCAACGCCTAACAACTCTTGATAACGAATCGCATCTTTCGGCTCACTGGAATAAATCGCATTAGCTTGAATATGATTATCCGCAAGCAACTTCTTCGCCCGAATAGCCCATTCATCCCAACCATCCGGATACGGCGGAATCCCATCTTCTGATAAATCATGAATTTTAATATTGTCTTGGTATTTAAACGTCTGCAACAACCAGCGCCAACGATCCTCCACAGTCGGCTGCTTCGTCATCGAACTTTTTTGAAAAAGATCGAAATCACGCGACGCATCATGACACAAAATCACATGCAATTCATCCACTTGGCTCGCAGCTCGCTGAATCAAATAAATATGTCCTGTGTGTAGTGGATAAAACTTTCCAAAGACAACACCGATATTTTTTTTCGCGTGGAGGGTATTCTAAATGTAGAACTTCATGTAACGCTTGCAACTTTTGTGCGCTCGGTTCTTTGATTTTATTATTAATTAATTGGCTCAGATAGCCTTTCGTGACGCCAATCCGATCGGCGGCTTGTTGCAGAGTAAGCCCGTTTTCTTTTAAAGCTAGTTTTTAAATATGTATATCGTTGCATCTGAATCACTCCCTTTTTGTATTTGTTTATTATATTAAACAAAAATACATGGAAAGTCAATAGTAAATCGAAAAAGCTAGAAATCATCGCGTGACTTCTAGCCGTTTTCATTATTTTAATTTTACTCGTTTTAACCGTAACGCGTTTGTTACGACAGATACGGAACTTCCGGCCATCGCTAAACCTGCCACCCAAGGAGCGAGTAAGCCTAGCGCTGCAATCGGAATACCCGCACAGTTGTACGCCAGTGCCCAGAAAAAGTTTTGACGAATGTTGCGCATGGTTGCTCGACTTAGTTGAATGGTTTGCGGAACAAGCGTTAATTGGTGCCCCACAAGGGTTACGTCGCCCGTTTCTATCGCGATGTCCGTCCCTGTTCCGATACTAATGCCTGTATCCGCGGTCGCAAGGGCTGGTGCATCATTGATTCCATCGCCGACAAATGCAACAACATGCCCTTGTTTTTGCAAATCAGCCACTAAATCGCTTTTATCATTCGGTAATTGTTCCGCATACACGTCATCAATGCCGAGTTCTGCTGCAATATTTTCCACGACGACCCGTTGATCGCCAGAAGCAATCGCTGTTTTCACACCAAGTTCACGCAACCACGAAATAGCTTCCTTCGCTTCCAAACGAGGCGTATCCAACAAACCAAAGGCTCCTGCAAAAGCGCCATCAATACTCATCGCCACAATCGTTTGTCCCGCTTTCATCCAAGCTTGCATCGCATCGTCTGCTTCTTTTGGAACCGTTACTTTTTTTGCGATAAAGCGATATGAGCCAAGCGATACTTTGCTACCGTCAAGCACGCCCGTCATTCCGTGACCCGCCTTCGCACGAATTCGTTCTGCTTGCGTCGCGTTCATTTTCTGCCCTTCAAAATGTGCCAACACGGCTTTAGCAATCGGGTGTTCTGACTGTTCTTCCATCGTCACGATAAAGCGAGCGAAGTCCTCATGCACGTCCAATACACTCGTTACTTGCAGCTTGCCTTCTGTTAACGTTCCTGTTTTATCAAAAATTACCGTATCGACTTTGGCTGTGCGTTCCAAATGTTCGCCGCCTTTGAAAAGAATGCCACTTTCCGCACCTCTCCCGGTTCCCGCCATGATCGCAGTCGGCGTTGCCAAACCAAGCGCACAAGGACAAGCAATCACAAGTACTGCAATCGCAACCTGCAAGGACTGATCCAGTACCCCACCAGTTACAATCATCCAAATTATAAAAGTGACCGCAGCAATCGCCAACACAATCGGTACAAAAATCCCCGAAATCCGGTCTGCCAATCGTTGAATCGGCGCCTTCACACCTTGCGCTTCCTCCACGAGTTGAATAATCGTCGACAACACCGTCTCGTCCATCCGTTTCGTCACTTTCGCCTCAAATGCTCCATCGAAATTCACCGTCGAGCCAATCACTGCGTCTCCAGCCTTTTTCTCTACAGGCACAGGTTCCCCCGAAATCATCGACTCATCAATACTCGTTTCGCCAGACAAAACCACCGCATCAATCGGCACTTTTGCACCCGGTTTTACTAAAATCACATCGCCAATCGACAACGCATCGACCGGCACTTTCCATTCCTTGCCTTCCCGCAACACAACCGCTTCTTTTGATTGCAGTTTCAACAATCCCGCAATGGACTGCGTTGTTTTAGACGTCGCATAACTCTCAAGCAATTTTCCAAGTAAAATCAAGGTTATTAAAATCGCACTCGTTTCAAAATAGTAATGCGCCTCTATCCCCGGATTCATCAGCTGCCGGACATATTCCGCTAAACTGTAGAAATACGCCGCCGAAGTCCCAAGCGCCACCAACACATCCATGTTCGCACTCTTACCACGAAGCGCCTTATACGCCCCGTCATAAAACCGCCAACCGATATAAAACTGAATCACCGTTGCTAAAATTAGTTGTATCGTCGGGTTGATAAGCGCATCAATCTGCATCGCAAACGCTGTATGATGCAAATAAGGAATATGCGTTACCATCGTCAAAAGGAGTGGCAAAGCTAAAATCGCCGATAAAATAAACCGGTGAACTTCTCGTTTAAACTGCTTTTCAAGTACAGCATCTTTCTCTTCTTTCGACATCTTTTCTGTCGCATCATAGCCTGCATGTTTTACAACACCTATTAGTTCCTCAGGACTTATTTGTTCCGGATCATAATACACCGCAGCGCTTTCCGTCACCAAATTCACGTTCGCCCGTTCCACCCCAGTTGTTTTATTTAAAGACTTCTCCACCCGCGTAGAACAAGCCGCACACGTCATCCCAAACACATTTAAATCTTGCCTTTTGGCTCCCATTTTCAAAAACACCTCCTGCCCTCACGTCTTCGAAAACTGACGTATTACTTTCAATAAATCATCCATGACTTCATCTGACTCGCCATTTTGCGCAGCATCTACCACACAATGTTTCGCGTGATGCTCAAGTACTTGCAAACCGACTTTCTTAAGCGCCGAGTTGGCCGCTGAAATCTGCACTAAAATATCCACACAATAGCGATCTTCCTCCACCATTTGCTGAATCCCTCGAACTTGCCCCTCCACACGTCTTAAGCGGTTCAAAATCTGTTTCGTATCCTCATTAGAGCGCGGTACAATTGGTTGATCATGCGTCATTATCATCCATCCCTTCCTTTATAAAGTTATAATACCTATAGGGGTATTCAAAGTCAACCAAAGCATCTCATAATTTCTCAGCAAACATAAAAAAGCTCCCTACAAAGCCGCGTCCCAGCCTCATAGAGAACTTATTTTTATTTTGCCGTATCATCATCAATTTTCTTTTGCAATGCTTGTACATGTTGGAAAAAGTCTTCCAGCGTCCAATTATTGTTATAAATAATCGTCGCCGCGTCCTTCCCAACATAGCGATAGTGCCAAGATTCGTATTGATATTTCGTCGTTGATTCCCGGCCTTTCATATAGCGCAAAATAAAACCATAATTATGCGCATTCTTCTGTAACCACTTGCCCTCAGGCGTCTCTCCAAAAGCTTCCGTTAGCTCATACCCTTGGTCTTTTGATGAAATGTCCATCGCGAGGCCTGTTTGGTGCTCACTTGTTCCAGGAACGGCAACCGCCTCTTTTGCTTTTGCTTCTCCATTGTTCGCCACTTCCGCACTAAAAACTTCTTGTTGTCGCTTGTACGAACGATACCCCGATACGGCATATAATGTTAAATTATCTTTTTTGGCCGCAGCAAACATCGCTTCTAGCTGCGCGGCGGCTTCCTTACGCATTTGTGCCTTTTCTACTTGGGCATCACCAAACGAAAACGTCACATTTGGTCTAACTAAGTCCGGTGGGGTATATGTTGATTGCAATAAATAATCTTTATTGGCAAGCACCATTATATTTTCTGGATTAGCAATATACTCCGTTCCATTTTTTTCTATCAATTTATTTTGTTGGTCAATATAAGGATAAAGCGGATCATTCTTGTAGTCTGAACTTCCTGACGTTTGCGGTGCATTATCCGCCGTTTGTGTTTGTGCTTCTGGATTAATATCACCTTTTACATAATCTGCTGCCGTATGATACCCCGACAAGCTAAGGGCAATCATGAATGAAATAAAATGCATCATCTCGTTTTGAAACCTTCTTTCGTTAGATTCTTCCCCGGTTGCAAAGCTTCCCTATTTTAAAGTCGACTCTAACGCTACAACAATCATGTCATTAAATGTTGTCTGACGTTCTTCTGCCGTTGTTTCTTCTCCAGTAAAAATGTGATCGCTCACTGTCAAAATAGCCAATGCTTTGCGACCAAATTTCTGTGCAATTGTATAAAGTGCCGCGGCTTCCATTTCAATGCCTAGTACCCCGTGGTCCGCCAATTGTTGTTTATCTAGTTGCTCATTGTAGAAACGATCAGATGAAAAAACATTTCCAACACGCATCGCTAAGCCTTTTTCAACACCAGCGTCATACGCGTTTTTCAATAAATCAAAATCCGCTACCGGCGCAAAATCAACACCAGCAAACGTATTGCGATTAATTTGTGAATCCGTTGAAGCCGCTTGGGCAATAACAACGTCGCGAACTTTCACATCTTTTTGAATCGCTCCCATCGTACCCACACGAATTAAATTTTTCACATCATAGCTTTGGATTAATTCATTGACATAAATCGAGATTGACGGAACCCCCATACCTGTTCCCATCACCGATACTCGCTTCCCTTTATAGTTCCCTGTGTATCCAAACATGTTACGCACTTTATTAAAACAAATCACATCTTCTAAAAAAGTCTCCGCAATATATTTCGCACGCAACGGATCTCCCGGTAAAAGAATCGTTTCTGCAATCTCGCCTTGTTTTGCCTCAATATGAATACTCATCTATTAACGCCTCCCATTTTTTTCTTCATCCAACAAATAATTGTTCCATAAATCATCAAACAACGTCATGCTTGGAATATACGACGCGTTTAGTTCCAGATACTCACATAGCTCGTAATAGTCCATCGACTGCTTCGGAAAACTATGGTCCTTAAACGCATCATTGGCAAATTTCGTTGCCGCATCACGCTTAATCGTATCACGATACGTCATTAAATAATGATAAAATGATCTTCCCAAGCTGTCCAACCCTCTCTTCTATCAATTCTCCACATATCGCAAAATTTGTTCACAAATCCGATGCGTCTCAAGCGCGGAACTTTTAGAAACAGGCTCTGCTTTCCCATCACGCACGGCATCTAAAAAGGCCGTAATAATCGATTCAAAGCCACGTTTGTAAAGCGTTGTTTCCCAATCACCAAACCGAAAAATTTCATGTCCCGTTCCTTCATAACGATGTAGTTCCGTCACATGCTCCACTTCCCATTTCGCATCCGATGTGAAAACAGTCAGACGTTCCTCACTCGTACCACTGTCCCGATTCATCATCGCAGTCGCCGTTTTTCCATTAGCCACAAACTGCACCGTAATCGCAGAAAGTAGCGAACCGTCCATCGTCGGAAACACCGTCATACGCTCCACTGGCGCATCCAATAAATGCAACACCGTGTCCACCACATGAATGAAATCATCAAAAATAAATGTCCGTGGCTCGCTAGCTTGTGCCTTCCGATGTTTTTGCATCAAGATCATATTGATATCATTACGTCCCGCCAGAGCCGCATAACGCGGTGCGAAACGCCGGTTAAAGCCGACCATGAGCAATGTTTTTTTAGCTTCTGCTAGTTCTATAAGCTCTTTCGTTACTTCATAATTGTCCGCCACCGGTTTATCCACGTACACAGGAATTTCTGCTTCCAGAAAAGCCCGTACAATCTCTGGATGACTAGCCGTTGACGTATGTATAAACGCCGCGTCCACATCAGAACGAATCACCGACTCCACAGAGCTATGCGTATTATGAAAACGATATTTCTCACTCAGCGACTTCAGCTTCTGTGCATCCCGCGTATACAAATGCACCTCAATATTATCTAAATGCGCAAACACCGGCAAATAAGCCTTCTGCGCAATGCCACCTAAACCAAGTACAGCGATTTTTAGCATTTCCATCCTCCTCATATTAAAACCCTTACTAAGTACTTATTTTATCATAACTCAGTAAGGGCCATCAATCATCGACTAATTAAACAGAGGCAAGTACTCCCCATAACCCGCTTCTTCTAGTGTATCTTTCGGAATAAAACGAAGCGCCGCCGAGTTAATACAATATCGCATTCCCCCAGCCTCACGAGGACCATCTGGGAATATATGTCCCAAATGTGAATCAGCATCTACAGATCGCACCTCTGTACGAATCATACCATGCGATAAATCACGCTTTTCTGCTACTTCCTGCGCATCAATTGGCTTCGTAAAACTTGGCCAACCGCACCCCGCATCATACTGATCATTCGAGGAAAATAACGGCTTACCAGAAACAATATCCACATAAATTCCTTGCTGATTATTATCCCAAAACTCATTATTAAAAGGACGCTCCGTTCCTTTTTCTTGCGTGACTTTATATTGCAACTCATCCAATTCTTTTAGACGTTTTTCCTTCTCTTCTTGATTCATGTGTGCTCATCCTTTCCAGTTATTATTGATAAACGAATCTCTCCCTGAATGACTACGATAGTTTTTATAATGGTTCGGATCTTTTTTTATAGAAATCTTGATGATACTCTTCCGCCTTGTAAAATGGACCGGCCTTCTCAATCTGCGTCACAATTGGATTTTTAAACCGACCACTTGCTTCTAAGTCTGCCTTAGATTTCTCCGCAATCATACGTTGCTCTTCCGATGTATAAAAAATCACTGGGCGGTATGAAGAACCGCGGTCAACAAATTGTCCACCTGCATCAGTTGGATCTGTCTGTTGCCAATATACATCTACCAGCTTGTCATAAGGAAATACTTCTGGATCAAATGTAATTTCAACCGCTTCGGTATGTCCCGTCTTTTCACTACAAACCTCTTCATAAGTTGGATTCTCCGTATGACCACCCGTATAACCTGCCACCACACTCTCAATTCCTGGCTGCGTATCGAACGGCTTAATCATACACCAAAAACATCCACCTGCAAAAATCGCTTTTTCACGCATTATTTATCCCTCCACTTCCTTATTCTGTAGGTACTAATAGTGTAAACGAAATATCGTCTTTCTTCAAATCAAGTGCATCAACACGGACTTTCATACCGCCTTTAAGTTTGAGTTTATTCACATCCAAATAAATCTTCGCGTTTCTCGGTGAGATTGTTACCCAATCCGGCAATTCAAACTGACTTTTCACGTACCTCATCACATATGAGACTGGTAGTGGTAGTGCGCCTACTTTCAAATCCACTTGCTGCAGTACAACCACACCATCTTTACGTAATGTCGGCGAGAAATTAATACTCAAATCAACTGGTTGGCCTAAGAACTTCGCCTCGGCCTTGAATACCACATCATCTGCCAAATACACATCATATGTTACATCTGCATCTTGGTCTTCTTGAAAGTCCTGCAAATAATGTGCAATCAACTTATTCAAATCCGCCTTATTCGTAGACGTTGAAAATTCCACCATATCCTTCGTACTTACCAACCGTCCAGCATCTTCCGGCACATTGGGTGAAAACCAGAAAATCGACATATATATCCACCCAAAGCAAAGTACTAGTATACCGATAAACGTTAGAAACGCCCATTTCCAATAATTTGTTTGCTTATCTTTTGACCTCAAAAGCCGTCACCTTCTTCATTTTATATTTCCATCTTCCATCGATTTAACTATTTTTTGGTATAATGCATTCGCCATTTTTTCATATCCCGAATGGTTAGGATGAAAAAAATCATCAGCAAGATTTGGATTCGCCTTCCCAACCTTCGTTGCACTACGTTCTTCTAGTTGCTCATTAATTGATATAAAATAGGCTTTTTTCTCCGCTTTTAGTGTCTTCTTTGTTGCTGCATTCCAATTCGAGATAATATCATCAAACACTTTCATCTCACTGAAATACGTCGTATACGGATTATAAATACCAAATAAATAAATTGGCGCATCTGCGTTTAAACGACGAATCTCATCCAGCAACTCTTTCAAGTTAGTATCAAATGCTTGACTCGCCTTCGTAAAATCTTTCTTTTGCGCATCTAGTAGTTTCTGCCGTACGACTTTCATAACGTCATTGCCACCGATAGAAATTGAAATTGCGTTGGCTTGCTTCACACTTTTCTGAAAATCTTTCTGTGTTTCCAGCCGCTTCATCAACTGGTCAATCCGATTGCCGCCAACGCCATAATTTTCCGTCATTACTTTGTTGACATCTTCACGCTTTTTTAGGTCGTTTTTGACGATGCCGACATAACCGCCGTCTTTTTTCTCATCACCAGAACCTTCTGTTAACGAATCGCCCATCGCCACTAAATGGATGTTTACGCGAGCCGCCTCTTGTTGCTGTTTTTGGATAACATAAAAGCCAAGAATGGCCGCAGAGATAATGATTATAATCCCTGCGAGCCAAAGTATTTTCTTATTCACATTTGTTCACCTAACCTACTCTGTATAATAAATCATTGCAAAAGCGCCATTTCCGGCATGTGTTGAAATAACCGAATCTGCATTTAGTAATTTCACTTCTGGTAAATGAAAAATTTCTTTGGCTTGCGCTCTAATTTCTTCTGCCATTTGCAAACCGTTGGCGTGTACGACATTGAACTCCTTCACTTTCTTCGTTTCGGCTTTCAATACATCGATTAGATAGTTCATCGTTTGTTTCTTGCTACGAATCTTTGCTTCTTCGACAAGCCCGCCGTCTTGTAGTTTGGCAATCAGTTTAATATTTAATAAACTCCCGATGATGCCTTGCATACGACCGACACGCCCGCCTTTAATGAGGTTTTCTAACGTCACGACACAGATATATAATTTTGTTTTGGCACGAATCGATGCGATTTTTGTTAAGATATCTGAAATTTTGTGACTTCCTTGTTCGGCCATTTTTGCGGCTTCAATGACTTGGAATGCCAAAGCGCGGGCGATATAATCCGAATCCACAACGGTTACTTGGCCATCTACCATGTCCGCTGCTTGTTGCGCAGTCAATACAGTACCGCTTAATTTCTCTGTTAAATGAATCGAGAGAACTTCGCTGCCATCTGCTGTTAGTTCCTCGTAAAGGTTTACAATTGTGCCAATAGCTGGTTGTGAGGATTTGGGAAGTTGCTTCGAGGCTGCCATTTTTGACATAAATACTTCTGGTTCAATCGCTGTTGCATCGTATGTTTCACCGTCGATTTCAACGGTTAACGGTAGAATATGAATGTTATATTGCGCCACTTCTTCCGGCGTTAATCCAGCTGTTGAATCTGTTACAATCTTTATCTTTGTCATTAATTCCACATCCAATTCTAGTGTCTTTCCTCTCATTATAACAAGAAAAGCCTAAATGTACTATTCTAATTGCGAAATATCAGGCAGAAGTCGTACTGTTTTCGCATATTCTTTACGTTATCTTAAACTTTATCTACCTCAAAACACTTTCTATTTCAGAAAAATAAGCGTATGATAAGAGAGGTATAGAAAAATTAATTTTTCAGAAAAGTTTGGTGATAAATATGCACGAAGCGTATAATTGGAAAGAAGAAGTAGCCAATGCCGTTACACACGGTATCGGGTTCTTACTCAGCATTCCAGCGCTCATTATGTTGATTATTTTTGCGGTACAACGAGATAACCCGGTGTATTTGATCAGTTTTTTGATTTATGGTATTTCGCTCGTATTGCTTTATTTCTGCTCGACGATGCTGCACAGTTTTAAGCCTGGAAAAGCAAAACAATTGTTTAATATCTTGGACCATGTGGCGATTTATGTGTTGATTGCAGGCTCTTATACGCCGCTTGTGTTGATTACACTGCAAGGTTCGCTCGGCTGGACATTGTTTGGTGTGATTTGGGGATTAGCTGCGGCAGGAATTGTGTATAAATGTTTCTTGCTTGGTAAGTGGAAAATCGTGTCGACATTGTTCTATCTATTGATGGGTTGGCTCGTCATGATTGCGATTAAACCACTTTATCAAACGCTTGACCCTGTTGGCTTTTGGATGTTGGTGACTGGCGGAATTATGTTTACCGTTGGCGCTGTGTTTTATAGCATTCCAAAAGTACCTTACATGCATGCAATCTGGCATTTGTTCGTGATTGCAGGAACTGGGTTTATGTATTTTTGTATTTTGTTTTATGTATGAGAAAATAGGAATTTCCGCTTCGTCAAGATTCGGAAATTCCTATTTTTTATTTGGAAGTAATCCAGCCGAAGATGAGGAAAAAAATGCATACTAACAATAAAACGATGGCTGGAGCTAGTACGACAAACCAAGCGATACCAAACAAAAGGAGCAGTAAGGCAAGGAAAAAGCCCAGATGCATCCACGCTAAGCGCTCTTCTGGGACGCGGTATAAATGAAATGTTGCTGAAAAAGCGAGAACATAGACCAAAATCGAGCCAAATAAGAATAAAATAACGAAATGATACGAGATATTTGGAAAAACAAGCATTTTTATAGCTGCTGCTGTGGTTGATAAGGATAAAAACAAGAATAAGTGGCCATAAATAATTAATTGCCCCGCCGTTTTCATTTCTTTGTCCAGCTTTTTCTCTAGGTTATCGAAGTATTGCCACCAGATGAGTAGTACAAGGATGATGGCCGAGGCTGCGTAACATATCAAAGACAGATTCACCACTTCTTCGGATAGTAATGAGATGACCGCGACAATAGATTCCCCGAGTAGTATAATCGTGAATAAGCCAAAACGTTCTAGCAGATGTTCGGTATGAATCGGGACTTGACGCAATTTTTTTCTGCCGATAATGGGCACTACGATGTCTAGTGCGATACCGAGGTAAAGGATGACGTATCGCCATTCAGAATCTAAAAATAATGAGACAGAAGAAACCAAAATGCCAATCCAAAAATATTTACCAAGAAACAGCGCTGCACCTCGCCGCTCAGCCTGTTCTTTTTTTGCAGCAAAAAGGTATTGTAGCGCGGTTATCATTCGCAAACCGATGTAGCCGATGAAAAATGTGATATAGGTTGCATCAAAATCAAGATTGAAGCTCGATATCATCAGCAAGACAAACATTATTTCCAAAGCAATCAGCAAACGCTGTGGTAGCAAGTCATTGCCGTAACGATTAATGAACAATGTCTGCCCTGTCCACGCCCCACCATAACGGCACAAACATCAAGACAAACTTCCAAAAAAATGCTCCATTCGAGTACGTGTTCGATATGTAACAGCACATGTGTCACCGAAGCAA
>NZ_AODL01000004.1 GCF_000525995.1 Paenilisteria riparia FSL S10-1204 | reverse complement strand
TAGGCTGGAAGTGGAATATAGGTGTTATTGTGCCTACATATAAAGAAAGTTACAGCAAAATAGCCGTTTATACCCCTGATTTCGCGGAAGAATCGGTGCGTCTTGCATTGGTTAATAACGGTGCTGGCAAAGTATCTGATTTGTACAGTGAATGTACGTTTTCGATTGATGGGACTGGGCGTTTCTTACCGAGTGAAAAAGCGAGTCCAACCATTGGAGAGTCAGGAAAATTGGAAGAGGTGCGAGAAGTCAGAATTGAAGCGATTTTTCCACGTTCGGAAATGGATCGAATTATAAAGGCTGTAAAAATAGCGCATCCATATGAAGTGCCTGTCATTGACGTGATGCCAATTGAAAATATTAAGTCAGAGATGGGCTTGGGGCGTATCGGTAATTTGCCAAAAGCGATGGAAATGCATAATTTTATTGCTTATGTAAAAGAGAAGTTATCGATGAGTAATGTTCGGGTTATTGGTGACTTGACAACACCGGTTCGGAAAGTTGGCATTATTGGTGGAGATGGCAATAAGTTTATCCATAATGTAAAGCGTGCCGGAGCTGACGTGTTTATCACGGGGGATATTTATTATCACACAGGTCACGACTTACTTGCGCTTGGGCTACCAACGATTGACGCGGGTCACTACATTGAAAAGGTCATGAAAGCAAGTTTGCGCAATCAATTTGAAGCAATGGCACGTGTGAATGGATATGAAGTAGAACTACTTGTTTCTGAGGAGAATACAAACCCATTTACATTCTATTAAAAAACGAGCATGATTCCTTTGTCTAGGAGCCATGCTCGTTTCATTATTTACCACCGTTCTTCAAATGTTCTAAACGAGCGGCGCGTTGTTTTTCAATATTTTTTTTGCGGGCACGTGGTAGGATGCTTACCGGATCAACATCATGCTTACGCTCCCAGGTCTCGGGATTTCTTGGATCATATTCATCCAGAAAAACTAACACTTCGCGGATAATTTGCGTTGGCGTGCTGGCACCAGCTGTGACTGCCACTTTCTTGGCGTCTTTAATCCAATCTAAATCGAGTTCTTCAATGTTCGCGATACGGTGGGCAGGAACACCAGCTTTTTCCTCGGAAACTTGCGCGAGGCGATTACTGTTATTACTACGCGGGTCACCGACAACAATCGTAACATCAGCACCAACCGCTTGTGTCGCAACGGCTTCCTGACGTACTTGTGTCGCCATGCAAATTTCTTGATGCTGCTCTGCTTGCGGGTACACGGATTGAATATAATCCATTAAATCCATGACATCCCACTGGCTCATCGTTGTTTGGTTCGTTACGAACACTTTCTCATTTGTCAGTGTCAAGGCATCAACATCCGCCATATTTTCAACTAAATGTACGATGTCAGGCGCAACACCGACGGCTCCTTCTGGCTCTGGATGGCCCTTTTTGCCGATATAAATAACATGAAAACCTTCATGCTTCTTTTCTAAGATTAAATCGTATGTGCGGGTTACGTCTGGACATGTCGCATCAAGCGTTGTTAGTCCTTTTGCTTTCGCACGTTCTTTTACAGCAGGAGACACGCCGTGAGCTGTAAAAATAACTGTACCGCTGTCGATTTGGTCTAAAATAGCTTCTCTGTTTGGACCGTCTAAAGTGACAATCCCCACATCTTCAAACGCTTCTGTTACATGTTGATTATGCACAATCATGCCGAGTATATGAATCGGGCGGGGTAGGTTAGGATCAAGCGAAGCATTGCGCGCAATCACCATCGCGTCCACCACACCGTAACAATAACCACGAGGGGCAATCTTTATAATTTCCAATTGTTAGACCTCCTAAAAGTGTAGTAATTGCAAGCAATCTTAAAAAAGTGCACTACTTTTCTATTATAAGCCAGTTTTGAGAAGGTTTCAACTGGGCGAATTATGATAAAGTTTAAAATCGGCTACCTTTTCTTACTGACCTAGCTTGGAAACTATGGTATAATCATGTTTAGGAACAGAACGGAGTGGAAAAATGAACAAAAAAACAAGGTTTGATCAATTTAACTTTCAACCTTTTATTCAGCTTGCCATTGATAAATTAGGTTTTTACGAGCCAACAGAAGTACAGCAGAAATTAATACCGGGAATTATGAAAGGCGAAAGCGTTGTGGGGCAGTCACAAACGGGAACTGGTAAGACGCATACTTTCTTACTTCCAATCATCAACAAAATAAAAGCGGACAAAGATAGTGTGCAGGCAGTGATTACAGCACCAAGCCGCGAATTAGCAACGCAAATCCATAATGAAATCAAGAAAATTATCAAATACAGCGATGATGAAATTCGCTCGTTGCTTGTTATTGGTGGAACGGATAAGCAACGTACGGTAGATCGCTTGAAAAAGCAACAGCCGCATATCGTTGTTGGGACACCGGGACGGATTAATGATTTGATTCGTGAAACAGCATTACTTGTGCATACGACGCAAGTTTTTGTTATTGATGAAGCGGACATGACGCTTGACATGGGCTTTTTAATGGATGTGGACCAAATCGCTAGCAAAATGCCGGAGAACTTACAGATGCTTGTTTTCTCAGCGACAATACCGCAGAAGCTAAAACCATTTTTAAAGAAATACATGGAAAATCCGCGCTATGAGCATATTCAGCCGAAAGCGATTGCGAACACAGATGTGACGCATCAGTTAATTGCTCGTCGTAGTAAGAATAAAATGGATATTCTAAAAGATGCACTTGTTGCGTATCAACCGTACTTAGCGGTCGTATTTACAAATACGAAGGCAATGGCGGATGAAGTGGCGAAGGGCTTGACAGAACGCGGGCTTAAAGTGGCCAAAATTCATGGCGGTGTTGAGGCGCGTGAACGGAAGCGTACAATGAAACAACTGGAAAACTTGGAGTTTCAATACGTTGTTGCGACTGATTTAGCAGCACGTGGCATTGATATTCAAGGAATCAGTCATATTATTAACTACGAATTGCCGAGTGATTTGGATTTTTATATTCATAGAACGGGTCGTACAGGGCGCGCTGGGCATTCTGGTGTTGCGTTAACGATTTATGAGGCGTCGGATGAGGATGCGCTAAATCAATTAGAGAAGATGAACATTGAGTTCAAACATGTCGACTTGAAGAATGGCGAATGGGTGGAAACGGATGACCGTAACCGTCGTAAGAAGCGTGAGCCAAAACGTGAAGCTGCTGATCCGCGCGAGATTGGTATGCGCAAAAAAGCGAAACAAAAAGGCAAACCGAATTACAAGAAGAAATTAAACTACAAGATGAATGAGATAAAACGTCGCGAACGTAAAATGAACAAACGCGGGAGGTAACGATACATGCTTAGATTAGGTTCACATGTTTCAATGAGCGGGAAAGACATGATGCTTGCAGCGAGCAAGGAGGCAGCATCTTATGGTTCGAACACTTTCATGATTTATACGGGAGCACCGCAAAATACGCGCCGTAAAGCGATTGAAGAGCTAAACATTGAAGCGGGATTACAACATATGAAGGAGCATAACATTTCGGATATCGTCGTGCATGCGCCTTACATTATTAATATTGGCAATGCAGTGAAGCCGGAAACTTTCGAGCTTGGTGTGACTTTCTTGCAATCGGAAGTGGAACGCACAGCGGCACTTGGGGCCAAACAAATTGTATTGCATCCTGGTGCGCATGTTGGTGAAGGAGCCGAGACGGGTATCAAGCAGATTATTAAGGGCTTGAATGAGGCGTTGAAACCGGATCAGAACGTGCAAATCGCACTGGAGACAATGGCTGGAAAAGGGACGGAGATTGGACGGACTTTTGAAGAAATAGCGGCGATTATGGACGGTGTGACGCATAATGAATTGCTTTCTGTGACTTTTGATACGTGTCACGTTCACGACGCGGGGTATGACATTGTAAACGATTTTGACGGTGTGCTGAATCAGTTTGATAAAATCATCGGACTAGACCGCCTGAAAGTTTTGCATATCAATGATAGTAAAAATGAACGTGGTGCGCATAAAGATCGGCACGCGAACATCGGTTTTGGCCATATCGGCTTTGATGCGCTTAACTATATTGTTCACCATCCGCAACTGGATGACATTTCGAAAATTTTAGAAACGCCATATGTTGGGGAAGATAAGAAAAACAAGAAGCCACCATATAAACACGAAATCGCAATGCTTCGGGCGCAGACGTTTGACCCAGATGTACTCACAAAAATCATGGCCGACTAAACGGTCAATAAAGGAGATAGAAACATGACTAAATCACTTGTTTTTGGACATAAGAATCCTGATACAGACACAATCTGTTCTGCTATTGCTTACGCAGAATTGAAGAAAGCGCAAGGCGAAGACTTTGAAGCGGTTCGTCTTGGCGAAATGAATAGCGAGACGGCGTTCGTGCTGGATTATTTTAAAGCCGAAACACCGCGCCTAGTTCCATCCGTTGCAAAGGAAGCGAGTACTGTTAGCCTTGTCGATCACAACGAGAAGCAACAAAGCGCTGACGACATTGCAGATGTGACGATTTTGGAAGTCATCGATCATCACCGTATTGCCAATTTTGAAACGGCTGATCCTTTGTATTACCGCGCTGAGCCAGTTGGCTGTACCGCAACCATTCTTTATAAAATTTTCCAAGAAAAAGGTATTGCCATTTCTAAAACAACGGCAGGCTTAATGCTTTCGGCAATCATTTCCGATACACTTTTATATCAATCGCCAACATGTACACCAGAAGACAAAGAAATCGCAGAAAAACTAGCAGCTATCGCAGGCGTTGAAACAGCTACATACGGTCTTGCGATGTTAAAAGCAGGCGCTGATGTAACGACAAAAACGGTGGATGAGTTATTACTAGACGCAAAAGAATTTGATATGGGCGATTCAAAATTAGAAATCGCACAAATCAATGTTGTGGATGAACAAGATGTGCTGGTTCGCAAAGCTGAGGTAGAAGCATTAATGACACAACGTATTGTCGAAAAAGGCCTTGATTTATACCTGTTTGTGGTAACCAATATTTTAACAAATAATTCTGTGGGTATTGCACTGGGAAGTAAGATAGACAAAGTCGAAGCGGCATATGGCATTACTTTTACAAACAATCTTGCACCATTAACAGGCGTTGTTTCGCGTAAGAAGCAAGTCGTGCCAATTTTAACAGAAGTATTTTCAAAATAAAAGATGACGAGGAACAGCTTGCAACATGAGGAGCTGTTTCTTGTTTTATTAGGGAGGGAAATGCTTGAAATTACTACGTTTATCAGCGTTTACAAGACAAGAACAAGTCGCGTTATGGAATGAAGCATTCGCAGATTACCTTGTCCCGGCAACCATGACAAATGCTAGTTTCAAAGCCCGCATGGAGAGCTTATTTTTATCCGAGGAAGATTCACTAGTTGCCACAATGAATGGCGAGCCAGCAGGTATAGCGCTCACAGGCACAAGAGCGTTCCAATCTAAAGAAATCGCATGGATAGGCGGCATTGCCATCGTACCCAAGTTCAGAAAAAACGGCTTAGCGCGCCAACTAATGGAAGCGCTCATTTCTGATTACCGCAAACAAGGCGTCGCAGAATCCTGGCTAGAAGTCATAACAAATAACCACCCCGCAATCCGCTTGTACGAGTCGCTTGGCTACGAAAAAATTAACGATCTAACTTTCCTAAAAGGCGATTTGCGCAGCTACGACAAAGCAGAAGTCACATTAACAAGCATAACTGGCGAGCTCATCTCGGAAAATCCAAACACACCATGGCAAAACTTGATTTCCGAGCAAACAAAATCCGTCTCGATATGGCAGAACAATCAAAATCTCGGACACATCATCTACCGTATTTCAGATAACGGCCTCACGCTGTTACAACTAAATCTTCAAAATGATGACCAAATACTAAACGTATTGCAAACATTTTTCAATCAATTCGGCGCAATACCGTGCATTATCTCCAATCAAGAAATAAGCCGTCCATTCATTGCCATCTGCATGCAAAACGGTTTTACAGAAGTCGCCCAACAAATACAAATGCGCAAAACCATCCATATCTAATAAAGTTCGTTCCAAAATGTCCAATTTCGGCATCAAGAACGAGCTTTTTTATAAATAAGATTCATTACGATTTACAATTCGGTGATTTTTATGTATACTAGAGCGAGTAGAGATTTTTAAGTATAGAGGGAGTTTTTCGCGTTATGGATGAAATATTGAAGGTAGCGAACATTTCCTACCACTATGATAAAGAAGAAGTGCTCCAACAGATTAACTTATCGATCAAAAAAGGCAGCTTCACAGGTATAATCGGGCCAAACGGTTCTGGAAAATCAACGCTGCTCAAATTAATACTGGGCTTATTAAAAAAACAACATGGCAATATCACATTATTCGGCAAGCCACAAGCCCAATTCAAAGACTGGTCCAAAGTCGGCTTCGTCTCGCAAAAATCAAATGCCTTCAACGGCGCGTTTCCAGCTACAGTCAAAGAAGTGGTTTCTAGCGGACTCGTGAAGAAAAAAGGGATGTTTCGCCGTTTAAACCGACGCGATTTCGACGCCGTTTTCGAAGCATTACGGACGGTTGACATGGAACGTTTTGCAAATCGAAATATTGGGGAACTTTCTGGTGGTCAGCAGCAGCGTGTTTTTATTGCTAGAGCCCTTGTGAGTAAACCGGAAGTTTTAATTTTAGACGAACCAACAGTTGGAATTGACGCGCAGAATGTGGCTTCATTTTACGAATTGCTTAGAACATTAAATACGAACGAGGCGATTACGATGTTGCTTGTTACGCATGATTTGATGGCTGTGAATGCCTATGTCGATCATATCGTTAGCCTGAACACACACGTTTTGTTTGACGGAACGGCAGTGGACTATCAGTTATATTTAGAAGAACGCGAACTAGAAGCGTTAGAAGCGAATCGGATGGGGGTGACGCATTGTGATTGCGAACCTGTTTGAGTATGATTTTATCCGCAATACGTTTATTGTCGGAATTGTAATCGGGATTGTAGCGCCGTTACTAGGCAGCTTTATTGTAGTAAGACGGCTATCATTAATGGCGGACGCGCTTAGCCACGTGAGTTTAGCCGGAATTGCCGTAAGTCTTTATTTAAGCAAAATGTATCTTCCACTCGTCGCGCTAAACCCGCTCTATCTTGGCTTCGGTTTCGCAGTCGGTGGGTCGCTATTAATGGAAAAACTACGCAATGTATATAAGCAATTTCAAGAACTAGCAATCCCAATCATTATGTCAGCCGGAATGGGCTTTAGTGTTATTTTCATATCGCTCGCCAATGGCTTTAATACCGATTTATTCAGCTACTTATTCGGAAGCGTAAGCGCCGTGAGCCAGTCGGATATGTGGACCATTTTAGCGACAGCATTTGTCGTTTTGCTAACTGTTTTTTTCCTTTACAAAGAACTATTCTTGCTATCCTTTGATGAAGAGTACGCGAAAGCATCAGGAATTCCAGCAAAAGTAGTAGACGTGATTTTCATGTTACTAGTGGCACTTGTTATCGCTTCTAGCATGCGCATCGTTGGTATTCTACTCGTATCATCACTGATGACATTACCAGTAGCCGCTGCGATTCGAATTGCAAAAGGATTTAAACAAACCATCGGCTATTCCATTTTATTCGGCGAAATTGCCGTACTAGGTGGTCTTATCAGCGCCTTTTACCTAGACTTAGCGCCCGGCGGCTCGATCGTCATTATTTCCGTTATCATTCTAGTCACAACCATCACCGTGCAAAAAATCAAACAAAAACTAGCGATTGCAGAAAGAAGTGAATCCAATGTCTCTAACAGCTAACGAAGCCTTGCAACTCATGAAACAAAAAGGCTACAAATACACTGATAAGCGTGAATTTCTAATCCAACTATTCGCTCGCAAAAATCGATATATGACCGCAAAAGAAGTTTTGGAGTGCATGAAAGAAGATTTTCCGGGTATTAGTTTCGATACAATCTATCGCAATTTATCGCTGTTTGTCGAACTAGAACTATTTGAAGAAACCGAACTGTCCAGCGAAAAGCATTTCCGCTTATCGTGCGCGCACGAAGGGCATCATCACCATTTCATTTGTTTAAGCTGCGGCAAAACACGTGAAATACTGATGTGCCCGATGGATTTTTTACAGGAAGCATTGCCGGGCTATCAAGTAGAAGGACATAAGTTTGAAGTATACGGTAAATGCCCAGACTGCCTTGCCAACGCCAGCTAATAATCACTGTAACCCGTAAAACATCTCTAATCAGGAGATATTTTTACGGGTTTTTGTATGATTTTACATATAAAAAAATAGATAGAGAATTAAAACCGCTATTTATTTTAGTTTTTCTTATGTATTTCTTACCTTCCGTTTTAATCCTGCTTGCTATAATGAATTATCAAGTTAATAAAAGGAGATAAGACAATGAGAAGACAGCAACACACCTATAAAAAGAAACAAAATTCTACGAAATGGTTATTGATTGGCCTTGTAATAATTGCTGCCATAGCAGGATTTTACTATTATTGGCATGCCCAGCATAGCACAAGTGGAAGTAGCAATAGTAGCACAAGCGTATCAAAACAGGAAATATCTTACGACAAAACCCTTGCTATTGGTGACTCTATTATGATTGATGTCGAAGGTGACCTAGAGTCTGCAATTCCTGATGTAAAAGTAGATGGAGAAGTCGGTCGCCAATTAAAAGCAGCAATTCCACTAGCTGACGAATATCAGAGCTATAACAAGAAAGGCTCAGCCGTTATTTTAGAATTAGGAACAAATGGTTCATTTTCTGAAGAAAGCCTTAAAGAATTGCTAGATAAGTTCAACAAAGCAGATGTATATGTAGTTAACGTTCGCGTTCCCAGAGATTGGGAGAAACAAGTCAATGATATCTTAGCCGAAACTGTTCCACAATACAAAAATGCAACATTAGTAGATTGGTATTCCCTAGCAAGCAAACATAGCGGCTATTTTGGCGATGATGGTGTTCATTTAACGGAAGCTGGAACAACCGCATGGGTCAACCTCGTAACAGGGAAAATGGCGAAGTAACATTTTATATAGAAAAGATGCAATTTCTCAATAAATCCTCCTAATTGCTTCCAAAATAAATAAAAAAGCGATGGGGCAAAACGTTATAATAAGAGCATGAATGGAGGAGAGTTTATTGCAAGAGCATTTAATGCAGAACGAAGCATTTTTTACAAATAATTATTTTCTATTAGAAATTCTAAAATCCGATCATCGATTTGAACAACATAGCGAAGTCGTGACTATTAAAGATCGTGGAACCTTCATCACAACTGGTAAAGCAGACGATGACTTTTATATTATTCAAGACGGCATTGTTTGCGTCCGGGGGAAAAATAGTATCATCATCCAATTCATTAAAAGTGGTAGCAGTTTCGGCTACAGCAACCTGTTTAACACAGACCAGATGAACTTGCAATACGAAATCCTAACCCCGGCTACACTTCTGAAAATTGACAAAGACTTCATGTCTGCTATTTTTCGCAACAATCGGCTCGGCATTTACATTTTAGATGAATATTACACAAAAACAATCCAGTTAGTGGGTCTGCGCTTAGAATCCTTCGAATTACCATCTGACCGCAGAGTCGCAGTCTGTTTATACGAAATCGCCAAAATGATCGGTCAAAAAACAAATCAAGCACTCTGATTCCCCGCGTCATCACACAACAACACGTCGCAGAATATTGCCAAACATCCCGAGAATACACAACGATGATTTTAAACCGCCTAGCAAAAGACGGCTATATCCGATTGCGCCCAAAACCATGGTTCATACCAGATGTGGAAGCTTTAGTACACCGTTTATAACGAAGAAAGCTGAGACTAGGATTGCATCTCAACTTTTTTTCGTGTGGATACTATTTTAGGAAAAAGGTGGCATAAAATGAACATTCCAAGGTGGAGAATCGTATATTTAGTAGTGTATTTGCTCGCAATATCATTATCTTTCTTAGTCATTTTTTTAGAAATGAGATTCTTGAACTTTACAGCCACTGCAATGCTCATGGTCTTAGTCATTTAGCTTATCGCAAACAGAAAAAAACGCGCCCCATTTTAACGGGAACGCGTTTTTTTCTGCTTCACAAAATTACTACCATTTATTTGACCAAACTGATAACCAATCGAATCCACAAGTGCTGCAATGGAATCCGCGCGTTGAATGTTAGCAAGCTCGCGCACGATATCCGCAGCAACCTCAGCATCTTCTAGCGCATGATGGTGCTCAAACGAAATACCGAAATAATCAGCTACTAAATTCAGTTTGTGCGAACGAAGCGGCAAGATTTTTTGGGACAACACGCAAGAACAGAAATATGAGTTTTCCGGTAGGGGAAGGCCATATTTCTCTGTCGTTGCCCGAAAAACATTGACATCAAATGTAGCGAAATGTGCCGCGACTGGCAAATCACCGATAAAGGACATAATGCTCGGATAAGCCTCCAGCCAATTTGGCGCGTCCCACACATCTTCAGGATAAATACCGTGAACACGAATATTAGATGGGTAGAAATCTTCCTCAGGATTAATCAGTTGATAAAGCTCCGAATCTTTCTGCCCATTGATATATTTTACTAAACCAATCGAACAGGGACTTGTACGCGACCCATTCGCTGTTTCAAAATCAAATACCACATAATCTAAATGATTCATTCTGTCTCAACTCCTTGTAAGCTTATGATACGTCTAAAAATTAGTCTTGCGCAAGGATTTTGGTTTAATATAAAGCCCCAAGTCACGCCGTTCTTTCCGTAATGCTTTCGAAAGCGAGAGCATCATTAACAACATAATAACCGAAAACGGTAGCGCAACAATAATCAACATGTTTTGCAAGCCTTCCAAACCACCACTGAACAGTAGAATCGAAGCGATAAGCGACTGAATAATGCCCCAAATAAATTTAACCCGATTCGCAGGATTCATGACACCGTTCATCGTTTGCATACCGAGCACATACGTTGCCGAGTCCGCAGAAGTAATGAAAAACACGCCAATCAAGAAAATGGCTATGACTGAAAGCAACGAGCCAAGTGGCATATGATTAAACGTTCCAAACAGCACTTCCTCGGTTTTCAAAGAAGTTAAGTCAAATCCTGCGCGTTGAACCGAAGTCGAAGCCGTTCCAAAAACAGAAAACCACACGATACTAAGCACCGTAGGCAGCAAAATAACCCCAGCTAAAAATTCACGAATTCGGCGTCCTTTGGAAACCCGAGCGATAAAAATCCCAACAAAAGGAGACCAAGAAATAAACCAAGACCAGTAAAAAATAGTCCAATTATTAATCCATTCACGCCCAGCTGCGTTCACTGGGTCCGTTCGGAAACTCATGCCGACAAAATTTTGCATATAAGCGCCTGTCGCATCCGTCATCATATTTAGCGTAAGCAACGTCGGGCCAACAATAATCACAATAATCATTAGCAGCACGGCCAAAACCATATTCGTATTGCTAAGCCATTTCACTCCGCGTCCCAATCCACTCATCGCCGATGCCAAGAATAACACTGTCACAATGCCAATAATCATTATCTGCACTTTGAAATTCACCGGAATATCAAACAAGAACGATAGACCACCATTAATCTGTGTTGCCCCAAAACCAAGCGTGGTCGCAACACCTACAATCGTTGCAAATACGGCAATCACATCAATCGTCACACGCACAGAAGGCTTCATCCATTTTCCAAGAAGCGGATCAAGCGTCGCGCTAATCAATCCTGCTTTGTCATGGCGAAACTGGAAATAAGCCAGCGTCAAACCAACAAAAGCATAAATCGCCCACGCATGAATTCCCCAATGGAAAAAGGAAAAACGAAACGCATCCATAAGCGCCTGATTCGTTCCAGGTTCCGCCTCAGGACTCGAAATTGCATAATGTGACAACGGCTCCGTCGCGCCCCAGAACACAAGACCAACACCCATTCCAGCACTAAAAAGCATTCCAAACCAAGAAATAGTTGAATATTTCGGTTTTTCTCCAGCTTTTCCAAGTTTGATCGATCCAATCGGACTCACAATCAAGTAGAAGCAGAAAATAACAAGTAATGACACAAAGATTAAGTAGTACCAACCAAATGTTGTTGTAATAAAGTTTTGCACGCTAGCCGTCACATCAGCTAACCCCTTAGGCGCCACAATCCCGACAGCCACAAAAGCAAGCGTGATAGCAAGTGTAATCCAAAACACATTCGTAATTTTGTGCGAACTTCCTTTTTTTGTTTCCATAATTCCTCACTTTCATTGCTAGGTTCTCTTTATACACCAAGCAAACAACAATAGTAATATTATTGACCTACCTATGGTAACAAAGATTAGTAATGAAAGCAACTGAGCATGTTTAAACAACTGAAATCAAAGAAAAAACGCCAGCACATCAAGTACTAGCGTTTCCTAATTTATTGTGCAGCCTCTGCTTCCTCAGCTGCTTTTTTCGCGAAAATTCTTCTGCCAGAATATCAATTTCTTTCTTTAATTCTTCCACCATTGTTTCTTCAGGTACTTTACGAACGATTTTACCGTGACGGAAGAGAAGACCTTCACCACGAGCACCAGCAATACCGATATCGGCTTCACGCGCTTCACCAGGACCGTTTACAGCACAGCCAAGCACTGCCACTTTAATCGGCGCTTTAATCGTTGAAATATATTCCTCTACCTCATTAGCAATACTAATCAAGTCAATCTCGATGCGACCACAAGTTGGGCAAGAAATCAGTGTTGCTGCGTTAGAAGACAATCCAAATGACTTCAAGACTTCGCGTGCTACTTTAATTTCTTCGACAGGGTCGGCTGAAAGGGAGACACGTAGCGTATTCCCAATACCTTTACAAAGAATAGCACCAAGACCAGCCGCACTTTTAATCCCGCCAGCAAATTGTGTTCCTGATTCTGTAATACCTAAATGAAGAGGATAATCGAAAGCTTTCGATGCTAAATCATAGGCTTCAATCGCCAAATTCACATCCGAAGCTTTAAGTGACACGATAATATCATGGAAATCTAAGTCTTCTAAGATTTTAATATGATCTAAAGCACTTTCTACCATACCTTCAGCAGTAGGATAGCCGTATTTCTCGATAATTTTCTTTTCAAGACTACCAGCATTAACCCCGATACGAATCGGAATACCTTTCTCCTTCGCTGCATTGACTACTTTTACAACACGATCACGACGACCGATGTTTCCCGGATTAATCCGGATTTTGTCGACACCCGCATCGATAGCTTTCAGCGCTAAACGATAATCGAAGTGAATATCCGCTACAAGAGGGATAGAGATTCTACTTTTAATTTCCGCAAGGGCATTTGCCGCACGCTCATCTGGAACAGCGACACGCACAATTTGGCACCCGGCTTCCTCAAGACGATGAATCTCAGCAACTGTAGCTTCAACGTCATGTGTTTTCGTTGTGGCCATACTCTGAATAAATAACTCATTACTGCCGCCTATGGTCAAATTACCTACCTTTACAGGGCGTGTATTTGATCTATGTGTTCTTTCTGTCAAAGCGATTCGCTCCTTATAAATCCTAACAGTCAGGATTTGTTATTATTAATGCACTACCAATCATACCACTATTCTTGCAAAAAATCATCCATATTGTTTATTAAAAATTGGTGAGAAGACGGCATTATGAGCTTATTATGCAAAAATAAAAGAGCTAGATTTGAGAAGATTGTATCTATTTATGCTGAGAAATAAGCCAATTCAGTAGTTGTGCATTGTTATAAGCTTTTTCCCAAGAAGCGTGAGGATTAGGAGCGACCAAACCAGAAGGATATTCCGTCATTTGAATGAATGTACTACCAGCTTTCTTTATGGCAGCTACAGCTTCAAGCGATCCATTTACACTATTAACAGGGTCATCTTCTGCTTGGAATGCCCAAATTGGCATATTTTTAATTTTGGTAGCATCCGTTTGGTTTGGCGCTAAATATCTTGCTGTTCCTTGTGTTATGAATGTGGCGTCTTTATGATACATATATCCTGCAATTGGAACCGCTGCAGCAAAAAAATTAGGGTTTTCAACAATCATTTTCCAAGTTCCTGTCCCGCCATTAGAAACGCCAGTAATATAGATGCGTGATGTATCAATATCTTTATATTTTACTAGTAAGGAATCAATTAACTGCTTCACCGTTTCTGTTTGTCCGTCTGCAAACCAGCCATTTCGTTCTTCATCCCAAGCAACTTGTGGTGCTAAAACATAGCTTGGTGTCGTTCCTTGAAAAGTGGGAGCAGCGAATGTTACTGGACCATCTGTGCCTAAAAGCTGCAATTTATTATCATTTCCACGCTCGCCCGAACCATGTAAGAAAACAACTAAAGGTTTCTTCGTATCATCTTTTACAGGCTCGAAAAGACGATAGGCCATGTCTTGTTGTCCTTCTGTATACATGCCTTCTTGAAACATATCTAAGTCAGGACTTGCAATTTCTTTGATGTTAATAGGAGATGTAGCGCTGTAATCTTTATTTGAAACGGTTAAGCTCTTGTTTTGCTTTACAGTGTATGCAAGATTGGTTCTTGTGTTTACAAATTTTTTAATATCAAATGTCAACGTGCTTGCATTACTATCATTTGGATCCAGTTCTAAAATAACATATTTCCCCTTCGCGGTTGGTGTTCCGACTTCTGCTTTTTCACTTGTGTAAATGGCTTTGATCGTTCTGCTCTTATCTCCTGCGAAAACAGAAAAACTAGCTTGATTCAGATTAGAACCGGTGAGCGTATCACTGTATGTAAGTATGACAGCTGCGCCAACTTCTCCTTTATCTATTACTTGCGTGACTAGCGTGATGTCCTTGCTGCTTAATTTCGTTTCCGCTTTGCTGTTGTTTGAGCAAGCGCTCGCAACAATGACTAAGACTAGAACTAAAAAACTAATGTACCTTTTTTTCATGTTCATTCTCCTTTTTATTTTTTTAGTTGGACGAAAAAAAGGCAAAACCAATACATTTAGGGAAAATTCCTAAAAATGCATTTGGTTTTGCCTGCCGAACAGTGACAATCCAACTTGGTAATAATTGTAGCATAAAAAGAGAGCGATTACAATTATTTTTTTAGTTATTTTTATGACTTTTAACAAGCCATATCTTTGCATTTCGTATGAAAAACGAAGATATGGCTTGTTATATTTTATTGTATGGGCTGTTTCTGGTCTGTCGGTGGAATTTGGCGAATAACTAGGAAGATAATAAAGAAGCTGACCGCCATGTTAATCGTCGAAAGATATGGCACCGTAATTTGGAACCAGTACATAATCATCGTAAAGACAGACGCTAATGTCATACTGTATGTCGCGATATTCCAGTTATGATAATACGTAATCCCCATACGTCCAAAACCGCTCATAATAAAGCCAAACAGGGCGTAGAGCGCAACTTTGAAGAAAGCTACTAAAATCATTGCAATTAAGATAATACCGAGCAAAATCGGAATAAAGTATTTCGATAAATCTTCCATGGATTGATAGAAGTTAATCAAATCAGCTTTAGACCCAATCCCCGCAGTCGCATAACTCACAGTTTGATCAACACCAGGCGCCTTAATATAAATCGTATCAGATAAAAAGGCGATAGCACTGTCAGCCGAACCGAGCTGATTGTCAATTTGGTCCGTAGAATCAAAATAAAAGTAAATGCTACCTTGGTCGATGGTAATAGGCTTCTTTGCATCAGAAACCAGTTTGCCATCTTTCACAGTAAAATCCGGAATGTCATTTTTAATCGTATCCGCGCCAACTTTCATAGCATCATTTGCTGCAGTGGCCGTGTGATAACCGATTGGTAAAAAAATTAGAATCGAAATTAAAAGTATGTAAATAATCGATTTCCATATTTTATCCGCACGAAATGTTGCGATATCCTCAGGAGAGTAGAGACTTTTGGCAAAACGTTTGAAAATATTCATTTGGTTGGAATACACCTCATTCTTTGAATTGTTTGTATAGAAGGAAACGGAAAAAACTGATTTTACAGCTCTCGTTTCTTTTCTTTATGATAGCTTGAAATGAGTGGGATTGCAAGGGTTTGGGAGCAAGGAGAATTTGCTTTAAGCTAGACAGGCATCTTAGACTTATAATTATGCTTGATTTTTGAGAGGCAGGTCTTTAGATAAGCATTTATATTGCAACCCCTTCTTTCTAGTGATAACCTTATACATGTAGGAAGAACTTGTTTTCCTGTTAAAAAAAAGATAATCAAGGAGGAGTTTTTATTATGACATATGAATTACCAAAATTAGCTTACACATACGATGCTTTGGAGCCTAATTTCGATAAAGAAACAATGGAAATTCACTATTCGAAGCACCACAATACTTACGTAACGAAATTAAATGAAGCGTTAGAAGGACATGATGATTTAGCTGCTAAATCAATCGAGGACTTAGTTGCTGATTTAAATAGTGTTCCTGAAAATATCCGTACTGCAGTTCGTAACAACGGTGGCGGACATGCGAACCACTCATTCTTCTGGACAATTCTTAGCCCACAAGGCGGCGGCGAGCCAACTGGCGCGTTAGCAGATGCTATCAACGCAGAATTCGGTAGCTTCGAAGAATTCAAAACACAATTCGCTAACTCAGGCGTTGCACGTTTTGGTTCAGGTTGGGCTTGGCTAGTAGTGAAAGATGGCAAATTGTCAATCATCTCTACACCAAACCAAGACTCTCCACTAACAGAAGGCTATACACCAGTAATCGGCCTTGACGTTTGGGAGCACGCGTACTACTTGAAATTCCAAAATCTACGTCCGAAATACATCGAAACTTTCTGGAACGTAGTAGATTGGGACAAAGCTGCAGAATACTTCAACGCAGCAAAATAAGAAGACGATTAAAAGCCGTGTGCGCGTTTTGCATGCGGCTTTATTTTTGTGTCGAAATGGCAATTAACAAGCCTTTAACTTTTCTTAAGAAATTTCTCATCAAACTCTAGTGGTAATCTTAGCGAAATTCAGCTACAATAGTATATAGATGAGTGCTGAAATAGGAAGGATTGTGACGAGTGAAAAATAGATTCATAAAGAAACCAAACAAGCAAAAGAAGAAAAGGCAAGTCATTCCGCTACGCCTAAACATCCTTTTTTTCGTGATATTTATACTATTCTCTGCCTTGATTTTGCGACTTGGTGTTGTACAAATCGTTCAAGGGGAAACATATAAACGCCAATTAGAGGAAACAGATGATGTCAGCGTAACGAAAAATGTGCCACGTGGCGTTATTTACGACCGGAATTATAACTTATTAGTTGGGAATTCTGCCGTGAAGTCCATTACGTATGCGCGCAGTGAGAAAACACCACCATCTGAAATGATTAGTGTGGCGAAGAAACTAGACAAGTTAATAACTGTAACACCAGATACGAAATTGACAGAACGTGACTTGCAAGATTATTGGATTTTGACACATGAGAAGGAATCATTGGCGCGTTTGACGAAAGCTGAGAAGAACTTAGATGGAGCAAAAGCTTATAAGAAACAAGTTGAAAATGTTACAAAAGCTGACTTGGATAGTTTAAGTGATGAGGACAAACGAATTGCAACGATTTACAAGAAAATGACAGCTGGTTATGCATTGTCACAAGTTGCGATTAAGAGTAAAGGCGTGACAGATGAGGAAATCGCGAAAGTGAGCGAGAACTTAGAAAGTCTACCAGGCGTTGATACAACGACAGACTGGAATCGTTTTTATACGTATGATGAAACGTTGCGCTCGATTTTAGGTAGCGTATCGACTGAGAAACAAGGGATTCCAAGTGACAAAGTGGATTATTACTTAGCGCAAGGATATAGCCGAAATGACCGCGTTGGTCGTAGTTATTTAGAAGCGCAATATGAATCCGTGCTAGCAGGACAGAAATCAAAGTCGAATAGTGTTCTGGATAGTAATGGGAATATTGTTGAGACGGTTGAGAAGTATGAAGGTTCTAAGGGTAAGGATTTAGTCTTGTCTGTAGATGTTGAATTACAGAAGAAGATTGAGGAAATACTGAAAGATAATATGAGAATTGGTAAAGCATCTGGCGGTTCTGACTTGTTTGATCGCGCGTTTGCTGTAGCTATGGATCCATACACTGGACAAGTCTTAGCATTAGCAGGACAAAAGATTAATGATAAAGGTGAATATGAGGACTATTCATTAGGTAATTTCACCACTGCTTATAATATGGGGTCTGCTGTAAAAGGTGCCACTGTACTTGGCGGAATAATGGATGGTGCAATCTCTGAAAACCAAACGTTTTATGATCAGCTATTAAATTCAAAGGCACTCCTAAAAAAAGCTCATGGTTTAACAGAAATGGAGAGGGTGGCCGTACTTTAGATCCTATAGGCGCTCTTGAAATTTCTTCAAACTCATTTATGTATCAAGTATCTATGAAGATGGCTGGAGCAAAATATGTATATGACGGGCCGTTCAGAGCATCGCCAGATACCTTTAATACGATGCGTTACTACTATAATCAATTCGGTTTGGGGGTTAAGACAGGTATAGACCTTCCTGGAGAACAAGTTGGATTTAAAGGTGATGATAAAACAGTCGGAAAAATTCTCGATTTTTCTATAGGACAGTACGATTCATATACACCTTTACAATTAGCTCAATATGGAGCTACGATTGCGAATGGTGGATACCGTGTTCAACCAACAATGCTTAAAGAAATACGTGATCCAAGTACTAATGGTGATACTGTAGGAAAAGTGGCAACAGAGATTGAACCTAAAATATTAAATCAAGTCGGTGCACCTGCTTCAGCAATTAAAGAAGTGCAAGAAGGCTTTTATGCTGTTACACACGGCAGTAGCGGGACGGGGAAAGGTTACTTCGGTGATTTGCCTGTTTCAGTTGCTGGAAAGACTGGAACTGCTCAAGCATTTTATGATGGACCTAAAAAAGAGTCGGCCATGGCAGGTGTTTGGAATACAACATTTGTCGGATATGCTCCCGCTGAGAAGCCAGAAATATCTATTGCTGTAGTGGTTCCATGGGGCTATCGAGATAATGGTAGTTCAGATCCTAAAATAAACATGAAGATATCAGCGCAAATTTTCAAAGCGTATTATGACCTTAAAGAAGAGCGTGCTAAAGCCGGAAAGGATACTTCTAAAGTAGACCAACCGATTAATAACAAGGCCGCCGCTGCAACTGCTCAAGCTAAACTAAATGATTAAGCACACATAAAAAGGTGTTAAATCGGTTAATTTAATCGATTTAACACCTTTGCTTTCATATCTTCGATTTAGCGCTGTACTGTTATATAGTGTTTTAATTCAGCATGATAATATCTATCAGCCCAACCACCATTTACCCACACATCGTATTGCCCTGCTTTAAGTCCCTTTAGAGAAAAGGATACTCTATATGGACCTGATTTATAGTAGTCAATTCTTTTGTAAAACTTCGAATCACCTTTTTTATACAATTCAATTGAAATTGCATCGGAATGATTATTGGTTCCAATTACATCAATTGTTGTTGCATATTTCGAATAAGTATTTGCATCTGTATGGAAAGCAACCTGAGATGACCCTTTGGAATCCATCGCAAACGCTTTTGTTGATGAAAAACTAAACATCCCCACTAAGACTATTGTAGTAATCAACAAATACGGTAAAACTCTCTTTCTTAGACTCATAATATTCTCTCCCATCAATTTTTTTGAACTATTCCCTTTTAACAATATTATTACGTGTATAGAAAATAGGACTATTTTCAGTATATCTTTTCATAGAAATATATTCAAATAAAAACTGAAAAAGTCTCATTTATTTCCCAAGGATAAATTGCATTATATTTCTATTTTACATGTTTAGTATTATATTATTCATTGTTTGGATTAAAAATTACTGAACTATACTTATTAATTTTTTGAGTCACTGCCATTCACCCAATTCACTTGCCACCATCTGAACAATACGATTTTGCATGTTATATGCAGTTCGTCGACTCACGTGAATCTTTTGCGCAATTCCCTCCATTGTTTGGTTTGAGTTAGTACGCCAATATCGTAGTTCTATGAATTCGTGGTAGGGATCGCCCAGCGAGTTAAGATTACGGATGACATTCTCGATACACTGTACAACGGTTGTGAGCCTTTCAATTCTAGTATCCAAATTAAGCGTGTTGTAAGGGGTGTGCAGATTTTTCTCTTGTTTTCGCGTTAACTCATTGATACGGTCTATCATTCGGGGATAATTAATAATCTCATGCTCGATATAACGATAAATTTCTTTTGGCATGGTTTTGGTAGCTGTTGTCATAATAGGGACCTCCATTCATCTTTAATATAGGTCTATTATATAACGATTTTCATACTCAAACCTGTCTGAAATCGCCCAACTTTATCTTTATTTCAGACAGCAAAAAAGCATTGCGAGACGCTGATATAATAGCGTTTTACAATGCTTTTGATTTAGAAATCAATGATTGCACTTTTTAATTCTTTTAAATACCTTTTTTTCAGAATGACTTCGATTACTTGTACAATTCGGTCATATCTCCGTCTGCGATAAGTTAATATGGAATGGGAAAGAAAGGGGACTTTTACAATAATCAAGAGACCTTCTAACAGAATTCCTAACAAAATACCAATTGTGAATGCAATTATCATGGTATTTGCTTGGTATATACAGAGAAGGTATACGATTGAACTGCCAAAAAAAGAATAGATAATGATGAATTTGAGCGTGATATTTTTAGTGAATATGCCTCCTACAAAGTATCTTTTAGTGTTTCCATGTCTTCTGATAGGGTAAACTTTTCTATCGTTTTTTGCAGTTCATTCTCATAACGTTTGTTTAATATAATATCAATAATAGAGACGATGCGTTCATATTTAGTTCTATCAAATGCTAGCGATATATGCCTATGAATTGGTTTTTTTGCAAGGAGTAAACGAAGAAATTCTAAAACACATGTAACAGAAAATAGTATCCAGAAAAAGAAAACAATTAAATTAGACTGATACATATTAAAAAGAAAAATTAGCATTCCAGAAAGAAATGTTCCCATTACAATTTCCCTTTGCCTAATTGATATAACGCTTGTGGCGGATCCAGAAAGATAAGTTTTTACTTTTTCTAATTCTTCTAAAGTAAGTCTATTTAAAGCATAACAAAGAGTTTCAACGTCATCTGATTGCTTGATTAAACCGGTTAAAAGCTTGGTGAAGTTATCTAATTCCGTTTTAGGTGTTTTCATTTATGTACCTCCTTAGGTGTATAATACAATTTATTTTCTTCGTATTTCTGTATAACGTTCAGTCAAAATTATATCAATGAGTGAGACGATTCGGTCATACTTTCCACGAGCATAAGCTAAACGCACGTTAAGCATAACAGGGAATGTAAGTGCTATTATGAATAAATGGCTAGCGCAAACCGCAAGGAAGGTTACTGAAATAACAGCTACAAAGAAGTATTCTTGAAACATATTGAGAAGAAAAATCATCATTCCTGCTATAAATGATCCTATTACTATACTTCTAAGTTGATAAAATGAAGTTCGTGTACCAGTTCCAGAAAAATAAGCTTTAGTTCGCTCGAGTTCTTCAATTGATAAAGAGTCCAAGGCTTCATTTAATATTTCGATATCATCAGCCTTTTCTGCAATAGTTGAAATCAGTTGAGAAAGTGAATTTGAGTTTTTTTGTGAAATTCGCAATTTGTAAACCTCCAGTTGTAAAATTATATCAAATATAGAATTAGTTGATAGTAAACGTTGTTTAGATTAATTCTCAGTGGGTGTATCGTCTTCATATGTAGAAGTTTTCTTTAATGCACTTTGAAAATCTTTTCTATAGCGTTCATCTAAAATAATGCCTATCAAGCTGAGAATCCGATCATATTTAGCTCTGTTCATTGCAATTTCCAGAAAGGATTTAGTCGGCGCCTTTAAGGTGGAGCGGAAGAAAATTAAGATGCACGCAAGCAAATAAACCATTCCGAGAAGAAAAACAAGAAACTCTGCTTGAAACTTTATGAAAAAGAAAACACTCATTCCAGAAACAAAGGAAGCCATAGCAATTTGAAGAAAATTTTTTGAAAAAGTTCGAATACCACTGCCTGAAAAATAAGATTGCACACTCTCTAACTCTTCAGTGCTTAATTGGTTCAAATTACAAAGCAGTGTTTCTGTATCGGATGTATCAGCTTCAAGAGAAGTAATCAATTGTGCGAATTTAGTTAATTCAAGTTTAGATGTTTTCAAAGTTCTACCTCCTTATGTAAATTAAAAATCTACACCCATTATACAATGGATGCAGATTTAATAGTATTATTTAGTAGATGATTTTTCTAGAAATTCTTTGATGAGTAGTCCAATTGCTATGAGACTAAGTGCTATAGGCGCTAACAAACCACCGCCAAATACGCTAACGCCGTATAACGCAAACATGAAAACAGCCATTCCACCTGTTTTTAAGGCTCCATCAGTTACCGCGCTTGTAATAGCATCCCACTGTGAATCTAAGTCTTTATTTTTATTATCAATGATAAGAGATATACTCATTGAGGCACTTGTTTTGTACTTATCTTTCACTTCAATTTCTGGAACATTTGCTGTAATTGATACCGTTATAAAATCTTTTGCGGGAGACCATTTTACTGTAATATCTCCAAAAACAACTTTTGCGGCTAAATCTGCAATAATTTTTTTTTGTATCTCCAGCTTCTTCTGTGGATAAGGAGCCAGTCCAATTTGCTAATTCTTTTTCAAAAGAAGCATTGACTTTACCGTCTTTTACGGATACTGTTGTTCCACCATCTGCTGGGTCAGTGAGTTTCGCGCTAGCTTTAAAAATGACTGTAAGGTTTGGAGAAATGACACGAGAATTGGTTTTCTCCAATTCGAGTTCAAATGTCACTTTATCATCCACTAACGCGGCTAAGCTTGAATTTCCATACAATACATCGCGGATTTTCAACAAACGTGCACGGTTAATTGCTGCGGAATTCGGTGTGTCGCTCACTGGTGGCGGGGTCACGACGGAAACGCCTTTATCTACGCCAGAATAGGTTACTTTATCAATATCTAACTTCCCGTTTCCTGTACCAATCGACATTTCAAAATATTGATCAAATGCCCAGTCGTCAGGCATCGGGAAGCCGAGATTACCGCTGAATCCAGTCGACATATCAGCGACGAAGACGTTATCGACGAGGCCGGCGTTTTGAAGACGGCTACACACATTGCGGGCACCGTAAACACCGATTTGGTATGAACGCAGTGTTTGATTTTGCTTGAATGCGGCGCGTAGATTTTGGAAGTAAGGGATAATCAGGTCTGTAATTTGATAGTCGTAAGCATCCAAGTCCACGGCGAAATAAATGGTTGTTCCTGCTGGGAAACCGAGATTGTAGGCGGCATCAATGGCTTTGTAACCGTCGCTAATACCTTGGAATGGGACTTCGAAATACGGGATTTCATAGCCGCCATCTTGATAGATAGGGAAGATTTTTAGGCCTTTTTTCATGGATAGCTGCTATTTCTGTCTGGTTCATTGCTTTGGGAACTCGAACGCCGCCGCGGATGACATTTCCTGTTAAATAGCGGCCGACATACCGATAGCCTGCATTCCATAAGGTGTCGATCTGATCTGTGTTAAGCACATACGAAGTGTCACAAGCTGTCGCGCTACGATTTGTATCACCGGAACTAGATAGAAGCGCTTTGAAGGTTCCCATTGTAATCGCGCCTGTCGTGATGCTCATTTTCATAAATTCTTGATAGCGTTTCACTAAATTGGTTGTTTCCGCATCATACACGCCGCTGAACTGATTAATCGGCAGGCCATTGCAGGCAAGGCTATATTGTAAAAGCAGTACTAGCGCTTTATTGGATGCAAAAGTAGGGATTAGATTTGTCAAACTTGTTGTTGTTCCTGGTCCAAAATTTCCGTTTGCCGTCGTGCGTGCCATGCCTTCTTCTTTTTGTAAAGCATAGATAAGCGATGTGTTTGTATCGCGACCGTAAAGGCCATCGCAAGGAACTAATTTGCCAATCCACGCGCTGTAATCACGATTTAGATTTTGCTGTACTGTTCGAACACCGTAAGTGCCGCCGCTCACTGTTTGGAACGCGCTCATGTCGAGTAATGATTTCATAATAATCGTTGAAACAATGCCATCTTGTGTCGCAAGTCCAGCGTCTTTTTGAAACATTTTCACGGCAATCTGTGTTTGGCCGCCGAATACGCCTGTGAAGCCGCCAGGGCTGTAGCCTTTGCAATAAAATGCGCCTTGCAAAATGTAGTTGATATTTGTTGGTTTGGCGTCGCTTGCTCCGATTGTTAGTGGTTTGAATAGTTTTTCTGTTGTTGGACCGAAGTTATCTGCAGTAGGCGAGATGCCAAGTTCGATTTGAAGCGCGCGTGTCAATGCATAAACTGTCGTCCAGCCCGTTTTTCCGTTTTCTGGAATCGTTTGAAAATCTCCTTTTGCCACGTATTTGTCGTAGGTTTTGTTTAACCAGCTTTGTACTTGTCTTACCATTTCATCCATTTTTCATTCTCCGTTCTCTATTTATGTTGTCTTACAAGAACTATCTTACAATGAAAAACGGGGCAAAAAATGCAAAGAAAATGCAATTCGAGATCGCGGAACGAAAAAAATTTCATTTTCTCCTCAAATTCATACCCAAAAACCCGACAATCAGCGGATATTGTGGTATGATAAGTTAAATGTAAAAAAACGAAGTCAAAAAGAGAAGTCTGGGCTTTTCTTTTTCGACAAACTAAAACCAAGGGGGAAATAGAATGACGAAAAGTTATCACGTAGCCGTTGTTGGTGCAACTGGTGCAGTAGGGACGCAAATGATTCAATTATTGGAAGATGTGACGTTTCCAATTAAGGAAGTTTCTTTGTTATCTTCTGCGCGTTCTGCTGGTAAGAAATTGACGTTCCGCGGTGAGGAAGTTGTCATCAAAGAAGCAAAGCCTGATAGTTTTAAAGGTGTGGATATCGCTTTGTTTAGTGCGGGTGGTTCGATTTCTAAACAGTTTGCCAAAGATGCTGTCGCGCATGGTGCGGTGATGATTGATAATACGAGTGCTTATCGTATGGACCCGGAAGTTCCGCTTGTTGTTCCTGAGGTGAATCCGCATGCGTTACGCGATCATAAAGGAATTATTGCGAACCCGAACTGTTCGACGATTCAAATGGTAGCGGCGCTTCAACCAATCCGTGAGGCTTTTGGCTTGGATCGCATCATTGTTTCTACGTATCAAGCGGTGTCTGGTTCTGGAATTCAAGCGATTGATGAACTACAAACGCAATCACAAGCGATTTTGAGTGGGGAAGATTTTGCGCCTGCAGTGATGCCTGTGAAAGGGGATAAGAGACATTTCCAAATCGCGTTTAATGCGTTGCCACAAATCGATGTTTTCACGGACAATGACTATACATATGAAGAGATGAAGATGGTCAATGAAACGAAGAAAATCATGGAAGACGAGGCGATGAAAGTAGCTGCGACGTGTGTCCGGATTCCAGTCGTTTCAGGGCATTCTGAGTCTGTTTACATCGAAGTCGATCAAGATAACGTGACAGTAGCTCAAATAAAGGAATTGCTAGAAAAAGCGCCGGGCGTTGTGTTACAAGACGATCCAGCGACGCAATTATACCCACACGCAGCCGATGCAGCAGGCAAGAAAGAAGTATTTGTTGGACGTATTCGCCGTGATTTGGATAACCCGCGTGGTTTCCACATGTGGATTGTGTCGGACAACTTGCTAAAAGGCGCGGCATGGAATTCTATCCAAATTGCTGAATCATTAGTGGAACAAGGAATCATCTGAAAAACGCGAAATAATTGAGGTGTAACAATGAAAATCATCGTGCAAAAGTTCGGTGGGACATCGGTGCAAAGTCCCGAATCCCGCCAGCTTGCATTTAATCATTTACAAAACTCCATTGATCAAGGCTATAAAGTTGTCGTGGTCGTTTCAGCGATTGGTCGTCTAGGTGATCCGTATGCGACGGACACATTGCTTGAACTGATTGGTGCGAAAGAAACACGGCTATCATTACGTGAGCAAGACATGTTGCTTTCGGTTGGTGAGACGATTTCGACAGCCGTTTTCACAAATATGTTATTGGAAGCTGGCATTAAAGCAACGGCGTTCTCTGGCGCACAAGCAGGAATTAGAACAACAGGAGAGTACACGGCAGGCAAAATTTTAGAAGTGGATACGACACGTTTACATGAAACTTTGGAAACGGTGGATATTGTTGTTGTTGCTGGTTTCCAAGGCTGTGCACCAAATGGCGATATTACAACGTTAGGTCGTGGTGGAAGTGATACTTCGGCGGCGGCGCTTGGTGTTGCTTTGGGCGCAGAACGTGTGGACATTTTTACCGATGTAGATGGCATGTATACGGCTGATCCGCGTATCGTGAAGCACGCGCGGTCATTGCCAACGGTGAGTTATAATGAAGTGAGCAACATGGCTTACCAAGGCGCGAAGGTAATTCATCCGCGTGCTGTTGAGATTGCGATGCAAGCCAAGATTCCACTTCGGATTCGTTCGACGTATCTGGAAGGGGAAGGAACGCTCGTTACTTCGCAAACAGAAGTCAGCGGTCGTTTTGATGTGAAGGAACGTCTTGTGACGGGGATTGCGCATGTGACGAATTTGACGCAGCTTCGTGTGCAAACCAATGATCTTCAGACGCAACAACAAGCGTTTGCGATTTTGGCAGATGCAGGAATTAGTTTAGATTTTATTAATATTTCCACAAACGAAATCGTGTTTACCGTCCCAGAACGAAAGCGGGAGCATGTGTTGACACTTTTAAAAGAAGCATCGTATCACGCCGAAACAACGGAAAATTGTGCGAAGGTCTCTATTGTCGGTGCTGGAATTGCAGGCGTACCAGGCGTTACAGCCAAGATTGTATCTGCCTTGTCCGCGAAGAACATCTCTATTTTGCAATCTGCAGACAGTCACACAACCGTTTGGATTTTAGTCGAAGAAGCCGACTTGATTGCAGCAGTTAACGCACTTCATGATGAATTTTGTATTGAAAATGAGTTTGAGGAGGAATAAACGTATGGATTTTGGAAAAGTCATTACTGCAATGGTTACGCCATATAATTCCGAGAAAGATAAAGTATGTAAAAAAAGGATTCATCGTTTGGTGAACCACTTAATTGATAACGGCTCAGATGGTCTTGTTGTTGCAGGGACAACCGGTGAATCACCAACGATTTCCCACGATGAAAAAATCAAGTTATTCAAACAAGTCGTAGAAACAAATCAAGGCCGCGCCAAAATTATTGCTGGTACAGGTTCGAACAATACAGCAGAAACCATCGCATTCACAAAAGAAATCGAGGCAATCGAAGGCATTGATGCGGTACTAATTGTGGCGCCGTATTACAATAAGCCAAATCAAGCTGGGCTTTATGCGCATTTCGCGGCTATCGCAGAAGCAACGACATTACCGGTGATTATTTATAACATCCCAAGTCGTTCCGTGGTCAATATCGAACCAGAAACAATCATCGAGCTTGCGAAAATCGATAACATTGTCGGTGTGAAAGAATCCAGCGGTAACTTTGACAATATCACGAAAATTATCACGGAAACAGCAGATGACTTCGCCGTTTATAGTGGAGACGATAGTTTTACCTTACCAATTTATTCACTTGGTGGGAATGGTGTTATCTCTGTTGCAAGTCACATTATTGGGGCAGAAATGCAAACGATGCTTCGCGCTTTTGATGAAGGCGACACGAAACAAGCCGCAGCCATTCACGGCAAACTCGTTCCACTAATGAACACGCTTTTTATTGCACCAAACCCAGCGCCAGTAAAACATATGTTAAACAGAACAGGCATCGACGTAGGTCATTTACGCCTACCACTAGTGCCATTAACAGATAGCGAAATTACAACCATCGAAACAGCATTTCACAATTATTTAAAATAAAGGAAGGAGGAATAACCTTTGACAATTAAAAAAGCAAAACAAATCAAGATTATCCCACTTGGCGGTGTTGACGAGAGTGGAAAAAATTTATATGTAGCAGAAGTAGACGACGCAATCTATGTCATGGATACAGGTCTTATGTTTCCAGAAGACGAATTGCTGGGCATTGACGTCGTTATTCCAGACATCAAATACTTAGAAGACAATCAGGAACGAATCGAGGCTATTTTTCTAACACATGGTCACGAAGATGCAATTGGAGCCTTACCTTACGTACTAGCTAAAATCAAAGCACCTGTTTACGGTACCGAATTAACAATTGCCTTGGCAAAAGCAGTATTGAAAGAGCACAAAAAAGTTCGTTTCAACGATTTCCACATTGTCGATGAAAAAACAAAGCTTTCGTTAAAAAATGTAGACGCAGAGTTTTTCCGTACGACGCATACAATTCCTGATTCTGTCGGGATTGTCCTAAATACAAGCGAAGGCGCGATTGTGTACACAGGAGACTTCAAGTTCGATCAATCCGCAAAACCAGGTTACGAAACAAGCCTAGGTCATATCGCTGAAATCGGCGAAAAAGGGGTTCTTGCATTGCTTTCCGACAGTTCTGAAGCAGAGCACGCTGGAACAACATCAAGCGATAGCTTAATCGACGAACAAATCCGTCACGCTTTCCGTTCCGCATCTGGTCGCATTATCGTCGCTTGCGTTGCCTCGAATCTTGTTCGTTTGCAACAAGTCCTTGACGCATCATTCGCAACAAACCGTAAAGTCGCGATTGTCGGTAAAGAACTAGAACGCGTTTTTGATATCTCGGTAAAACTAAACAAAATCAACTTACAAAGTGATGATTTAGTCGTACCATTAAAAGAAATCAAGAAACTAAATGACGACCAAATGGTCATCATCGAAACAGGTAATCTCGGTGAACCAATTCAGTCGCTACAACTGATGACACAAGGCAAACACCCGAAAATCAACGTTCAAAAAGGCGACACTGTATACATTACATCGACCCCATCCCCATCATCAGAAACGATTTTGGCGAAAACGATTGATATGTTATACAAAGCCGATGCAACCGTCCTAACCATGAGTCGCGACTTATTCGTCTCAGGTCACGGTAGCCAAGACGACTTGAAATTAATGCTGAATTTAATGAAACCGAAATACTTCATCCCAGTTCACGGTGAATACCGGATGTTAGTTTCCCATGCCAAATTAGCCTATGAAATCGGAATGCCAAAATCCAATGTTTTTGTCGCTGGAAAAGGCGAAGTTATCGAATACAAAAATGGCCGGATGACAGCAGGAAATCGTGTTTTTGCAGGGAATACATTAATTGATGGTCTAGGTGTTGGCGACGTTGGAAACATTGTTTTACGCGATCGCAAATTACTATCAGAAGACGGTATTTTCATCGTAGTTATAACATTGAACCGTAAATCAAAAGCGATTATTTCAGGACCAGAAATCATATCTCGTGGTTTCATCTACGTACGCGAATCCGAACATTTGATTGAGAAATCTTCCGAAGTCGTAACGAAAATCGTAGAAAAGAACCTACAAGATAAAGAATTCGAATGGGCGAAATTAAAACAAGATATTCGCGATCAACTAAATCGCTACCTGTTTGAACAAACAAAACGCCGCCCGATGATTCTACCAATTATTATGGAAGTCTAGTAAGCACCGCCTAAGCCTCAAAACCATTGAAGCTTAGGTGGTTTTTTTTTTGACTTTCGAAGTGGCACCAAATATGATATAGTAGAAAAAGACAGATTTATTATAAGTATGAGGAGTTAAAATATGGCTATTTGGTTTACATTAATGGGCATTGCCTTCCTAGCTTTTATCGTAGGAATGATCATGTTATTTTCCCAATCGAAACGAAAAATCGGTGTCATTACCGTAGGCAGCGCAAGCGTTCTAATTATCGCGTCACTCATTGGCGTATTTATTTCTATTAGCAATTATAACAAGTTGCAGCAGCAAGTAGCGTCTTATTCCTCTGATAGCAAGAATGGCACGACGAAATCAGAAGGAAAAGAGACTTACAATGTCAACTGGCACAACAACGCAGACGGCATGGATAAGAAAATTTCGACAGTTACTGTAGAGAAGAAAGTCGTTCATTCCACGATGGAAGACAAAGACATGCCAGGAACACTAACCATCGCAATCGAAATTAAAAACAACACAAAAAATGAGTTATTAAGCTATCCACTACAAGGCGAACTTACGACGGTAAATGGCCAGCAATTAGCCGCAGACATCATTCTTTCAGACCTAGTAGACGGCAAAATGAAGCCAGGCGCCACAATTAAAGGCACGGTGGTATTTCCACTTGATAAACTGGATAAAGTATCAGACATTTCTTGGTTCCAATTTTCTTGGTCTACCTATAATAAAGATAAACTAATCAAGAGTGACACTGGACGTATCAATTTGAAGAAATAACACTTTCTCTTAAAGAGGAGTGTTTTTCTTTGCTAAAAGGGAGGTTTTGCAAGTGAATTATGTAATTCGGTTGGCACGAGCGGGGGATGCGCAGTCATTGTCGGCGATTCGACTACAAATCGATGCGGAGACGGAGAATCTTGATCGGGAAGCTGGGGAGGATTTTATGGATGAACTAGCTTTTCGTGATTTGATTGAGGCTGATTCGAAAGCTGCGCACAATTTGTTTCTTGTTGCTGAAACAGAAGGGAAGCTTGTCGGTTTTTCGAGGTGTGAGGGAAGTACGTTGAAGCGCTCGAAACACAAAGTGACATTTGGTATCGCAATTTTAAAAACGTATTGGGGTTTTGGAATTGGTTCAGAGCTTTTGCAACATACCACTCAGTGGGCAGACGGAAACGATATCACCAAAATCACATTAAGTGTCCTTGAAACGAATCAAAAAGCGATTCTTCTTTACCAGAAAGCTGGTTTTGAAGTAGAAGGATGTTTGAAAAATGATAAGCGACTCGCGGAGGGCAACTATCTCAGCACTATCTTAATGAGTCGAAATACATGAAAAAAGCAGTAGACAATCCTATTTTAGATAGGAACATCTACTGCTTTTGATTATTCTGCTACGTTCAATGTTTCTGCAAGATATTCATCGTATGAAACTTCTTTATTGTAGAATTGATCTTTCGAAAGATTGATGATACGCGTAGCCACACTTTGTAGGAATTGGTGATCGTGGGATGCGAAAATCATCGCGCCTTTGAACTGAATCATGCCGTTATTTAGTGCTGTAATTGACTCTAGGTCTAAGTGATTCGTAGGTTCGTCCATCAATAATACGTTGGCACCGGAAAGCATGTTTTTTGATAGCATACAACGCACTTTTTCACCACCGGAGAGGACACGAACTTTTTTTAGAACTTCGTCGCCGCTAAATAACATACGACCTAAGAAACCACGTAAAAATGCTTCGCTGTCATCTTGTGGTGAGTATTGGCGCAACCATTCTACTAAATTCAAGTCATTTTCTTCAAAGAAAGCAGAATTATCTTTCGGGAAGTAGCTTTGCGTTGTTGTTACGCCCCATTTGAATTCGCCTTCGTCAGGCTCGATTTCGCCAGCAAGGATTTGGAAGAAGACGGTTTTGGCAACTTCGTCATCACCAACGAGTGCTACTTTATCCGTGCGGTTCAAAATGAAACTCACATTATCAAGCACTTTCACGCCATCGATTGTTTTAGATAGGTTTGAGACAGTTAATAAATCATTACCAACTTCGCGATCAGGATTGAATTGCACGAACGGGTAACGGCGGCTAGATGGTTGAATGTCTTCCAACGTTATTTTATCGAGCATTTTCTTACGACTAGTTGCTTGTTTGGATTTCGAAGCATTAGCCGAGAAACGCGCGATAAAGGCTTCTAGCTCTTTGATTTTTTCTTCTTTCTTCTTGTTGCGATCGCCCATCATTTGTTGTGCCAGTTGACTTGATTCATACCAGAAATCATAGTTTCCGACATATAACTGGATTTTGCTGAAATCAAGGTCAGCGATGTGCGTACATACTTTATTCAAGAAGTGACGATCATGCGAAACCACAATAACCGTATTCTCAAAGTCAATTAAAAATTCTTCTAACCAGTGAATGGCTTTGATGTCCAAGTGGTTGGTAGGCTCATCAAGAAGTAAAACGTCCGGTTTGCCGAACAATGCCTGCGCAAGCAAAACTTTCACTTTTTCACTACCAGTAAGGTCTTTCATCAGTTTGCCGTGCAAGTCTGTAGTAATACCAAGCCCGTTAAGTAACACGGCAGCTTCTGGTTCTGCGTCCCAACCGTCAAGCTCCGCAAATTCGCCTTCTAATTCAGCAGCGCGAATACCATCTTCATCACTGAAATCTTCTTTGGCATAAATCGCGTCTTTTTCTTCCATGATTTTAAACAATTGTTCGTGTCCGCGAATCACGACTTTTAGAACAACTTCTTCATCGTATTGGAAATGATCTTGGCGCAATACCGTTAAGCGTTCGCCAGCTGGCAAGTGGACATTACCACTTTGTGAGTCAAGTTCGCCCGATAATACTTTTAAAAATGTGGATTTCCCCGCACCGTTCGCACCAATTAAGCCGTAGCAATTACCCGGTGTGAATTTAATCGACACATCTTCAAACAATTTTTTATCGCCAAAACGTAAAGATACATTATTTACAGTTAACATTTTCGTCCTCCCAAATTCACGCATTTTCAGCTGAAATTTTCATAGTGAATGCTAAAAACGCAATTACTTCTATTCTATCATGTTTAGGTGCACAAAGAAAGAGCAGGGGACTGGACTTTCTGAAATTTGGTGTTATAATAAAAAGCAGAAAGTCGGATTCTGTCGGTGGGATTACAAATATCACTGCAGTTTGACTGTTAATTTTAATAGACGTTACCACAGGGGGGGCTTTTAGCTGAGATTGATTCTTTTGGAATCTGACCCTTTGAACCTGTTCGTTAATACGAGCGTAGGGATTGTGGCGAATGTAGTGGTATCTGATACATACGTTAGATGATATGACTCCTTTCTTCTGCGGTACGTTTTTTCTACCAAATTATAGAAGGGGGTATTTTTTATGCGTAATACACGATTGTTGACTTTGCTGGAATGTGCTATTTTTGCGGCACTTGCGATGGTACTTAGTTTTATTCCACTGGATATCGGATCTTCTTTTTCGATTTCGCTTGGGATGATTCCGATGTATATCATTGCGATTAGGCGCGGATTTTGGGCTGCTGGTTTCTCGGGATTGTTATGGGGATTGCTTCATTTTGTGACTGGGAAAGCTTATATTTTGAGCCCGTTGCAAGGATTTATCGAGTATATTGTAGCTTTTGTGTTTATCGCTTTTGCAGGTGTTTTTGCGATGCAAGTGCGTAACTATTTAAAAGCAGAACAACTTGGAAAAGCAATTGGCTGGGCGTGGGGAACGATGGTTATTGGTGGCGTAGCGCGTTATTTCTGGCACTACTTGGCTGGCGTATTGTTCTGGGGTGCCTATGCGTTCAAGGGCTGGTCAGCGCAGTTTTTCTCGGCAGTGATGAACGGGATTAGTTGTTTGGCAACGGTTATTGTAGCTGGAATTATTATTACCATCTTAATGAGAATCTCACCAAAATTATTTTTGCCTAAGTAAGTGATTTTGAGTTTACGAACGTCCTATCTCATGTTATAATGAAGTGGAGAAAAGACAAGTGTATAACTAACCAAATGTGAAGCCCTTATCTCTGGCGGGAGATAAGGGCTTCTTTTGGCTAGACTTTACCGTCTACTTCGTGTCTTCTTACGCCGATTCTCTAACCAGTAATTGAAAATTGAAAGGACACAACCCACACAATCAGCGCGTCGACAAACGCCCATTTTCGTCGTTAAAAGCTCCGTTCCGATGCTCACGTACCCGAGTACGCTCCGCTTCGGTACTCGCTTTTGCCTAGAAACCGGGCATTTGTCGACGCGCTGAGGTTTGGAGAAACGGAAAGGTTTTTTCTTTTAAATATAGGTTTGCTATTGTCTGATGCGTAATTAGTTCCTGATTTCTCCAGAATATTACTCGTCTCTAGAGGTAGACGGTCTCATTATTATACCATACAAGTCTGGAAATTCCGTGCAAAAACACCCTAATATTTAACAGTGATTTACGTTTTTTTAACCCCTTATTATGCGGTTTTAGAAAGAAATTTTGAAACTTCCCTAAGTGCCTATGGGTAGTGCATTTGGGGGAGTTTTTTTATGTCTCATTTAGGTACTTATGAGGCTCACCTGTTCGCTTTTTTATTTTTGTTACGTTATAATAGTTGTCAGAGAGAACTGTGTTATTCGAAATGGAATCATTACTTTTGATTTTTGACTCAAATATAACGTCGGTTTCGAATATACACCTGTGAAAAGTTGAGAACTTCTGATGTCCCAACTTTTATTTCTTTTTTTAATAAGTTTTTCTGTTGAATTTGAAATCTTTCGTTATTTCAATGGAAATACATATTGCTGTTAACTAAACTCGGAGGTGTCTATATTGCTAAGATTTGAACATGTTTCAAAGATTTACAAGGGAGGTAAAACGGCGGTCAATGATCTGAACTTGGATATTGATCGTGGCGAATTTATTTGTTTTATCGGACCAAGTGGTTGCGGGAAGACAACAACGATGAAGATGATAAATCGCTTGATTGAGCCTACAGAAGGCCAGATTTTTATCAATGACAAAGATATTATGAAGGAAGATCCGGTAAAACTGCGTCGATCGATAGGCTATGTCATTCAGCAAATTGGTTTGATGCCACATATGACGATTCGCGAAAATATTGTACTCGTTCCGAAACTTTTAAAATGGTCGGAAGAAAAGAAAAATGAACGTGCAAAAGAACTGATTAAACTGGTAGATTTGCCAGAGGAATACTTAGATCGTTATCCGTATGAATTAAGTGGTGGGCAGCAACAACGGATAGGTGTGCTTCGTGCGCTGGCCGCTGAACAGAACTTGATTTTGATGGATGAGCCTTTTGGTGCGCTCGATCCGATTACGCGTGATTCTTTGCAGGAGGAATTTAAGAACTTGCAACGCGAACTTGGAAAAACGATTATTTTCGTAACGCATGATATGGACGAAGCGATAAAGCTTGCGGACCGCATTGTCATAATGCGCGGTGGTGAGATTGTGCAATTTGATACGCCTGATGAAATTTTGCGTAACCCAGCTGATAAATTTGTAGAAGACTTTATTGGGAAAGATCGCTTGATTGAAGCGCGTCCAAATGTGACGAATGTCGAACAAATTATGAATAAGGCGCCCGTTTCGATTACGGCGGATAAATCATTGCAAGCTGCGATTCAACTCATGAAGGATCGTCGTGTGGATACATTGCTTGTGACGGATGATCAGAATGTGCTAAAAGGTATCATTGACGTAGAGGCTATTGAGCATAATCGCCGGACTGCGACGTCTGTTGTTGATATTTTAGATAAAAATGTTTTTTATGTAAGAAAAGACGCGTTGTTGCGTGATACGATGCAACGGATTTTAAAACGTGGCTTTAAATATGTACCAGTGGTCGACGAGAAAAGGCGCCTTGTTGGCATCGTAACTCGCGCCAGCTTGGTTGACATTGTATATGATTCCATCTGGGGCGATTTAGAAGAGACAGAAGCAACTGCGGAACAACAAAAAGAGGAAGTACACGAATAAAATTAGGAGGTTATTTTAAATGGACGCGATTACGCAATTTTTTCAAGACAACGGCCATGACCTGCTAGTAAAAACGTGGGAACACCTGTATATCTCGCTTTCGGCGGTAATATTAGGTATTGTTGTGGCTGTGCCAGTCGGAATTCTTCTGACACGCTCGCCAAAAATCGCAAATTTCGTTATTGGTATTGTTAGTGTCTTGCAAACCGTACCTTCACTTGCGATATTGGCTTTCATCATTCCAATTCTGGGCGTTGGTAAAATACCAGCGATTGTAGCACTGTTCATCTATTCTGTGCTACCAATCATGCGTAACACTTTCATCGGTGTGCGTGGTGTGGACAAAAACTTAATTGAATCAGGGCGCGGTATGGGCATGACTTCTTGGCAACTCGTCAAAAATGTCGAACTACCAAATTCAATTTCGGTCATCATGGCAGGTATTCGCTTGTCTGCTGTATACATTATTGCTTGGGCAACGCTTGCTTCTTATATCGGCGCTGGCGGACTCGGTGACTTTATTTTTAATGGTTTGAATTTATACCGTCCGGATTTAATTCTCGGTGGTGCGATTCCTGTTACTATTCTAGCGTTATTAGTAGAGTTCTTCCTAGGTAAGCTAGAAGTTAAAATCACACCAAAAGCGATTCGCGCAGCAAAGGAGGGGCAGTAAGATGACATTCAAACTTGTAACAAAAATCACTGCCATCTTGCTTAGCATCTCTCTTTTATCTGCATGTTCCTTACCAGGACTTGGTGGAAGTACAGATGGCACTATCAAAATAGGAACGATGTCCACAACCGAATCACAAATTGTCGGGAACATCGTAAGGCAAATGATTGAACACGATACAGACTTAAAAGTAGAGATGGTCAACAACCTCGGTTCGTCTGTCGTGCAGCATCAGGCTATGGTAAACGGCGATATTGATATCTCAGCCACACGCTACACTGGCACAGATTTAGTGGGACCGCTTGGCGAAGACCCAATTAAAGACCCTGAAAAAGCTTTAGAAGCCGTGAAAAAAGGATTTGAGGATAAGTTTAATCAATATTGGTTTGATTCTTACGGTTTTGCGAACACATATGCCTTTATGGTACGTCAAGATACAGCGAAGAAGTATCATTTAAAAACAATAAGTGACATGCGCGCGGTAGAAAATGAGTTAGTTGCTGGTGTCGATAATTCATGGATGGAACGTGCTGGAGATGGATACAAAGCGTTTTCAGAGGAATACGACATCACCTTCAAAAAGATTTTCCCGATGCAAATAGGTTTGATTTACACCGCTTTAAAAAATGACCAAATGGATGTGGCCTTAGGTTATTCCACAGATGGTCGGATTCCAACATATAACTTAGTCGTTTTAAAAGATGATAAGCAATTTTTCCCACCATATGATGCATCGCCAATGGCCACCGACAAAATTTTAAAAGAGCATCCAGAACTGAAAACAACCATTAATAAGCTAGTCGGTACGATTTCTACGGAAGAAATGCAGAAACTAAACTACCAAGCAGATGGCGAACTTAAGGAACCATCCATCGTCGCTGAAGAATTTCTAAAAAAACATAATTACTTTGAAGATAAATAAGGAGGTGTCGACAAAATGGAAACATTCAAGCAACTCATAGACTACTATCAAACAAATGGAAGCTACGTAATGGAAGAATTCTGGCGACATTTCTTAATGAGTGCTTACGGCGTCATCTTTGCGGCTATCGTCGCGATTCCACTAGGCATTTATATCGCTCGCAAGAAAAAGCTAGCGGGCTGGGTCATTCAAACTGCGAACGTTATTCAAACCATTCCAGCTTTGGCATTACTCGCAATGCTCATGCTTGTGATGGGACTCGGCACCAATACGGTCGTGCTATCGTTGTTCTTATATTCGATCTTGCCCATCTTAAAAAACACATACACTGGTATCCAAAATGTAGATGGCGCACTCTTAGAATCAGGAAAAGCGATGGGAATGACAAAATGGCAAGTATTACACATGATTGAAATTCCGCTCGCATTATCCGTTATCATGGCAGGTATCCGAAATGCCCTCGTTATTGCTATCGGTGTCGCAGCAATTGGAACATTCGTTGGAGCAGGTGGCCTAGGAGACATTATCGTACGTGGAACAAACGCTACAAACGGTACAGCTATTATTCTAGCCGGAGCAATTCCGACCGCGTTAATGGCAGTAATGGCCGACGTATTACTAGGCTGGGTCGAACGAACATTAAACCCGGTGAAAAACAAAAAGAAAAGCCTGACAGAGGTCTTATAAACAAAAACGAACTATTATCCATATTAATGGCTGATAGTTCGTTTTTAATCTACATAAAATACTATTTCCCGTTTAAAAATAATATTGGTTCGCTTTTAGAAGGAGGAGAGAAAAATGCAAGCTATACTTATTATCATTCGAGGAAACTCGGGAAGCGGCAAAACAACCATTGCCCAGCAGCTACAAAAAGAACTTGGCCCAGGCACCATGCTCATTTCACAAGATGTTATCCGTCGAGATATCATGTACACTAAAGATCGAGAAGGCAATCCGAGCATCCAGCTCATTCAAAATATTGCAATTTACGGTAAAGAAAACTGCAAACACGTAATTATTGAAGGTATCCTAGGAAATAAAATCTATCAAGCCATGCTTCACGAATTAATCTCATTTTTCAACAATCGAGCTATTGTCTGCTATTTCGATATCCCATTCGAAGAAACCGTCAAACGTCACTTAACAAAACCTAATGCACATGAATTTGGCGTTCAGAAAATGGAAGATTGGTGGCTAGAAAAAGATTATCTGGGTGTTCCAAACGAAATCATCTGTACTGAGCAACACACACAAACAGACATTCTCCACACTCTCCAAGTACAACTAAAAAAACCATTCCAATAAAGGAACAGCAAGGTACTAAAACAACGCAATAAGGTAAACAATCACATAAATTACGCCAATAATGGCAGGAATAATTGAAGCCATTAATAAGAAAATCTGATACATTGGCTTGCGCTTCATCTGCATACCTTTAATACTTAGATAAAACCCAAGAAAGCCAGCACTTCCCATTAATATAGCAACAATAAATAGTAAACTTTCCGGCCAGCTAAAATTATATATCACATATAAACAAAGATAACCAAAAAGAATAAATAAAATAGCAACATCGACTAACGCTTTCCATCGTTCATTTTTAGGCATGTAACTTCCAACTCCTTACGTCACTTAGTATAGCTGATATAGAGGCAATTATGCAAGTGAACTTTTTTAGCTAAGGGCAGGGAGGAGACTCCTGTGATAAAAAAGAACATAATGCAACAAGGATAAGGTTATCATGTTTTGTCACCAAGAGACTTGTCTTGCTGAAAGATATTCAAGGGTAAGTTTATTTATCTAACAATGGCTATTCGCTGGTCTTTTTTTAATTACAATAATTTTATTATGTAAACTAATGCGACGTTTAATAACTTTCCCCTGACAATTTGATTATTTTCCTTTATAATAGGAGACAGGAATATAAATGCCGAATGAAGGTGATATAGATGGTAAACAAAAATCCAAAAGAATATAAAAAAATGCTCGAAAATAATCATACATTACCATATAAAGTTCGCATTGATAACCAGTGCTATAATGTCATCGTGTATTCGATGCTTGGCAAAATTACTGGTGTCATTGTAACAAATGAAAATGGTCTCACTGTAAATCGTGCAATTGCTGAAGAAGTCATCGCACAAGTGCAGAAATACAGCTTTTATTTTGATTACTTGAAAAAAAGAACGCAATTAGTGAAAGAAAGAGATAGTATTACTGCGGAAAGAATCGACGGTGTTCAGCGCATTTTAAATGAGAAAGGCTTGTTCGGTGAGAAGATGCAACTAGAAATTGACCAGCTGAACTTGGCATTAGAAGTTTACAAGCAACAACAACGCAAATTAGATATTTATCAAGAAGACATCGCACTACTTAATGAAAAAATTGAATCACAGCATGAAATATACGAAGAAGATTGGCACTACGCGGAAGATTTATCCCTTGCTTATGCGATTGCGGCTTATGGGCAAAGTCTTTATTTAGAGAGGACACGTGATACTCGCCGAAAAATGCTAAAATGGACCCAACTACATGGTAAAATGCTGTCATCCGAACATCGCAAAGCGCTGACAAAATTAGCATTTGTACTAAGTGATGCGCATGCTGGACACATTTTTGAGCAAATTATTTCACTTATTCCGATGCTTGAAATTGGTTTAGCACTGAATAAAGACCAAGAAATACCAGCTCAAGTAAAAGCATTTGGCAAAGCGTATGAGCTCCATCTGCGAAATTACGAATCACCAATGGAGCAAATTGCACCATTAATCCGAAATAAACAACGCTAAACAAAGCGAAAGAAAGGTTTTTAGACGTATGCAAACAACAGAAATAGAAGAACGATTAACGAAAGAAATACCGACACTTATTGTTAAAAAAAAACGAAGACTTGGCGCCCTATACATTCACAAAAACAGGGGGCTCAGCTGATATTTTTGTGATACCTACATCTCATGATTTAGCGGCTAGAACAATCGCTTTTACACAAGAACATGGCGTACCATTAACGGTACTTGGAAACGGCTCTAATTTAATTATTAAAGATGGTGGCATTCGTGGCATTGTCATGTATTTAGACGCCCTGCATGCCATTAAACGCGAAGGCACGAAGATTGTCGCTGGTTGCGGAGCTAAAATTATTGATGTATCCCGATTTGCCTTAGAATCATCACTCAGCGGATTAGAATTTGCGTGTGGCATCCCAGGGTCTGTTGGTGGTGCATTATACATGAATGCAGGCGCATATGGTGGCGAAATTTCCGACGTCTTAATCGAGGCAACCATCATCACACCATCCGGAGAAATCAAACAGCTCCAAAAAGACCAACTAGAAGCCAAATACCGCAAAAGCTCGATTGCCGATAAAAACTATATCGTATTAGAGGCTGTATTCGAATTACAGCTAGCAGAATCACATACGATCGCTCTTAAAATGGAAGAACTAACAACATTACGCGAAGAGAAGCAACCATTGGAATACCCATCATGTGGCAGTGTTTTCAAACGCCCACCAGGCCATTTTGCGGGAAGACTCATTCAAGACGCAGGACTTCAAGGGCATCAAATCGGCGGCGCACAAGTATCCACAAAACACGCTGGTTTTATTGTAAACATCGACAATGCGACGGCAACCGATTATATGAATCTTATTGATCATGTTCAAAAAACAGTCCTGGCACATTCAGGGGTCTTGCTAGAAACAGAAGTAAAAATTATTGGTGAAGATAAGTAAAATAAAAAAAGGCTAAATCAGCACTTATGGCTTTCTGATTGAAGAAGTCATAAGTGCTTTTATTTGTACCGGTTAAACGGTGCAACACGAAGCTTTTTTTGATACAATAGAGGAAGATTTAATACATAACTAGGAGGATTGATTTTGGAGGCTTTTATTAATTTGTTTTACAATCGTAGTTTTCGGCGAGTGCTGGTCTTTGTGCTAGTTGCCTTTGTACTATACTTACTGCGGAGTATGATCGACATTATTTTGCTAACATTTATTTTCTCGTTTTTGATTAATCGCTTAGAGAACTTTATTTTGAAGCGGATATCGATTTATCGGAAAATTATCGTTATTGTCTTGTACGCATTAATTGCGTTGGGCATTACGCTACTTATCGTGAAATATATTCCGATGCTAATTGAACAATTAGACCAGTTGATTCGCTCGATTAATGGTTTTTACACGAAGCCTGGGAATAATGAGACCGTCAATTACATTATGAATTTGCTAAAAGAGTTCGAAGTGACGAAATATGTGAATGATGGCGTGCAATTCTTATTTGCATACTTAGCCAATATCGGCGTTGTAGCGATGAATATATTTATTGCTCTGATACTAAGCTTGTTTTTCTCACTAGGAAAAGAAAGACTAGTCTTGTTTACTAGCAAATTCGGACATAGTAAGGTTGCTTTTATTTACGAAGAATTAAGTTATTTCGGTAGAAAATTCAACGAAACGTTCGGGAAAGTAATTGAAGCACAATTTATGATTGCATTGGTGAACTGCGTGTTAACAACGATTGCCCTATGGATTATGGGCTTTCCACAATTGTTCTCACTAGCCATTATGGTGTTCTTGCTAGGCTTGATTCCAGTTGCAGGGGTTATCATTTCAATGGTGCCGTTAACGATTATTGCCTATACGATTGGTGGCGTGAACTATGTCTTAATTATACTGGCGCTCGTCGTTGTGATTCATGCTATCGAGTCTTACATTCTGAATCCGAAATTAATGTCAGCTAAAACAGATTTACCTGTATTTTATACGTTCATTATCCTCATTTTCTCAGAACATTTCTTTGGCATTTGGGGACTGATTGTTGGTATTCCGGTATTCATGTTCTTGCTAGATGTATTAGGCGTAATTAATGAAGACGAAGTACTGGTGCACCCAGATAAAAAGGTGCTTGATAAATAATATGGAAGCTGAGAAAGTTGATAATGCGATTTTCTCAGCTTTTTTAATCAAAAGGGGATATGAGTGTGACACATTATTTAGTAGTTGTGTCATTAGACGCGTTGGGCGCTAGTGACTTGGATGATTTAGGTGAATTGCCAACGCTTGCTTTTTTGAAAGAGAATGGGGCGCATGTGAAGCGGGTGACGTCGATTTATCCTTCGCTTACTTATCCAGCGCATACGACGATTGTGACGGGGCATTATCCAGCAACACATGGTATCGTTAACAATACGAAGATACAGCCCGAAAAGGAATCACCGGACTGGTATTGGTATCGCGATGCTATTAAAGTTCCAACTTTATACGATATTGCTAAAAAGGCTGGATTAAAAACGGCAGCATTTCTTTGGCCAGTGGCGGCGCGAAGTTCGATTGATTATAATATTGCAGAGATATTCCCAAATCGGTTCTGGTTGAATCAGATAATGGTGTCTTTGTGGGGAAGTTCTCCAGGATTTTTGATAGATATGAATCGGAAATTCGGCCATTTACGGCGTGGGATTGCCCAACCAGAACTCGATGATTTTTTGATTGCGGCAGTAGAGGATACCATTGTTCGTAAAAAGCCAAATCTGACATTGGCGCATTTTGTGGATATGGATAGTATGCGGCATGCTTATGGTGTTCAGTCGAATGAAGCAAAAGCAGCGTTGAAGCGCCACGACGCACGATTAGCTAGAATTATTGCAGCGACAAAGCAGAATGGTACCTATGATGAAACAACATTCATTATATTAGGTGATCATTATCAATTAGATGTTCACACAGCGCTTCAATTAAATGTCTTATTTGCTGAGAAAGGTTGGCAAACTTTGAAAGAAACACAAATCGTGGCGTGGCACGTATATGCTAAAAGTTGTGACGGCTCTTGTTACATATACATGAAGGAGCAAGGATTGGCATCAGAGGTACACGAGCTTTTGAAAGGAATAGAAGGTATCGAGACGATATACAGCCAAGAAGAGGCTTCGCAATTAGGTGCAGACCAAACATGTTCCTTTATGTTGGAGGCAAAAGCAGGATACTATTTTAAAGATCAAGCAGTTGGTTCGCTCGCACAAACGATTAGCAAAGAAGCTATCGGGAGTCCTGATTATTATCGCGCGGTACACGGTTATTCGCCACAGAAATCAGACTATGCCACGACGCTTATTGCTTTTGGGAAAGGCATTCGAGAAGGTGTATCGATGGAGACGGGAAGGTTAATCGATGAAGCACCAACTTTTGCCCGAATTTTAAATATTGATTTACTTGATACAGAGGGGCAAGTACTTGAGGACATCTTGAAATAAAAAAGGGGAGACGTCACGATGAAACTAACAAAACAAGAGAAAAGCTGGGTTTTACAAGATTGGGGAAATTCGGTATATTCTATCATGATTACGACGGCCATTTTACCAATTTATTTTTAAAAGCGTTGCATCTAGCGCTGGCATTGCAGATAATGTCTCGACTGCGTACTGGGGTTATGCTAATTCGATTGGGACTTTATTGATTTCATTGCTCGCACCAATTTTAGGAACGATTGCAGATTATCAATTTTTCAAGAAGCGATTTTTTAGTTTGTTTACATGGATTGGCGTAGCCTTTACAGTTGCATTCGTATTTGTGCCAGGGGATCAGTGGCTATTATTGCTTGGATTTTATGTGTTATCTTTAATCGGCTTTGCTGGTGCAAACATATTTTACGATTCGTTCTTGGTTGATGTAACAACAAACGAACGAATGGACAAAATTTCTTCGTATGGCTACGCATTCGGGTATTTAGGAAGCTGCATCCCGTTTATCGCCTTCATTGTGTGTCAAGCAACAGGAATCTTACCAGTAAGTCAGACAACCTTGCTAAACGGTGCATTCTTGCTAACTGCTATTTGGTGGGTAGTATTTACGATTCCGCTGTGGCGCAATGTTCAGCAAGTTTACTACATTCCACATGACAAAAAGCCCGTTCGCAGTAGTTTTCTTCGTCTAGGCAAAACTTTGAAAAACATGAGGCAGTACCGAAATATTGTGTTGTTCTTAGTCGCGTATTTCTTTTATATCGATGGTGTTGATACGATTTTCCGGATGGCTTCCTCCTATGGGGTTGATTTAGGAATTTCGGATACTACGCTTATCATCGTACTTTTAGTCACGCAACTCGTTGCCTTTCCGTTCACGATTATTTACGGGCAACTCGCCAAAAGATTCGGTGGAAAATCGCTTATTCTCGTCGCAATTTCGATTTATATTATTATTTGTATTTACGCGATTTTCATGAAAACAGCTGCTGATTTCTGGATTTTAGCGATGCTGGTCGGCACATCACAAGGCGGGATTCAGGCGCTTAGTCGTTCTTACTTTGGTAAAATCATTCCGAAAACAAGATCTAATGAATTTTACGGTTTCTATAATATTTTTGGTAAATTTTCAGCCATTATGGGGCCCGCTTTGATGGGGGTGATCGCACAATTGACTGGACACACGCAATATGGCGTAGCAAGTCTCGTCGTTTTATTTATGATTGGCGGTGTGTTATTCTTATTTGTGAAAGAGACTCCAGCTGAGGAGAATTTAGTACGTCAAGGAGAGAGATAGATGCAAGAGACATACAACAAACAAACGGATAAAACAGGCGAAATGATATTTGAAATCGAATTAAAAGGTAACATTGAAACGGTATGGAATTTAATCGCAACAACAAAAGGATTTGAACAATGGTTTCCAGAAATAAGTATAGGCGAGCCTGGCGTGAACGGTCTCATCTTATTTGATTTCGGCGATGGCCAATATGAAGAATCAACAATTACAGCATATGAACCACCAACTTTATTACAATACGATTGGGATAAAAATACGGTTCGGTTTGAATTAACGGATCAAGGCGATATGACAGCATTACTGTTTACAGAAAGCATTGTTAATCTAACAACACATACACCACGTGATATTGCAGGATGGCATATGTGTTTACAACGCATCAAAGGAATCTTAGAATCGCGCGACGTATCATTTACAGAAGATGAATTTCTAGCTTTATTTGATAAATACCAAGCGTTATTATTTGAGAAATAGGTGACATATGCCAATATTCATCACGGTTATCATACTTATTTATTTCATCACTAAGCAATTTGAATACGAGAAAGTAAGCAGGTTAACATATGTAGCAATTCCGATTTATTCGATTTATCAAATCACGATAACCTTACCACATCGTAACACAGCTATTCCGACATGGATTATAGTTCTCGTTTTTGTAATCGGCGCATGTATCGGTATTTACCAAGCAAGCAAAGTTAAGATAAAAGATGCGAAAGTAACGACCGGATACACAGAAGTAGCAGGCGTAGAGCATGTTGTTTATAAGAAACAAATCATGGTAAAAGGTGGTGCTCGCTATTTAATCGGTTGGGCAGCCATCATCCTCGCAAAATTCTTACTAGCATTCTTGCTACACCTTGATGTGCACGAAAGCGTGATGGAAGCATTCGTTCAGGACGCGCTGAAAGATATGGTTTTTTTCCTATCATTCGCTGCAAAAGAAGGACCTACTGCCTGGATGGACTGGACACTAATTGGAATCTCAAGCGCTGTGTATACGCTACGATTAATTCAGAAGTCACCACTAGTCAAAATGGAACTATTACACCAAAAACATAAGAAATAAGCCAACCGAATAAAAAAATATAAATATAAAATAGTTAATCCTTTGGAAATGGCTATAAGAATGCTGTTTTCAAAGGATTTTTATATGTGTAGAGGCCACCAAGTGTGATTAATTTTTTCTAGTTTACATAATATATATTATAGGAAGTAAAAAATGATAATATCAAGTGGATTTTGATCCTCAATACTGTAAATAAAACTAAATTGCTTCCTTTGTTTATAATAATTCACATAAGATATATTTCTTGTTCTCAAAATAAACAAAGCCACTCGTAAGCAATTTCTAGCTGAGTGACTTCAATATTTACTATAAATTAGGATCTTTCTTAAAGTTTTCGTGTAAAGTTTCATTTTCGTGATATGCTTGGAATGTATAACCTTTATCACGTAGCATTTTAATTACTCTTGGCAATGCATCCAATGTGTTTTTGCGTTCGTGGAATAAGATTACAAGCGGTTCATTGCTACTAGCATATGCGTTTACTTGCGATAGAACATTTTGGTATACAGCTTTTGAATTACCTGTAGAGTAACGCCAATCGTTGCTATCGATGTTCCAGTCTACAAGACGAAAACCGTTCTGCTTTGTTTGCTCTACTTGCTGCTGAGATAGATAGGTACTACCATATGGAGCTCGAATTAGATTTGTTCGAATGCCACTAATTTCTTCAAATTTATCGCGTTCCTTGCTCATTTCTGCAATGAATGTAGGGTTATTCTTACGGTATAACTGCTTAGCATCGTGCGTATAGCTATGTAAGCCAATAACAAAGCCATTATCAATCATGCGCTTGTAAGTTTCTTTGTCTGCATTTTGAAGTTCGTTGCCAACAAAGAAAAAGGAGGAAGGCACTTTCTCTTTCTCCAATATATCTAAGAAACCTTTGAGATGTATGCTTGGGCCATCATCAAATGTCAAATAAGCGACTTTCTTTCCTGCTGCTGGACCTGGAGGCGTTTTTGGTACGGCTTTCAATGGCTGCTGCATGTCTGACACTTTCCAATGCTGTACGGTCACTGCTTCCGCCTTTAATTCTAATATGTCTTTCGATGAGGCGCTTTCTGAAAACAGGTTTTTCGTTATCACTAATCCCCCGATAGTTAAAACAAATGTCGCTATAACGATAGCAATGAGCCATTTGAGTCTGGATGTTTTCTGGCGAGTAGCTTGTGTTCTTCTCTTTTGTCTCATTTCCTTGCCTCCTTTTTTTAAAACTTCTACTCTACCATTTAAACATACATGAACATATTTTTCAAGCGTTAAATGTATTATTTTTAATTAAATTGAAATGATAACGATTACTTTGTAATTTCGTTGTAATAAAAGAAGACAACTCTCTCAATAGAAAGAAATTGCCTTCTTAATTATTAATTATATTTTTGCGTTTCCAAAATTTGATTTGCCATTGCTACAACATCTTCTGCTGGAGGTTCAATACCTTCTAACGGATAGCGAATTCCTAAATTTTCCCATTTGTAAACACCCATTGTATGGTAAGGTAATACTTCTACCCGTTCTACATTTGGTAAAGTTGTGATGAACTCATGAAGCTTCGTTAAATCATCAGGATCATCTGTTTTAGTCGGAATAAGCACATGACGAACCCAGATCGGTTGATTTTTGTCTGCCAGATATTGCGCAAAATCGAGGATTGGTGCATTTGGACGTGTTGTAAGCTTCAGATGTTTCTCTGGATCGATTTGCTTAATATCAAGTAAGATTAAATCAGTCACTTCCATTAAACGATCTAGTTTTTCAATAAATTCAGGGTCTCTTGTAAAACAACCACCGCAAGAATCGATTGTTGTATGGATTCCTGCTTTATGGCATAGCGTGAAGAGTTCAATCAAGAAATCAACTTGTAACAACGGTTCCCCGCCGCTTACAGTGATTCCCCCGCCTGAAGCATCCATGAAAGCTTTATATTTATAAGCTTCTTCAAAAACATCTTGAGCCGTTCTTTCTTCTCCAATACCAATTTTCCAAGTATCTGGATTATGACAAAATTGGCAACGCAATAAACAACCTTGCATGAAAACAATAAAGCGAATTCCTGGACCGTCTACAGTTCCCATTGTTTCCACGGAATGAACTCGACCAATAACTTCAGACATGTGACTCCTCTTCCTTTCAAGTAGTAGATTTACAACAGACAGGGATTGCGTAACTAACACAATCCCTGATTTGTTTCGCTAAACTTTGTTGCTATCTTACATAGATTCGTGCATTGTACGATGGATAACATCTAATTGTTGTTCACGAGTTAATTTAATGAAGTTAACTGCGTAACCTGATACACGAATTGTTAATTGTGGGTATTCTTCAGGGTGTTCCATAGCATCTAATAATGTGTCGCGATTGAATACGTTGATGTTCAAGTGATGACCCATCTTCGTAGAATAACCGTCTAGCATTGCTACTAGGTTATTGATTTGTGATTCATCTTCGCGACCTAATGCTTTTGGTACGATAGAGAATGTGTTGGAAATACCATCTTGTCCATACTCATATGGTAATTTCGCAACGGATGATAGAGAAGCAAGTGCACCTTTCGTATCGCGTCCGTGCATTGGGTTAGCTCCTGGTGCAAATGGTTCGCCAGCGCGACGGCCATCTGGAGTGTTACCAGTTTTCTTACCATAAACAACGTTCGATGTGATTGTAAGAACAGATGTTGTATGAACTGAGTCACGGTATGTTTTATGTTTCTTCACTTTCGTCATGAATGATTTTAGTAGGTTAACAGCGATTTCGTCTACGCGATCATCGTTGTTTCCGTATTTCGGATAGTCACCGATGATTTCAAAATCAACTGCGATACCGCTTTCGTCACGGATTGGTTTTACTTGTGCGTATTTAATAGCACTTAGAGAATCGGCTGCAACGGAAAGTCCAGCAATACCTGTTGCCATTGTACGTAAAATATGTGTATCATGTAATGCCATTTCTAAGCGTTCGTACGAATACTTATCATGCATATAGTGAATAACGTTTAATGTGTTCAAATAAAGTTCTGCAATCCATTCCATCATTGTATCGTATTTCGCCATTACTTCTTCGTAATCTAATACTTCTGATGTAATTCTTTGATATGTTGGTCCAACTTGAGCTTTAGATTTCTCATCTACGCCACCATTGATAGCGTAAAGCAATGTCTTCGCAAGATTAGCGCGTGCACCGAAGAATTGCATTTGTTTACCGATACGCATTGCGGATACACAGCAAGCGATTCCGTAATCGTCGCCCCATTTAGGACGCATTACATCGTCATTTTCGTATTGGATAGCACTTGTTTTGATAGACATTTTCGCACAGAATTTCTTGAATCCTGATGGTAAATGTGTTGACCAAAGTACTGTCAAGTTTGGTTCTGGAGCTGGTCCTAAGTTGTTTAATGTGTGCAAGAAACGGAATGAGTTCTTCGTAACAAGTGGTGCGCCTTCTTCTGAAATACCACCGATTGATTCTGTTACCCACGTTGGATCTCCAGAGAATAATTCATTGTAATCTGGTGTACGTGCGAATTTCACAAGACGTAGTTTCATGATGAAGTGATCCACGATTTCTTGTGCTTGTTCTTCTGTTAGAACACCATTGCGAAGATCACGTTCTACGAAGATATCAAGGAATGTAGATGTACGACCTAAACTCATTGCTGCACCATTTTGTTCTTTAATTGCTGCAAGGTAACCGAAGTATAACCATTGGAAAGCTTCTTGGGCTGTTACTGCAGGTTTAGAAATATCAAAACCATGTTGTGCTCCTAATTGTTTTAATTCGCCTAATGCACGAATCTGTTCATTTAGTTCTTCACGTAAGCGAATGATATCATCGCTCATTGTGCGAAGTCCAGTGTTTTTAAGATCGTTCTTCTTGTCTTCAATTAGGCGATCCACACCGTATAAAGCTACACGACGATAGTCACCGATGATACGGCCACGACCATAAGCATCTGGAAGGCCTGTAATAACTCCTGATTTACGAGCAGCACGCATTTCATCATTATAGGCATCGAAAACACCTTGATTATGCGTTTTACGCCAATCTCTAAAAATGTGTGAAATTTCTTCGTCTACTTTGTAACCATAGGCTTCGCATGCAAGCTCTGCCATACGAATGCCGCCAAATGGTTGTAGTGAGCGTTTGAATGGTTCATCCGTTTGCACACCAACTACTGTTTCTAAATCTTTGTTTAAGTATCCAGGATTGTGTGATGTGATCGTTGATACGATTTTTGTATCCATATCCAGAACGCCACCGTTTTCCCGCTCTTGCTTTGTCAAATCCATTACTTGATCCCATAATTGCGTTGTTGCATCAGTAGGGCCTGCAAGGAAAGTGTCATCACCTTCATATAATCTGTAGTTCTTCAAGATAAAGTCTCTTACATCAATTTCGTTTTCCCAATTACCACCTGTGAATTCAAACCATTGTTCTTTCATTTCGGAAACCTCCTACGTTTCAATTGTTCGTTTATGAGCGTTAAATATTGAGCAAAGCTACCCTAGTAACTTCTTATACTGTTATCATACCACAATTTAAAAATAATGCTACAGTTTTCACATAAAAATTTTATTATTTTTCAAATGAAATAAAGCACTTTCATTACTTTCATAACGCCAAGTGATTGGTATCACAATGTTTGTTAGTCTATTATAGCTATCATAAAAAAAATAAAAATAATTTATTTGACATATTGTAATATTGCTGTACTATTGAAAAACGATTCTATTGTTATAATACAGATTGATAGTTAGTATTCTGTATTAAATCAGTGTCGATACATAGAAAAAAGACTAACCACGACATTGAAATTAGTCTTTTATCTCATTTAATTTTGGCATGCCTTTTTGAGCACCAATTTTAGTTGTGCTGAGTGCAGCTGCTTGATTGGCAAATGTCACAGCGCCTTGCACATTTTTCCCAGATGCAAGCGCAACTGCAAAAGCACCGTTGAATGTATCCCCTGCTCCTGTTGAATCAACAGTATCAACTGGAAATGCAGGCACATGTGTAATACCTGTCTCGTCATGAATTTCTACCCCATGTTTTGCTTGTGTCACAAGTACTGCTTTTGTTTCTGCTTGGAGTAAGTCTTCGGGAAGCTGCTTAAATTCTGTTTCATTAGGTGTCAAGTACGTGATTTTTCGTAAAAAAGAAAGTGGAAAGTGATCAACTGGTGCCGGGTCAAAAAGGATTGGAACATTATAGAGATTTGCAATGTTTACTGCTTTTTCAGTAACTACGAATGGAATTTCGTTCTGTAGTAACAAGATGGAAGCATTGGCAATAATTGTTTCCAGGGGTAAATCGACTGGCCACGCATTATTTGCACCTGAAGCTACGATGATACGATTGTCGCCATTTTCGCGCAAAATCATCGCCAATCCAGTCGTTTCAGAGGCTGTCCAGACATTGGTTACATCAATACAATGACTGTTTAAGTTTGCTAAAGCGTCTGCTCCAAAGGCATCTTCGCCAATCATACCGACCATCATGACATCGCCACCAAGTTTTGCCGCTGCGACTGCTTGATTAGCGCCCTTACCCCCAGGCGAAATACTGACATTGCTTCCCTTTATCGTCTCACCAATCTGTGGTAAGTCATTTAGTTCAGTAGAAATATCCACATTAATGCTTCCAATAACAACAATTTTTCCCATGCTTAATCCCTCATTTCCAAAGTGATTTTTGAGATGTCGTAATCGCTGTTGCTTTTGCCGCTAAAATGTCATCTACTTGTTGGTGCGACGTGATAAGGCCTCCTGCAATAACAGGGATGTGAAGCATTTCTGTCATTTGTTCGACCATCGTTGGCAAAATGCCTGGTAATAGTTCAATAAAATCCGGCTTTGCTTTTTGGACGAGTGCAGTTCCTTTTGTAAAGGCACTTGAATCTAACATAAACAGGCGCTGAATCGCGATGACTTTATTTTGTTTTGCTTTTATAATGACATTGCCTCGTGTGGAAATAATACCTGCTGGACGAATTTCTTGGCATAGGAAATCGACGGCATATTCATCGTTTTTTAAGCCATTGATTAAGTCGGCATGCAACAATACTTTTTTACCGCCAGAAGCTGCTAAGTTGATGAGTGATTTGAGTTGCCCGACTTGGGTTTCCAACATCACCATGTACTCCGCATCTAAGCTAAGAATTTTCTCGACGTCTCGGTGATTATGCGCGGCTGGTATGATAGTTTGACCATTAAACGACATTTTTTTCGCTCCTTCATTACATAATGCGTTTGAACATTTTTTCTAATTCGTAGGTGGAGTAATGAATAATGACTGGACGACCGTGCGGGCATGTGAACGGATCGCTTGCTTCGCGCAATGTATCCAATAATGTCTCCATGTCTTCTTGTGTTAAATAATGATTAGCTTTAATCGACTTCTTACAACTCATCATAATCGCCGCGTCTTCACGTAATTTATGAATGCTGATTTGCGGCTTTTGCAAGGCTTCATCCAAAATATCGCGTAAGGTGCTTTCTTCTTCGCCTTTTGGAAGCCATGTCGGATGCTCTCGAATAATAAAGCTGTTTTGTCCAAAATTCTCAAGAAAAACGCCTACTTCTTCTAGTTTCGCTTTTTGATCGCGTAATTTGATAAATTCATCGGTTGAAAAGTCCAGCACGATTGGGACGAGTAGTTGTTGTAACTCGCGATCCACTTCCCCGATTTTTTCACGGAAAAATTCGTATTTGATGCGTTCTTGCGCTGCGTGTTGATCGATTAAATACATACCTGTTTCGTTCTGCGCCACGATATAGGTTGCGTGGACTTGCCCGACGGGATACATTTTTGGCATGCGTTCTTTTTGTGGTTCTTGTTCGGCGGCTTTTATTGCTGGTGTTACATCGTAGCTAGCCAGTTCTTCATTGATAAACAGTGGTGGTTCGTCAGGTAAATCGGCACTTGTTGGTAAGTCTGGTTTTGTATAGGTATGTTGGTAGGTTGGTGCATCATTCTGTGGTGCTTCTTTCACTTCTTCATTGGTCTTCACCTTTTCTTCTCCGTCAAAATTGATAGCTAACTGTTCGGAAGCTATTTTTTGTCGTTTGGAAAGTGTCGCGTCTGGGATGAGTTGTTCTTTATGGAATGCGGTTTTGAGTGTGTCTGCAATGAATTGGCCGAGTTCGACTTCTTTGCTTAGGCGGACTTCAAGTTTTGCTGGATGCACATTGACATCGACGATAAGCGGATCCATTTCAATTTGTAAAACTAGAATGGGAAAGCGACCAATAGGCAGTAAGGTATGATAGCCTTCTTGAATGGCGCGAACTAAGGCGTAGTTTTTAATGAAGCGACCGTTCACGATGGTAGAAATGTAATTGCGATTAGAGCGATTCACCTCTGGCAGCGCTGCGTAGCCTTTAATTTTGAAATCAAGTGATTCGGCTTGAATCGGAATCATTTTTTTTGCCACAGCAAGCCCATAAATAGATGCCATTACTTGTTGCAAGTCACCGTTTCCACTTGTTTTCAGTAGACTTTTTCCGTTATGTGAAAAACGAAAGCTTACTTCGGGATGAGATAGTGCCAAGCGGTTCATAATGTCTGTAATATTGCCTAGCTCGGTATGCAGGCTTTTTAAATATTTTAAACGAGCCGGCGTATTGAAAAAAAGATTAGAAACTTGTATTTCGGTTCCTTTTCGTGCTTGGGCATTTTGCTTTTCCAATTCTTTGCCGCCTTCTACGACGATTTTTGTGCCGGCGCCATCACCAGTTGCCGTTGTCATCTCTAAATAGGAAACCGATGCGATACTTGGCAAAGCCTCTCCTCGAAAACCTAGTGTATGAACACGAAATAAATCATGTTCGTTCTTGATTTTGCTTGTTGCATGACGTTTGAAGGCAACAGAAACGTCTTCTGCTCTGATACCAATACCATTATCGATAATTGTGATTTTATTTAGTCCACCTTCTTCAACTAAGACATCAATAACGGTACTTTGGGCATCGATTGCGTTTTCGACAAGCTCTTTAACAACCGAAGCTGGGCGTTCTACTACTTCACCGGCTGCTATTTTATTGGATAAGGCATCAGTTAGTTCGATTATTTTAGGCATTTGACTCCACCTTGCTTTCTATTGTTTCACTTTTTTCTGTAAATCGTATAGTGTTGCCATCGCGTCCATTGGTGTCATGTGCATTAAATCAATGTTTTTAATAAGCTTGATGAGTGATTGTTCTTGCTTTGTACGTACGTTTTTTTCTTCGATTGGGAACATCGATAGTTGGACTTCTTCTTGTAATTCAGGAACGCGCGCTTTTTCTGCTGGAACGATAATTTTTTCTTCAGAGCTTTCTAATTGTTCGAGAATATCGCGTGCACGATTGATGAGTTTGGCTGGTAAATTCGCCAGTTCGGCAACATGAATGCCATAGCTTTTGTCGGCTGGTCCATTCTCGATTTTGTGCAAGAAGACGACTTTGCCATTTTCTTCAACAGCACTAACATGAACATTATGCATACCAGTTAATGTTTCGTCTAAAATGGTCAGTTCGTGGTAGTGCGTTGAGAACAATGTTTTAGCATGAACTTCTTCGTGAATGTGTTCAATAATGGCTTGCGCCAATGCCATACCATCATAAGTTGCTGTTCCACGACCGATTTCATCGAATAAAATCAAGCTTTGTGAAGTCGCATTCGCAATAGCATTTCTAGCTTCTAACATTTCCACCATGAACGTACTTTGCCCAGCAATTAAATCATCGGCCGCACCAATCCGCGTAAAAATTTGATCGAAAATTGGTAGTGTTGCTTGTTCGGCAGGAATGTAACAACCGACCTGCGCCATAATCGCAGTCAAGGCAATTTGTCGCATGTACGTGCTTTTACCAGACATATTTGGTCCTGTAATCAATAACATATTGCGGTTATTATCCATCATACAGTCGTTAGCAACATAACTTTGCGCGCCCATCACTTTTTCCACAACCGGATGGCGTCCTTGAATAATTTCTAGTTCGCCCGTTTTGTTCATTTCTGGCTTGACAAAATGATTATTTTCACTGATATTCGCAAAACTTTGGAGGCAATCAATCTCGCTAATAACTTTCGCTAAATGTTGCAGGCGTTCGATGTATTGTTTGACTGTCTCGCGTACTTGAATGAACAATGTGTATTCTAATTCCATACTCTTTTCTTCAGCATCTAAAATGAGTCGTTCTTTTTCTTTTAGTTCGGGCGTGATGTAACGCTCGGCATTGGTAAGTGTTTGTTTGCGCTCATAGCGGTTTTCCGGAAGTGCTGCGATGTTGGCCTTTGTCACTTCGATATAGTAGCCGAAAACACGATTAAAGCCGACTTTTAGTGATTTAATGCCCGTCAATGCTCGTTCTTGCTGTTCGAGCTCCGCGATCCACGTTTTTCCGTTACGGCTGGCGTCTCGATATGTATCTAACTCTGCATTGTAGCCATCTTTAATAATGCCACCCTCGCGAATCGAAATTGGCGGCGATGTATTAATCGCGCGTTCCAGAACATCAGCTAGCGTATCACAAGGATCAATACTCTCAATAATCCGCATCAAATTTGGCTGATTCATTGACTTAAGGGTCTCTTTCAAAAGCGGCACTTGGTACAGCGAATGTTTCAACTGAATCAAATCACGCGCATTTACATTCCCGTAAGCCACACGTCCAGCAAGTCGTTCCAAATCATACACTTGCTTCAACTGCTCCATCAATTCCATCCGCTCAAAATAATGATTAATAAAACTGTTCACATCTTGTTGGCGCGCCCTAATCGCATCCAAGTGAATTAACGGCCGATCAATCCACTGCTTCAGCAAACGTCCACCCATCGCGGTTTTCGTCTGATCCAGCAACCATAATAATGTCCCTTGTTTTCCTTTTCCACGTATCGATTCAGAAAGTTCCAGATTACGTTTCGAATAATAATCCATTTTCATATATTGGCTTGTTTCATAATGAACTGTTTTTTGCAGATGTGACAAATCACGTTTTTGCGTATCAATAAAATAATTTAATAACTTGGCGATAGCTTTCTTCTCAATCGGATGAATCGTGTTCGTCACTAGCGACTCATAGCCATCCGGCAATTCATTATTATTCTCATACGAAATAAATAGGCCGAGCTGTTCACGTACTGCCTTTGGAAATGCCTCGCTAAATTCAATCCCAACAACCATTTCCTTCGCGGAAAGTGTCGTCAACTCATTTAGTAAACGATCTTCCCCCATCGGAAGCACCGTCGATTTCAGCTCGCCCGTCGACAAATCGCAGTAAGCAAACCCATATTCCTTCTCCTCATGCTGAAAAACCGCCGTAATAAAGTTGTTTTCTTTCTCCTTCAATCCTTTTGATTCCATCATCGTTCCTGGAGAAATCAACTGTACGACTTCACGTTTCACCATGCCTTTCGCCAATTTGGCATCTTCCACTTGTTCACAAATCGCAACCTTATGCCCTTTTTCAATCAATGTATCAATATATCCCGCAGCAGAATGGTACGGCACCCCACACATCGGAATCGGATTATCACTATTACTAGCGCGAGCCGTCAACGTTATTTCTAAAAGTTGCGAGGCTTGAATGGCATCCTCAAAAAACATTTCGTAAAAATCTCCCAATCGGAAAAATAGAAAAGCATCCTTATAATTTTCCTTAATCGCTAAGTATTGCTTCATCATCGGTGTTACTTCTGTTGCCATTTTCATCAGCCCTTTTTCTCTTTGTATATATAGTCTTCCGCTTTATTATAGCATAAGTGAATTCATGAAGAAAAGCGAAGCAAAGAAACGATACAGCATTCCAAATAGCCGCACCGTTTCTCACTTATTTCTTTAATTCCGATGTTACTTTATGGCTAATTTCACGTGTAATGGACTGCAACAAATCATTGGCCTCTTCTTGAGAACGTTTAAATTCCTGCACAATTGGCAAATGGTCAATTTCAGCCATCAACGCGTCAATGTTGTCCTCAGTTTGCTTGACTGCACCAAATTTTTGATAATGTTCTAAGTTTACCGCTTCTTTCTGTAATTTCTTGATGGAGCCAACTTTTGCGGCTACTTTTTGATTGGTGTTTATTTTTTCTTCGGCGGCGCGATAGAAAGTCACTGCTTCTGTAGCTTGCAACGCTTCCTTGAGTTCGTTCGCCTTAGCAATAATTGCTTCTTTTTGATATGTCAAAATTGGAACCTCCTTCGCTTACATTGTGAACGGATGGTCTTCGTTAATTAAAATACGCTCGATTTTGGAAGCACGTCCAGTCGTGTCATTAATGCTAATCATACAACCCGACAGCAAACCACGACCCGCTTTAGGCACTTCAAAACGCGTCGGCATCGCTGTTAAGAAACGTCGCAAACTAGCATCTTTGTCCATTCCTAGAATGCCATCATAAGGACCAGTCATTCCAACATCTGTTAAATATGCTGTCCCTTTCGGTAAAATACGATTATCTGATGTTTGCACATGGGTATGCGTCCCAACAATCGCTGTCACACGGCCATCAACATACCAACCCATCGCTTGCTTCTCACTCGTCGTCTCCGCATGAAAATCGACAAAAATAATATTCGTTCTAGCCGCAGCTTCTTCAATGAGCTCGTCCATCTTGCGAAACGGATCATCCAAATCTGTCATAAATGCCCGTCCTTGCATATTAATCACAGCCACTTCCAGCTGATTGCTCTTAATAAAAACAAGTCCTGTGCCTGGTGTACCTTCTGGGAAATTTGCTGGGCGCACTAAATATTTTGCGTCATCAATAAACTCAAAAATATCGCGATTATCCCACGCATGGTTGCCTAGCGTCACCGCGTTCGCTCCTTGTTCTAAAAACTGTTTGTAAATTTTCTCCGTAATACCCCGTCCCGCAGCGGCATTCTCCCCATTAATGACCGTCACCGTTGGGCGGTACGCTTTCTTTAGTTGTGGCAAGTACTCCGTAATCATATCTCGTCCAATCGAGCCAACAACATCACCAATAAATAATAATTCCATTACTACGCCTCACTCTCTATATACACTACTATTATAACGCGAAACGTAAAAAAATACCCGTCCTATTTCCCAGCAACCAAACTTCGACGTTCTAAAAGGGCCACATCTCGAAAAACACCTTCCATTTCACCTAGCTTCTCATGCACACACAGCGTTTTAAAACCAAATTTCTTATGTAACGCAATACTTGCCTTATTCTCCGGAAAAATCAAGGACTGTAGCGTCCAGAAGCCCGCCTTCTCGCTTTCCGTAATCGTATGCCCCATCAAAGCACTACCAATCCCTTTTCCCGCTGCGCTCGGATCAATATAAATACTTAACTCGGCAACTCCACGATACGATGGCATCCCTGAGAACGGCAGCAACGCCGACCAGCCAATTACCGTTCCGTCCTCTACTACTACAAAACGACATGCATCTAAATATTTCGCATCCCACGCCTCAAACGTAGGCACCTCTTTTTGAAACGTCGCATTCCGACTATCAATCCCGTCTTGATAAATACGAGCCACATCTGAATAATTATTTTTTTCAAAATTTCTGATTTTCCATGTTTGCATTGCGTCCAACTCCTTACATAAAGGCTTCCCAATATTATAGCAAAATTTCGAGGAAAACAAAACACGTAGCTTACCGATATGGCTAGCTACGCGTTCCTAGTGATTACTTCGCGTATTCGACTGCGCGAGTTTCACGTATAACGGTCACCTTGATGTGACCAGGGTATTCTAATTCTTCTTCAATCCGTTTTCTAATGTCTCGTGCTAGGCGGTACGACGCCAAATCATCAATAGAATCAGGTTCTACGATGATACGTACCTCACGTCCAGCTTGAATGGCGTAAGATTTCTCAACACCTTCATAAGACTCGGAAATCTCTTCTAATTTCTCAAGACGGCGAATGTAGTTCTCCAATGTTTCACTACGAGCGCCTGGCCTAGCAGCTGATAATGCGTCTGCGGCTGCTACTAATACAGCAATAACAGAGGTTGCTTCTGTGTCACCGTGGTGAGAAGCGATACTATTAATGACAATATCATTTTCTTTGTATTTTGTCGCTAATTCGACACCAATTTCAACGTGGCTACCTTCAATTTCATGATCAATGGCCTTCCCAATATCATGAAGAAGTCCAGCCCGTTTTGCCATTGTCACATCTTCACCAAGTTCACTCGCTAGAATTCCTGCAAGTTTCGCAACTTCAAGGGAGTGATTTAAGACGTTCTGACCATAACTTGTACGGTAGCGTAAGCGTCCCAAAATCTTGATTAAATCTGGATGGATGGAGTGAATACCAACTTCAAATGTCGCCTGTTCTCCGACTTCACGAATATGTTCATCGACTTCTTTACGAGCTTTGTCCACCATTTCTTCAATGCGTGCGGGGTGAATTCGTCCATCTTGCACGAGTTTCTCCAAAGCAATGCGCGCGATTTCGCGACGAACGGGATCAAATCCGGAAAGAATAACCGCTTCTGGCGTATCATCAATAATTAAATCAATACCTGTAAGCGTTTCAAGAGTACGGATATTACGACCTTCACGACCAATAATCCGCCCTTTCATCTCATCATTCGGTAAGTTCACAACGCTGACTGTTGTCTCAGCAACATGATCTGCAGCAGAACGCTGGATTGCTAGTGAAAGAATGTTCTTCGCTTTCTTGTCCGCCTCTTCTTTCGCACGTGTTTCGTAATCTTTCACCATAACAGCTGTGTCGTGTGTTAGCTCTTCTTCCACTTGGTTTAAGATAACGTTCTTCGCCTCATCTTTCGTAAGGGCAGATATTCTTTCTAGCTCACCTTGTTGTTTCTCGATCATCTCTTCAACTTTGCTTTCCTTTTCTTCAATATGTTGTTGACGTTTACTGATACTCTCCTCTTTTCTTTCAAGAGTTGCTTCCCTTTTACTTAAAGAAGTATCTTTTCTGTCGAGGTTTTCCTCCCTTTGCAATAAGCGATTTTCTGATTTTTGTAGTTCCCCTCTTCGCCCACGAAGTTCATTTTCGATTTCAGTACGTAACTTATGATTCTCCTCTTTGCCTTCAAGTAACGCCTCTTTCTTCAAGGTTTCTGCTTCTTTCTTTGCATCTTCCATGATTAATTCCGCTGTACCTCTGGCTGCTGCCAATTTTCGCTGGGAGCTTGATTTATAGATTAGAGAACCAACAACTAGACCGACGATTAAGAAAAGCAAGCTGGAGATGATTATGAGTACGATGTTCATCCTTACACCTCCTTTGCTATTCAATTCTTTTTAATGGTTATGTCGGTTGTCAAGAAAACAATTCCTGACAGCGTGTATTTTTCATTTTGACATGTAAAATATACAACTTAATTCTATAGTTCTATGACGCTAATGTCAAGGAAAGCGAAAAGATGTAAACGGAATCAAAAAATGTTCTAAAAATGACTAGAAAACCAGCCAAGGCATGCAAGCCTTGGCTGGTTCATCTTATTCTTCGTCTAGCAAGTTAAATTCTTCTGGTGCTGTATCTTCTTGCATGTTAGGTTTCACATCAATTTCGTACTCTTGACGCACACGTTGCGAGATTTCATCACGGATTTCCGGATGCTCTTTCAAGTATTGCTTCGCGTTCTCACGGCCTTGACCAATGCGTTCTCCATTATAAGAGTACCATGAACCACTCTTATTGATAACATCGATTTCTGATGCCATATCAACAAGCTCACCTTCACGTGAAATACCTTGACCATACATCACGTCAACTTCAGCAACGCGGAATGGTGGCGCTACTTTGTTCTTCACGACTTTAATCTTCGTCTTGTTACCGATAACGTCTGTCCCTTGTTTCAATTGCTCTGCACGCCGTACTTCTAAACGAACAGTAGAGTAGAATTTAAGGGCACGTCCACCTGGTGTTACTTCAGGATTTCCAAACATAACGCCGACTTTCTCACGAATTTGGTTAATGAAAATCGCGATTGTCTTCGATTTATTAATCGCTCCTGATAGTTTACGCAATGCTTGTGACATAAGACGCGCTTGCAAACCGACATGGGAATCACCCATTTCGCCTTCGATTTCCGCACGTGGAACTAATGCCGCAACAGAGTCAATAACTAGGATGTCAACAGCACCACTTCGTACAAGTGCCTCTGCAATCTCTAATGCTTGCTCTCCCGTGTCTGGCTGTGATAACAACAATTCATCGATATTAACACCTAAATTCTTCGCATATGCTGGATCCAATGCATGCTCAGCATCAATAAATGCTGCTGTTCCGCCTTGCGCTTGGACTTCTGCAATAGCGTGTAAGGCAACTGTTGTTTTACCTGAACTCTCTGGGCCGTAGACTTCGATAATACGGCCTCGTGGGTATCCTCCTACTCCAAGTGCGATATCTAATGCTAGAGAGCCACTAGAAATTGTGGAAATGTTATGGTCTGATTGCTCTCCTAATTTCATAATGGAACCTTTACCGAATTGTTTCTCAATTTGTTTTAAAGCCTGATCTATCTAAGGCCGCTTGACGATCACTCACATTATTGCCTCCTAGTCTTTATCTATACTATCTATTTTCTATAAAAACAGCACTCTGTTTTCCTGCTGTTTTTATTGCCTATAGATACTATACCTTATTTTTTAGAGATATACAAGCAAAAAGCGAATATTTGTTCGCGTTTTTTAAAAACAGCTATTTCGCATGAAAATTGGACGTCCGACATGCCTAACTATCATTTTGTCTTGATGCCTTTATTATAGCGGGTTTAGAAGGATTCGTCTAATCTTTTTTTAGGAATAAAACAGCGTATTTCAACCCCTTATTTAGAGGTTTTATTTGTTTTTTCATCCAAAAATGCTTTAATGAGCGCAAAACCTTCTTTCACAGCTCGGCGCCGGTTGTAATTACGGTCGCGTTGGAAGACATAACGATAGGCAAGCGTCGGTTTTCCAACGATGCTAAGTCCAATCCAAACAGTTCCTACCGGATGGCCTTCTAGTGATTCTGGGCCAGCTACTCCAGTAAAACTAATGCCGATATCTGTATGGCAAATGCTACGGACATTGTCGGCCATTTCCATAGCACATGCTTGACTGACAACTCCTTTATTTTCAATCGTTTCGGAAGATACGTGTAACAGTGTTTGCTTCATTTCATTGCTATATGTCACGACGCCACCTTTGAAAATTTTTGAAACACCTGTCGTACCCGCTAGTTCCGCCTGGAAGAGACCTGCTGTAAGGCTCTCTGCTGCAGAAATCGTCATGTCGGCATCCATTAGCTGTTGAATCACCAAATCGACCAGTGTAACCTCTCCTGTGCCGTATATATAAGCACCATCACGCTTGATTATTTCTTCCTCTGTCTCCGCGATTAATCGTAATGCTTCCTCGCGGGAATTGGCGGAGGCCGTCATTCGGATAGTTACTTCATTTTCTCCAGCGTAGGTTGCGATTGTTGGATTTGTTTGTGTGGCAATTAAGTCTTTTAAATCATCAGCTAGCTTGGATTCCCCAATACCGAAAAAGCGCAGAACTTTCGACTCTAAAATTAAATTTTCAGCATCATTTTGGCGTAATAATACAGGTTTGGCATATTGCACGAACATTGGTTGCATTTCAGAAGGTGGACCCGGCAAAAGCATATATGTATGCGCTTTTTGTTGAAATACCATTCCCGCCGCGAAACCGAAATCATTCATCAAAACAGTGGAACCTTCGATGATTTCTGCTTGTCTCTTATTGTTTTCAGACATAGTGTCATTTCTTGTGGCAAAATAAGCTTCGATTTTCTGTAAATGTATGTCGTCATATACAATTTCTTTCGATAAATACTTCGCTAGAATTTGTTTCGTAATGTCGTCTTCCGTTGGTCCAAGGCCACCTGTAAAAATCAAGATATCACTTCTGCTCTCAGCGATTTCAATAATTTGCTGCAAGCGTTCTGGATTATCGCCGACGACTGTATGATAATAAACGTAGACACCACATTCTGCGAGTTCTTTCGATAGAAATGCGGCATTTGAATTCACAATTTGCCCTAATAATAGTTCTGTTCCTACTGCAATAATTTCTGCACTACGCATTGACAACACGTCCTTTCACTTCTCTATACTACAACTTCTTCCTCCAAATTACGAATAGTTGAGTCTAAGCAAATAAAAAACGCACTGCTAAATTAGCGGTGCGCATAATGAAAGTTACATTGATCCTTTAAAAATATTTCGGTTCTTGTAGAAATAATCCCAACCTGACCAAACAGTGAAGAAAGCACATACATAAAGGAAAATCAAATCGATACGAATCCCGCTCCATTCAAAGGGCCAGTTATGTAGTAACATCAACGGGATAGCAATCATTTGGGTGAATGTTTTAATTTTGCCAAGCTGACCTGCCGCCATGACTTCGCCACCTTCGACAAGTAGTAAGCGCAATCCTGTTACAGCGAACTCACGGCTGATGATAATGATAACTACCCAAGAAGGTGCGATATGCTGCTCTACCAGAACGATAAAAGCGGCCGCTACGAGTAATTTATCTGCTAATGGATCGGCAAATTTACCGAAGTTGGTAATCAAATTATGCTTCCGTGCTAAATGTCCATCAAACCAGTCTGTTAAAGCGGCTACAATGAAAATCACTGCAGCAATAACATTCGATACTGGTATTGTAGAATCAAGCCATGTTACCGTGCCAAGACCAAGTGGCGCCACACAAAGAATTACGAAAATCGGAATCAAAATAATCCGAGCAACCGTTATTTTATTAGGCAAATTCATTTATTTATCCCCATTTCTAAAAAAGTATGTAATGCAGCGTGACAACGAATGCCTATCGATTAGGTACATTCATCACCACGCTGTAAAATCCTTACTTATTGTGCGCTACTAGAAGAAGTTCCAGTATCTGTACTTGTTGAATCTGTAAGATTAATCGTTAATTTCTGTGTTATCGCATCTTTTGCTAAATCAGCAACTTGATCATTGATTTTGAAAGTCACAGGCGTTGCATTTCCGATTGTTACTTTCGCCGACTTACTGCCTGCTAAATCGATGGTTTTGGTTTCACCGTCAGCAATTAGTCCGCCGAAAAGACTAGAACCGCTTGCATTGGTTACTTGAATCCAACTTTCCCCACCTGATACGACAAATGTTAATGCTAATTTATCAGCATTGGAGACAGTATATGTCGAAGCACTACCAGATGTTTCAGTTTTGATTTCCATTTTTCTTTAGGTTCCTCTTTTTTTTTGTATTCTGTTGTTGTGTCTTTTTTTGTCGTATCTTTTTTCGTTGTTGTATCTTTGTCTTTCGTGTCGGAGCTTCCTTTTGTTGAATCATCTACTTTCACTGTTTGGTCGCTGTCTGTTGTTGTTTTTACTTCGTTGCCAGATCCACCAGCACTGTAAATTGCGAAATACCAAATAACGAAACCGATAATAACAATAAAGAGTCCAATCAAAATCTTAGGCATAAGCCCAAAAACAGAGTGTGCTTTATGCGGATTATCATTGCTTGGCTGGCTTGCCGCAAGTGGTGCACGGCGTTGCTGCGCTCGGGTAATCTGTTCGTTCACCGTCGCTTCTTGGCTTGTTGCGGGTACCTCGTTCTCAAATTCTTGGAAAAGTTCTTCGCTGTTTAAATCAACTGCTTCTGCATATTGCTTAATAAAAGCGCGCGCATAAAATTTTCCTGGCATTACTGCGTAGTTACCTTCTTCAATTGCGACAAGGTAGCGTTTTTGAATTTTTGTTATTTGTTGTAGATCGTCAAGGCTCAGTCCTTTTGCATGCCTTGCTTGTTTGAGTTTCTCACCTAGTTCGGTCAATTTTAAACACCTACCATTATAAAATCTTTTCTTACCTCATAAACCAGCCGCCGTTTAGTCGCAGTGTCTGTCCTGTCATGTAACGCGCGCCATCGCTCACCAAAAAAGCAACAGCTTTCCCAACTTCTTCCGACTTTGCAAAACGATTCAGTGGAATTTCGGTTAACAGTGCGGACTTCTCTTCTTTACTAAATAGCTGATTCATCTTTGTATCTACCATTCCAGGAGATACTACATTGACGGTTGTACCTGATAAGGCTATTTCTTGCGCCAAAGCTTTACAAAAAGCAATCTGCGCTCCCTTTACAGCCGAATAAGCCACTTCCATCGCTGCCCCAACTTCTCCCCAGATGGAACTAATAAAAATAATTCGTCCAGCCGTGCTCCTTTGCAACTTTGGAAGCAAAACCTGCAATAGTTGCATTGGAACATGCATATGGATATCCCATAAATGCTTCATTTCTAGTTCAGGCATATCTTGAAACAAGCCATAATAACTAGTACCTGCCGCATGTACAAAAACATCTACTTGAAAAATAGATTCTTGCAATGTTGCAATAGCTTCAGAATTAGTAAAATCAGCTTGAATAGGGATAATGTCCACATCGAAATGTCGTAACGCTTCTTGAAGTAACTTTATGGCGGCATCGTTACGATAATAATGTAAATATAGGTGATAACCTTGTTTCGCAAGCGATAACGCGATTTCTTTTCCTATATCTCCACTCGCTCCAGTAATTAGCGCGTATTTCGTATCTTGCATCAAGACGGCAAACTCCTTCTATCCATTTCTTTCATCATAGCATGACTTAACCATAATTGCCATTTATTTTGTTGAAAATTTACCAAGATTTTATTCCGGAATGATTTGGAACGTTGTTACTCGGTCTTCTAAATAAATGCGTTTCAAAAAGTTCTCGACATCAGCAACGGTAATAGCTTCAATCATAGGCAAAATATCAAACAGTGACGCTTCTTCAAAAATATACTGTGAAAATTGATTCGCAATAAATTCAGGGGAATTCAACGAGCGCAAGAACTGCCCCATTTTCTTGCGTTTAATCAGTTCTAAATCGGCTTCGTTAAAACCAGTTTGAATCGCATTTTCCAATGTTTCTTTGATTTTTGATTCTTGTAAATCAGGATCTTTCGCATCACCACCGATGAGTACGAAAGAGAAGCTGTCTTGTAAACTATAATCAAAACCGAACGTATCGTCAATAATACCTTGGTCGTATAAATCTAAATAAGCCGCAGATGTTGTACCAAAAAGTAGTTCTAACATAATATCGCCTGTCATTTCGTGTTGTACGGCTTCTTTGCCGCGTAGCAAACCGATATCTTCTTTAATCGCAACTAGGTTTTTAGCGATTTGGACGGGGAACTTCAATGTCTTTTTAGGAACGGCAACGGATTTTGGTTCGTCTGGGAAATGTCGTTCGATAGCTTTTGCAGGCGCGAAAGTCTTCTTGGCCTGATTGGCACGGACTTGGTCAATCGCTCGTTCTGGATCTACGTTACCAACGATAAATAAAATCATATTACTTGGATGATAGAACGTGTTGTAGCAAAGATATAGCAAGTCCTTATTAATATCGGCGATAGATTCGATAGTACCAGCAATGTCGATTTTTACCGGATGATGGTGGTACATGTTTTCAATTGCACCGAAATAGACGCGAAAATCAGCATCGTCATCATACATTTGGATTTCTTGACCAATAATACCTTTTTCTTTTTCGACAGTTTCTTCTGTAAAATATGGTTCTTGTACGAAGTCCACTAAAGTTTCTAGGTTTTCTTCGACATTTGATGTGCTAGAAAACAAATAAGCGGTACGAGTGAATGACGTGAAGGCATTTGTAAAAGCTCCTTTTTCGCCAAATTTGAAAAAGACATCGCCATCTTCTTTTTCAAATAATTTGTGCTCTAGGAAATGCGCGATGCCGTCTGGAACACGTGTAAAGGTATCTTGACCAAGTGGTACGAATTCGTTGTCAATCGAACCATAATTCGTTGTGAAAATCGCAAATGTTTTACTGAATCCATGTTTCGGTAAGACATATACTTGCAAACCGTTATCTAGTGTTTCGTGGTAAACGGCTTCTTTTAATTGATCAAAGCTTTGTTTATGCATGTGAATCCGCTCCTTTGCTTAAGAAATAAATGGTGTCAAGTTCAAAGGATGCCGCTGCCTTCACAACTTCTTCTTTCGTTACTTCGGAAATGCGTTTTAACCAGTTCGGTAAGTCGAGATTCGCTTGTTTCAATGTGTTATTGTACGCCAACTCGATTAGACCCTGCGCTTGGTCGTTTGCTTCTAGTAATTGATTGGTTAGCATTGCTTTTGTTTGCGCAAGTTCTTCCTCAGTGAAATCACCAGCTTGCATCGCCGTTACTTGTTCTTTGATAATGGCTAACGCCTGCTCGTAGTTTTTCTCATCGATTCCTGCAGAAATGAGCATGAAACCTTGGAATGAGTCCAACCTACTGTGTGCATAATAAGCAAGACTCGCTTTTTCGCGGACGTTGATAAAAATTTTAGAGTTGGAGAATCCACCTAACAAACCGTTTGCTAATTGTAATGGAACGTAAGCGTCATCGCCGAACAAAATGTTTGTGCGGTAGCCAAGTACTAGTTTTCCTTGATTAATTGGTTGGTTTTCTTTTACTGTATTGACTTCTTTTGGATGAACCAGTTCAGGCGCTTCAATCGGACGATACGCGCGGTCGATAAATGGTAAAGCTTTTACGTGTGGGATAACTTCTTCTTTCGCCACATCGCCACAAATAAACAAGTCAATCGTGTCTTCTGCTAAAAGCTGTTGGTAATACGCAAACAACTCCGCGCCTGTAATAGCAGGAATGTCTTCTAAAACACCAGCGGCTCCGTATTTGAAATTCTCATTAGCAAACATGATTTCCGTCAAGCGTTTATTAGCATAGCGGATTTTGTCATCGTAGACACTTTCTAGTCGTTGTGCTAAATTTTCTTTCTCACGCGCTACCGTTGCTTCATGAAAAGCTCCGTCTGTCACATTTGGTTGGAAAAGAATTTCTTGTAATAATGTAAAGGCTTGTCCTAATAAACCGTCACCATCAGGAACGAACTGACCATCCACCATGTCTAATACAGCAGTAAGCACATGCTCATCGCCCTTTTTATCCACGGAAGTATAGAAATTCGCACCGTAAAGACTCGCTAACTCTTTGCGAAAAGCTGTTTGTGTTGGATATTTCTTCGTATTTGTTTCAAGTAATGCCGCAAGCAAGGCCCGCTTTGTAGATGTCGCCCGATCAAGTGGCGCTCTGAATTTTAAAAACAATTTTATTGGATTTGTATTTATCAGAAGGAATAAGTGTGAGTTGAACCGCACCGATTTGTTCTTTGTATTCCTGTTTTTGAGTCGTCATAAAAAAATCCCTCCTTATTTTCCTAAGCTCTGTATATTGTACCGTATACCTGCATATCTACACAAAGAAAAACATCCGAGTTCGGGACATAACCCAAGTAAATCGGCGACAAGCGCTCGATTTGTGTAAAGCGAAATTTTCCATCCTACCCAAAGTAACGGGATAGATGATTTCGCTTTATCTTGAGTTTTATCCAAACCTCGAATGTTTTCGCCTTATTTTCCTTTAATATAGTTGATACCATCTGCTTTTGGAGCTTCGGATTTACCGATAAGTCCAACAAGTGCTAAGATGGTTAGAACGTAAGGCGCTATTTGTAGGTAAACATCTGGGATACCGCTGAAGAATGGTAATTGACCACTGATAATGCTCAAACACTGCGCAAATCCGAAGAAGATTGCAGCACCCATTGCGCCAAGCGGGTTCCATTTACCAAAAATCATCGCGGCAAGTGCCATGTACCCTTGTCCTGAAATCGTTGCATGACCGAAGTCTAGCGTAAATGATTGGGCGTAAACAGCACCACCAAGCCCACCTAGAATACCAGAGATGATAACCCCTTGATATCGCATCCAGCGAACTTTGATTCCCATTGTATCCGCCGCTAGAGGATGTTCCCCAACAGAACGAAGACGCAGACCGAATCTCGTTTTGTAAATAATAAACCAAGAAGCTATCGCCACTAAAATCGCGACATAACTCATAACTGGAACGTTTTTGAAGAAAATATCGCCGATTACTGGAATATTTTTTAGGACTGGAATATCTGGTTTACCGAAATAATATTTGATTTGATCCGTTTGCCCCTTATCATAAAATACTTTGACAAGGAATAATGAAATACCCAATGCTAAAAAGTTAATCGCCACACCACTAATCACGTGATCTGCGCGGAAATTAATCGTTGCTACAGCATGTACCAATGAGAATAGCCCGCCAATAAACATACCCGCAAAAAGAGCAATCCAAGGCGTCCAATCACCAAAAACATGTGCAAATGTTAAGTTAAATACGATGGATGAGAAGGCTCCCATAATCATCATACCTTCGAGTCCGATATTAACAACTCCGGCTCTTTCTGAATAAACGCCGCCGAGCGCCGTAAAAATGAGCGGTCCAGCCATTAACAATGTACTAGAAACAATAATCGCTAACGTTGAAATCATTTTGTTTTCGCTCCCTTCTTCGCAAATTTATCCATTGCCCAGCGAATAATGTAACTGGATGCTACAAAGAAGATAATAAGCGCGATAACCACGTTTACTAACTCATTTGGAACTCCAGCAACAGCAGGCATGTTGAGCGATCCTACTTTTAATGCTCCGAACAAAATCGCGGAGAAGATAATGCCAATTGGTGAGTTACCACCTAGAAGTGCAACGGCAATCCCATCAAAACCAGTACCTGGTGATGTTGGCAAGACGTAAGCTGTTCCATAGTTGCCAAGCCCTTCCATCGCGCCTGCTAAACCAGCCAAGCCACCAGCAATAATCATCGAAATCACGATGGTTTTCGCGACGCTCATACCAGCATATTTAGAGGCGTTTTGGTTAAAACCAACTGACTTCAGTTCATAACCGAATGTTGTCTTGTCAATAACGAGCCACATAATAAGCGCGCAACCAACAGCGATTAAAATCCCCCAGTGAAGCGAGGAGTATTGTGTCATCTCTTGCAAAAATGGAGATTGCAGTGATGCAGAGGCAGGAATTTCTTTTGTTTTGTCCAATTGGTCTGTTAAAATGTTTTGAACGATATAATTGAAAATATAAAGAGCGGTATAGTTCAGCATAATGGTTACGATTACTTCGTTCACGCGTAGAGTTGCTTTTAAAATCCCTGGAATGAACGCCCATACGGCACCAAAGAGGATACCAGCAAGCAGGGCCATTGGTAAGTGAATCCATTTGCTTAATCCATCAAAAGAAAGAGCGACAGAAACGGCACCGATCCAGCCCATTAGTAATTGTCCTTCCGCACCGATATTGAAAAGACCGGCTTTAAAGGCAACAGCGATGGATAAACCGACTAAAATATAAGGAGTTGCTTGACGAATTGTTTCCCCTAAGTAGAAAGAATCTCCAAACGCCCCTTGGAAAAGTGCAATGTAAGCGTCCACAGGATTGTAGCCAAAGAGTAACATGATGAGTGCTCCGAAAAGCAAGCCGAGAATAACGGCTGTAATCGGAATAACAAGGGCTTGTATTTTTTTAGACATGCGATTTCTCCCCCGTTTCCGCTTTTCCTGAACCCGCCATCAGCAGACCAAGTTCTTGCTCAGTTGTTTCTTCTGGCTTCACGATAGCCACAATTTTACCTTCGTAAATAACGGCAATGCGATCGCTGACATTCATAATCTCATCTAGCTCAAAAGACATTAGTAAAACGGCTTTACCTTCGTCGCGTTGCTCGATAAGGCGTCTATGAATAAATTCGATAGCTCCGACATCAAGTCCGCGTGTTGGCTGTGCTGCGATTAGAAAATCAGGATCACGGCTGATTTCGCGAGCAATAATAGCTTTTTGTTGATTACCGCCGGATAATGCTTTTGCCGCTACGTATTCGCTACTTGTACGCACGTCGTATTCTTCTATTAGTTTGCGTGCAAAGCTATACATTTCTTTATGATTCAGAAAGCCTTTACTGGAAATCGGCTTTTTGTAATATGTTTGTAGGGCGATATTCTCCCCAAGTGACATTTCGAGTACAAGGCCATGTTTGTGGCGATCTTCTGGAATGTGACCCAAGCCAGATTCTGTAATGCGACGTGGTTTTTTGTTCTCAATATTTTCTCCTTTTAGAAGAATCGAGCCAGATGTTGTTTTTGTGAGGCCGGAAATGGCTTGGATAAGTTCGCTTTGTCCATTACCATCAACGCCCGCAATACCAACGATTTCTCCAGCACGGACAGTAAGGTTAAGTCCACGAACGCTTTCCACACCACGTGCTTCTTTAACAACCAGGTCTTTTACTTCTAGGACATCTTTGCCAGGATTCGCCGGTGTTTTTTCTGTTGTGAAAACAACTTCGCGGCCGACCATAAGATTCGCTAGTTCTTGCGGATTCGTTTCTGGTACGTTTACAGTTCCCATGCCTTTACCGCGACGGATAACCGTTACACGATCACAAACATCCATAATTTCTTTTAGTTTATGCGTAATCAAGATAATCGATTTACCTTCTTTAATCAAAGTGCGCATAATCGAAATCAGCTCTTTTATTTCTTGCGGTGTTAAAACGGCAGTAGGTTCGTCAAAGATAAGAATATCTGCGCCGCGATACAAGGTTTTTAGTATCTCAACACGTTGTTGCATACCAATCGAAATATCGCTTATCTTTGCATTTGGATCTACTTTCAATCCGTAGCGATCCGAAATCGCTTGAATTTCAGCGAGGGCTTGTTTTTTCTCGATGACACCAAATTTACTAGGTTCTTTTCCTAAAATAATATTTTCAGCAACGGTAAATTTATCAACGAGCATAAAATGTTGATGCACCATGCCAATTCCGAGATCATTTGCTTTATTAGGGCTATGAATCGCTTCTGTTTTACCGTTGACGCGAATTTCGCCACCATCAGGCTCATAAAGTCCGAACAAAACATTCATCAGTGTTGACTTTCCAGCACCATTCTCACCTAGCAACGCATGAATTTCGCCACGCTTTAGCTGCAAGGTAATGTTATCGTTTGCCACAAACCCAGAAAATTCCTTTCTGATCCCTAACATTTCAATAACATAATCCACTGTCTCACTCCCTTTATACAACTAGTTATCCATCTTTATGGACACATTGCTTTTTTTGATGTAAACCGTTTTACAAGACTGAATTCTATGTAAAATAGTCGCTTTTTCTCCTAGCGTTTTTGAAATATGTAGTTTGATAAAAAAGTCATCACCTTATTCTATTTCGAAATGCGTCGTAATGCAATTCATTTTTTGAAAAAAAGTGTAAAAAAAGCGATAATAGTTTAAAAATATGCTTTTTGACCTAATTTGTGCGAAATTAATCCCAGGTCTGTTGACTAAAAACGCTTACAAACCGAACGAAAAAAATAATCACTAATGAATCATTCAGCTATTAATCATAATAAAAGCCGGAAGAAACCGGCTTTTATCGGAAGACATCATCAAGGTTTTTCTGGAACTTTAATGTCGCCATTGATAATTTTTTGTTTGTACTCATCGACTTTTTTTAGAACTTCTTGTGTTAAGTTATCTTGGCTTGGAGAAAGACCTACTGCATCTTTATCAAGACCATATTCGATTTTCTCACCGCCTGGGAAGTCCCCAGCTTTTGCACGTGTTGCTAAGTCATCTACTGCAATATCTACGCGTTTGATTTCAGATGTTAATGTTACGTTATATTCTTTGCCGTCGTTTGCAGTGACAGCACCTTCGTCCCATTGGTCACGGTCAACACCGATTACCCAAACGGCACGTGATGGATCTTTTTTCTTCAAGTTCTTAGCTTCCGCGAACACACCATTACCAGTTGCGCCAGCCGCGTGGAAAATAATATCTACGCCGCCATTATACATACCAGCTGCGATTTGTTGTCCTTTATCTGCTTTTGCGAAATCATTCGCGTATTGCACTTTCACTTCTGCTTTAGGATTAACTGCTTTTACACCTTCTGTGAACCCAGCTTCAAAGCGATCAATTACTGCACCTTTAACGCCGCCAACAAACCCAACTTTATTTGTTTTTGTCGTTAATCCAGCAACTACACCAACCAAGAAAGAACCATCGTTATCTTTGAAACCAATGCTTACAACGTTATCGCGGTCCGTGATTGTGTCATCTACTAATGCGAAATGGTTTTTGGGTTTTTGTTTAGACACATCTTCAATCGCATCTTTTAATTTGTAGCCAATGCCGTAAATAAGGTCATAGCCACTACGAACTGCTGTGTTTAAATTTGTTTTAAAATCTGCTTCAGAAGCGGACTGTAGGTAATTATATCCGTCAGTTCCTTTTTCAAGGTCGTTAGCTTTGCCAAACTTCTGTAAACCTTCCCATGCTGATTGGTTAAATGAACGGTCATCTACCCCACCAGTATCGGTTACCATGGCCACAGTAAATTTATCACTGCCTCCACCACTCTTCTTACTGTCATCTGATGATCCACATGCGCTAAGTACAACACCTGTCGCTAAAATCATAGATAGCGCTAAAGCAAATGTACGCTTTTTCACCTTAAAACCCCTCCCAAGAGATAAAATTATAGCTATTAGCACCCTATAAACGAACATTTAGATATTATGTATGAATTATGTTCCCCTTTTGGTGTATCTAAGCGTTGGTCCTGAAAACGGATACTATAACTACGTTTAATATAACATGGAAAATCAAATAAATAAATATCGAAGCTTAAAATAAATATTCAAAATATATTCGGACTATTCTCACTTCTATGAATGTATAACGCTTGCCAGATGAAAAAAAGATTTGCATAATAGGACTATGTGTAAGAAACGCATAATTTTAAATTAGAGACGAGATGATTTTAGATGAGGATTGGTTTTATTGGTTATGGTAGCATGGCAGATTTATTGACACGTCAATTTTTGGCGCATTCAGATGTGGCAGCTTCAGACATTATTGTATACGCTCGTTCGGCGAATGACAAATTGCAGGAAATGCATGATTTATTCCCTGAGTTGACAATTGCGGCAACGAGCCAAGAAGTGTTTGAGAAAGCTACGCATACATTTATTTGTGTCTTACCACTTGGTGTTTTGCCAGTTTTATTGGATGCAAAAGATTCACTGTCAGCGGATAAACATGTGATTTCGATTGCAGCTGGTGTGAGCGTCGCAGATTTGGCTCACGTGTCGAATCAAGTGCAGTTTAGTAAATTAATTCCTTCTTTAACAACTTCTGTTGGTATCGGGACAAGCTTGGTGAACCATGGGGCGAATGTTTCAGCCGAAAATCAGACCTGGCTTTCGGATATGCTAGGAACGTTCAGTTCAGTTATGGAAGTCCCCGAGGAAAACATCGATTTAGCAAGTGACCTGACGAGTTCTTCTCCGGGCTTTATCGCAGCGATTTTTGAACAATTCGTACAAGCTGCCGTTCGTAAATCAGATTTGGCAGAAGCAGAGATTTTCCAAATGATTAGCCATTCATTAGCTGGTACGGCAAAATTATTGGCAGAACAAGGTTACACATTCGATTCATTGATCAAGCGCGTGGCTACGAAAGGCGGAATTACTGCTGAAGGCGTAGAATTAAGCGAAGCAAAGTTACCTGCTTTCTTTGATGAATTATTAGCCCGCACAGAAAAAAAAATACGACCACCATCACGCAGAAATTAAAACACAAATAGATGAATTGTTTTAAAAATAAGACGCAGGACCTGCAATTTGGCCTGCGTCTTATTTTTATTTCAAATGAAAACCCTGTCCGTGTCTCTGAACATCAGCGTGGGGGCAAATGCCCGTTTTCTAATCCTTTACTTCGTTCACGCTTATATTGGAACTGTAACTCGTTACACGTCGAACAGTTCCAACAAAATGAGCATTTGTCGCCACGCTAAGCCTATTCCGGGGTATCAGTGATGTTAACTCGGCGCGGTTTACTACCTTCATGTGGACCGACCACGCCGCGTTGTTCCATTTCATCGATGATTCGGGCAGCGCGATTATAGCCGATGCGAAATTTCCGTTGTAACATCGAGACGGAGGCTGTTTGCATTTCGCGAACGAGTTCTACAGCTTCGTCATACAATTCATCTTCTGCTTCGTCTGCTACATCAGGAACTTCATCGGGAATCATTTCTTCGTTATACTGTGCTTTTTGTTGCGCAACAACGAAAGATACGATGTCCTCTACTTCTTGATCTGACAGAAAGGCACCTTGAATTCGAACCGGTTTGCTTGCTCCAACTGGTAGGAAAAGCATATCACCACGGCCGAGTAGCTTCTCCGCGCCTCCCATATCCAAGATTGTTCGCGAATCAATCGCACTAGATACGGCAAAAGCGATTCGTGACGGGATATTGGCTTTGATTACACCGGTGATAACGTCTACAGATGGACGTTGTGTGGCAATAATTAAATGGATTCCAGCGGCACGTGCCATCTGCGCTAAACGAGTAATGGCATCTTCGACATCATTGGAAGCTACCATCATCAAGTCGGCCAACTCGTCAACGATGACAACGATGAATGGGAGTTCTGCTTGCTTCGCTTCATTTTGCTCGTTATGTTGGCGAACATGTGCGTTATAGCCTGCCATATTACGGGTTCCTGTATGTGAAAATAAATCGTAACGTCGCTCCATTTCGGATACTACTTTTTGTAATGCTTGGGCAGCTTTTTTGGGATTGGTTACGACGGGGGCTAGTAAATGTGGAATACCATTGTACACATTTAGTTCAACCATTTTGGGATCAATCATCATCATTTTCACTTCATGTGGCTTCGCTCGTAAAAGGATACTTGTGATAATACCGTTAATACATACAGACTTACCACTACCCGTCGCACCTGCAACTAGCATATGTGGCATTTTGTCTAGGTTTGCGACAATGGCATCACCAGAAATATCGCGCCCTAAGGCGATTTGTAACTTCTCATCAGGTCGGTCGTTTGGATTGTTCTCCAACACTTCACGGAGTGCCACCATAGCGACCGTTTGATTGGCGACTTCTATCCCGATAGCCGATTTTCCTGGGATTGGCGCTTCAATGCGGATATCTTTAGCGGCGAGTGCCAAGGCAATATCATCACTTAAACCAACGATTTTACTTACTTTCACGCCGACAGATGGTTGCACTTCGTATTTCGTTACCGCTGGGCCTAGATGTACTTGCGTTATTTTTGCTTTCACGCCAAAGCTTTCGAATGTGGACTCTAATTTTTGCGCGTTCGCTTTGATCTGGTCGTATTCTTTGCTTTGGTCAGTTGGTTTTGCTGGAGTTAGGAGGTCGATTGGTGGCAACTGATAGATTTCATTCTCGAATGATTCTTGCTGGAATGTTATCGGTGCGACTTCTTCCTCTTCTTTCGGTTCTACTACTTCTTTCTTCACGGGTTCTTGCGCTTTCTGGAAATTCGAAATGATTGGTGGCAAGCCCGATTCTTTCTGCTCTTTCACTTCTTCTACGATTGGTTCTGCTTCAATGACTGGTTGTTTTTTCGGTTTAGGTGCTTTTTTTGGGTTTTTGGCTTGCGGTTCTTCCCTTTTTCAAATAAGTGTTGTAGTTGCTCGAATGCGTGTGTTAGAAAGGCACCAACTTTGGAAAAAGCTGTTTTTAATGGGATTCCGGTTAGTAGCGATAAGCCGTAAAGCACGATGATTGTTGCTAAAATATTCGTGCCGATTCGGTCGACTAAAAAATATGTAATGGCTACAATGCCCGAACCGATAATGCCTCCGCCAACATTGTCAATTTGACTTGGATGCAAAATGTTCTGCGTTAATAACTTCCACATCGTTGCAAAAACAGCGGAGCCATCAGCCATCACGTGTGAGACATACCACATTTCTATAAATGTAAGCAAACCAATAAAAATCAAATAACAGCCTAAAAGCCGCCTTGTAAACAATTGTGGAAATTTTCCTTTGAACACAAAATACACACCTAAGATAGTTAATCCGGCAAGCAACACGATTGCCAAATTACCTGCGACAAACTCACCTAGTGCATAGACTAGTCGACCGATAAAACCAAGATGAAATATGCCAATGAGACTTAGTCCTGCCATAATAACGCCGCTTATTTCAAAGGAGTAAGATTTTGCTGTTTGTTTTTTTCTTTCTCGTCGTCTTTTTTGAACGCGAGGTTTTTTTCTTCGTTTGATTTGCCAATGTCTCCACCCTATCCTTTTTTTGCTCGTTTTATTATAGCACAAACGAGACGATTATTCCTCCACCTTTAGTATGAAATACGAAAATATGTTCTTATTAAAAAAAGACATTTCCGGTAATGGAAATTGTCTTTTTTGCAATTATAGGTGTGGTGTTCGCTTTTTCATCATTTTTCCGCCTCGCACTTCGGACATACTATTACCGACTGCATGAAGGCTTCGGGATCAATGTCATCTAAGATGGAAATAAGCTTAGGTTCTTCAAAACGAGATATAATAACAAAAATCACTTTTTTTTATGTCGCCTGAATAGCCACCGGTTGCATCGATATATGTTACTCCTTTACCAAGTTGCTCGATAATTTCATTACCAATTTTTTTATGATGATGACTAATAATAAAAGCGCTTTTCGACTCGTCTAAGCCGCTAATGACGATGTCGATTACCTTGTATGCCAGGAAATAAGTGATAAGCGAGTACATCGCTCGATCCCAATTAAATACAAGTCCTGCAATTAGGAAAATAACAATATTAATCGCCATAATAATTTGTCCTGTGGAAAAAGGCGATTTGCCATTAATAATAATCGAGACAATTTCCGTACCATCAAGCGCTCCGCCGTTACGAATGACAATGCCCACACCTAGTCCCAAGGTCACACCACCGAACACGGTTGCCAGTAGTAAGTCGTCGGTTACAGGTTCAAAATCATGCAAAATTAATGTGACTGCTGACATGACTGCGATACCATACAGAGTAAACAATGCGAAGTGCTTGCCAATTTTGCGATAACCGATAATGAAAAAGGGAATATTTAAAACAAAAGTTAGCACACCGAGTGGCGCTGGGGTCAGTTGGGAAATAATGATAGAAATACCAACAATGCCGCCATCTAAAATTCGGTTATTTACTAAAAAAAGTTCTAAACCCACACCCATCAAAATGGCACCTAAAGTAATCATCAAAATTTTGTAGATAAGCCATTTTGTTTTGTTCCTTCTTTTTTGAAATACATCATGCACTACTTTTTCTTCTAGTGTAGCATCTGCTGATTGCAATCCCCTTCACTCCCATGCTGTTTTCTCATTCTTAAATTATACCATACAATAATGGTCGGCAAAATAATTATTTCATAAATTGAACTACTTTTATGGCTAAATTGCTCAATTTTTCTTGCATATGTAGCGATATGTATAGTATCATAGACAATGCGCAAACTAGGAAATTCACTTTTCCAATAAAATTTAATTAAGGGTGGTTAGAACATGAACAGCTATCAAGTGTTGTTATATTACAAATACACAACGATTGATAATCCTGAACAATTCGCAACCGAGCACCTCGCTATGTGTAAAGAAATCGGTCTTAAAGGGCGGATTTTAGTGGCAGAGGAAGGCATTAATGGTACGGTTTCAGGAACAGTAGAAGAAACGGAAAAATATATCAAAGCAATGCACGCAGATCCACGTTTTGCAGATATGGTATTTAAGATTGATGCAGCAGACAAGCATGCGTTCCAAAAAATGCACGTTCGTCCACGCACAGAAATCGTCTCCCTTTCTCTAGAGAATGACGTCAATCCTTTAGAAGTAACTGGTAATTATATGGAACCAGAAGAGTTCCGCGAAGCTTTAAAAGATGAAAACACAGTGATTTTAGATGCACGAAATGATTATGAGTTTGATTTAGGTCATTTCCGTGGCGCTATTCGTCCAGATATTACAGCATTCCGTGATCTTCCTGACTGGGTAGAAGAGAATCGTGATATGTTTGAAGATAAGAAGATTGTAACGTATTGCACGGGCGGTATTCGTTGCGAGAAATTCTCCGGTTGGTTGAAAACGGCTGGTTTTGATGATGTTTCTCAACTACACGGCGGTATTGCAACGTACGGTAAGGATGAAACCGTAAAAGGCGACCTTTGGGATGGCATGATGTATGTATTTGATGAGCGTATTGCCGTGCCGATTAATCGTGTGGATCATACGATTGTTGGTAAAGATTATTTCGATGGTACACCATGTGAACGCTACATCAATTGTGCGAATCCATATTGCAATAAGCAAATATTAGCTTCTGAAGAAAACGAAGAGAAGTATTTACGTAGCTGTTCTCACGAATGTCGCGTACATCCAGCCAATCTTTACGTGAAAAAACACGCGTTAAGTCAAGAAGAATTAGAAGCGCGAATCGCTCATTTAGAAGACACGGTGAGTGCAAAATAAAAAAATGAGTGGTTCCCGTCAAAATTGGGCAACCACTCATTTTTTAGTTATCTCGATTAGCGAGTCTTGCAAAATCGACATGGCGCAGTTCTGCAAAATCTCGAAGTTCCCCTTGCACTAAAAGCGATTTTCGTGTTAATGCTGCGATATTTTTAGCACCTAGTAGTGTCATGATGCTTTGTAATTGCTCCTTCCAGCTCCGCAAAAATTGGATGGTTGTCTCGACATCAGTTGTTTTTAATTGATGTAAAATGGTGCCTGCAATCCCGGCTGATTTTGCGCCAAGGGCTAGGCATTTCACGACATCAAGTGGTGTTCTAATTCCACCAGAAGCTAGCAAAGTAACCGCCGTATTTTGACAGTCCAGCAAAGATTCCGCCGTCGTTAAGCCCCACTGTTCTAAGAATGTATACGCCCCGTCACGCCTGCGATCATTTTCAATCTTGGCAAAATTAGTTCCGCCTTGTCCGCCTAAATCAATCGTTTCAACACCGATATCCTGTAGTTGTTGCATAAGTTCGCGGCTTATTCCAAAACCAACCTCTTTTACAATAACCGGAAATTCTTGTAGTGAAACGATTTTTTCAATTGCATGTAACCAATTCGAGAAGTCACGATCGCCTTCTCGCATAACAAGTTCCTGCGCCACATTAATATGTATTTGTAAAGCATTGGCCTGCAACATGTCTACAGCTTTTCTAGCGTTATACACTGAAGTGTCTGCACTCATATTAGCGAAAATAACACCATCTGGGTTTTCCGCTCGAACGATGCTATACGTCTCTTCCATACCTATATCTTTCAGTGCAGCCGATTGGGAACCAACTGCCATGGCTATTCCAACTTCGCGTGCAACTATTGCCAGTTGTTGATTCACATATTTTGTCCGCGCGCTACCGCCTGTCATCGCATTAATATAAAATGGTAAAATAAAACGCTGATTTACAAAAAACGTTTCTAACTGCACCTCATCTTGTCTAAAATCCGGTAAAGCCTGTGGTACGAAGCGAATCCCATCAAATGCTGACTGTGCTCCATCATATTGCTGATACGCCAATGTAATATGCTCATCTTTCCTACGTGACCGCTTATTTTCCGTCACACTCTTCTCCTCCCTTCCATAAAAAAACACCTATAAATCAGGTGCTTTCTTCGACTTCGCGCCCCAAAAACGAAAAATATAAGTCTCTCTCTTCCGTCGTCGGTTCATAAACTTCCGCATTTTGAAATAGAATTAACCCGTGAAAGGTTTGAATGTCATCCTCACATTCCTCACAATACTGTGTTTCATCCTCCGACCATGTGGCAAGTAGCACCGTTTTTTTTGCGGCATGGTGCGGATAAGTCCCTACTAATTCGCGCGCCATTTCTAAATACTTTGTCATCGCTTCTGTTTTCTCTGTATAAGTAAACGACACCTCAATATCACTTTGCCAATCCTCAAAAAACCACCAAGGTTCATATTCACCTTTTGTTTTAATCACTTGAAATTCATTCATCGAAAAAACTCCTAACATTCGTTCACTTCGTGTATGTAAGTCATTATAACACAGCCGCACCCAATCTCATTCTATCTTGCTTCGTTTATGTTATTTTTTGAAAAATAATAGGAAACACGGTACACTATTGATAACGATACTAAAGGATAGGTGATGAATCATGGCTCGCAAAACTGTAATAATGCGTGTGACTGGTATGGTGCAAGGCGTTGGCTTCCGTTACACAACGAAACATTTAGCGTATAAATTAAACATTAACGGCAACGTAAAAAACTTGGAAGATGGCTCCGTCGAAATTCAAGCGATTGCAGAAGAAGACGATTTGGAAAAATTCATCGAAGCGGTCAAAAAAGGACCTTCTCCTGCTGCTAGAATCGGCGAAGTTTATATTTATAAAGATGCTCCTGTCGAAGAACGCAAAACATTTGATATTGAGTATTGATTAAGCGCTACTTTTCGATTATAGTTAAGGCTGTAGTTATTTTTATGAAGGAAGGAGTGGTTGCGTGTGTTTGAGTCATTAATCCAGATGGCTTTAGGTCCAGAATATATTTCGCTTTATGTCACCTTCTTTATGACGATGGCTGTGTTGCGTTACTGGCCAATTTTAGCGATGGTGAAGCCAACAATGGTATTGCATACGAAACATCTGTGCATCACGCCACTTCCTGTTATTCACTTGAAGCCTGTAGCAGCTTATCCGATGCGCTTTATCATCATATGGCTTGTCCAAGCAATAACACGTTTTTCCAGTACCGATGACGAAGCTTCTCTGTCTTTTTCCTAATAACATATGAATACGAACTGAAATTTTAGGAGGAAATAAGACATTGAAAAAGAAAAATATATTATTACTAATTATGATTGCAGCATTATTTTTTGCGCTGGCGGGTTGTAGCATGGACCCTTCGCAAAACACGGATGGCTTTTTCTACATCTATCTGATTAAGCCGTTCACTACATTTATTGAATGGATTGCTTCTCTGTTTGGTGGTAATTATGGAATCGCGATTATCGTTACCACACTTATTATCCGCGCGGCTATCATGCCTTTAAATTTACGCACTGCAAAAGCACAAATGGGCATGCAGTCAAAAATGGCCGTTGCCAAGCCAGAAATCGACGAAATCCAAGCACGCTTAAAAAGAAGCAACTTCTAAAGAAGAACAAGTAAAAATTCAGCAAGAAATGACAGCTGTATATTCGAAATACAATATCAATCCACTACAAATGGGTTGTTTGCCGCTCTTAATTCAAATGCCGATTCTAATGGCGTTTTATTATGCAATTCGTGGCTCATCCGATATCGCGCACCATACATTCCTATGGTTTAGTCTGGGTAGTCCAGATATGATTTTGGCGTTTATTGCAGGGGCTGTTTATTTACTTCAATATTTCGTATCACTTATCGGCTATACACCTGAACAAAAGAAACAGATGCGTATCATGGGCTTGATATCACCAATGATGATTTTATTCGTTTCCTTCTCTGCACCTTCTGCGCTCGCACTTTACTGGGCAGTCGGCGGGCTTTTCCTAGCCGGACAAACATTACTAACGAAGAAACTATATATGAAGAAACATCCAGAAGTTGAGATTATGGAAAAAGAAGAGAAAGAAATCGAGAAATTAGAACACGAACAAAATAAAAAAATAAAAAAGACGTTTCGATGATTCGCATCTTGTATGCGCGGATTATCGAAACGTTCTTTTTTATTTATCAGCTTGTTTTTCAATGAGCGGTAATGTGATGGTGATAGTTGTTCCAATATTATCTTCGCTCTTTGCTTGGATGGAACCTTGATAACCACTTACTAATTCTTTAGCAATCGCCAACCCAAGACCATTACCACCAACTTCACGGCTTCGTGCTTTATCTACACGATAAAAACGATTGAATATCTTATCAATTTCCTCCACTGAAATACCCACGCCATAGTCTTTTACAGAAACTTTAATTTGTTCATTTTCTTGATAGATGTGCATGTCGATTTGTTTGCTATCACCAGAATACTTCACCGCGTTATCAGCAACAATAATAAGAATTTGTTCTAGGTGATTATGCTGAATCATAGCGTGCAGGTCCTCGCTATCTTCTTTTAGCGTAAATAAAAAGTCCTCGTGCATCACCTCAAAATTACGTCTGACTTGCTCAACAACGTCATTTACACAAACAATTTGCAATTCTTTTGTTTGCGATATTTGTTCTGCACGCGATAAGTCTAACATTTCTTGCACTAATTTCTTCATACGCTCTAGTTCAGTTAGCGACGCATTCAATGACTCGTCAAGTACTTCTGGATCATCTTTGCCCCATCTGTTTAGAAGTTTTAAATGCCCTTCCATAATTTGTACCGGTGTCCGTAACTCATGTGAGGCGTCTTCTACAAATTGTTTCTGTTGCTCAAAACTACGCTCGATTTGGGCCATCATGTCGTTAAAAACAAGTGTTAATTCGCCAATTTCATCTTTAGTAATTGTCGTTGCTTCAATGCGCTTTTGGAAACCATTATTACGGATATCGTTCATTGTTTTAGCCATTCGCGTCAATGGATTTAGAAAGTTTTGCGCAAGTAGATACCCTAACATACCACTAATAAATAAAGCGACACCGCCAAGTAAGAACATCGTCGCTAGCAATTTACTCATCATGCTGTTATACGATGTCATTGGATTGATTACTTGTATATAGCCAATCACACTCGCATTATCTTGACTGTTAAAAATTGGAACTTGCGAGATAACCATTTGCTGGCCGTTTATTGTCGGCTTAGAAAGTGTGCCAACTTGTGTTTGCCCTGTGCTAAGATACGTGCTGTAGTCATATTTGGCGTAAGCTTTGTCATTGTACGGAGTTCCTGTATATTGTTCAATGCGCTTGCCTTTTTTGTCGTAAAATACCAGTACTTGATCTTCCATCCGTTCTCTGATTGTCAAACTGCTTTTTACGACTGCATCCACGTTTTCTTTTGTCAGACTATCTGAGCTTGCTGTTAACCCCGCATTGGATAGAGCATTACTCGCAGAAAGTGCGGTAGATGTGACCGTTTTATCTTTCTCATTGAGTAACATGCTCCCAATACCTTGATAAATCGCAAATGAAAACAAAAAGAATGTTAGAAAAATGGCTGCACTAGCGCCAAATGTCCATTTAAATTTGAGTGATCTACTTTTTAGGGAGAATGTGTTTGGTTTTGTCATGTACGCATCACATACCCAGTACCACGAACGGTTTGAATGTAACTCTCGTCGTCATCTTTATTATCAATCTTATTACGCAAATACCTTACGTATACATCGACAACATTTGTTTCTACTTCTGTCTCGTACCCCCATACTTTATTCAAAAGCACTTCACGGGTTAATACGATATTAATGTTCTCCATTAGTGTTAGGAGTAGCTCGTATTCACGCTTTGTTAAATCGATAATGTCTTCTCCGCGTTTCACGATACGACTTTCTTTCTCTACAACAATATCGCGATATTCCAGTGTCGTTTGCTTTGTTTCATTTTCACTCGTTTCGATACGACGAAGTAAAGCACGCAGTCTTGCTAATAGTTCTTCGATAGCGAATGGTTTCACAATATAATCATCCGCACCATGATCCAAGCCAGAAACGCGGTCAATCACGGAATCACGCGCAGTAATCATAATAATTGGTGTTTCTTTCACTTGACGTACACGACGACAAACTTCTACACCGTTTAGTTGCGGCAACATTAAATCTAGCAAAATGGCATCCCACTCTTCGGTAATCGCAAGTTCTAAACCTGTACGACCATCGTTGGCAACTGCCGTTTCATACCCTTCATGCTGTAATTCTAGTTCTATAAAACGTGCTAAGTTCTTCTCGTCTTCTACTATTAATATTCTATTCATTTACCATCCCCACCTTCAGACCCAGTTATATTCCTACTACCATTGTAACTAAAATCGTCGTAAAAACAACTAATAACAGTCTTGTTTCGCAATTTATTCACTTATATTCATCTCTTCTTCACATTAGGGTAGAAATTCTCATTGGTTTATCATTTAGACTATGTAAAAGCGAATGGAAGTTTATCCTAGTCATTAGGCAAACTTCCATTCGCTTTGTATTCCTCTTATTCGTCGATTTCTGGCCATTCAGTATGGAATGTCCCAGCTTTGTCAACACGTTCGTAAGTGTGGGCACCGAAGTAATCGCGTTGTGCTTGGATTAAGTTCGCTGACAATACTTCTGAACGATAGCTATCGTAATAGCTGATTGCTGCAGTGAATGTTGGTACTGGAATTCCCGCTTTAACAGCTTCTGAAACCACTTCACGTAGCGCACCTTGGTATTTATCCGCAATGTCTTTGAAATACGGATCTAATAACAAGTTGTTCAAGTTCTTATCGTTATTGTACGCGTCTGTAATTTTTTGTAGGAAACGAGCACGGATAATACAACCAGCGCGGAAAATTTTCGCGATTTCCCCGTATTGTAAATCCCATTTATATTCTTCTGACGCAGCTTTCATTTGAGCAAAACCTTGGGCGTAAGATGCGATTTTACTGAAATATAGAGCGCGACGTACAGATTCAATGAAGGCTTTTTTGTCGCCGTTGAATGAGTAATTGCTTGGACCAGATAAAACAGTGCTTGCATGCACGCGTTCGTCTTTTAGCGCCGAGATATAGCGAGCAAATACGGATTCAGTAATTAGGGAGAGTGGTACACCTAAATCAAGCGCACTTTGACTTGTCCATTTACCAGTTCCTTTTTGGCCAGCTTTATCTAGGATAACGTCTACGATTGGTTTTCCTGTTTCTGGATCTTTTGTTTTCACGATATTTTTCGTGATTTCGATTAAGTAGCTGTCTAGCTCGCCGTCGTTCCACTCAGTGAACACATCAGCAAGTTCGTCATTGGTTAAACCACCGATTTGTTTTAAAATCGTGTAGGCTTCGGCGATTAGCTGCATATCACCGTATTCGATGCCATTATGCACCATTTTTACGTAGTGACCAGCGCCATCTGGGCCGATATAGGTGACACAAGCTTCTCCGTCAGCAACAGCCGCAATTTCTTGCAGAATAGGAGCTACTAAGTCATAAGCTTTGCGTTGCCCACCAGGCATGATGGAAGGTCCTTTTAATGCGCCTTCTTCTCCACCAGATACACCAGTTCCGATAAAGTTGAATCCTTCTTCGCTTAGCATTTTATTACGGCGAATCGTATCTTTAAAGAATGTGTTTCCGCCATCGATTAAGATATCACCTTCTGATAGAAATGGTTTGACTGCATCAATCATCATATCGGTTGCTTCCCCAGCTTGTACCATTAATAAAATTCGACGGGGCACTTCGATTGAGTTTACAAATTCCTCTAAATTGTACGTAGGAACCAATTTTTTGTCGCTATGTGCTTCTGCAACTGCTTTCGTTTTTTCGCTAGAGCGGTTAAAAATCGAGACCGAGTAACCACGACTTTCAATGTTTAGAGCCAGATTACGACCCATTACGCCCATTCCGATAACGCCAATTTCTTGTTTTGCCATTTTTTACATTCGTCCCTTCTTCTTTCGAGTCATTCGTTAAATGAATGCTGCCATTTTCTCAACACTAATAACTATATCAAAACTTGGGCTCTACGGCAATGAAACAAACCCAAATTTAGCGAATTTATTGTTAGTTTGATGTCACTTTAATGATTTCAACGACTAGTTCTGTTAAATGATGCAATTCGGTGACAGCGATTCGCTCACTAGTAGTATGCGGATTTTCATAGCCTGCTGCTAGTACTAGGAATGGAATGCCACGATCGTTGAATACATTGGCATCCGTCCCACCTTCCATTTGGACAGTTTGCTGCGATAGTCCTAGGTTGGCCATCGCTTGTGTGGCGATAAGGCAAGGCTTACTTGTTGATGCCAGATGGAAGTGATGATAATTCATGTGCGTTACGTCTTGTACGTCAGCTTTGTGTGCGACACCGATTTCGATGAATATTTGCTTGATTTGTTCGACACAGGGCAAGCAGTGTTCCAATGGGACATCTGCTGACAACTCAGATAAAATGGTGACTTTTTCGTTTCCATTTTCTAGTACTTCTCCACCGAAATGATAGACTTGCCAATGCACCTCTGTTGGAAATTTGTGTTTATGAATTTTTTTCAAGGCTTCGCGAGCAATTTGAATCGCGGATTTTTCAGGCGATTTACCTACTTCTATCCAAAAATCTAATTGTAAATGCGTACGACTTGTACGAGTCATGTTGCCAACTGGGCCTGGAGCGTCTAAGCAAAAACCAAAGTCTGCTTCTACTAAATCGAGGTCGAATAGTTTTGCTCCGATGAGGCCTTCTTCTTCTTTTGTTGTAAAGATAAATTCGATTTGACCGTGGGGTTCGGAATTTTGTGTTAATTGGTCAATCGCAGCAAGCATGGCTGTGATTCCTGCTTTATCATCGGCGCCTAGGAGAGCTAGATTTGTCGTTTCAATATAGCCTTTGGTTAAAGTGACTTCTGGTGCGTTTGGCGTTTTAGCTGTGTCTAGGTGGGCTGAAAATGCAATGATTGGCGCTTTTTCCATGGCTTCATCGCTTGCTGATACTGTCGCTACTAAGCCGGATTGTTGTTTGCTCGGCTTTGATGGAATGTTTCTTTGTTTCAGAAAGGTTTGGATATATGTGATAATTTCTTGTTCTTGACCTGATTCGGACGGGATTGCCACTAATTCTAAAAAAAGGTCCTGTATGATATCTTGTGTCATGGGATTCACCTCTGTCTTTTTTAATCTTTTTTTTGCTGATTTCACTTGAAAATCTTATGTAAAGCAAGTATGATGGAGATAACGAGATTTTATTTGGAAGGAGCCATCCAATTTTATGACTAACAAAAAAGTTGCCAGAGTTATCGTTATTTTGATGCTTGTTGCGATTGTAGCCTCTTCTGTTTTAACCGGGGTCTTGATGTTTTTATAGGTGATGATGTATGGAAAACCACATTGGATGATGTGGTTTTTTTTGTTTTTGTAGTGTTATTAATTATAGGTTATTTTTAGAGGGATGTCTTGTTTGATGTGTTGTGTTTTTTTATTAATTTATTTTGATTTAAGGGAGGTTTGGTGTTCTTTGGTTTTGGAGGCTCTTTTTTGTGTTTAGTGCGTATTAGATTCGATAGTTAGTCACGCCAGCTTAAGGATACAACGCTCCTCTTCGATACGCCTTGTATTGGGGCTGTAACGCATGGAATGCGTAACAGCCCCAATAAAAAGAGTGATACCGTATTTTTATATACGTACCACTCAAGACATCTAGGGAGTTTAGGGGTATGGATCTAGATGTATTATTTTTATACCCGTTGCATTTTTTTGTTAAACATCTGGGTATTTTGGTCACGCTTGTTATTTTTTCTCCCTATTTTTTAATAAATTGGTGTGTTTTCTTTTGTGATTATTTCTACATTTTCTCTGATTTTTTGCAGGAATCTGCCGGCAACGAGACCGTCTAGTATGCGGTGGTCAATGGACAGACATAGGTTGACCATATTGCGAATGGCAATCATATCGTCAATCACAACTGGGCGCTTCACGATAGATTCTACTTGTAAGATCGCTGCTTGTGGATGGTTAATGATGCCCATCGATTGAACGGAGCCAAATGAACCTGTGCTGTTTACTGTGAATGTTCCGCCTGACATGTCGTCTTGTGTTAGTTTGCCAGCGCGTGCTTTTGCGGCTAGTTCGTTGATTTCGCGTGCAATACCTTTGATTGATTTCTCATCGGCATGCTTGATGACAGGTACGAATAAATGATCGTCGGTTGCTACGGCGATAGAAATGTTGATGTCGGCTCGCTCGATGATTTTATCGCCAGCCCATGTACTATTTAAAATTGGGAATTCTTTCAGCGCTTGTGCGACTGCTTTTACGAAAAAGGCAAAATAAGTAAGCGCATAGCCTTCTTCGGATTTGAATTTATTTTTTAAGCCGTCGCGGTAACGGACTAGACCTGTGGCATCTGCTTCGACCATCATCCATGCGTGTGGAATTTCATGTTTACTTGTCACCATATGTTTCGCGATTGCTTTTCTAATACCGTCAATTGGTGTTTCGCGGTCGCCTACTTGACTAGTTGGCATTGGTACTGCTTTTTGTGGTGCAGTACTACTTGCTGGTTCTGTTGGTTTCGTTGTAGCTGGTGCGCCATTTTTTACATAAGCAAGAACATCTTTGCGTGTAATACGACCGTCGCGTCCTGAACCGGTGACTTGGCCTAAATCAATGTTATGCTCGGCTGCCAGTGTTAGAACTGCAGGTGAAAAACGACCGGTTGGTGCGCTTTGTTGTGCTGGCGCTTTTTGTGGTGCTTCGGGTGCTGGCGCTTCTTCTTTGACTGTTTCTGCTGGCTGTTCACCCTCTCCTTCTGTTTCTAAAATACAGATGACAGCGCCGACTTCTAGTGTTTCATCTTCTTCAGCGATGAGTTCTTTTACCGTTCCCGTGAATGAAGATGGGATTTCGGCTGTTACTTTATCGGTTAACACTTCTGCAAGTGCATCGTATTTATTGACGTGGTCACCTGGTGCGACTAGCCATTGGCTGATGGTTCCTTCTGTTACACTTTCACCAAGTTGTGGCATTGTAATTTTTTCAAGTGCCATTTTTTTCACTCCTTTAAAATTCCGCTAAGTCACGCATTGCTTTTTCTACTTTATCGGGGTTGATCATGAAATATTTCTCCATAGTTGGTGCGAATGGCATCGCTGGCGTATCTGGACCTGCTAAACGCTTGATTGGTGCGTCTAGGTCGAATAGGCAGTTCTCTGCGATGATTGCGGCAACTTCGCCGATAATGCTACCTTCTTTATTATCCTCCGTAACAAGCAGGACTTTTCCGGTCTTTTTGGCTGCGGTAATAATGGCTTCTTTGTCGAGCGGATAAATTGTTCTTAAGTCTAAAATTTCTGCTTCCATGCCGTCACTTGCTAATTTCTCAGCAGCTTGTTGGGCAAAGTGGACAGCTAAACCATAGGTAATCACCGTAATATCATCGCCTTCACGAACAACATTGGCTTTTCCAATTGGAACAGTGTAGTCCGCTTCTGGCACTTCGCCTTTAATGAGGCGGTACGCGCGTTTATGCTCTAAGAAAAGAACGGGGTCATTGTCGCGGATAGCGGCTTTTAGAAGACCTTTTGCGTCGTATGGGCTAGATGGCATCACGATTTTCAAACCGGGTTGGCCAGCGAATACTTTCTCAATTGACTGGGAATGGTAAAGGGCACCGTGGACGCCACCACCATAAGGCGCACGAAAAACAATCGGACAGTCCCAGTCATTGTTGGAACGGTAACGAATGCGTGATGCTTCTGAAATGATTTGATTCACTGCGGGCATAATAAAATCGGCAAACTGCATTTCAGCAACCGGACGCATACCGTACATGGCAGCACCGATACCAACACCAGCAATCGCAGACTCAGCAAGTGGCGTATCCAGCACGCGTTCTTCCCCAAATTGCTCGTATAAACCAGCTGTTGCTTTAAAAACGCCACCTTTTTTACCGACGTCTTCTCCTAAAATAAATACGTTCTCATCGCGCTCCATCTCTTCACGAAGCGCGGCCGTAATGGCGTCAATATATGAAATGACAGGCATCTTTATTCCTCCTAAATTAAAGCTTTCTTAAAAGTCGCGATTATTTTTCTTCGTAGACGTGCAGTAGTGCTGATTCTGGATCAGCGTAACTAGCCGCTTCTGCGTAGTCTGTTGCTTCGTTTACTAATGCCATGATTTCTTTTTCATAGGCTTCTTTTTTTGCATCGTCTAGTAGGCCAAGCTCTTCTAGCTCTTTTGTATAAATGGCTAGTGGATCGCGTTCTTTTGCTGTATTTACTTCTTCTAGTGTGCGGTAGCTTCTGTCGTCATCGTCTGAGGAGTGAGGTGTGAAACGGTATGTCATTGTTTCGATTAATGTTGGACCTTCGCCACGGCGAGCACGGTCTACAGCTTCTTTGAATGCGAGGTACACTTCAGCCATGTTATTGCCGTCTACGCGAACGCCTGGAATACCGTAACCTAATGCGCGGTCTGATAGTTTTTTGGCGGCATATTGTTTTTCGATTGGTACGGAAATGGCGTATTGGTTGTTATGAATAACGAATACGACGGGTAATTTATGCACGCTGGCAAAGTTGATACCTTCGTGGAAATCGCCTTGATTGGATGAGCCTTCTCCTGTAGAAGCGTAGGCTACGATTGGATCTTTTTTCATTTTTGCGGCTAAACCGATTCCTGCTGCGTGCGGGAATTGTGTCGTTACCGGTGAACTTTGTGTAACGATGCGATTGGACTTTTGACCGAAATGGGCTGGCATCTGACGGCCGCCCGAGTTCGGGTCCTCTGCTTTGGCAAAAGCGCTTAACATGATGTCACGCGCGGTCATGCCAAACGAAAGAACAACTGCGAGATCGCGATAATACGGCAAGCAATAGTCTTTCTCTAAATCAAAGGCATAAGCTGCACCAATTTGTGCGATTTCTTGTCCTTGCCCTGATATAGTGAACGGTATTTTCCCAGAGCGATTAAGTAACCATAAACGCTCATCAACCCGTCTTGCTAACACTAGTTTTTGATACATTTCTAATAAGGTTTCATCTGATAAACCTGTTTCTTTTAATCCCATTGCCAAATTTCCTCCTTATTTTTAACCATGAATCGCGAGTCCATCGACTGCTAGTGCTGCTTCACCGAATGCTTCTGCTAATGTCGGATGCGGGTGAATAGTATTGCCAATTTCAAATGGTGTAGCGTCTAAAACGTGTGCCAAGGCGGCTTCAGAAATCATGTCTGTCACGTGCGGACCAATCATGAAGACCCCAAGCAAATCGTTAGTTTTCTTGTCGGCTACTACTTTGATGAAACCTTCCGATTCACCGTATACTAAGGCTTTACCGATACCACGGAAAAAGAATTTCCCTGTCTTCACGTCAAACCCTTCTGCTTTTGCTTGTTCTTCGGTGATACCAACGCTTGCGATTTCTGGGGATGTATACGTACAACGCGGTACGTGATTGTAGTTGATTGCTGGTTGTGGGTTTCCACTAATGTGCTCTGCTGCGATAACGCCTTCTTCCATCGCAACATGCGCCAGTTGCAAGCCACCGATACAATCGCCTACAGCGTACATATGACTTTCTTTTGTTTGGAAGTTATCAGTTACTTGAATAACGCCTTTGTCTACAATGATGTCTGTATTTTCGAGACCGATATTTTCAACGTTTGCGCTTCTGCCGACGGATACGAGCATTTTTGAAGCTTTGAATGTTTGTTCTTCGCCTTTTACAAGGGCTTTTATTTCAACGCCGTCTTCCGTTTTTTTGTATGTGTCTGCTTGTACTTCAGCGCTTGTAACGATTTTGATTTTTTTTCTTTTTGTAAAGGCGGTTTAGTTCTTTGGAGATGTCTTTGTCTTCGGTTGGTAGGATACGATCGCTGTATTCGACAACAGTTACTTGTACGCCGAAATCATGCAACATGGATGCCCATTCCATACCGATAACACCGCCCCCGACGATAATGATAGATTCGGGCAAACTTTCTAATTGTAACGCGCCATCAGAAGAAAGAACGAACTCTTCGTCAAAAGCTAAACCGTTTAATGCTCTTGGTTTGGAGCCAGTCGCGATGATAAGATTTTTTTGGGATTAGCATTTCATTTTCTGTGCCGTCGTTAAATTCTACGGAAATCGTTCCTGCCGTTGGTGAGAAAATGGATGGGCCTAGAATCGTTCCACGGCCTTCATATAAATCAATTTTTCCTTTTTTGAATAGCTGTTGGATGCCGCTTTCTAATTGGTCAACAATACCTTGTTTGCGCTCTTGAGCTTTTATAAAACTAAACGTTGGTTCAGGAGCTTCGATGCCAAATTCGGCTGCTTTACGAACAGTTTGTAAAACTTCAGCGGAGCGAAGTAGCGCTTTACTTGGAATACAACCGCGGTGCAAACATGTGCCGCCGACTCTATCTTTTTCAACAACGGCTACTGTCAGCCCTTTTTGTGCGGCGCGAATGGCTGCGACATAACCGCCTGTTCCGCCACCTAATACTACAACGTCATACTCTTTTGCCATTTCTATTCCTCCCCAATATAAATTTGTGCCTCTTCTTGTTTTTGTAAAATTCGTTGAGCACCGTCGTTCAAAGCGGCCATTTCGTCTTCGCCTGGCTCGGTCATAATTGGTGCTATCCAATGAACGTACTGCGTGATTTCTTGAATAAATGCATCACTTCGGGCTAAACCACCAGTCAGGACAATCGCGTCAATCTGACCTTTTAACACGGCAGCATTGGCTCCGATTTCTTTTGCAACTTGGTATGCCATTGCTTCAAAAAGTGCTTTTGCTTCGGTATCCCCGTCTTTTATTTGGCGTTCGATGTCGCGCAGGTCATTAGTTCCTTTGTAAGAAACAAGACCGCCGCGCCCTACTAGTTCTGTATGTAATTGCTCTTTTGTTACGCCTTCGGAAAAAGCCCATGCTAGAAAACCAGCCATCGGTAAGGAACCGGAACGCTCAGGACTCATTGGACCGTCGCCATCAAGCGCATTGTTTACATCAATCACACGACCGCGACTATGCGAGCCAACAGAAATACCGCCGCCAAGATGGGCAACAATTAAATGCAGTTCTTCGTAGGCTCTTCCTAGTTTAGCTGCAACGTTTCGGGCCACTGCTTTCTGATTCAAGGCATGAAAAATGCTTTGGCGCTCGATATGGGCATTTCCAGAATATCTAGCGATTGGCGCCAGTTCATCAACGACAACGGGGTCAACGATAAAGGCTGGAATAGCGTAGTCATCCGCGATTTTTCGAGCTAGTAAACCGCCTAGATTCGACGCATGCTGCCCTGAAATACCAACTTCTAAGTCGCGTTGCATCGCATCATTGACTTCATAGGTACCGCCAGCCATTGGTCGAAGTAGACCACCGCGTCCGACAACTGCTGCTAAATGAGTGGTGTCCGTGCTTGCTAATGCTTCTTTTATGAGGTTATATCGAAATGAAAACTGCGCCATAATGGTTTCAAACGCTGCGATTTCTTCTCGCGAATGTGAGATTTCTTGCTTTAAAAGAACGATTTTCCCTTCGAATAAAGCGATTTTCGTAGATGTTGATCCTGGATTGATTGCCAAAACTTGAAATGCCACGTATTTCTCCTCCATGTGAATCAGATTTGCTGTTAAAATTCCTGTCAGATTGCTATCTCCTGCCTATTGTATCATGAGAGCATCACAAACTTAAAAAGCTTTGCACCCCAAGGCTTGAAATCGTTTTATTCAAAGTTTTGTATCATTTTCCGACCATTCCAACAGTTAATATTAATGAGGCAAGTTTGTTATCAACCGAATCGCTTCTGGATGCGATGATAACAGGAACTTTCACGCCTGCAATGAATCCACCAACTCGCGCACCTGCAAAAAACACAAGCGACTTATACAAAATATTTCCTGCTTCAATGGATGGCATGATTAGTATATCGGCGTCTCCCGCTACATTGTTATCGATGTTTTTATGTTGCGCGGCAGCTTTAGAAATCGCATTATCAAACGCTAACGGCCCTTCCACTTCAGCCTCATCACTTGCAAATGCTTTGAAATACGCCGCGACTTGTGCGGCTTGAACAGAAGAATGCATTTTTGGGCTTTCTTTTTCGACGGCGCTTAAAACAGCAACTTTTGGTTTGATGATGCCAAGTTTTTGCGCAGATGCAATGGCGTTTTGTGTAATTTGGATTTGTGTGTCTTCGTCCGGTGCAATATTCATGGCAACGTCAGACACGATTAGCGGCTTGTGATACGCTGGTATTTCGAAAACAGCGACATGCGATAGCAGTTCTTTATCGCGTAATTGGTATTCTTTTTTTAAGATCGTTTTGAGGATGAGAGCTGTTGGTAAATTGCCTTTCATCAAGATATCGGCTTGCTTCTTGGCTACAGCTTCTGTCGCTTTTTCCGCAGCTTCTTGGTCGGTTTTCGTAGCGATAACTTGTACATGTGGCGACTTAATCGTAATCAGTTCGGCACGTCCAAACAACAAGAAGTCGGCAAAATCATGTGCTAATGCTTGTTCCACCACTTCTAAAATGACAGCATCATCCGCACCAGCAATAGCAATTCGCGCTCGTTTCGCTATTTTTTTCAACTGGAAAATCGATTCTTCGGTCATACATAGGCCTCCTTATTTTCCGCATTTTTGCAGAAAAAAACCTACATCTCAAAAATTAGCACTTGTTTTTATGACCTGGTAATAAAAACTTACCTCATCATTGTAAGCAAATTTTGATAGAGATGCAAGCTATTTCATTCATTTTTAGTTTAGTTTTGTTTCGCTGATTTAATTTTGGTTGCTTGAGTTAGCATCTCGGTTGCATGTTGTTTCGTTACGTCTGTGACTTCGATTCCAGCAATCATTCGGCTAATTTCCTCCACTTTTTCATCACCAGACAGGGCGGTAACAGAGGTCATTGTGCGGTTGGCAGTCGTTGTTTTGGCAATGTAGAAATGATGATCGGCCATTGCGGCCACTTGTGGTAAATGGGAAATACATAGAACTTGAGAGCCGACAGCCACTGCGTAGATTTTTTCTGCGATAGCCTGGGCGACACGACCACTTACACCAGTGTCCACTTCGTCAAAAATAATCGACGTGATACCTTGATGACGCGAAAAGATGGTTTTTAGGGCTAACATCATCCGCGATAATTCACCACCAGATGCGATGCGTGACAAGGGTTTTAGTGGTTCGCCTGGGTTTGTACTCATGTAAAATGCGACTTTATCAATACCGTTTTCTGTGAATTCACTTTCTGGTATTGCAAAGTTTACTTGGAAAATCGCTTTTTCCATATACAGCTGATTTAATTCGTTTTTGATTTGTTTTTCAAGCTGTTTTGCGGCTTTTTGACGGATGGTTGTAAGCTTTTCGGCTAGTTTTTGCAATTCTTGTTTGGCGTTGTCTAGCTCTTTTTCTAGTTGACCAAGATGTGTTTCGCGATCAGATAGTTCTAAAATTTCTTGGTCGATTTCTTCATTGTAGTGAATGATAGCTTCAACCGTTTTGCCATATTTGCGTTTTAGCTGATTCAATTCATTGAGCCGGGATTCGATTGTGTCTAATTCGCCTGGTTGAAACTCCAATTTATCGAGTTCTTGGCGGATTTGCATAGCGCTTTCTTCTAATAAATAAAAACTAGAGGCCACAGATTCGCTCAATGTTTTAAATTCTGGCAGAATATCGCTAGCCGCACCGACGTAACGCATAGCCTCAGAAACAAACTCCAAGCCGCGCTCTTCCCCTTGTAATGCAGTATAGGCATTTTGTAAATTCTCATTGATTTTCTCAAAATTGGCTAACACATGTTTCTGCTCCATCAAGGATTCTTCTTCACCTAAACGTAAATCAGCATTCGTAATTTCATCTTGTTGAAAACGCAACATGTCTAAACGTTGTGCTAATTCTTGTTCGTTTTTTGTCCAGTTATGCCATTTCGCTTTCATTTCTTTGTACTCGGCGTATTTTGCTTTGTACTGTGATAATGTTGGCGCAATTTCTTTCCATGCAAAACGATCGAGCAACTGCAAATGGAATTCATCATTCATCAGTTCTTGATGTTCATGCTGGCTATGGATATCAATCAAACGAGAACCAATCTCACGAAGCACGCCCGTTGTTGCCAGTTTGCCGTTGATACGACATGTATTTTTGCCACTTTGGAAAAGCGTTCGTTCCAGGACAACCATGTGGTCACTTGCATCGATACCATTATTTTCTAACGCTTCCAAACAACCCTTATTCTGCGCATTAATCGTAAATAACCCTTGAATTTCTAATTTTTCTTCGCCATGCCTAATAAAATCAACAGAACCTCGGCCACCGACAAGAAGACCGAGCGCATCAATAATAATCGATTTTCCAGCGCCGGTCTCCCCCGTTAATACCGTCATACCTTCTTGAAAAGATAGATTTAAAGATTCGATGATAGCAAAATTTCTAATCGTTAATTCTTGTAACAAATCTATTCACCTCAAAACCTAGAGCATCTCAATAAAGCGCTCTGATAATACTTTCGCATCTTCTTCGCTACGACAAATAATTAAACACGTGTCGTCTCCGCACAAAGATCCAACTTTCTCATCCCAATTCAAATTATCGATGAGTGCACCTATCGCATTCGCATTTCCTGGCATTACTTTCAAAAGAACCATGAATTGCACCGTTTCCACACTGATGAAAGCATCTACGAGAGAGCGCTTTAACTTCTGATGTGGATTGAAGCGATTATCTGCTGGCAAGCTGTATTTATAGGTACCTGTTTGCGTTGGGACTTTGACTAAATGCAGTTCTTTAATATCACGTGAAATCGTGGCTTGAGTGACTTTGACATCTCTTTTTAGCAATAATTCAACAAGATCTTCTTGCGTTTCAATCTCATTTGATGTGACCAGTTCTCTAATAATAATATGACGATGACCTTTATTCATTATTTCTCACCTCACGAACTTTTTCTCTCTTACATCTTAGCCCAAAACGAGCATAAAGTCACGGATTTAACTTGAAAAAGTTTCACGGAAAGACTTATGCATGTGAAAATGACATATTAAGGCTTAGAAAAATGGCAAACTAGCTGAAAATACAAAAATACCGAGCCATCTAAATCAGACGACTCGGTATGCATAATTATTCTAATTTCGTATGAGCTTCCTGCACAAGTTCCGCCAATCGGGCTTCTGTGAGATGATTTTCGCTCTTATTATCCCATTTCAAATGAGCGATAAATTCGATGTTACCTTCTCCACCTGTAATCGGTGAAAAATCAATAGCTAGCACCGAATAGCCTTCTGCCAAAGCAAATGCCGTAATCTTTTCGATGACTTCTAAATGAACTTTAGCATCGCGAATAATGCCTTTTTTGCCAACTTGCTCTTTTCCAGCTTCGAATTGTGGTTTAATTAAGGTCATCACTTCTCCATCATGCACCAACACCGTTTTTAAAACAGGTAGAATCAGCTTTAAAGAAATAAACGATACATCAATGGTCGCAAAATCAGCCAAACCTTGATCGAAATCAGCTGGTGTCACATAGCGGAAATTCGTGCGTTCCATGACAGTCACACGAGGATCACTGCGTAATTTCCATGCCAGTTGGTTATAACCGACATCAAGGGCATACGAATGTTTCGCGCCATTTTGTAATGCGCAATCGGTGAACCCGCCAGTTGACGAGCCAATATCGAGCAATAATTTGTCTTTTACATCCAAATCGAATACTTGTAGTGCTTTTTCTAGTTTAAGGCCACCACGACTTACGTAAGGCATGACTTTTCCTTTCACTTGGAATTCTGATTCAACTGGGAACTTTTCACCAGGTTTATCGACGCGTTCTTCTTTCAAATAAACTAAACCTGCCATAACAGCGCGCTTTGCTTTTTCGCGTGTTTCGAATAAACCTTGTTCTACTAATAATACGTCTACACGTTCTTTTTTTATCGCCATTTTTACGCCCTTATCTGTTTTTCTGGTAATATTTTTTGGATAGTATTTAGAATACCTAGTGCTGAAATGCCGTGTTCCGCTAAAATCATGTCGACAGAACCATGGCTAATAAACTCATCTGGAAGACCGATGCGGCGAATAACCGCTTGATCGTAATCATTCTCTTCGGCAAATTCGAGTACCGCTGTACCAAATCCACCGGCTAGCAAGGATTCTTCCACCGTAATAATCGGAACGTTGCGTTTCATCAAATCGTGCAACATGGCTTCGTCTAATGGTTTGATAAAGCGAGCATTGATGACACCTGCTTGGATACCTTGTCGTTTCAGTTCCATTGCAGCTTCTATAGCCATCGGAATCGTCGTTCCAAATGTCAGAATCGCCACATCAACTGGCGTACTCAATGTTTCCCAAGAGCCAATTGGTATAGCTTTCATTTCATCGTCAATCTTGACACCAAGCCCGTTGCCACGCGGATAACGAATCGCAATCGGCCCATCATCGTAATCATGTCCTGTTTTCACTAAATGACGCGCCTCATTCTCATCTTTTGGCATCATAATCGTCATATTCGGAATCCCACGCAAAAAGCCAATATCAAAAATTCCTTGATGCGTTTCACCGTCTGCGCCAACAAGTCCAGCGCGATCAATCCCAATAAATACATTCAATTCTTGTCTACAAATATCATGTACAACTTGATCATACGCCCGTTGTAAAAAGGTCGAATAAATCGCCAAAAATGGTTTCATATCAAGCGCTGCTAGCCCAGCCGCCATCGTAGTCGCATGCTGTTCCGCAATACCAACATCAAAAAAGCGATCTGGAAACGCCGCTGCGAATTTCTCTAATTTAGAACCTACTGGCATCGCTGGGGTAATCGCCACAACGCGTTCATCCTTTTGTGCTAGCTCTAAAACGGCATCGCTAATCACTGCGCTCCACGCTGGAGGACCGCCAACTGGTTTGATGAAGTCGCCAGTTTCGATTTTGTATGGTCCTGTGCCATGCCAAGTACCAGTACGATCAGACTCGGCAGGTTGATAGCCCTTACCTTTTGTCGTGACAACGTGCATTAATACTGGGCCTTTCACTTTTTTTTGCAAATTCCATATTTGTAATTAAATCGTGATAATCATGGCCATTCACTGGGCCAAGATACGTGTAACCCATTTCTTCAAAGAATGTGCCCTGTACGAGTAAGTACTTGATGCTATCTTTAATTCGTTCCGCCGCGCCTGCAATTTTGTCACCAGCCGTCGGAATGCGTTTCATTGCTGCTTCAATATCTTTTTTTGCACGCTTAAATTTTCCTGATGTGCGTAATTTGCCGAGAACGTTATGCATCGCACCAACATTCGGAGCAATCGACATATTATTATCATTTAAAACTACAATTACATTTTTCTTCATATCGCCAATGTGGTTTAGCGCTTCTAATGCCATACCACCTGTTAGTGCGCCATCTCCAATAATCGGCAATACATGATATTTCTCGCGACGAATATCTCTTGCAATCGCCATCCCCGCTGCTGCTGATAACGAAGTAGAACTATGTCCTGTCTCCCAAACATCGTGCACTGATTCCTTCCGTTTTGGAAAACCGTCTAAGCCATCATGTTGCCGTAATGTATCAAATCTATTTGCTCTACCAGTTAAAATCTTGTGCACATAAGACTGATGCCCAACATCCCACAAAAACTTATCCTCCGGGCTATTAAAGCAATGGTGAAGTGCTACCGTAAGCTCAACAACACCAAGGTTTGGTCCGATGTGTCCACCTGTTTTGGACGTCGATTGAATTAGGAATTCGCGAATATCCGCACTGAGCGCTTCCATTTGCGCCACGTTCAAGTCTTTAACGAACGCAGGATCCTTAATTTCCAATAAATCCAAACAAAACAACTCACTTTCTAGGATTTCTCCATCAATATCGTGTGCAGTAGCTCACTTAACCGCTACTGTAATGTATTCATTGTTTCCATTATAAACTAGATGCGGGGAATTTACTATATAAAACTGTTCGTGCGCGTTTCCACAAAAAGAAATCCCGACTTTCAAAAAAGCCAGGATTTCCAACCTATTAAAATTCGCGAACAGCGATGAGTTCCGTTAGCCCCAGCAAATACGTTGCATCAATATCTAGGTTTGCCAAGGCTTGCTCTGCTTTTTCTGTATGCTCTGTGAGTGCTTTTTTAGCGCCTTCTAATGTGAGCAAGGCTGGGTATGTACTCTTGTGTAGGTCGATGTCCGAACCAGTCTTCTTGCCCATTTTTTCTGAGTCACCGATAACATCCAGAATATCATCACAAATCTGAAAAGCGATTCCGATATGATGGGAAAATTCCCGTAAAATGTCTTGTTCTTGTTCGGAAGCACCCGCAATTATTGCCCCACTAAGTACTGAAGCAGTTAACAATGCGCCCGTTTTCCGACGATGAATCGATTCTAGTTCTTCCAATGTCAGCTTCTGATTCTCGCCTAAAATATCAGCTTGCTGCCCGCCAACCATGCCATCCGCGCCAGCACTTGTTGCGAAAAGTTGGACCAATTCGACTTTCACCGTCGCGGCTAATTGGTCATCCATCACGATTAACTCAAAAGCCTTCGTCAACAACGCATCTCCTGCCAAAATCGCCGTTGCATCCCCGTACACCTTATGATTTGTCAGTTTGCCACGTCGATAATCGTCATTATCCATCGCAGGCAAATCATCATGAATCAGGCTGTATGTATGAATCATTTCCATCGCTGCCGCAGTCTGATAACCGAGCACAGGCTCACTTCCAAACGCAACTAATGTGGCTAAAACAAGTAATGGCCGAATTCGCTTGCCTCCAGCTTCTAACGAATAAATCATCGACTGCTCGAGTTTCTGCTCTGCTTCCGTGGCTACAATCGCTTGTGCCATACAATGTTCAATTTCCTGCTTATAATGTTCCATAAACTGTTCAAATGTCATCATGATTTACCTTCTTCTGCCTGAAATGGCACTTCTTCATCGGATTCCGTCACAACTTTAGCGAGCTTATCCTCAGCAGCTGCCAATTTCTCTTGGCATAGTTTCGTCAGCTCAATACCGCGCTGATACATTTCTAGCGAGTCTTCAAGCGACACATTGCCTTCTTCCAGCGCTTGCACAATACCCTCTAGCTCTTTCATTGCTTCCTCATAGCTTACTTTTTTTGTTGCCATCTTTATTTATCCTCCTTTTCTGTGATTTTTGCGTGTAGTTTGCCTTCTGCCATCGTTATTTGTACGGTATCCCCAACGGCTACTTTCGCGCTTGACGTGAGGATATCATCTTCTTTATAAACAACGCTATATCCACGGTTTAACAAGGCGAGTGGGCTTAAATGTTCTAATGCTTCCACCTTTTGTAAAAAATCGCGACGCAAGGTGGTGAGTTGTAGTTTCATTTGACGATGCAGTTGTCTTGTCACGCTCGTTAAATGTTCTTGATGCTTCACAATTTCACGGTCTAAACCCAGATGCGTCAGCCTAAAAGCCACTCGTTCAAAAGCATGTTGCTTCAAAATGAGATGTTGCTTGAGCCCACGTTCTAAACGCTCGATAAAATAATCCGTTCGTTCCTGGTATTGCTCCATTTGGCGCTTTGGACCGTGCATGATTAGGCGTTCCTGTTGTTGTAAAACGTGTTGTTTCGACACATCAATTCGTTGCCGCGTTGCTTGAATCAAGCGAAAACGTCTTTCTGCTACGCGCTCTAATAAATCACGATAATCCGGAACCGCCAATTCAGCTGCAGCAGTAGGTGTTGCTGCTCTAACATCCGCCGCATAATCTGTCAATGTTGTATCTGTTTCATGTCCAACCGCGGAAATAACCGGAATATCTGAATCCGCGACTGCCCGCACGACCATTTCTTCGTTAAACGCCCACAAATCCTCAATCGAACCACCGCCACGACCAACTATCAACACATCAATATCATTTCGAAAATTCGCACGTTCAATGTTTCGCACTATATTTGGTGCCGCCGTGTCCCCTTGCACAATCGTCGGGAAAAGCAAAATCTCTGTAGCTGGCATCCGTCTTTGAATTGTCGTAATCATATCACGAATGGCAGCACCAGTTTTAGATGTCACAATCCCCACTTTGACAGGAAAAGAAGGAAGCGCTCGTTTGCGATTTTGCGCAAAAAGCCCCTCCTTATCTAACTGATTCTTTAATTGTTCAAGCTTGATGTATAGGCTCCCGATACCATCTGGCTCCATCCACTCCACATAAAGCTGATAACGTCCACCTTTACTAAAAACGCTCACACGGCCAGTCAACAGGACCTGCATCCCGTCTTCTGGCTTAAATGCAAGCTTGGTTGCGGACTTCTGGAACATGACACAACGCAATTCTGCGCCCTCATCTTTTAATGTGAAGTACATATGGCCACTGACTGGCTGCTTGAAATTCGAAATTTCGCCTTTCACGTAAATATTTTTTAAATACGGATCGACTTCGAATTTCTTTTCAATATATTTCGTTAGTGCCTCGACACTGAGGTATTTATCTTGTTCCATCGTCACACAACCTTGTCTTTATTTCGTTTGTAGTTGTTTATCCCAAATACGTTTCGCCGCTTTTAGTGTGTTAGCGAGCAACATCGTAATCGTCATTGGGCCAACGCCACCAGGAACCGGCGTGATGTAACCCGCTGTATCTTTGACGTCATCAAAATCAACGTCACCACATAATTTATTATTTTCATCACGATCCATACCAACATCAATAACAACTGCTCCAGGCTTAATTGCATCTTTCTTAATGAATTTCGCAAGACCCGTCGCCACCACTAAAATATCGGCTTCTCGAGCTACTGCCGGCAAGTCTTTCGTACGACTATGCGCGATTGTCACGGTTGCATTTTCTTGTAAAAGTAACTGTGCAACTGGTTTACCAACGATATTACTACGGCCAATAACGACTGCGTGCTTGCCTTCTATCGCTGTTCCTGTAGATTTAATCAATTCAATAATCCCAGCAGGCGTACATGGTACAAATGCCTCTTTACCAACGTATAAATTACCAACATTGATTGGATGAAAACCGTCCACGTCTTTTTCTGGAATAATGGTGTCAATGACTTTATCTTCCGAAATATGCTTTGGAAGTGGTAATTGTACTAAAATGCCATGGATTGTAGCGTCATTATTCAAATCTTCTACTGTCTCTAATAATTTCGCTTCAGAAACGTCTTCTGGTAGCTCGATTAGAACAGACTTCATCCCTGCTTCTTCAGTGCGCTTTTGCTTATTTCTGACATATGTACGACTTGCCTGATTGTCGCCAACAAGTACAACCGCAAGACCTGGTTGCAGATTTTGTTTTGCGAGTTCGGCTACCTCATGTGTTACGTCTTCCTGAATTTTCTTCGCCAGCTGTTTACCATCAATAATTTGTCCCATCAAAAAAGCCCCCTTGAATTTTATCTGAAACCAGCTCAAAGCGCGAGGCTCTGAGCGGATAACATGACATTTGAAGTGAAACTGTTCTTGCACTAAACAAGAATTTGGAAATTAAAAATGACACTGCGTAAAAAAATGTTACGTAATTATTCGTCTTTAGCAATGTTAGCGAGTACACCATTGATGAACTTGCTAGACTTCTCGTCGCTAAAAATTTTCGCGATTTCTAATGATTCATTTAAACTAACTCGGTCTGGAATATCTTCACAATAAAGCATTTCAAAAACGCTGACACGTAATATCGCAAGGTCTACTTTATTTAGTCGATCCATGCTCCAGTTATCTAAATTTGCTTCGATTTGCGCGTCAATGTCTACTTTATTGGCAACGACACCTTCTACTAACTTCTGCAAGTAGGCATCGCTTTCTTCCTCCATTACATTGGCTATCGCTTGGTCCAAATGCATCTCGTTTAATTCCATTTGAAACAATATTTGGAGAGCTTTTTCACGGGCTTCTCGTCTTTTCATTAAGAGCTCTACTCCTTACTTACTGCAATGAGGAATTCCCCATTCGTTATTATATTTCTAATTCGTCAAATGATAAGGTTTCTTGGCGCTCGAATTGTACACCAACGATATGGATGTTAACTTCGATGACTTCAAGTCCAGTCATATTTAGAATTGTTTCGCGAATGCTATCTTGAATGTTTTGTGCTAACAGTGGAATCGTTGCACCAAATTGAATGTAACAGTATACATCGATAATAATACCATCTTCTGTTAAATCAATTTTCACACCTTTACGATGATTCACTGCACCGCCAAGACGTTCACGCATCTCATTTGTAAAACTGCCTTGCATTCCCGCCACGTTTTCTACTTCGGTTGCGGCAAGTCCAGCAATCACGCCAATAACTTCTGGTGCAATTTCAATTTTCCCTAGTGTTTCCTCGTTCTTATTTTTCGTTTGTGCCATGACCATCTCTCCTTACGATTGATTCATTACATCATACTTTTCAAGGAATTTCGTGTTAAAGTCTCCCGATTTGAAAACTTCGTGATCTAATACGCGTAAATGGAAAGGAATCGTTGTTGGTATCCCTTCAATAGCAAATTCACCAAGCGCGCGTTTCATTTTCGTAACAGCTTCTTCACGCGTTTCACCATAACAAATCACTTTTGCGACCATGGAATCATAGTATGGTGGGATTTTGTAGTTCGGGTAAGCCGCAGAATCAATGCGCACACCATTACCACCAGGTGGTAAGTAGAACTTGATTTCACCAGGTGCTGGCATGAAGTTCTTCTCTGGGTTCTCGGCATTAATACGACACTCAATCGCCCAGCCTGTTAGCTTCACATCGTCTTGTTTGATTGCTAAGGGCTCACCAGATGCAACGAGGATTTGTTGCTTCACAATATCAATGCCTGTAATCCACTCTGTCACGGGATGTTCCACTTGCACACGTGTGTTCATTTCCATAAAATAAAACGATTTCTCATGTGGCTCGTAAATGAATTCGATTGTTCCAGCGCCAGAATATTTCACGGCTTTTGCAGCTTTGACTGCAGCTTTCCCCATTTTTTGACGCATTTTTTCATCAAGTGCTGGAGATGGCGCTTCTTCAATTAATTTCTGCAAACGGCGTTGGATAGAGCAATCACGTTCACCTAGATGAATCGCATTACCATAGTTATCGGCTAAAACTTGGATTTCGACATGGCGGAAATCTTGAATAAACTTCTCGATATAAACACCAGGATCGCCAAATGCTGTTTCCGCTTCTTGTTGCGTGATTTGCAAGCCTGAAACTAGTTTTTCTTCGTCCTCTGCGACACGGATACCTTTACCACCACCACCAGCTGTTGCTTTAATGATGACTGGATAGCCGATTTTCTTAGCTAATTTCTTTGCTTCTTCTACATCTTTAATGATACCTGTAGAACCTGGAACAACTGGTACGCCAGCTTTTTTCATTGTTTCACGAGCGACGTCTTTTGTTCCCATTTGCGAAATCGCGTTCGCACTTGGCCCAATAAAAATAATATTGCAATCTTGACATAGCTCTGCAAAATCAGCGTTCTCCGCTAAGAAACCGTAACCTGGATGAATTGCGTCACAGTTTGTTAAAATCGCGACACTGATAATATTCGACATGTTTAAATAACTCTCTTTAGATGACGCGGGACCCACACAGTATGCTTCGTCTGCGAGTTGGATATGTAAGCTCTCAGCATCTGCTTCAGAATAAATTGCAACGGTTTCTATGTCCATCTCTTTTGCTGCACGGATAATACGAACGGCAATTTCTCCTCGATTCGCAATCAGTATTTTTTTTATCATGTTAATTACCCCTTATTTCTTTCTAACTTTAAATAACGGTTGGCCAAATTCGACTAATTCTCCATTAGAAGCAAGTACTTCGACGATTTCCCCGTTTACTTCTGCTTCTACTTCATTCAATAATTTCATTGCTTCGATGATACATACCGTTGTTTTCTCGTTTACGGAGGCTCCTGCTGACACAAAATCTGGGCTTTCTGGATTTGGCGCACTGTAGAATGTTCCAACCATTGGCGATGTAATCATGTGTAAATCTTCTGCTACTGGTGCTGGCGTTTCTACTTGTGCTTCTGTTGCTGGTTGTTGTGGCGCTGGAAGAACGGCTTGTACTGCAGGTGCTGTTGGAACGTTCGCTACGGCGTGTTCACCACCCTTTTTCATTTTGATTTTTCCTTTTTCTGTTTCATATTCGAACTCAGTCAATGAAGACTCATCCACTAATTTCACAAGTTGCTTAATTTCGCTAATTGAAAACATTATTATAAACACTCCTTAAAATTCATCTATCCATTATATATAAGTTCAAATGCATTCGCCACGCATCTTAATTATTGTATCATACTTTTAAAAGAAACTCGCCGTTTAAGCCCCTTTTTTTGCAAAAAAAATAGCCGTGTCAATTCCTGTTGTTATGCCTAGAATTGACAGACTATTTCTATTTATTGGGCACGTGACACGTAAGAAGATTCTGTTGTGTTAATTATCAATGTATCATCCACATTAACGAAGAAAGGAACATTGACAACTAAACCAGTTTCAAGAGTCGCTGGTTTAGAACCTCCAGAAGATGTATCGCCTTTAATTCCTGGATCCGTTGCTACTACTTTCAATTCTACTGTATTTGGAAGATCAACACCAATGGTTTCTCCTTGGTACATAACAATCTGCACTTCCATATTTTCACGCAAAAATTTCAATTCATACTCGATTTGTTTTTCTGGTAGTTCGATTTGCTCGTAAGATTCTGTGTCCATGAATACGTGTTGGTCACCGCTTGCATATAAATATTGCATTTTACGGTTATCAATTTGTGCTTTGGCTACTTTTTCACCGCCACGGAATGTTTTTTCTTGAATCGCGCCAGTACGTAAGTTACGTAGTTTTGAACGAACGAATGCCGCGCCTTTTCCTGGTTTTACATGTTGGAAATCTAGCACGCGCCAGATGCCGTTATCAACTTCAATCGTTAAGCCTGTTTTAAAATCGTTTACTGAAATCATCTTTGTTCCTCCTACTTTTAAGTTGGTTTCATCCTTACTTATTTAACCACAAAACGTATCATTATACAATTCTATAGGATAATTAGTTCTTTAGAAGAATGTGTTAAGACTTCATTGCCTGCTTCTGTAATTAAAATATCATCTTCAATCCGCACACCGCCAATGCCTGGCAAATAAATACCCGGCTCGTCCGTTACGACATTTCCTGGCACTAATACATTAGGACTCTTCATCGAAAGATTTGGTCCCTCATGGATTTCTAAACCAATGCCGTGACCAAGTGAGTGACCAAATGCCTCACCGTAGCCTTTAGAAGCGATATGATTACGAGCAATAGCATCTGCTTCAATGCCTGTTAAACCTGGTCTTAGCGCATCGATAACTTTTAATTGTGCTTCAAGTGTAATTGCGTAAATTTCTTTTAGCTTCTCACTCGGTTCACCAATCGCAATCGTACGCGTCATGTCAGAGCAATAACCGTTATAATAGCAACCGTAATCCATCGTTACAAAATCGCCCACTTCAATGATTTTGTCAGAAGCAACACCGTGTGGCAGTGCTGAACGTACGCCAGAAGCAACAATCGTGTCAAACGAAGAGCCAGAAGCGCCGTTTCTACGCATGAAAAATTCTAATTCATTCGAAACTTCAAGCTCTGTTAAACCAGGTTTAATGAACGTTAAAATATGCGTAAACGCTGCGTCTGCAATCTCACACGCCGTTTTAATTGCTGAAAGCTCTTCTGCCGTCTTCACTTTGCGCATATCTTCTAAGATGTCGCTAAACGGCTCCAGTGTCGCAGAAAAAGAACTTTGCATTAATTTATGCTCAGCAACAGTCACATAAGCTTCTTCGAAAAAGACTGTTTTCAGCTTTTGTTCCACAATAATTTCTTCTATCGTATCCAAAATCGGACCTTTATTTTGGCGTATTTCGTAGCCCACCGCTTGTTTTGCTGCTTGTTCCGTATAACGGAAATCCGTGATGAAGAACGCTTTATTTGGCGTAATTAAAGCCATACCAGTCGTTCCTGTAAAATCCGCCACGTAGCGACGATTGTAATCACTCGTCACTAGAATAGCATCCATTTTTTTATCCGTAAGTATTGCTTGAATTTTAGCTAGTTTTGTCATTTTTATTCCTCCTAAAAAAATCATTATGTATCATGATTTGCACTCGAATACTGCTATTCTATCATAAATGCGATAAAATAACTTTTTTTATGCGTTAAAAACTATACGAACGGATGAAATTAGCGTAGAATAACAGGTGTATATTAAATAAGGCTGGTGAACCATTTTGAGTGAACAGACAAAAGGAATATATGGAGGACAGGCAGTTGTCGAAGGTGTCATGTTTGGCGGTAGAAAAGAAACTGTGACAGCAATTAGACGAAAAGACGGCTCCATCGAATACTTCTATTTAACAAAAAATCCTCCTGCGTGGGTACAAACATTAAAACGTATCCCATTCATCCGCGGCATCGTTGCCCTAGTGGAATCAAGCGCTATCGGTTCCAAACATCTTACTTTCGCAACAGATCGTTATGATGAAGATCCGCAAGACGAAGTAGAGAATGTAAAAATCGAGAAAAAAGAATCGAAATTAGCTATGTGGCTTGGCGTCGCCGTTGTCGGTGTACTTTCCTTTATTTTCGCCAAATTTGTTATGACGCTAATTCCCGTTTTCATAGCCAACTTGTTCCGCCCGCTCGTTTCTGGCGATATGGGACAAATCATGTTGGAGACATTGTTTAAGTTAATTCTTTTGCTCGGCTATATCTTCGCCGTTTCGCAAACCCCAATTATAAAACGCGTTTTCCAATATCATGGCGCCGAACATAAAGTCATTAATTGCTATGAAGCGGACCTGGAACTAACGGTTGCCAACGTGCAAAGCAGATCCCGCTTACACTATCGTTGCGGCTCTAGCTTTATTCTATTTACAGTCATTGTCGGTATGTTCATTTATATGCTCGTCCCAACTGATCCCCTTTGGGTGCGCGTTGTGAATCGGATTTTACTTATTCCTGTCGTACTCGGCGTTGCCTTTGAAGTATTGCAACTAACGAACAAATGCCGTAACATTCCTATTTTGAAATACTTAGGCGTGCCAGGGCTATGGCTACAATTATTAACAACGAAAGAACCGCAAGATGATCAAGTAGAAGTTGCGATTGCTTCGTTCCAAGGATTACATCGCGTAGAACAAACAAGCAAAGAAGCTATACTTCCGGAAAATTTAGAATTACTTGAGTGAGGTGGCAAGATGCGTAAATTCCCGATTTGGGTGTACATTTTAGCAATTTTGGCGGTCATCGGTATTTTTACAGTTGGGTTTAAGAGCATTTTGAGTAGCGTTATCGTTTCTGTTATTGTGATTCTCCTCATCTGGCTTGTCTTTCGGTTTTTTAGCACTAAACCACGGAAGGACGATAAGTACCAAGCAGCCGTGAAACAATCGCAGAAATTGCGCGCCAAACAGCAACCAACTAGAAAAAAACGTAAAACTTCGCTGAAAGTCATTGATGGAAAGAAGAAATAAGTTATAATAGTAATTGGAAATAGATATTTGAAAGGGGTATATCAGCTTGAATATTGACTGGAGTTGGGTTTTAGCAATCGCGATTTTGCTTGTATTGCTAGGCTATGAATTGTATCAATTCATGATGAGAAGAAAAGCATTGACCATTTTAACAGAGGAAGAATTTAAGAAAGATTATCGGAAAGCGCAACTAATTGATGTTCGCGAACCAAACGAGTTCGATGCAGGACATATTTTAGGAGCACGCAACATCCCGATGTCTCAAATGAAAGCTCGTAAAGCAGAAATTCGCCAAGACTTACCCGTTTACTTATACTGTCAAAGCGCCCAACGAAGCAACCGCGCAGCTATCCTGCTTTATAAGAATGGCTACCGCAACTTGTTCCAACTAAAAGGCGGCTACAAGAAGTGGACAGGAAAAACGAAATCCAAATAATAATTAAAAAACCACTAGAGCAATGCGGCCTGGTGGTTTTTCTAAAGGAGAATGTATATGGCAAAGAAAATCCAACAACCGAAAATGCCACCACAACTAGCTACATTTGACCCAGACTGGCTATCTGAGGAAGTTTATTTACGTGAGGTTTTAATCGAAAACCAAGATTTCAACCCCGACCCAATGGAACGCATTGTTTTAGACCAAGTCATTATGCGCAATGTGCATTTTGTTACGAAGGAATTTCCGAACATCGAGTTGACAGATGTTATTTTTGAAAAGTGTGACCTTTCTAATGTTCTGTTCAATACGGCGGTCATTCATCGTTGCCAATTCATTGATTGTAAGTTGACTGGCGCTGATTTATCGGATTCGATTATCCATAATACAATTTTCCAGAACTGCTTAATGACCATGAGTTCCCTTGGGTTCACGAAATTCAAGCATGTTGAATGGACAGATTGTTCGCTTCGTAATGCAGATTTCTATGAATCAGAACTAAAAAATTCGGAAATCATCGGATGCGAATTGGATGAAGCCAATTTTTCAAATGTGGCGATGGAAAACATTGATTTAAGCGCCAATCATTTCGATAACATGATGGTGTCGCTAGATAAACTGCGTGGTTGTCGTGTAACTTCTGAACAAGCGCTTAGTTTTGCGAGAGCCCTTGGTTTAGCGATTGTGGAAGATGAATAAATAGAGACGCTGAGCATTCCCGAATGAGACAGGGAGACTCAGCGTCTTTTTTAGTTGGTTACTTCATCTTCTATTTTTTCTTGATAACGTAAAACTGGTTTTCTTGCAGCTCTCGTTTCATCTAAACGCTTCACATACGTATTGTATGGGGCTTCTTGTACGATTTCTGGGTTATCCTCTGCTTCTTTTGCAATCTTAAGCATAACGTCGATGAACTCGTCTAAGGTTTCTTTCGACTCGGTTTCTGTCGGTTCAATCATAATCGCCTCTTCCACAATGAGCGGGAAGTAGACTGTTGGTGGGTGGAAATTATGGTCTAACAGACGCTTCGCGATATCCAATGTTCTGACGCCCAGCTGTTTCTGACGCTTACCAGATAACACAAATTCATGTTTACAAATTTGATCAAATGGTAAATCATACGCCTGCTCTAAGCGTCGCATCATGTAATTCGCATTTAATACAGCATACTCCGTCACTTTCTTCAAACCATCAGGACCCATCGTACGGATATACGTATAAGCACGAACATTAATGCCGAAATTACCATAATATGGCTTAACGCGACCAATAGACTGCGGATAATTGTAATCAAACGTATATTTATCCTCTTTCTTTGTCAAAACTGGTGTCGGCAAGAACGGAATCAAGTCTTTCTTAACACCAATCGGGCCAGATCCAGGTCCACCACCACCATGAGGGCCAGTAAATGTTTTATGCAAATTCAAATGCACAGCATCAAAGCCCATATCTCCAGGACGTACTTTTGCCATAATAGCGTTTAAGTTCGCACCATCATAGTATAATTTCCCGCCAGCTGTATGAACAATATCCGCCATTTCAACGATTTCCGCTTCAAAAAGACCCAACGTATTCGGATTGGTTAACATAAGCGCTGCAGTGTCATCACCGACAACATTTTTCAAGTCATCAATGTCTACAAGACCTTTGTCATTTGATTTCACAGTGATGATGTCAAAACCAGCCACAGAAGCTGACGCAGGGTTCGTACCGTGCGCAGAATCTGGAATGATAACTTTTGTCCGATGATGATCGCCATTCGCTTCATGGAAAGCACGAATTAACATTAAGGCAGTCCACTCGCCATGTGCACCGGCAGCTGGTTGTAGTGTAACTTCATCCATTCCTGTAATCTCCACAAGACTTTCTTGCAAATCGTATAGTAATTCCATCGCACCTTGCACAGATTCTTCTGGTTGGTACGGGTGAACATTGGCGAATCCAGGGAAACGCGCTACTTTTTCATTAATTTTTGGATTGTATTTCATCGTACAAGAACCTAGTGGGTAGAATCCTGAATCTACGCCAAAATTATGGTTCGACAAGGTTGTATAGTGACGCATTAACTCTAATTCACTTAGTTCAGGCAAAGCTGGAGGTGTCTCTCTAACATACGCTGCGCCGAATAAATCGTTTAAATCCACTTCTGGTACATCGCGCTCAGGCAGGCTGTAACCAACACGACCAGGAACGGATCGCTCAAATACTAATGGCATTGTTTCGCTATTATTCATTTTGCACCCTCCAAACTTGTTACAAACGTTTCAATTTCTTCTTTTGTACGCATTTCTGTCACTGCAACGAGCATATGATTCGCATATTTTTCTTCGTAAATACCTAAATCATATCCCCCGATAATGCCCTGTTCCAGCAACTCCAAGTTTACCTCTTTCACTGGTTTCGATAATTTCACGACAAACTCATTGAAGAACGCATCGCCTAGAATTACTTCAAAACCTTTGTCTCGGAAAGCTTTCTTAGCAAAATGAGATTTATCAACGTTTTGTTGCGCCATTTCAGTGATTCCCTGTTTCCCAAGCGCACTCATAGCTACAGAAGAAGCTAACGCATTCAATGCTTGGTTAGAACAAATATTAGATGTTGCTTTATCACGACGAATATGTTGCTCACGAGCTTGCAATGTAAGTACATACCCGCGTTTTCCGTTTTCATCAACCGTTTCCCCCACAAGGCGTCCTGGTACTTTACGCGTTAATTTCGAATTCACTGCAAAATAGCCACAGTGAGGTCCACCAAACGCTTCGGAAATCCCGAATACTTGTGTATCACCGACAACGATATCTGCTCCAAATTTACCTGGTGGCGTCAAAGCTCCAAGCGCTAATGGATTGCTGGAAACAACAAACAGAGCTTTATTATCGTGAGCAAGTGGCGCAATTTCTTGTAATGCTTCAACTTGTCCATAAAAGTTCGGATACTGCACGATAACTGCAGCAACAGAATCATCCATTTGCGATTGTAAAACCGCTAAATCCGTCACGCCGTCCTTCTCATCAATTTCAATTACATCAATATGTTGGCCAGATGCGTAGGTTCTCACGACATTCCGGGATTCTGGGTGCACCGCTTTTGAAATCAAGATTTTTTTGCGTTTTGTGTGAGCACTTGCAAGCATTGCGGCTTCTGCTAGTGAAGTTCCGCCATCATACATGGAAGAGTTCGCCAAGTCCATGCCTGTAATTTCAGCAATCATCGTTTGAAATTCGAAAATCGCTTGCAACTCTCCTTGCGAAATTTCTGGCTGATAAGGCGTGTAAGCCGTGTAAAACTCAGACCGTGAAATAACACTATCCACAACGGTTGGTACATAATGATCGTAAACTCCTGCCCCTAAAAAGGAAGAATACGCCACTGAATCCGCATTTTTTGCAGCCATGCGAGCGAGCTCTTTTAGTAAGGCTGGCTCAGATTTTGCTGGTTTTAAGTTATACTCCCGATTAAAACGAATCGACTCCGGAATATCCGTAAAAAGTTCGTCAATAGAAGCCACTCCAATCGTGTCTAGCATGTCCTTTTCATCTTGCTCCGTCATTGGTAAAAAACGATGTTTCGCCATATCTATATCCTCCTCATTATTTCGCGCGTTTATAAAATGGGGTTGGAACTACTTTTGCTTGTAACTTCTTATTACGAACTTCCACTTCAACAAGACTTCCTAGCGCTGTGTAATCAATATCAATTAATGCTAAACCTAAATTTTTGCCAAGCGTTGGAGATTGGGTGCCGCTTGTCACAATACCGATTTCTTTATCCCCTGCAAAGACTTTGTAATCGTGTCTTGGAATACCGCGATCAATAAGCTCGATACCTACTGATTTACGAGTTAGACCAGCTTCTTTTTGAGCGATCAATGCTTTTTTACCTAGGAAATCGGCTTCTTTTTGAAGTTTTACCGCAAAGCCAACGCCTGCTTCCAGTGGTGAAATATCTTTGGAAAGCTCCTGACCGTAAAGTGCTAAATTCGCTTCAAAACGCAATGTATCACGCGCTCCAAGACCAATTGGAAGTGCATCCTCTTTCAGAATTGCCTCCCAAACCACTGGCGTATCTGCTGCTTTTGTATAAATTTCAAAACCATCCTCACCAGTATATCCTGACCTAGAAATCAAGGCTTGGACTCCTGCAACTTCTACATTATCCACAAAACCGAAGAACCCAAGTGCTCCTAAATCCGCGTCTGTTAACTTTGCTAAAACCGCTTCGGCATTAGGTCCTTGTAATGCCAATTGACCATATTCTAAAGATACATTCTGAACGTTTACATCATCCGTTGCATGTTCTGCTAGCCATTCATAGTCTTTATCTGTATTCGCCGCGTTAACAACTAATAAATAATCGTTCTCCGCAATCATGTACACTACTAAATCGTCTACAACACCACCAGTTTCATAACACATAACATTGTATTGCGCTTTACCGGGCTTCAATTTAGAAATGTCATTAGATAACATTTTCTGTAGGAAATCTAAGCTACCTGTCCCTTTCACAGTCACTTCACCCATATGAGACACATCAAATAACCCAGCATTTGTTCTCACAGCCTCATGCTCGGCTTTAATCCCTTGAAATTGCACTGGCAAATCCCAACCACCAAAGTCAATTGTCTTCGCGCCATACTTCTCATATAGCGAATAAATAGGCGTTTTCTTTAGCTCTGTTAGTTCAGTCATGTAAACTCCTCCTCTTTTTTACATACTAAAAGGACTTACTCGTTAAAATAAGTCTCTGTCGTACTCCAAAAAGAAGAAATGACTCCAGAGTTGCGTCCCATAAACATCCTTTTGCCTGAGAGTTTCACATTCATATGCTTTCCCCGTCGGCGCCGCAAAAATATGCAGTCTCTCTGTCTATTTTCATCCGCTCTTTTATGTAATGATTGCCTTTTCTACATGTTACCATGAGAAGTTATCGTTCGGCAAATAATATACTTCGAGTATTTGTATTCCCGCATTCGGATAATTAGTTCGGAATGAAAGGCTTTACCGACAAATTAAACAAAAATCGTACGTATGTGAAGAAATTATCAAATCATCAATTATATAAATAAATTTTTGGGATTGTTTCTGTGAAAAATGACTCCCTTTTCGGCTCAAAAATAGAAGTTTGTGAATTTTTCAAGCTCAAAAATCCCATTTTGTATTTTTAAGTGAAAGAGGAATTCTAATGGTTAATGTCGAATACGTTTAGCATAGACACAAAAAAGGAGTTGAATGTATGATTCAAAACTTAGCTGATAACTTGCTAGATCAAGCTTTATTCCTCGCAGTAAGTGACATCCACCTTATTCCGGTCGAGGATGACTACCGTATTCTTTTTCGAATCCACGGACAACTGCAAAACTTTACCGTGATGCCATTTGATGTTGGTGAACGTTTGCTCGCTCACTTGAAATATAGAGGCTTTATGGATATCAGCGAGACACGCAAACCCCAAAGTGGCGCCTTTCAAGCAGTACTCCAATCACAACTTGTTTCTGTACGATTAGCTACAATACCGAACTTTCGCTTTATAGAGAGTATGGTAATTCGTGTTTTTTCAGAGAATGATATGCAACCTTTCCAACAAAGTACAGTTTTTAAGCATATATCTTCTAGCATCCTATACCATGTCAAAAATAAGTCTGGACTCTTACTATTTTCTGGTTCAACAGGCAGCGGTAAAACATCAAGCATGTACAGCCTAGCTCACTCATTAAGCTTATGGTCGCCATTACAAATCATTACTATCGAAGACCCCGTAGAACGCCCCGTATCGACTTTTTTGCAAGTGCAAGTGAATGAAAAAGCTGGTTTAGACTATGCTGATATTATTCGCGCAACATTGCGTAATGATCCTGATATATTAATTGTCGGAGAAATAAGGGACAGTCATACTGCTAAAATGGTCATTCGAAGCGCGTTAACTGGACATCTGGTGCTGAGTACTGTACATGCTGATAGTACTTATGGCGTATTGGCGCGTTTGCTGGAGCTAGGTATCGATCGAGAAGAGATTAGACAATGCTTGTTAGGCGTTACCTATCAACAACTTGAGAGGCTCTACTGTCCATTCTGCGCCGATTACTGTCATGCTTTATGCAATCATTTCTCCAAAAAACGTACTGCTTTGTATGAATTTATAGACAAAGAGCACATTCATAGCTTTTTCAAGACCACGGAGGAAGCAAAACCATCAAATACAATTATCGAGCAACGAAAGAAAGGAGTTTTATATGGATTTTTTTCTCCGCAATAATTGGCGTACAGATGGTGAATTTTTAGTTCGCCTCGCTGATTTATTAAGTAAAGGCTTCACGATGGAAGAAGCTATCTCATTTCTTTCCATTACAACGCCGAAAGATTCTGAACGGAATGCCAAAATACTACAAGCGCTCCAAACAGGATCTCCGTTCAGTGAAGCCCTGCTACAAGCTAAATTTCCTAGTTTTGTATGTACGCAGTTACACTATGCGAGCCGACACGGTTTTTTCAATGAGACAGTTCAAGAAACAGGTAACCATCTAACTCGTAAAGCTGAGCAACAAAAAGCATTACGTAAAATTTTTCAATATCCACTTATTTTATTTATGACAGTCATTATCGTATTTTTTCTTTTACGCATTTTCTTATTGCCTAAATTTGATACTTTATTTCAACAGTTGAGCCACGGCGACAATCAGACAACAAACTTTACGTACTTCATTTTAGAAAAACTACCACTCATCTTTCTGGGATTCCTTGGCCTTGCTTTCGTACTCTGTATGTTCTTCTTGACAAAACAGCGAAATAAAAATTCCTATGAGCGCGCACACCTTTACTGTCAAATTCCTGTCGTAAAAAGATTCATGCGACTTCATTACTCACAGCTTTTCGCACGAGAATGCGGATATCTTTTAAAAAGCGGATTATCCATCAATGACATGGTGAAAGTGTTCGCATTGCCAGATTCCCCGCCTTTATTCCAATACATCAGTAAGTTAATCGGAAAATCATTCTCAGAAGGAAAAGCATTCACTAACGCATTAACCCAATTCACCATCTTCGAATCAGAAATGATTTATATCATTAAACATGGTGAAAAAAACGGCCAATTAGCAGAAGAACTATTGTTTTACTATACGCTTTGCCATCAGAAATCTGAAGAAAAGATAGAGAAGATATTCAGCTTCATTCAACCAGCTGTTTTCATGGTTATTGGCATTCTCATTGTTTCTATTTACCTGTCCATCCTATTCCCAATGTTTTCAATGGTCAACTCGATTTAAATCAACTAAAGGAGCGATTACAATGTTTAAAAAAATTAATTGGAAAGATGAATCTGGTTTTACCCTCGTAGAAATGTTAATAGTTCTGTTAGTCGTAAGTGTTCTTCTCCTACTTACTATTCCAAATATCGTGAAACAAAGTAAATCTATCAACGACAAAGGTTGCGACGCTTTCATAACCATGGTGCAAGGACAAGCTCAAGCATATCAATTAGAACACAATAAAGTTCCTACACTACAAGATCTGCTTACAGGTGGTTATTTATCTGGTGAACAAAAGAAATGTCCGAACGGAAAAGATGTTGTTATCGATAGTAACGGAAAAGTGACAGAAGCACCGTGAAGCAGAATGGATTTACACTAATAGAAATGCTTCTTGTCTTAGCAATTACCTTGATGATATGCAGTATAAGCTTCATTCCCGCAGGTTCACTTATCGTTCAAATATCAGAACGCCAAAACCTCGATCAATTGAAGATAGATATTATGCGACTCCAATCAATTGCAGTCTTAACAAACCAAGAAACAGTTCTAACTTTAGACGGTTCAAAAAAAATGTATTTCGGGACCACCGCAGATTCCATGCAACCTAAAATATCTAGCAAGTTCACTGAAACACTCCATTTTGCAGAGAAAAGCGAGCAGGTTTTTCGCTTTTCTCCCCCATATGGTAACATTAATAAATTTAAAACCATTGTCATAGAGGGATCGAAAAAAAAAATATGCCCTCATCTTTCAAATTGGAAAAGGGAGGTTTCGTATTGAAGAAATCTAACGGCTTCTCACTTTTAGAATCACTTTTCTCACTCAGCATGTTATCGCTTATCGTCTTATCTCTTCTTCCCATGACAATTCAAATGAAGCAACAGCTATATGAACAAAATCAAAAAACAATAGCCTATCAGCTTCTAGCCGAAGAAAGTAAATTTCATGTAGATTCATCAGCTTCTACAAATTATAAAACAACAATAAACAAGTATGGCTATCAAATAACCTATAGCAAGGAGGCGAATAAAGTCTGTGCTCTCTATGCAAAAGAAGATATATGCTTCTCAATCAAATAACCAAGGCTTTACTTTATTAGAGTCCCTATTTTCACTACTCATCGTCGTTATTATCGCATCATTCATTCCACTTATTTTTCAATCGTATCAATCCATCCTTAAAGCATCAGACATTAATAAAAATTATGAATGGCAAGTGTTCCTAAATCAAATAGGCAAAGAATTAAATATGTCTAAGCAACTCACCGTTTCAGAAAACAGCATCACGTTTCTTTCATCGGATAAAGTAATCACCTATGAAAAATATCAAAATATGCTGCGGCGCTCCGTAGATAAAAGAGGACACGAACCACTCCTAACAAACATAAAAAGAAGTACCTGGACAAAACTAAATGACCAGCAACTTTTATACACCGTCATCTTTGAAGATAATCAGGAATTAACTGCACGTTTTTCAATCAGCCAAGAAAGGAGCTAACCTTTTGAAACAAAATGGATTTACTTACGTTTTATGCTTATACATTACAGCACTGGGAATTACGACTATGCTTGGCACCACAAGCATCTTCCAGACAAAAATCCAAATGGAAAAACAGCTACAAAATCATTATCTCGCCTCCACTATTTTAAATCTATCTATTCCAAATAATATTTCTAAGATACAAAGTTCTCAAAAATCATTCACAGAGAAGCACAATAGCGCAATTTTATGGTATAATTGGGCAGAAAGTTCTGAAGATAGTATCACCTATGCTATAACAATTCAATTAAACAATGGTTACACATCGAAACAAACTATCTGCTGGAATATGAAAACCAAAAATCTACTCGTTGATACTAAGTAAATATAAGATTAGGAGGTTTGTATGGATCAAATCGTTTTAACTGGCTTTATGGGGGCTGGCAAATCAACCGTTGGCAAAATACTGGCGGATACCTTAGCCCTCCCTTTTATAGACATCGATGACGAGATACAAAAAGAACAACAAATGCCTATTACAGCAATTTTTGCTCAATTAGGTGAATCTAAGTTTCGCGAGCTCGAACATAAAATGCTACTACAAGCATTGCAAAAAAATGTCGTAATAGCAACCGGTGGCGGTATTATATTGTCCGAGACCAATCAATCAGCACTCAAAAATGCGAATCACGTAATATACTTGAAAACAAATCCGCAAACATTTTTAACAAGACTTTCAGGAGATACATCACGCCCTCTTATTCAAGAAAAGAGCCCGCAAGAGATTCAGGCAATATTCGATTCACGTACGCATTTATACGAAAATACGGCACACCTTATTGTTGAAACAGATAACTTAACGCCCCATCAAATCGTCGACAAAATTAAAAATTATTTTCAACGCGGAAAGGAGCAATCATGACACAACCAGTACTAGAAATCAGCCATTTAGTAAAAAAAGTAGGCGCTAAGACCATTATTAATGATATTTCATTCTCCGTTGAAGCTGGAGAAATCTTTGGACTCTTAGGACCAAATGGAGCCGGAAAAACAACCATTATCCGTAGCATTGTCAAGCTAATCAACAAAACAAACGGTGGTATCAAAATTCTCGGTCAAGACATCGACATAAATCACACAGAAGCAATAAAAAACGTTGGTGCCATTGTTGAAAATCCCGAATTTTATCCATATATGACAGGACTACAAAATCTAAAAACCTTTGCCTCCATGTCTCGAAAAAAAATAACGAATGAGCGAATGACAGAAATCGTGCAACTTGTACATTTAGAAAAAGCCATCAATAACAAGGTGAAAACATATTCGTTAGGTATGCGCCAAAGACTAGGTGTCGCCCAAGCGCTCATTCATGATCCTAGACTACTCATTTTTGATGAACCAACAAATGGGTTGGATCCAGAAGGAATGAAAGAGTTTCGGTTACAGATGAAAGATCTTGCTAAACAAGGCGTTAGTGTGCTTGTATCGTCTCACTTGTTAAATGAAATGGAGCTTCTATGTGACCGTTTTGCTATTATTGAGCAAGGAAAACTTATTCATATTGCTGATATGAAGCAAGAAACCGTAGCGAGCGAACCACAAGTCAAGACCTTTCATATGCATTTAGAACCGCTAGAAAAAGCCAAAGAGTTACTTTTTAATTGGAATATCAATTACATACTAGCCGAAGAGAGGACAGCTCACTTCTTCATAGAAATTGTGCCTTCTGACATCCCGAAATTAGTGAAAAATCTCGCTTTAGCCGATATTTCCATTTTCACAGTGGAAGCACAAACAAAATCATTGGAAGAGCGGTTTTTAGAGATAACGAATCATACTGGAGGTAGTATGCAATGATGGCATTAATAGCAAATGAAACAAGAAAAATATCACTTCGCTTCAGTACCTGGCTATATCCAATAATCATTATGATGGTTATACTTGCTCTAGCGACAATCTTTAAATCTATTTCACCCGATATTGATAACGTTCAATTCATGCTCTCCATTAGTGGCATTATCATGTTTCTAGTCGCACTCTTCTCTATTGTTATTGCCAGTTCTGTTGTTGCTTCAGAATTCAGTTTTGGGACAATTAAATTATTATTGATTCGACCATATAAAAGATGGGAAATCCTCTTGTCAAAATACATTGTTGTCATGCTTTATGCTATTGTGCTTGCTCTTTTTACATTACTAATAGCCTATCTAATTAGTGGTGTGCTTATCTCTTTTGGAAGCTTGACACAAGATGTAAGTAGCACAATACCAACGTATTCAGAGAATGGCGATGTCTTAAATAATGGGGTAACGGCAATTCATGCGCTAGGTACACAGCTAGGATTCTTTCTAGTGGAGTTAATCTTCTCGATGTCTATTGCATTTATGGTATCTTCCCTTCTGAGAAGTCAAGCGCTGGCGGTTGGAATTGGCTTGTTTTTGCTATTTATCAATAGTATCGCTGGTGGTATCACCTTAATGTTAGCGGAGAAATTTGATTGGTTTAAATATATCTTTGTGACACCTCTATATTATATCAATATGCATTCAAATGGAGTGGGTAATATGGAAATGAATAGTGGTCTATCGACAGGCCTAGCGATTGGAATTCTTGCCGTATATTACATCTTATTTATGGCTCTATCCTTTATTTTTTTTCCAAAAAAGAGATGTCTCTGTCTAATTCTATGCAAGAAAAACATGCCAGGTTAAAATGCTTGGCATGTTTTAATACATTTTATCTTGATGCTGTATCAGGTAAGTTATGTTTTTAGTTTTTAAATCAATAATTTGATCAAATAAATAACCATACAGACAATATCTACCATTCGGAGAAGTTAGAATCGGTTCGTTACTGACAAGCTCTAATATAGTCTTCTTCTTTTTTGCTTTAGGATCGACACTGACTAACTTAAATTCCCCGCCATAATCTTTTAATTTTTTACTTTCATATGGCTCGAATGTAAGGAAATTTTGCTGTTCTACATTTAAATCATAAAACGGAAAGAAAGTACCGAGTTCGTCATAAACCCTCGGTGCATGATAGCGGTAGTAAGACTGAAATCCTATTGTCCTAAAATTATAAGTCATCTCTTGCTTCGTGTCGCCGGGTTCCATTGTTAACAATGTGTTTGCCGAAACCACGAACTGATAAATATTGGCTGCAATCAAGCTTTTCATTTGCTTATTGCGCATATCCTCTAAATATAAATCGCCTTTATCATCTTTTGGCGAAATCTTCTGATTAAAAACAAATAGATTATCACTGTACCATGTTACAAATGGTGCATCTGTGTTCAACTTGGTCAAAGCACCAGATAAGATATCCCATTGAAAAACTTGATAATTCCAATCTGTATCAAATGTTGTTAAGAACATTTTGTCCTGATTATCTTGGTTCCAGCCAAATTCGATATTTTGCGGCTTTATAGTTTTTGTATACATTAGCGCGCCAGACATGGAAATCACCTCTAGGGAAGCTTCTTTTTTATTTGCCGCTGAATAAAGTAAAAAGCGGTCGCGATTTGGACTAATAAGAACTTCTGAGATAACATTTTTTGTTTCATAAATAGTTTTCCTTTTGTTTGTAAAGACATCTAGGCTTTCGAATGTCATCTTCTTATTTCCCTTTAGTTGCACTAATACATGATTGTCATCGATCCAGCCGACTACTCGTTGAAATTCTTTTGATTTAATGTTCGATGTTTTAATTGCGTCAGGCGTGTTTGTTTTGTTTTTTGGTCGGTGCTTTCTCACTTTCGCAACCATAGGAAAGAAATAAAAGACCCAGGATAGTAATTAGAAAAAATATGCGTTTTTTATTCATCTCTCTCCCCCCAATTGTTTGTATGTTTAATTACATTTTACCCTGACATTCCGACACTAAAACAAATTTCCAGCAAAATAAAATAAGTAAGCGATATTATTAGTCTAAATAGGTACTAATAATATCGCCAATCAATAGCTTTTATTCAGCTGGAAGTGCTAACCACGCTGCACCTAGAACTCCTGCATCGTTTCCTAGAGTTGCAATCGAAATTGATGTCGACTCTCGTACTGCTGGGAAAACCATACCTTCGAAATAAGCTTGAATTGGTTTTAGTAACGCGTCACCTGCCGCAGAAACACCACCGCCAATAATAATTTTTTCTGGATTTAGCATGTTACCAATATGGCTACACGCAAGGCCAAGATAGAAGCAAATATGATCAACTACTTTGGTCGCTAACTCATCATTCTCTGCTGCCAGTTCGAAAATAAGCTTCGATGTTATTTCTTCTGATGTTGTCTTCAATTTGGAACCTTTCTCATAGGTTCTAGCTAAATCTTTTGCAACTCGAACAATGCCTGTAGCAGATGCAATGGTTTCTAAACATCCTTTTTTGCCACAAGTACAGTCGTAGGCATGTTCACTTGTGTCTACAGTTATATGTCCAATCTCTCCTGCTGCACCTTTTGCTCCGTGAAGAATTTTTCCCTCAGCGAAAATACCACCACCGACACCTGTTCCTAATGTTACGAAGAATACGTTCGCAGAGCCTTCACCTGCGCCTTGCCATCTTTCTCCTACAGCTGCGATGTTAGCATCATTATCTAAATACACATCTAAGCCTGTAATCGCCTTTAAGTCTGCTGCTACATTCTGTGTTTTCGCCCAATTAAGGTTATAGGCGCCTTTTACAGTTCCTTTTTCATAATCAATCGTTCCTGGGGTACCCATTCCGATGCCATAGAAACCGCTGTTGTCTAATTGCAAATCGGTTAATTTCTGATTAATGCTGTCGCCGATATTGCGAACTATATGAGATCCTTCGTCTTCTATGTCTGTTGCGACAGACCACTTTTCTTCGATTTTTCCATCTGTTGTTAGAATCGCAATTTTTGCAGTAGTTCCACCTAGGTCAACACCAATTAATTTCTTTTCCATGTTCACATGTCTCCTAATCTACACTCTATTTTTTGCTTTCTCTTTATCCAGCTCCACTTTTAAAATCGATCGCGCACGAGCATATACTTCTCGATCAAGCAATTTATGTTTAAACAGTTCGGTAAGCTCGTACTCCATCATCTCAATGTCCCACTCCCTTTTCCCTAAGTAGACAAAGATGCCATATTTCTTAAGCAATTGAGCCACATCATAAACTGTTTTCATAACGATACCTTCTTATCTCATTTGGATTTTGCTTTCTAAATACTGCTTATACTGCATATATGTTTCGGAATTCTCCTGCTCTACAGCGATGCTTGCTTCTTTTAAAGCTTGTTTCAAATCGCCTTGCATCTCGTAACTCCTAGCTAATAAGAAATGGGCATGGGGGGTTAAAAGGCTGCATGCGGATTGCTTCCTTTGCGTAAATTGCGGCTTGTTTCTCGTTGTCTTTTAATGTTGCAATCACTGCCAAATTGGTGAATGTGGCGTCATCAGCGCTATTCGACACTTTTAGCCGATCTAATATAGTTTGTGCAGTATCCAAATCTTCATTTTGAATAAATGTTCCTGCAACTCCGTTTGCATTTTGTGGATCATATGGTTGCTGACCTTTACTAAAACCGAACCATAGGAAAAATGCGGTTAATACGACAACAGAAATACCATAAAGGACACGGCGCCAATGGAAATATTGGTTAGGCATGGATAAGGCACCTGCAATCAAGAATCCACCAACCAATCCCCCGACATGACCAGCTAAGTCAATTCCTTGCGAAAATAAATCAACCACTAAATTCACAACAACTAACCCAGCAATGCTGATTCCTAGTGAGCGCGCATAAATATGCGGTTTTAGTACGACTAAATAGAGCAAGGCCCCGAAAATACCGAAAATTGCTGTGCTAGCACCCGCTGAGACATTTACATTAAATACAAAGCTTGCAACGACACCGGTAATACCAGATATAAAATAAATAACTGCATAACGCCATTTTCCGTAAAGTTTTTCTGCCATTGGTCCGATGATATAGAGGACAACTGAATTCATGAGTAAATGTAGCAAGCCTATATGGATGAACATCGGTGTAATAAAGCGCCACCATTCGCCAGCATAAATAAGCGGGTTAAACTTAGCACCCCAACGAACTAGATTGTAAGTATTGTTACTTGTTCCACCGGTGAACGTCATGATTAAGAATACAACAATCTGAATAGCTAGTAAAGCATAGGTCACATAAGGCTTGTCCTTGCGAGCCTGTACTTGTTCTTCACTAACCTTTGTAGTAATGTAATTAATAACATGACTGCGTTCTTTTACTACAACCGCCTCATCAATGTCTTCTGGAACACGGAAAGTACCTGCCGGAATATTCAGCGATTCCTCTATGCCAGGTAATTGTGCGTTCGCTTCTTCTTTATCAATCAATATATTATTTAAATGTATTTTCTCGTTATCGGATTGTAGCGGCTTGTCGAACCATTCTGAAATGTCCCCAACCGGTGCAAAAGGTGTAATATAAATATTGACAAGTGGGAGTTTCAAGCGCCCCATTTGTTTACGTAAGTCTTCGCAAACACGCATTACTTGTTCAATATCACGCTCTACCACATTTGCCCAGCTAAGTTCCTTCATCTGAATTCGAATCACTGGCCGTTTCTTCTGGGCTGGATTGTCTAACCATAGTTCTTGTTTCTTTTCATGGAGATGAATTAAGCGATAGCCCTCTTCTACAAGAAAATAGTTCGTTAATCGCCAAAAGATATACTGTTCTTGGAAGCTCAAAAAATTCCCTGCTTTCTTTAAAATCCTATTTATAAGTAATACTATACGCAAAAAGGAGAGTCTTGTAAATCAATCTCTGCCATTTTTCTGCTATTATTTTTGATTTGCTTCGATCAGTAGTTTTTGAACAGGTAAGTCGTGGTTTTCTAGTGTGAAATTGGTAGTCATTTGGTCAGTATAGCAAAGCGAAATCGTATTGCCTTTATATCCTGCTAAATAGCGGTCATAGAAGCCTCCGCCAAAACCAATTCGATACCCATCTGAGCGGAAAACGACACCAGGAACGATAAGTAAATCTATTTCTTCTTCTGAAATAATTGGTGCATCTTTTGTAGGCTCGTACAAGCCGAGTGCTTTTTGTATTAGTGGATCATTTGGTTGGTAGCGACGAAAATGCATCGCTCTAGTTTTGTTATTCGTTTCAGGAATGGCCACTATTTTACCTTCTAGCCAAGCGCGACGAATGATTTCTTTTGTTGCGACTTCTGGAAAGCGAGCGATTGTGATACCAATAGTTGTCGCTTGATGCCATACTTCTTCATTATAAAGCTGTTTAGCAAGGCTTGCGGATCGGTTTTCATATGTAATTTCATCCATTTCGTTTAGCTTTGCCAATGTGTCATGCCGTAAAATCGCTTTTTCTTCCATTTTGAAAGCCCCCTTCACTCATAAAAAGCTAAAAAAAAGCAACAGGCGAAAATCCTGCTGCTTACTTAGTTTCGCGGTGCAAAGTCACACGGCGCAATCTTGGACAATATTTTTTTAATTCAATACGTTCCGGGTTTTCACGTTTGTTTTTAGTTGTAATGTAGTTGCGATCGCCGCACTCTGTACATTCTAAAGTAATATTAACACGCATTCTATTTCCCTCCAGACTCTTTCAAACGGATTATTTATCTATCAGACCTGTATTATAATATCATTTTTAAAGGCTTTGCGCAAGGATTCCTGAGCTTTTCTTTTTTATTTTCTTTACAATCTGTCTTTTTGACTATGTTTTTACTCCAAATTGTGCTATAAATAGAAGTAGAGTTTAGGAAAAGAGGTGTTATTCACACAATGACGGTATTAATCATAATTCTCCTTGCTTGTTCTGTTGTCCTATTCTTGCTTTCATTTATGCAAAAAGGAAATAGCAAACAATTGGAAAGCGAGCTTGAAGAGATTGCATCACAATTAATGCAAGAGAACTTCGAATTAAAAAAAACGCGTGTCTACCCTGGAAGATACAATGAAAATTGATGCTGATACTGTTACACCAGTCCGCACATCAAGTAAGAAACTGCGCGACCTGAGAAAGAAACAAATCATCAATTTGTATACTTCTGGTGTCACTATAGAGGAAATTATTGTTCAATCCGAGCTTTCTGAAGAACAAGTAAATGAAATAATCGCTGAATACGTTGCTCATTAATTAGGAGCTATTTAGGGGAGGAACTTACAAAATGAAACAATCACTTCGCATGTTGGCACTGGGTTTCTTAATCTCAGCCGTGCTCTTGCTTGTCTTTGACACTTTCTTTTCATCAAGTGCACAAGCAGAAAAATCAGCCAAGCCAGAAAAAACAACGACAACACAAGCCGATGACTCTTCTTACAAAAAGAAGTACGAGGATTTACTAGCCTCTCAAGAACTAGCTAAATCACAAGCGGAAGAAGCACAAAAAGCAGCCGCAGCTAAGAAAAAAGCGGAAGAAGAAAAAGCGAAACAAGTGAAGAAATTTACGCTTGTAATCAAAAAAGGCGATCCATCGTCTAAAGCAGGCAATGAACTTCAAGCTGCAGGAATCATCAAATCTGGTTCTGAATTTGATAAGTTCTTACGTGCAAATGGCTATGAGAAATATGTTCGTGATGGTGCCTATAACGTAAATAGTACAATGACAGCTGATCAAATCGCGAAAATCATTACGCATAAGAATTAATATTTAAAACAGGAAAGTGCTTTGAAACTCTCCTGTTTTTTTGTTGCCTTTTAACCTAGTAAAAGCGTTCTTGTCGTGTTATAATGAAACGGAATTCCCATTATGAAAGGATGATGAATGATGGATATTGTAATTTTTCTAAATACGAAGAGCAATCACATTTTGGGAGCGTTTGATTTGAATTAAAGCTCCCCTATTATAAAGGAGCGAAAACATTGAATAGTATTAATAATTATGGATTTACGGATTTTTTTGAGGCGCAAACATTTCAGGAAGGATTAGTTCCAGCACGTGTTACAGCTGTTTTTAAAGATTTTTTTTAAGGTGATATCCAAAGATGGTGAGCATTTGGCCAAACTGAAATATGTTGCGTTTATGGGCGCGGTGAATACAGAATTGCCGGCGGTTGGTGATTTTGTGGCATTGGAGAGTTATCCGCAAGATACGTCGTTGATTCATGGTGTATTAGATCGGAAGACAGTGTTTAAGCGCAGTGATCCTGCTGGTGGCGAACAATTGGTAGCGGCGAACTTTGACTACGTATTTATTGTTAGTTCGCTAAATCATGATTTTAGTATGAATCGGTTGGAACGCTATTTGACGATTGCTTGGTATAGCGGTTCGAAACCGGTAATTATTTTGACGAAAGCGGATTTAAGTGATGACGTGGCGCAAATCGTGACGGAAATTGAACTTGTTGCGTACGGTGTGCCAGTTTTTCCAGTGGATAATTTATCGAAACGTGGTTTTGAAGCGATTGAGGCGTTTTTGAAACCCAGTGAGACGGTTGTTCTGCTTGGATCTTCAGGTGTTGGGAAATCGTCATTTATTAATGCTTTGGCCGGGGAGCCGCTCATGAAAACAAGTAGTATTCGCGAGGATGACTCCAAAGGTAAGCATACGACGACGCATCGGGAACTGCATTTATTGCAGACTGGTTTGCTCGTTATTGATACACCGGGAATGCGCGAACTTGGTATTGGCCAAGCTAGTGACGGACTTAGTGAGACATTTCAAGATATTGAAGATTTGGCGGCACGCTGTAAATTCCGTAATTGCCAACATGGAACGGAGCCAGAATGCGCCGTACAAGCCGCTCTCGCAGACGGGACACTCCCAGAGGCTCATTATTCGAATTGGGTGAAATTGAAGCGAGAATTAGCCTATTTCGAGCGTAAAAACGACCCTGTTTTACAACGTGCGGAGAAGCAGAAGTGGAAGGCCGTTCACAAGGCATTAGAAACGCAATATAAATCCAATTTAAAAGCACGAAAGAAATAGTAATGCTAGCCTGTTATCCTTGTGATGGCAGGCTTTTTCGATGCAAAAAAACTCGCCAGACAGTATGCCTAGACGAGCGTTTTGGATAAATTTATTTTTTATCTTTGTTGTAGGGCTTTTTGTAGCCTTCTTTGCGTGGTGGACGGCTTGATTGTTCCGTGCTGCTGTCCCCTTCTTTTTTCTCGATTAACGCTTTGCGAGATACGTTTACGCGACCGTGGTCATCGATTTCTGTTACTTTTACTTTGACGATATCGCCCATTTTCAAGATGTCTTCTACTTTGCCAACGCGTTCATGCGCTAGTTCGGAAATGTGAATCAAGCCATCTTTTCCTTTGAACAATTCAACAAAAGCTCCAAATTTCTCGATGCGGCGTACTTTACCGTCGTAAATTTCGCCAACTTGTACTTCGCGCACGATTTCTTCAATCATGGCTTTTGCTTTTTCAATCATTGCATCGTCTTGGGATGCGATAAATACTGTACCATCTTGTTCGATGTCGATTTTAACGCTTGTTTCATCGATGATTTGGTTGATTTGTTTACCGCCAGGCCCGATAACGTCTTTGATTTTGTCTGGTTTGATTGTCATCGTAACGATTTTCGGTGCGTACTCAGACAGTGTTTCGCGTGGTGTATTAATCGTTGCTTCCAGATGTTCTAGAATGTGCAGACGGCCAGCTTTGGCTTGTGTCAATGCTTCTTCTAGGATTTGACGGCTAAGACCGTCGATTTTAATATCCATTTGTAAAGCTGTAATACCGTCACGTGTTCCAGCAACTTTGAAATCCATGTCGCCGAAGTGATCTTCCATTCCTTGAATATCAGAAAGAATTGTGTAGTCATCGCCAAGTTTTACAAGACCCATCGCAATACCTGCTACTGGCGCTTTGATTGGTACACCAGCATCCATCATTGCAAGCGTCGAACCACAAATACTTGCTTGTGAGCTAGAGCCGTTAGATTCCAAAACTTCGGATACAAGGCGAATCGTGTATGGGAAGTCTTCCTCACTCGGAATAACTTGTTGCAAGGCACGTTCGCCAAGTGCTCCATGTCCAATTTCACGACGACCTGGAGCGCGACGTGGGCCTGTTTCCCCAACACTGAATTGCGGGAAGTTATAATGATGCATGAAGCGTTTTGAGTCTTCAAGACCTAAACCATCAATGATTTGGTGTTCGCGTAAAGGCGCTAATGTACATACGCTAAGCGCTTGTGTTTGTCCACGTGTAAATAAACCTGAACCATGGACCCGCGGCAAAACGCCAACTTCTGATGATAGCGGACGGATTTCATCCACTTTACGACCATCAGGACGGATTTTATCTTGAGAAATAAGGCGGCGCATTTCATCTTTTTCAAGAATTTCAAGGATATGCCCTACTTCTGGTAAAATGTCAGCCGCGTTTTCGAGTTCTTTCGCTTCGTACTCCGCAATGACCGTTTCTTTTAGTACGGTGATATTTTCTTCACGCGCTAGTTTTTCTTCTGTTTGGATTGCTTTTTTCATGTCTGCTTCTGCGCGTTGTTTGATTTCTTCCACAAGGGCAGCGTCTGGAACGAATAATTCGACTTCCATCTTCTCTTTACCAACAGCAGCAACGATTTCTTCTTGGAAGGCAATTAAGCGTTTGATTTCTTCGTGACCGAACATAATTGCTTCAAGCATTGCTTCTTCAGGAACTTCTTTCGCGCCTGCTTCTACCATGTTGATTGCTTCTTTTGTTCCGGCAACAGTTAGGCTAATATCGCTTTGTTCTGCTTGATCCACGCTTGGGTTGATAATATATTCGCCATTAATGCGACCAACGTCAACGCCTGCGATTGGACCTTCAAACGGAATGTCTGAGATAGAAAGTGCGATAGATGAGCCAAGCATTGCAGCCATTTCTGGGGAACAATCTTGCTCTACGCTAAGCACAGTCGATGTGATTTGTACGTCATTGCGATATCCTTCAGCAAAAAGCGGACGGATGGGACGGTCGATGAGACGAGCTGTTAATGTTGCGCGGTCGCTTGGGCGTCCTTCACGTTTTAAGAAACCGCCTGGTACTTTACCAACGGCATACATTTTTTCTTCGTAGTTAACGGTTAATGGGAAAAAATCACCTGGTCTTGGTTTTCTTGAGCCTACCGCAGCTGTTAAAACAACCGTGTCACCATAACGGATAAGTGCTGCGCCATTGGCTTGTTTCGCCATTTGACCGACTTCGATTACTAAATCTTTTCCTGCCCATGTGGACTTGAATACTTGTTTTTCTGACATATTTTAGTCTCCTTTTACATAGGAGGAGCGCACCTTGCTAGAAACTTTACCATGCATAATAATTCTTCACGCACGCCTGAGGAACATGGATTTCTCAGACACACATGAATCCAAAAACCTACTACTATCCGTGTACTAGCACGTTTTTGGATTCATGCGATAAAGCCTCTTTCTTGCTAGGTTTTCGCTACCTCTGTTTTCATTTTTTCAAAAAAAAAACGGGACAAAAATATCCCGTTTTCCTTGTTTTTATCGACGTAAACCTAGACGTCCGATAAGTTCGCGGTAACGTGCAACATCTTTCTTACGTAGGTAAGTTAAAAGGTTACGACGGTGACCGACCATTTTCATCAAACCACGATAAGAGTGGTGGTCTTTCTTGTGAACGCGAACGTGTTCATTCAAACTGTTAATTTCTGCAGTAAGAACAGCGATTTGAACTTCTGGTGAACCAGTGTCCGTATCATGTACACGATATTCAGCGATAATTTCATTTTTACGCTCTTGTGTCAATGCCATTTCTTACACACCTCCTTCATTTCTAATCCCCACATACTGAGCAAAGCGTTGGTGACTCGCTAAATGCCAAGTAAGGGTTCTTTTTTCGTACAGAATTAAAGATACACTATTTTCTAGCAAAAAGCAAGCAATAGCCACACTTTTTATGAGAAAAATGCTCTTGTATCTTCTTCGTCTTTCTTCAATTGTTCGATTAGTCCTTCTATGCCGTTAAATTTCAATTCAGGGCGGAAATAATGGAACCATTCGATTTCGACTTCTTCGCCATAAATTTCTTGGTGGAAGTCTAAAATATACACTTCGATAGACATCGCTTGGTCGTCTTTAAATGTGATGTTATAGCCAATGCTCGCCATGCCAAGATGCGTTTTGTCGCCGACTTTGAATTTCACTGCGTACACGCCTAATTTTGGAATCAGGAATCCTTCGTCAACGGCAATATTAGCAGTTGGAAAACCAATTGTGCGGCCGCGCTTATCCCCGTGAATGACTGTTCCTGTGACGGTATACGGATAACCTAGAAGTTGGTTTGCTTCATCCAGCTGGCCTTCTTCAATGTATTTACGAATGTTGGTTGAGCTTACTTTATCATGCAAATCTTCTAGTTTCTCAACGATAGTGACATCAAATTGGTTATCGGCGTACTTCGTCAGTTCGGTCATTTTGCCAGCACCTTGACGTCCGTAAGAGTAATCAAAACCTGCCACGACATGTTTTGCATTTAAACCGATAAGGTAATTCGCGACAAAATCTTCTGGACTAAGGTTCGAAAATGCCGTTGTGAAGCGAACAATGTATAGAATATCGACGCCTAGTTCTGCCATGCGCTTTTTCTTTTCTTCTAGCGGAGTCAAGTATTTGACTTGTTTGCGCTTTTGGCTAAGGACGACCGATGGATGTGGATCGAAAGTTAGAACAGCGGTTTTGATGCCGCGTTTTTCAGCTTCTTTTTTAGCTGTGTTGATTACTTCTTGGTGCCCACGGTGTAATCCATCGAAAAAACCGAGTGCGATGACTTTCGGGTCGCGTTCTTTGGTTTCTGGTGGATGGTGTAAAAAATACATTTCCATGAAATCCCCTTCTCTAAATGTTTTACGCAACTGCTTTACGGGTATGTGAATAGTGCGCAATCAATATGGAGTTAATACGGAAGCTTGCCTGAAAAATCGGCAGGCTTCTTTTTGTTTGGTTAATTTAATTTGCCGGCTCGTAATTCGATAACTTTCTCTGGTTTCCAAAAATCGCGACGTTCGGGATGTTGTACGTAGATTGCGGTCAGCTTATTGTTGTGCATGAGCGCGACGCGGCCTTCACTGCGATCTTTAATGAACTGTTCTGGAAGTACGACGCCGTTTAAGACTTTTTCGTACACGAGGTCGGATATGTCTTGTTTTTTCATATCGGAAAGACCATCTTCTAGCGGATAAAGAAAACTGACTTCGTCTTCTTTCGCGCGCAAAGCTTCGATTTCGGCCAGCGTGAAGCACTGGGCATCTGTGAAAATACCGCTTTGCGTTCGTTTTAGTTCGGACATGTGGGCGGGGTATCCGAGTTTTTCACCAATCATAACGGCGAGTGTGCGAATATAGGTGCCTTTGCCGCAGTGAATGCGAATTCGGAAAGTGTTATTATCTGGACTTATTGGTGTGTAAGGTTTGAGCAAGTCTATTGCATAAATATTCACCGTACGAATAGGACGTTCCACCTCTATACCAGCCCTTGCATATTCATACAAACGACGGCCTTTTACTTTGACAGCGGAGTACATTGGTGGTGTTTGTTGAATCGTGCCGACGAAGGATTTGGCTGCTTTTTCTACATCAATTGGTAGGATGGTTTCGGTAATTGCTTTTTCAGCAATGATTTCTCCGCTAGCATCTTCGGTAGTCGTCGCAGTTCCAAGTGTGACGGTTGCTTCGTATACTTTACCTTCATCGGTAATATATTCGGCGAGTTTTGTTGCCCTTCCAATGCAAATTGGTAGTACGCCTTCGACATCTGGATCAAGCGTACCTGTGTGCCCAACTTTTTTTGTTTGTAAAATTTTTCGTAGTTTAAACACGCAGTCGTGACTGGTCATTCCTTTTTCTTTCCACAAAGGGATAATTCCGTCCATAGATTGCCCTCCTATTCCTACACAAAGAAGGATAGACGGCCGATGATACTGGCACCTATCCTTCAGTTGTTTATTATTCGTTATTATTTAAACCACGTAATAAGTCATCGATATGGTTGCCGTAAGCGACAGAATTATCAATTTCAAAAAATAGTTCTGGTACTTTGCGCAAGCGAATGCGACTTCCAATTTCAGAGCGAATAAAACCATGTGCTTTGTCTAGGGCAACAAGGGCATCTTTTTGCTCTTTTTCTTCACCTAAAACAGACACGAACACGGTTGCTTGTTGTAAATCTCCTGTTACGTCAACACCTGTGACAGTAATGAAACCTACGCGCGGATCCCTAATTTTACGGTTTAGGATGTCGCCAAGCTCCTTTTTTAATTGCTCTGCTACACGATTAGCTCGAACATTCATGTTTTCACCTCATTTTACAGACTTTCCATTGTTGTTTGCCCACGTTCCCATTCTGGAAATGCGTCTAAAAAAGCAAGCACGGTATCGGCTACTTTTTCAGCGTGAATGTGTGATTCCGAGACGACAGCAAAACCGATGAGGCTTCGCTGCCATTTGTCTTGAAATCCAATTTCGGCAATGGAGATATTAAATTTCTGACCGGCGCGTGTTAAGACACGCTTGATGATGGCCCGTTTTTCTTTCAACGTTTGTGGTGTCTGCATTACCCATTCGGATTCGACGTAACGGATCATTTACGTTCGATTTCCTCCATGATGTACGCTTCAATCACATCGTCTTCTTTAATGTCGTTGAATTTCTCGATTGTAATACCACATTCAAAGCCTTTAGCTACTTCTTTTGCATCGTCTTTGAAACGTTTGAGTGTCGCAATTTCTCCTTCGAAAACAACGATGCCGTCGCGGATAATACGTACGCCACTATCACGTGTGATTTTGCCATCTGTTACGTAGCAACCAGCAATTGTACCGATTTTAGATACGTTGATGGTTTGACGAACTTGCGCTTGACCGATAATTTTTTCTTGGAATTCTGGGTCAAGCATTCCTTTCATCGCTGCTTCGATTTCGTCGATTGCTTTATAAATAACGCGGTGTAGACGGATATCTACGCCTTCGTTTTCAGCACCTTCACGGGCTTGTGTTGTTGGGCGTACGTTGAAACCAATAACAATTGCATTAGATGCTGCAGCAAGTGTAATATCGGATTCGTTGATGGCACCAACAGATGTGTGAATGATTTTAACGTTTACGCCTTCGACTTCGATTTTGCGTAAAGAAGCAGCAAGTGCTTCGACAGAACCTTGAACGTCGGCTTTGATGATGACGTTAACTTCTTTCATTTCGCCAGCTTTCATGTGTTCGAATAAGTTTTCTAGGCTGACGCGGTTTGTTGCGGAACGTTGCTCTACAACAGCACGGCTAGCACGTGATTCACCGACGCTACGCGCCGTTTTTTCATCTTCGAAAACAACGAAACGGTCTCCGGCTTGTGGTACGTCGCTAAGTCCAGTGATTTCAACTGGTGTACTTGGTCCTACTTTTTTCACGCGGCGGCCAAGGTCATTGACCATCGCACGAACGCGACCAAAAGTATTTCCAACAACGATTGGATCGCCGACTTTTAGTGTACCGTCTTGTACTAATAGTGTCGCAACGGAACCACGACCTTTGTCTAGCTCTGCTTCGATAACACTACCGATAGCTAAACGGTCTGGGTTGGCTCTTAATTCTTCTACTTCAGATACAAGCAGAATCATTTCTAGTAGGTTATCTAGGCCTTCGCCAAATTTAGCGGAAATTGGTACGAAAATCGTGTCGCCGCCCCATGCTTCTGGAACTAATTCATATTCTGTTAGTTCTTGCATTACGCGATCTGGGTTGGCTTGTGGTTTATCAATTTTGTTAACAGCTACAATAATTGGAACGTCGGCTGCTTTCGCATGGTTAATCGCTTCAATGGTTTGTGGCATGACGCCATCGTCAGCTGCTACAACAAGAATCGTAATATCCGTAATTCTTGCGCCACGTGCACGCATCGTTGTAAAGGCTGCGTGACCTGGTGTATCAAGGAATGTGATTTTCTTATTGTGTACTTCTAATTGGTAGGCACCAATATGTTGCGTGATTCCACCTGCTTCGCCTAGTGTTACTTTCGTGTTACGCAAGGAATCAAGCAATGTTGTTTTACCGTGATCGACGTGACCCATAATGGTAACCACGGCTGGACGCTCAACTTCTTTGCCTTTATCTTCTTCGGTTGCTTCTTCAAAATACACATCTAAATCGGTGATATCTACTTTGATTTCTTCTTCTACTTCGACACCATACTCCCCGCAAATTAATTCAATGGCATCTTTGTCCAACACTTGGTTAATGGTTGCGACTACGCCTAGCATGAATAATTTCTTGATGATTTCAGATGGTTCGCGGTATAATTTACGCGCTAGCTCGCCAACTGTAAGTGATTCGGAGAAAACGATTTTTTCTGGAAGCTCTTTTGGTTTTGGCGGAGTTGGTGGTACTGTACTGTGATTACGTTTGCCTTTGTATTTCGTGTTGTTTTTGCGACCGCGGTTTTGGTTGTTGTTGCGATTGCCACCTTGGTTATTACGGTTGCCACCGCCGGCATTGTTTCCGCCTGGACGGTTCTGTGTGCCGCTATTGTTGTTTGGACGGTTAGCGCCGCCACCGCTTGATTTGTTAGCACTTGCTGCTGGTTTGTTTCCACCTTGAGACGGTTTACTATTATTATTTGGTTTCGATTGATTTGTTTTATCATTCATATTTGGTTTATTAGACCCCTTACTTTGACCTGCTTCGTTTGTTGCTTTAGGTTGGCTGCTTGGCGCGGCAGATTCTTTTTTCGGTCCAAGCAATGTTTTGTCAAGTTGTCGTAATGCGTTTTCGTTAATGGTAGACATGTGGTTAGCGACTTCAACGCCTAACCCTTGTAGTGTTTCAATGACTTTTTTACTAGGTAATTGGTGTTCTTTTGCGTATTCATATACACGAACTTTACTCATGTGACACACCTCCGTTAAGATTTCACCCGAGCAGATCCGCTAATTTTGTCGCAAATCCTTTATCCATTACTGCTATAATGGCCCTTGCATCTTTACCGATTGCACCGCCAAGTTGTTCACGGGTGCCGGCTTTCACAAGCGGGACATCGTAATACTGACATTTGTTACGGATTGTTTTCTCGGTTTTTTCTGAGATATCTTCTGAAATGATGACTAATCTTGCCTTTTGACGTCTCACTTCTTTTAAAACTAATTCTTCGCCAGTTACGAGCTTACGGGCGCGAAAAGCAATTCCAAGTAAGGAATAGACTTTAGTAAGATCCATGTTATGCTCCTTCGACTGTTTTTACGTATTCAATTAGTTGATCGTAAAATCCTTCTTGTTCTGGCATTTTTAGTTGTCCAAAAATACTGTTCTTCTTCTTGGCTTTCTGGGCAACGGCACTGTCGATTAGAATATAAAAACCGCGTCCTGGCGCTTTTCCGCTAGGGTCAATCGTAAGTACACCGTCTTTGGAGTAGGCAATACGTAAAAGTTCGCCTTTTGGTTTGCGTTCACCAGTTACAATACATTTTCTTAAGGGAATTTTCTTGTTACGCATCGTGAAAAGTTCACTCCTTTATTCTTCGTCTTGCTCCGCTTCATCCGCCGTATCAATGTCTACGCGTTCGATGACTGGACCATCTGGGCGTGGATAGATACCAGCTTCTGTGGCAACTGTTTCACTCTTAATATCAATTTTCCAACCCGTTAGTTTCGCAGCAAGACGGGCGTTTTGGCCACGTTTACCAATAGCTAAGGATAGTTGGTAGTCAGGTACGATAACGGTTGTCGCTTGTTCTTCTTCATTAACAATGACATCTAGCACTTTGGAAGGGCTAAGCGCATTAGCTACGAATGTGAACGGATCTGCAGACCATTCGACGATATCGATTTTTTCGCCTTTTAGTTCGTTGACGATTGCTTGTACACGTGCGCCTTTAGGTCCAACACATGAGCCAACTGGATCGATTTCTGGGTTTTCTGTGTAGACCGAGATTTTTGAACGGTCGCCAGCTTCACGAGCTACAGATTTAATCTCCACGAGACCTTCATAAATTTCAGGAACTTCCATTTCAAAAAGGCGTTTTAAAAGACCAGGATGTGTACGAGATACGTAAATTTGCGGACCTTTTGTTGTTTTTTCGACTTTTGTTAAGTAGACTTTGATACGGTCATGTGCGCGGTACGTTTCGTTTGGCATTTGCTCGTTTTGGGAGAGAATCGCTTCGATTTTACCAAGGTTGACGTAGATGAAACGAGAATCTTGACGTTCAACGATACCAGTCATGATATCATCTTCGCGATCGATAAATTCATCATAAATGATGCCACGTTCTGCTTCACGTACGCGTTGTGTTACGACTTGTTTTGCCGTTTGAGCTGCGATTCGACCGAAATCTTTCGGTGTTACTTCTAGTTCCACGACATCACCCACTTTAAACGCTGGATTGATTTTGTGGGCTTCTTCTACTGAAATTTCAAGTCTCGAGTCAAATACTTGATCAACAACATCTTTACGTGCCAGTACGTGCATCGAACCGTTATCTAAGTTCAAATCTACGCGTACGTTTTGCGCTTGGTTGAAGTTACGTTTATAAGCAGACACAAGTGCCGCCTCAATTGCCTCGATAATAACATCGCGGGAAATTCCTTTATCATGTTCTAAAACATGAAGAGCATCCAATAATTCTGTGCTCATTCTTTCTCAGCTCCTTTAATCTTTTACTGCTTCCTTTAAAATTTAATCGCTAGTCTTGCTTTGGCTACGCTTTTTCTAGGGATTTCGCAAACGATTTTACGCGTTTTATCGAGAATCTCAATCGTCAATGTTTCGCCGTCGTACTTCGTGAGTGTACCTTCCCACATTTTGCGGTCAGTAATTGGTTCATAGCTTGTCACATGCACCCACTTACCTACTGCTTCTTCAAAATCTTTTTCCTTTTTTAGTGGTCGTTCAGCGCCTGGTGATGATACTTCTAAAAAGTAATTCTGCGTAATTGGGTCATTTTTGTCTAAGATTTCACTTAGTTTTTCGCTAACCAAGGCGCATTCATCAATATCAATGCCACCCTCTTTATCTAAAAATACCCTTAAATACCAGTGCTTACCCTCTTTTTCAAACGCTAAATCGACCAGTTCTAGTTGAAGCTCGCTTGCGATTGGCAAAACGATTTCTTCTACTTGTTCAAGAACTTTACTCATTTTAGCCTCCTTATATTCTCGTGAATTATAAGCGTTGTTCAATATAACTAATGGTGTGGCTATACTATTAAACGCGGTATAAATTCATGTTTTACGATATATTAACCATGCAAAGTTGCAAAAGGAAAGAGTGGGCATTAGCCCACTCTTGGTTAGTTATCGTCATTTCGATATTAACTATAACACAAATTCCCGGTTCCTGCAACCGTTAAACCTTGCTTGAGCCTTTGTGTAAAGCCAATTTTAAAATAAGGATAGTTGGTTTTGATCTGGTAAGCCGTCCAAGCAACCTTGGTCATCCATGTATTGGATAATCGTTTTGGACACTTTCCCTCTTTGTTGCAGGTCTTCTTTAGAAAGAAACTCGCCGTCTTCACGCGCTTCTACGATAGCTTTAGCAACGTTTGTACCGAGACTCGGAATAGCATTAAATGGAGGAATCAATTGGTCGCCATCAATGATGAATTCGTCTGCACTAGATTTGTATAAATCTACTTTTTGGAAAGAGAACCCGCGTGCTAGCATTTCATTGGCGATTTCTAAAACGGTTAGCAAGTTCTTCTCTTTTGTCGAAGCTTCTAGCCCTTTAGCGTTGATTTCTTGCATTTTAGCTTTGGTTGCTTCTTTTCCGTTTACCATCGCGGTTAAGTCAAAGTCGTCGGCACGGACGGTGAAATATGTCGCGTAGAAGAACAGTGGATGATGGACTTTGAAATAAGCGATACGCACAGCCATTAATACGTAGGCCGCGGCATGGGCTTTCGGGAACATGTACTTGATTTTTTTACAAGAATCGATATACCAATTCGGTACTTTGTTTTCGATCATTGCTGCTTCCATGTCTTCTGTGAGGCCTTTCCCTTTACGAACAGACTCCATGATTTGGAAGGCGAGAGAACTGTCTAACCCTTGGTAAATAAGGAAAACCATGATGTCATCACGACAACCGATTACTTCGGCTAATGAGCAGATGTCATTTTTGATAAGTTCTTCGGCGTTTCCTAACCAGACGTCAGTTCCGTGTGATAATCCGGAAATTTGGACGAGCTCGGAGAACGTGGTTGGTTTGGTTTGTTCTAACATTTGACGAACGAATCGAGTTCCGAACTCTGGAATGCCTAGGGTACCTGTTTTGGAGTCAATGTCTGCTGGTTTTACGCCTAGTGATTCTGTGGAACCAAATAGTTTCATCACTTCTTTGTCGTCGGTTGGAATTGTTTTTGGGTCGATACCGCTTAGATCTTGAAGCATCCGAATTGCGGTCGGATCATCGTGTCCGAGTATATCGAGTTTCAGCACGTTATCGTGAATCGAGTGGAAGTCAAAATGGGTCGTTTTCCATTCGGAATCCGTGGCATCTGCTGGGAATTGGATTGGCGAGAAATCATATACATCCATGTAATCTGGGATAACAATAATCCCCCCTGGATGCTGTCCTGTCGTCCGTTTTACCCCAGTACAGCCTTGCACCAGACGGTCAATTTCAGCACCACGAATCGTCATATTCATATCGCGCTCGTAATTTCGCACATAACCAAACGCCGTCTTCTCGGCAACCGTACCAATGGTTCCAGCACGGTAAACATAGTCTTCACCAAAAAGTTCTTTCGTATATGCATGGGCCACTGGCTGGTATTCCCCAGAGAAGTTCAAATCGATATCGGGAACTTTATCCCCTTTAAAGCCTAGGAACGTTTCAAACGGAATATCCTGTCCTTCTTTCGTTAGCGCTGCGCCGCAATTTGGGCAATCTTTATCCGGCAAATCAAATCCAGAGCCGACCGAACCGTCATCGAAAAACTCGGAATGTTTACAGCTAGAGCAAATATAATGTGGCGGCAATGGGTTTACCTCGGTGATTTCCGTCATCGTCGCAACGAGCGAAGATCCAACCGATCCACGCGAACCTACGAGATAGCCCTCATTTAGCGATTTCTTCACGAGTTTATGCGAGATCAAGTAAATAACGGCAAAACCGTGACCGATGATGCTTTTCAGTTCTTTTTCCAGTCTTGCTTCGACAATTTCTGGCAATTCATCTCCGTAAATACTGCGCGCCATTGTGTAGCTCATGTTACGAACTTCGTCTTCTGCACCTTCGATTTTTGGCGTATATAGGTCATCTTTAATTGGTTTTAAGTCATCCATCCAATCAGCAACAAGGTTAGAGTTTGTCACTACGATTTCGCGCGCTTTCTCTTCTCCTAAAAAGGCAAATTCGGCGAGCATTTCATCTGTAGAACGGAAATGAACATCTGGCAAAGAGGCGCGATTTAGCGGATTAGCACCACCTTGTGAGTGAATGAGAATTTTGCGGTAAATTTTATCGTTTGGATTTAAATAATGTACATTTCCTGTTGCAACAACTGGTTTACCTGTTTTTTCACCGACTTTCACAAGATTGCGGATGATTTCTTCAAGCGCCGTCTCATCACGAACGAGCTCCCGTTCAATGAGTGGCTGGTAAACAGGTTTTGGTTGTACTTCGATAAAGTCGTAAAAATCGGCTATTCGTTCTGCTTCGGCCATCCCTTTTTGCATCATCGCTTCGAAAATTTCGCCTTGGTTGCAGGCAGAGCCAATGATGAGTCCTTCGCGTAGTTTTTTCAGTTTGCGATCTTGGGATGCGGGGTACACGGAAGAAGTAGTTGATTTGCGATAAAGAAACGAGTTTGAAAAGATTCTTCAGACCAACATCGGTTTGTGCATAAATCGTTGCGTGGAATGGACGAGCGCGTTTGTATGCGTCGCCTTCTCCCATGTAGTTGTTAAATTGATCATGGAAGTCAATGTCACGCATTTCTTTTGCGTCTTTAATGAGCTTCCAACCAAGATATGCCGTTGCTTCTGCATCAAAAATCGCCCGGTGATGCTGTTCTAACACGATATTAAATTTCTTCGTTAATGTGTTTAGGCGGTGATTTTTGAAATGCGGGTATAGAAAACGGGCAAGTTCAAGCGTATCAATAACGGAATTATCGGCTTTTGTAATGCCGACTTTTTCGTAGGCAGTGTTGATGAAGCCCATATCGAATGAGGCGTTGTGGGCTACTAAAATGGCGTCGCCTGACCAATCTTTGAAATTTTGCAAAACAACTTCGATTGGGTCAGAACCTTTAACCATGTCATCAGTGATACCCGTCAAGTTGATGGTCGTTGCAGAAAGCGGGTGCCCAGGATCGATGAAAGCCTCGAATTTATCAATAATCTCACCGTCTTTCATTTTAACGCCTGCAAGTTCGATAATGGTGTCGTACACTGCAGAAAGACCAGTCGTCTCGACATCAAAAACAACATACGTAGCATCTTTTAGCGCCGTGTGTGTTTCGTTATACGCGATTGGAACGCCGTCATCGATAAGGTTAGCTTCGATTCCGTAGAGAATTTTAACACCGTGTTTCTTTCCAGCACCGTATGCTTCTGGGAATGATTGGGCAACGGCATGATCAGTAATCGCGATGGCTTTGTGCCCCCATGCGCCTGCTTGTTGTACTAAATCATTCACGGAAGATGTCGCATCCATTTGGCTCATTGGTGTGTGTAAATGTAGTTCGACACGTTTTTCATCTGCTGTATCTAAGCGCTTCACACCAGCAATTTCATTCACATCTTGCGCCATCATAATTAAGTCACGAACGAAAGTATCCATTTGGACACTACCACGAACACGGACCCACATGCCTTTTTTCATATTTTTAAACATCGCGGCGTCTTCATTGTCACGCGAGAACATTTTTATAATGATTGAGCTTGTGTAGTCGGTGATTTTGAATTGTAACAGACTTCGGCCGCTGCGTAGCTCGCGAATTTCGGTCGCAAAAACATAGCCTTCCACCGTGATGCGGCGTTCTTCATCGTAAATATCGCCCAATTTTTTCCGTTCTTCGTCGTCTTTGATTTTGTAGCCGATTTGGAACGGTCCTGATGGGGCTGCTCCTCCGCCATCGCCACTTGCTTGTTGTTCTGCGCGTTTTTGCATGACTTGCACGGCTTCTAGCGCTTTCGCTTGGTCTTCTTTTTCTTTTGCTTCTACAAATGCTTTATATTTATCCGTTTCCGACTGATCGAGCAAACTTGTTCGCAACACCATATTTGGAAAACCTTTTTCGCGTAGGCTTTCGACAATGGCTTGTTGAAAGCGCTGGCCAATCGTCGTCTGCTCCATCTCATTATGTACACGAATTTCCATAAAATTAGGCGCACTAAACACCGGCGTCTGCTCTAAAAGCAACTGTCCAATCATTGGAGACTGCTTGGCAAACGGCGTAATCGTGTCATTCCAGTAGTCTGTCACGAGTCGTTCTGTCACTGTTTCATCGCGCACATGAATCCGCATCGTCGTCTGCGCAATTTGAGCAAATGCTTGGTTCATCCCTACCCGCATCATTTGAAACAATTCGAAAGGCAAAATTTGAGCCACATCTAAGTGAAATTCCCAGATTTTATTCGTTTTATCTACAACCAATTTCTCGATTTTCCCATCTTTCGTGAAATCTTGAAATACGGCATCATTTCCTAATCCAATTTGCTGCAACAAAATTTGGAATCGTTCTTGTTTTTCGGCATCTGTAATCGACAAATTTAACAACTCCTCTTGTTTGGCTTAACAAAAAAACGTCTTTACACTTCGAAAATACAACACCAGACTGTATTTTACTCGTAAGGACGGCTTATTTGTTAAAATAATTGAGTCTGGGACATGACCCCGATAAATCAGCTACAAGCGCTCGAATGGCTCGGCGATTTTGCTTTATCTTGAGTTTTGTCCCAACCTCAGATTTTATATTACGCGTTTTCGCCAAGAAGGATCGGTAAGGTGTTCATCAATTCTTCTTTACGAACTTCAATCATTTCGCCTGTTTTGCGAATTTTAACTTCAACAATGCCTTCAGCGGCTTTCTTACCAACTGTCACACGCATCGGTAAACCAATCAGGTCTGCATCAGCAAATTTCACGCCAGCACGCTCTGTGCGGTCATCAAGTAGAACCGAATAACCCATTTCTTGCAAGGAGGCGTACAATTCTTCCGCGAAAGCTACTTGCTCTTCGCTCTTCATATTAACAGGAATTAAGTGCAAGTCAAGTGGGCTAATATTGCGATCCCATACAAGACCCGATTCATCCGCTTGTTGCTCTGCAATCGCTGAAAGTAAGCGAGAAACACCGATTCCGTAGCAGCCCATAATAAATGGATTGCTGCGTCCGTTCTCATCCAAAAAGGTCGCTTTCATCGCTTCACTGTATTTCGTACCCAGTTTAAAAATATGACCAACTTCGATACCTTCTGCGAATTTAATAACGCCGTGTCCATCCGGAGACAAGTCGCCTTCTTGAATCAGGCGCAAATCGAAATACGTATGCACATTGAAATCTTGTTTTGGCTGCGTATTAATGATATGGAAATCTTCCTCATTCGCACCAACTACCGCATTCACAATATCTTGCACCGCATTATCCGCAAAAATACGAACATGTTCTGGTACACCAATTGGGCCAAGGGAACCGAAACCAGAGCCAAGTAATTCAATCGCTTGTTCATTTGTTGCTGGTTCCACCGTTGTTGCTGATAAAGCGTTTTTGATTTTAATATCGTTCACTTCGTGGTCACCACGGACAAGTACCATGATAATTTCTTCCTCATCTAGCACGAATAACATCGATTTCACCGTTTTTTCAATCGGTACTTCTAAAAATTCAACAATATCAGCAATCGTCCGTTGACCTGGTGTCGCTACTTTTTCAAGTGTGCCAGTTTCTTCGTGCGATTTCTTCTCCATGTACATTACTGGCGCCATTTCTACGTTTGCAGCGTAATCGGAAGAATCGCTATACGCAATCGTATCTTCGCCAATATCGGACAACACGATAAATTCTTTCGTTTCATTACCACCTATAGAACCAGAATCCGCAATAACTGCGCGGAAATCAAGACCACAACGAGTAAAAATATTAGAATACGCTTGGTACATCTTACTGTATGTCGCATCTAAGCTTTCTTCTGTCGCATGAAAAGAATAGGCATCTTTCATAATAAACTCACGGCCACGTAATAAACCAAAACGAGGACGCTTTTCATCACGGAACTTTGTTTGAATTTGGTACAGTGTTAATGGTAAACGTTTATATGATTTAATTTCATCTTGTAAAAGCGATGTGATGACTTCTTCATGCGTTGGTCCAAGCGCGAAGTCACGCAAATTTCGGTCTTTCAAACGCATTAATTCGGAACCATAATCTTCCCAGCGACCTGATTCTTGCCATAGCTCGGCTGGCTGTAATGCTGGCAGTAATAGTTCTACCGCATCTATGCGATTTAATTCTTCGCGAATAATAGTTTCGATTTTTTGTAATGTTAATTTTGCGAGTGGCAAGTAGCTATAAATCCCACTAGCTGTTTGTCTGATAAATCCTGCACGTAATAATAATTGGTGGCTTTTAACTTCTGCATCAGCAGGTACTTCTTTTAATGTTGGTATAAAACTCAATGTTTGACGCATATACTCACACCCCTATTTTTATCTTAGTTCACTATTTTACTCCCTAGAAAAAGGCTCGCTGGATATCATTCCATGTGACGAGAATCATTAGCACCATCAACAGCGCAAAGCCAATGAAATGCACCATGCCTTCTTTTTTTGGATCAAGTGGTTTGCCGCGAACAAGCTCATAGAGGAAGAACAACAATCGTCCACCATCCAGTGCTGGTAACGGTAGCAAATTAACGATTCCTAAGTTAATGCTTAGGACCGCGGTCCAGTTAAGCAATGTCAAGAAACCATAGCTGACCACTTCTTGTGTCGAGGTATAAATCCCGACTGGTCCATTTAACATGTTAAGCGAGAAATCACCCGTGACCATTTGGCCTAGTACATGGCCGATTTGTGTAACCCAGAACCACGTTTGCGTGAAACCGTACGTGATTTTCGTTATGAAAGAATCAGAACCTGGTTGTGCCACACCAATTTTGCCGACGCTTGTGCCATCTTGTGCTTTTTCCGCTTTTGGTGTTACGTCGATATCTTGTGTTTTTCCATCGCGATCGATTTTGAAATCAAGTTCTTTATTCGGATTTTTCTCAACTGTCGCGTAAATATCTTGCCATGAATCAACAGCTTTGCCATTGATAGAAATAACCTCGTCGCCTTGCTTCAAACCAGCTTCTTGCGCTGCACCATTATCCATGACTTGCCCAATTTCAGGCGCATTCGAAGGAACACTTCCTGAGACAAAGGCCAAAATCGTAAAAATAATAATCGCTAAAATAAAGTTGAACAACGGTCCTGCAAAGATTGTCATCGCGCGTTTTCCTAGCGATTTCGATTGGAAAACACGGTCGTACGGTGCAATAATCGTTTCTATTTTGCCATCTACAACAATTGCATCATTTGCTACTGGGTAACGAACAATTTTCTCATCATCGTACTCTTCGTAGCCTTCGATGAATAATTCTTTTTCCAAGTCACTTCCTGATACTTCAAGTGGCTGTACATCTTGGTATTGATCTTTGCCATTCACGATTATTTTCGTCACGACTTCATCATCATTTAAAATCAAGCCGACGCGATAACCTGGTTTAAGCTCTACTACTTCGCCATCTTCACCGGCCATACGCACGTAACCACCGATGGGGAGAAGCCGTAATGTGTACTGTGTTTCTTTCTTGCGGTAAGCAAATATTTTCGGACCAAAACCGATCGAAAAATCACGAACTAAAATACCAGACCTCTTTGCAAACAAGAAATGTCCTAGTTCATGGAAAAAGACGATTAGGCCAAAAACAAATATAAACGCAATAATGGTTGTCATTGTTTCACCTCTATAAAAGTGTCTTCACGTATGCACGTGTTTCCTGATCTACTTGGAAAATAGTCTCCAAATCAGGGTTTGCAATTGTCTCATGGCGATTCATTGCATTTTCAACGAGCGCTTCAATGTCTTGGAATGCGACTTGGCCATTTAGAAAACCTGCAACCGCAATTTCGTTAGCCGCATTTAAAACAGAAGGCATCGTACCACCTATTTTACCAGCAGTGTATGCTAATTTCAACGCTGGAAAACGATGGAAATCCATTTTATCAAAATGCAGGGCACCAAATTCCGTAATGTCAAATGGTTTACTAAATGAAATCGTAGCACGTTCTGGATGTGTCAACGCGTACTGAATCGGAACACGCATGTCCGGCAAACCAAGCTGTGCAATATGACTACCATCTTTAAAAGCGACCATCGAATGTACCACACTCTCGCGATGAACAACCACATCAATATCATCATAATCTAGGTCAAATAGCCAATGGGCTTCAATCACTTCCAGACCTTTGTTAAACATCGTTGCTGAGTCAATCGTAATTTTGTTTCCCATCGACCAATTCGGATGTGTTAAAGCTTCTGCTACTGTAACGTTGCGCAATTGCTCACGCGTGCGATCACGGAAGCTACCTCCAGATGCCGTCACAATCAATTTACTAATATTATCTGGATTTTCACCTTGCAAGCATTGATAAATTGCAGAATGTTCACTGTCAACCGGAACAATGCGTACGCCTTTTTCTTTCGCTGCTCGCATCACTAAATGCCCAGCTGTAACAAGCGTTTCTTTGTTCGCAATCGCAATTTCTTTTCCTGCCGCAATCGCATCGAGCGTCGGTTGTAGACCAACACTTCCCATCACCGCATTAATCAATATATCCCCATGCGCGTATGTCGCTACTTCCTGCAAGCCCATCGCGCCATAATACACTTTCAAGCTCGGGAACTCAAGCTTCAATTTTTCATAATCACGACGAAGCTCTACAGAAACAAGTTCCGGCTTAAATTCCTCAATAACCGCTGTTCCAAGTTTCATATTTCTTCCAAATGATAATGCGACGACTTGAAATAATTCTGGATGTTCCCTCACAATTTCAAGCGTTTGGCTCCCGACAGAACCCGTTGCGCCCAGCAAATTAATTTTTCTCATTAGTACACCTCTATTTTATAGAATTTGGAGTATATGTAGCAGTGGCAAAAGAAGCGGTAAAACAAATAACAAGTTATCAAACCGATCGAGCACCCCACCATGACCTGGTAGTAATTTTCCAGAGTCTTTTACACCGTAATAACGCTTCAGTGCAGATTCTACTAAATCGCCCAGTTGCCCAAAAATGGACAGCACGATAATAATTATAATAATAACTAAAATCTCTCCTGGCAAGTCCATGTAGAAATAATACCCACCAGCAATTAAGACTGCAAAAACAATCCCCCCGACAAAGCCTTCTATCGTCTTATTCGGGCTAACATTTGGCGCAAGCTTATGTTTTCCAAGCGAACGACCAACAAAATAAGCCATCGTGTCCGTCATCCAGACAATCAACAAGGCGAAAATAACATACTCCAAACCAGCATTTCGCGTCTCAGCCAGATAATGAAAGCCAATTCCCGTATAAAATGCTGCTAAAATTCCGATACCAACTTGATCAAAATGATATCTGTTTTTCGAAAATACTGTATATGACAACAACAAGGCCATACATACAAAGATAATCTCATTTTGGGTTATGCTGTAATCTTCTAGCCATTCCAGAAAACGACTCGGCGCAGCTACAGTAAGCGTCAGCACGAGCGTAATGACTCCGTTCACCGAAACCAGTTTTTGCTTTGTCATCACTAAAATTTCGTACAGTGCAATCGCCGCAAGCAACATGCTGAGCAGTTCAAACGGTAAACCACCATAAATGACAAACGGTAAAAACACCGCCAATGCAACAATCGCTGTAATAATTCTTGTTTTCACAATATATCCTCCCTATAGACCTCCGAAGCGTCTCGAACGATTCTGATACTCCACAATCGCCTGCTTAAAATCCTCTTCCGAAAAATCAGGCCAGTGTGTTTGTGTAAAATAAAACTCGCTATACGCAAGTTGCCATAGCATGAAATTACTAAGTCGCAATTCACCACTCGTACGGATTAGCAAATCAGGGTCGCTTAAATTAGCACTCATCAAATGTTTGGCTAACCGTTCTTCTGTTAAATCTTCTGGACTAAAGCCTTCTTCTAAGAGTTCTCGCATCGCAACTTGTGTCGCCGTCACAATTTCTGCCCGAGATCCATAATTAAGTGCAAAATTAAGCACAAGTCCCGTATTATTCTTCGTTGCTTCAATCGCACGCTCTACCGCGTCTAACGTATGTTTCGGTAATTCTTCTTTGTAGCCCATCACATTCACACGTACATTTTCTTCCATCAATTCCGGAATAAATGTATCGAAAAACTCACCTGGTAACTTCATCAAAAAATCGACTTCATCTTCCGGTCGCTTCCAGTTTTCCGTTGAAAAAGCGTATAACGTCAATATATTAATGCCTAGCGAATTGGCATAACGCGTCATCCGTTTCACGACTTGCATACCCTCTCGATGCCCTGCGACACGCGGTAAAAACCGTTTCTTCGCCCATCTACCGTTCCCATCCATAATAATAGCAATGTGGCTTGGCAAAGGCAGCTCCGCTGAAATTTCACTATTCATCGCATTCTCATCTTGACGAAAAATTTTCTTAAACATGTTCTTTCCTCCAATAGAATTGCCAAGAGTCGGCACGCCTACACCTATAATAACAAAAATAACAGAAATTATGTACTATTAATTGTTGAAACTAGATTAGAAATTAATGTGAAGCTCGATGATTTACAATTGGAGGGAGGCATCCCCTTCCTAAAAGAAAATGCCTCCCCGCAAAAAAATTCATTTGATTTAACTTGGGATTTCCTAAACTTCCATGACTTCCGCTTCTTTGTCTTTCGCGATTTCATCAATCTTTTTGATGCTAGTGTCTGTCAGTTTTTGAACTTCTTCTGTGAAATTACGCAAATCGTCTTCTGTAATGTCGCCCGATTTCTCTAACTTTTTCAAGTCATCATTTGCATCGCGACGCACGTTACGAACAGCTACTTTTGCATCTTCTGCTTCTTTTTTCACTTCTTTTACAAGTTCTTTCCGACGTTCTTCTGTTAATTGTGGAATCGCGATACGAACCACTTCACCGTCGTTGTTTGGCATAATGCCAAGATCTGCTTTTAAGATCGCTTTTTCGATATCGGCTAATGCTGTTTTATCGTAAGGCGAAATCATTAACAGGCGTGCTTCTGGAACGCTTACCGCTGCTAATTGGTTGATTGGCGTTGGTGCGCCATAATAATCTACGGATACACGGTCAAGTAATGACGCGTTGGCACGGCCAGCACGAATTGATCCTAATTGGTGTTGTAACGCTTGTTCTGATTTTGCCATTTTCTCTTTTGCTTGTGCTAATACTTCTTTACTCATGTTACTTCCTCCCTCTTACTGTTGTCCCGATTTTCTCGCCAAGAATCACGCGTTTGATATTGTTTTCTTTCTCTTCAAACGAAAAGACGACTAGCGGGATATCATTGTCCATACTTAATGATGATGCTGTAGAATCCATGACTTGTAAATCATCTTTAATTACATCTAGGTAAGACAGCTCGTCATATTTCACAGCTGTATCATCTAATTTCGGGTCGGCGCTGTATACACCATCCACATTGTTTTTCGCCATCAAGATAACTTCTGCTTCAATTTCTGCTGCACGGAGCGCTGCGGTTGTATCTGTAGAGAAATACGGATTACCCGTTCCAGCCGCAAAAATCACCACACGGCCTTTCTCTAAATGACGAATCGCTTTGCGACGAATATATGGCTCGGCAATTTGACGCATATCGATGGACGTTTGCACACGCGTTGCTACACCAACACTTTCCAATGAATCTTGAAGCGACAAAGAGTTCATCACTGTTGCAAGCATGCCCATATAATCCGCTGCGGCACGGTCCATTCCCATTTCGCTTCCAAGCTTACCTCGCCAAATATTGCCACCACCGACAACTATAGCAACCTCCACACCAAGTTCTACTACTTCTTTGACTTGCTGTGAGATGGAGTTCACGACACGCGGGTTAATCCCAAACCCTTCTGTTCCTGCTAAAGCCTCACCACTAAGTTTCAATACTACTCGTTTATATTCTGGGGTATCCATATTGACCTCCATCTACTATCTATTTGGCTCGTTCCTAAACTCTAAGAACAATTCCATCATATTCTATAATAACTAAAAAAAACCCTTAAGCAAAAGCATTTTCGTATAAAATTCTAAAATAATATTTCCTGCATACGTTTTGTACTACTATTTGCTTCCAAACTATCGTATAATAAATGACAGAAATAAGGGGGAGAAATTTTATGAATTCAATCAAAATTCTACAAACATTAAGGACTTCTTTGTTTTATACCCGTTTTAACTCGTGGTATTACATAAAATTCGTATTTATTTTACAAGCCGCTATTCTGTTTCTCGCTTTTCCGTTCTTGGCACTGTTTTTCCAGTTCATGACGGCATCGCTTGGCTATGATAGTATTACAGATCAGAATATTTTGGAATTTTTGCGAAATCCATTGGGGCTACTTTTTGCGCTGATATTTGCCTTGTTCGCGCTGTTTTTTATTTATCTTGAATTGTCTGTGTTAATTCTCGTTGCGTACTATCACCAACAGCAGATTCCGTTTACGATTCGTGAGATTTTACGAAAAATTGTGCGGCAGTCGAAATATTTATTGTCGTATCAATTCGTCTTTTTTCTATTATACTTTGCGCTAATTGTTCCGCTTGCAGGTATGGGGCTTCATTCGGAATTGACGGACGGGATTTATATTCCAAATTTCATTGTAAATGAGTTGTTGAAGTCGATGTCTGGCGCGATTTTGTACTTTAGTTTTATCATTGTTGTGATTTATATAAATATCCGGCTATTGTTCGCCTTGCCTGTTTTTTTAACGGGAAAATATACGATTTTCCAAGCGATTAAGCGTAGCTGGGTGATTACAAGATGGCAAACATGGCGGATTATCATGATTTTTGTCTTAATATCGCTGGTTGCTACGGCATTCGTTTTTATCGCGATTTTCATCTTTTTAATGCCAACGATTGTGACGGAGCAATTATGGAGCTCTGCTGCGCCGATTGTGGCTGGGATTTCATTAACATTGAGTCAGATTTTCTTTATTGTCGCGTTTACTATTATGCCGATTTACATTGCGCACACCGTTATGTATATGTTTTTAACACGCGAAAATGATATTTTAAAACCGATGCGTCACAAAGAGAAACGGAAGCATCGTAAATCGTTTTATATCGCGATTGCTGTTGGTATCATTGCTTTGGTGACCGCTAACGGGGTTTATTTGAATGAGGTGACATATAGCGATAATACACAAATCATTGCCCACCGAGGCTTGAAGAGCGCTGGTGTAGAGAACTCGTTAGAATCGCTTCATGGCGCTGCAAAAATTGGTGTTGATTTTGTCGAAATGGACGTTTTGGAGACGAAAGATCATCAATTTGTCGTTTTTCATGATACGAATTTGCGGCGATTGGCGGGAATTAATCGCAATGTGCGTGATATGACATTGGCGGAACTGGAGCAAGTGACGATTCGTCAAGATGGCTTTACATCAAAGATTCCGTCTCTTGACTCATATATTGAACATGCGAAAAAATGGCAAGTTAATTTGAACATCGAGATAAAGACGCATGGTGGTGAATCAAAAGATTTCCTAGAGAATTTCGTGAAAACGATACAGAAGCATCACGTGGAGGCCGATTATATTTATCAATCGTTGGATCGTTCGATTGTAGAGAAATTGAAAGAGAAACATCCGCTAATGCGCGTTGGTTTTATTGTACCGCTTAACTTCGGGAATCTCGTGAATGTGGATGCTGATTTTATCGTGATTGAGGAGTTTTCTTACAGTTCTAGCATGCAAGAACAGGCGCGAGCGCGAAATATGGACCTGCTTGTGTGGACGATTACAACACCTGAGGCGGCACGGAAGTATATGCTGGCTGGCGTTGATGGCATTATTACTGAAATTCCAGAGCAAGCGATGAAAGTACAAGATGATTTGCGAAACGATCAAGCTGTTAGTACAAAACTTGCGGATGCGATTGATTTGCTGACAAATAACTAAAAAATAGGCAAGCGGTAATTTAGAATATTACTGCCTGCCTATTTTTTAGATCGCGATTTTAATATTTATTTCCAAGTTTATATAGCTTTATTCTCCAAAATAATCTAAAATAAACCTGTATGCGCTTTATCATACAAAAAAATAAAGGGAGAGAATAAAACAATGAAACCAGCACAAAAAAGTACTTAAAAAAGGGAATTTACTTCTAATTATCTTGATGCTATTCATCTCAATGACTTCGTTTCATCAGCCAGCACAAGCCGCAGAGCCACTAACAGTAGGCGTTTTGGCGGGAAGTGATGTAGAGGGAAACAATGTGAATATTCATGTTCAGACTAACCTGCCGAACAAAATGAAATTTTTCGCTACGATTACTGGCCCGAACGGTTATAACGAAGAAATAAAGCTGAAAGTAAAGAAGGACGGGAAACTTAAGAAGACCATCGGAGAACTAGATAAAGGCAGTTACGAGATTAAATTCCAATCCTATCAACCAAAAAAACAAACCGATAGCATGCGCAAAATTATCGGCAAAAAAGGCGGCAACCTAGAAGGCGATCTCGTTAACAAGAAGAAAGTGATTAAGTTTACAGAAACAATCAATATCACAACTCCTTCCGAGAAAGAACTACAAAAAGCCACCGCAGCAAAACAGGCACGTATTGATGCTGAAAATGCCGAAAAAGAGCGTGTTGCAAAAGAAGAGCAAGCCGCTAAAGAAAAAGAAGCTGCTGAGCAAAAAGCGAATGAAGAAAAAGAACGCGAGCAACAAGAAGCTCAGGATTCAGCTCCTGCCCAAGAACAAGGACAGATCAAAGGAAGCTATAGCGGTATTTATCATGTTCCTGGCAGCACATATTACGACCGAACAACGAACGTAAAAGAATGGTTCAATACTGTAGCCGAGGCTGAAGCCGCTGGTTATCGCGCTCCAAAACGATAAGAATGACTTGAAAGCTTTCTTTAATGTCTAACTTATGATGTGGAAATCATTTGTTGGCGTTTTAGAAAGCTTTTATGGGCATTATACCTGTTCCAATCGTAATGCTTGACGCATGAGGAACAGCAGTTTATATTTATACATAGATTCTTATCTATATGATGTCACCTAGTAAGAAACTATTAGCAGTTTTAGCTGCACGAATAAAGGGGTTTACGATGCAAATTACGCTAACTATTTTCGTTTTTATAATCACGCTTATTTTTGTTATCTGGCAGCCAAAGAATTTATCCATCGGTTGGTCCGCTTGCGGTGGTGCGGCGCTCGCGTTACTACTCGGAATCGTCACTTTTGCGGATGTTATTACCGTTACAGGCATCGTTTGGAACGCGACACTCGCATTTATCGCAATCATCATTATTTCGCTTGTCCTTGATGAAATTGGCTTTTTTGAATGGGCGGCTTTACATATGGCACGACTCGCCAAAGGAAACGGAATTTTGATGTTCGTGCTAGTTTCTGTTTTAGGAGCTTTGGTCGCGGCCTTCTTCGCAAATGATGGCGCGGCGCTTATTTTGACACCGATTGTTTTGGCAATGGTACGCGCGCTCAAGTTTGATGAGAAGAAAGTATTTCCTTTCATTATCGCCAGCGGATTCATCGCGGATACGACGTCTTTACCGCTCGTTGTCAGTAACTTGGTGAACATTGTTTCGGCGGATTTTTTCGGAATTTCATTTTCACAATATGCGCTAATGATGTGGATTCCCAACCTGTTTTCGCTAATTGCTAGCATCGTTGTCCTGTATATTTACTTCCGCAAAGCCTTGCCAAAACGGTATGAAATAGCTGAATTAGCCGCGCCTGCCTCCGCTCTTAAAGATGTAAAAATGTTTCGAATCTCTTGGGGAGTCTTGATTGTGCTTGTCACGGGCTACTTTTTGAGCAGTTTCTTGGATATTCCTGTCTCCTTTATTGCCCTGTTAGTCGCTGGTATCTTCTTGTTTTTAGCTAAAAGAAGCCATGCTGTTCGCGCCAAATCCATTGTGAAAGCCGCGCCTTGGAGTATTGTATTTTTCTCGATTGGGATGTATATCGTTGTGTACGGCCTTCAAAACGTTGGCATTACAAAACTATTGGCGGAAGCTGTAGAGCATATTGCGAGTTATGGCTTGTTCGCCGGTACAATTGGGATGGGCTTTATTGCCGCGATTTTATCTTCCGTTATGAATAATTTGCCAACAGTGATGATTAATGCGCTAGCTATCGACCACACGTCGTTTACTGGAGTGATGAAAGAAGCGCTTGTTTACGCAAATGTCATAGGATCAGATTTAGGTCCAAAGATCACACCGATTGGGTCTTTGGCTACGCTGTTATGGCTACATATTTTAGCACAGAAAAACGTGAAGATAAGTTGGGGTATGTATTTTAAAATCGGGATTGTAATTACGATTCCAGTTTTGTTTGTGACGTTGGTTGGATTGTATTTGTCTTTGGTGATTTGGAATTGATACTATTTATATGACAAAAAACCGCTAGACTTGGTGAATGGCGGTTTTTTGTGTGTTACTTTTATTTCTTAACTTGGTTAGTAAAAATATCATATTAGGCTACTGTCTTTTCAACAAAGCTACTCCTACGAAACTAGTATGTCCCATATCTCCTGTTTCAATTCTCCGAGTGGTTTATTTACTATAGAACGCGTTTCAAAATCATTATCCCAGAAATGAAATTCTGCCAATCCTGACTTTCCAGGAGACATGCTTTTATGCATTCGGAAAAACCTGTTTTATCATAACATCTTCTGATTCATTCGCTGTATCTAAGTAAATTAGTATTTCTTTAATTGTACGTATCTGAGTACTCATTTCTACTGGCCCATACTTCTCTAAAATCCTTAACAATTCGAGATACATTTCCTTTAATCTTGCTGTTTTACTGTCAATAAAACTTACTCCTTATCTTAGTCACTTAATTATCCCATAACGGGCAGGGATATTCAGGCGGCTCATTAGCTTGTACGTGTTCACGATTACTTAAAACTGTGAGTAGTATTTTATACATAAATTCTTTATATGCTTTCCAAAAATCTTCGAATTCACTCTTTCCAGAAACTGACGCACGTTCGCCAGTCGTGTAAACTTCAAATTTTCCATTCGTATACTCAATCCTAACCTGATATTCATCCCGATGATTTTCTTCCCCGGCAAAAAGTGAATACCTTAATGCTGAGTACCCCAATAAGTTAATGTCATGCTGAATCATTTCTTTATATTCTTCAATTTTTGATTCCATCTCATTTTATCTCCTTTAAAATACCTAATTTTTCATACCAGTCTACAACTGTTACAAGTTGTATTTGATTTCCTCCGCCTGCTCCAAATACTTCTGCTACTTTTCCTTGCTGTGGATTAGCTAAAAGAATTGCCTCTGCTTCAATCCTCCAGCATACGGACCACCCTGAAACCCAACAGGTCCTTCGTATATTGTCGTTCCAGCAGGAATTCTAATTTCATAGACGGTATTAATTGGAGACACACCTTCTAATTCTCCTGTTTTAGGATTGATCTCACAGCACTATCAATCCGAACGTTTACAACTGATGTAGGTGGCTCACTGGTGAACCGTTGTCCCAGTGGTTCATCGGCTTTTCCACCTCTATAAAATATCGTATCTTCTTGCAACACTCTGGTATTATATCTACCACCATAGAAATTTTTATTAGGGTAGTCATTAATTTTAGACAGTGGCCCAGGATTCATGCTATTAAACTCATAACTCGCAATATCATCATATTTAGAAATAATTCGGCTAGCGCCATTCACATCTTTTACACGGCCAAAATCAATAAGTCCTTTGGTTATTCCGAATGTACTCGCGAATAATAATGTGTTGTAGTGCCTAAGTCGATTTGAAATAAGAAAAGACTGTAGAAAACAGCCTACAGCCTTCTAAAAACAACAAACTATACTCTATATTTCTTCAAAATTGCCCAGATATCATCTCGAACTGTATCCAGTGGCTTGTTTAATTGTATCCTTGTTTGAAAGTCATTATCCCATATAAAAAATTCAGATAGCCCACCTCTTGGTGAATATAGCTGTTTATGCTTGGATGCAACATATTCCATCTTAGAACTAGATGTTTCTTCACTATCTTTTAAGCAACTTAAAATAGCTTCAATTATCCTTATTTGTGGAACAAACCTTTCATAACCGTTTTTTTTTACGATTTTTAAAAGCTCAGAAAACAATTTTTCCAATTTTTCTAGCTCTTGATCCATTTTCATACCTCCTATTTTAGTGGATTTTCACTAATAACTACTACATTTTCAAGCTCCCATGGCCTTTGTATATATACTTGAAAATTATCCATGCCACCCAGATAATGGCCTCCTTGATACCCAACAGGCCCTTCATAAATTGTAGTTCCCTTAGGTATCTTAACTTCATACACAGCACTAATTTTAGAGGTTCCTGTCAAATTGCCATCTACAGGGTCAATCCAATGATATTTAACGGCACTGTCTATCCTAACTTTTGCAACAGAAGCAGGCGGAGCGGTTGTATACCACTCTCCAAGGCTATTAAATTCTTTTCCTGGTGTAGTTAGTCCCCCTTTTTCTCCACCTCGATATAGAATAGTATCTTCTTCAAGTATTTTTATATTATATCTGCCACCATAAAAATTAGTATTAGGTGGATCATCGAATTTTGATAACGGCCCCGGGTTCATGCTATTAAACTCATAACTCGCAATATCATCATACTTAGAGATAATTCGATTAGCCCCGTTCACATCTTTTATCCGGCCAAACTCAATCAGACCTTTTGTGATGCCAAATGCACTTGCAAGTAGCATTGTGCTGCTTGCTAAGCCGTAGGCATCTCCTTTTTTATAAGGCTCTAAATAACTTGCTACAACGCCATTCCATAACATCCCCAGAGTTCCTGATGGATCACTTCGCAGGTTTTTCATCAACATTGCCATACTTTCCAAATGATTTTCTGGATGTCTCAAACTATCAAGTGCACTCTTTCCAAAACCGAAAATAGAGTCTCTTGTAGAAGCACCAATTTGACGCACTTTATTTTGATCGTATTGGCGATAATCTTTCTCGATTCCAGAAGCGTGTGCGCGATCCATTTCCATCAACCGACGCATATCTAGGATAATTCGGTGCATCGCTTCACCTTCGTTTTGCTGTAATTGCGTTAATTTCTGCCGTAAGTAATCATCTAAATCTTCCATTAAGCCTTGGTTATGACGCATAACCCATAATTCGTCGGGGTCGTCTGGAATCATTCCAATACTCGGCTGTGGGACACGGAACACGTCGCTTTTCGCCTCATCTAGGATATCACGTTGCATTTCAGCTGCCTTTTGAAGTCCGCGAGCATCAATTAACATGTCCTGATTACGATAGGTTGGGCTATCAATCGATTTCAAATCATTTACATACTTCTCCAAATACGTATATAGTTTTGTCACCGTACCTTGTTGGCGTGAAATATCGTCTCGATGAGCGCCAAATTCCATCGTCAATGCATCTGCTAATTTTCCTTGTTGCTTGGCAATTGTATTTTGCACGTTGACCAATACACCATCCAATGTCTCTAAACTGGTCTTCATTTTGTGCAAGGATTTTAGCACATCCTCTAGTTCTCCCATATTGATTTTAAAATCCATTACCCCTTGCCCCCTAACTTCGCATCCGTTTCAATAAATGCTTGTACCGCTAGTTGGCTATCCACAAAAGCTTGTTTTAATTTCGTAAACTGGTCTGCTCTGATTTCCGACACTAAACCTTCCTTCACTTCAATGTAACGTGTCATGAAGTCCGGTGAAACTTGCTTATTCAATTTATCCATCGTGTGTTCAATCTTGGTGGCTTCTGCTTTAAAATCCGCTACAGCCTGTTCACCCTTTTTTAATTGTTTCAAAACCCAAGCTGTGTCTATATCGATTTGCGTTGCCATGATTATATCTCCCTCCGTAAAGCATTTTCTGTTTGCTCACAGTGGGAAATCATGTCTTTGGCTTCCGCTTCTATTTGATTCAGCCTATGTATCATTTTTTCCTCTACCTCGTGATTTTCATCCTGCATCCCGTTTTTCCTACTCCTGATCCCGTCAACAATACTCTCTAAACTATGCTTTCTAGCAGATATCGCATGCCGGACTTGTTCATAATGTGGCATAGGACACTTCCTCTCATGTTAGTATCTTCCAAAATGTATTATAGCAAATCTAGAAAAAATAAAAAAAGTCCCGAACATTAATCTTGCTATATGTCCTCTAAATAACAACTAATTTCTTAAATTGTATTTATTTTATAAGCGATGGAAAATCATTGAATATTCAAAACAACAGAAGGTAGTGAATTATTAATTGAAACCATGTAAAAAATATCGCAAAAAATAGTTTACTAGAAAACATAATTTCATTATTGAAAAACCCTAATATGTGACTTTGCAAAAAGATAAAACCGCTATTCAATGCGAATAGCGGTTCATCCAAAATCACTTAAAACGTGTTTTATTTCTTAACTTGATTCATTACTTCCTCAACAAAGTTATCTTCTTTCTTCTCAAGACCTTCTCCAACTTCAAAACGTACAAACGATTTGATTGTAGCGCCTTTTTCTTTGACGAATTGGCCTACAGTTACGTCTGGGTTTTTAACGAATGGTTGGTCTTCAAGGCTGATTTCGCTTAGGTATTTTGTTAAGCGGCCTTCTACCATTTTCTCAACGATATTGGCTGGTTTGCCTTCGTTAAGTGCTTGTTCTGTTAGGATTTTTCTTTCGTGGTCGATTTCGTCTTGAGAAACGTCTGCACGAGAGATATATTTAGGGTTGATTGCTGCAACATGCATTGCAACGTCTTTAGCAACAGCGTCGTCCGTTGTACCTTCAAGAACAACTAATACACCGATACGTCCGCCCATGTGGATGTATTCGCCGAATGCGTGATCTGCTACTTTTTCTTTGATTTCGAAACGACGTAGTGAGATTTTTTCTCCGATTGTTTGGATCGCTTCGTTGATGTAGTCTTGTAAAACTTGACCGTTTGGCATTTCTGTTTTAAGCGCTGCATCCAAGTCAGTTGGACGAACAGTCAATAATTGGTTAGAAATGTCTTGAACTAATTGAATGAACTTGTCATTTTTAGCTACGAAGTCAGTTTCTGCATTGATTTCAAGTACGATTGCGTGTTTGTCATTGCTGACAACGCTTGTCATACCTTCTGTAGCGATACGATCGGATTTCTTAGCAGCTTTCGCAATACCTTTTTCGCGTAGGTAGTCGATTGCTAAATCCATATCTCCATCTACTTCTACTAATGCTTTTTTACAATCCATCATACCAGCACCAGTTTTTTTCGCGTAGTTCTTTTACCATTTGAGCTGTAACGTTAGCCATTTTACAATTCCTCCTAAAAATAAAATCTTTCAAAAAAGGTGATAAGAGAGTGTCACTTATCACCTTGTGAGTTTAAAATTACGCTTCTGTTGTAGTTTCTTCAGTAGCAGCTACTGTTTCTTCTACTTTTACTTCTTCAACTGGAACTTCTTGCTCTTCACCTTGGTTTACTTCGATGATAGCGTCAGCCATTCTAGCAGTCAAAAGTTTAACAGCACGGATTGCGTCGTCGTTTGCAGGGATTACGTAATCAATTTCATCTGGATCACAGTTTGTATCAACAATACCGATGATTGGGATGTGTAGTTTACGAGCTTCTGCGACAGCAATACGCTCTTTACGAGGGTCAACGATGAACAATGCATCTGGAAGACCTTTCATATCTTTAATTCCACCTAGGAATCTTTCTAATTTCTCTTGCTCTTTCTTAAGAAGAACTACTTCTTTCTTAGGAAGAACTTCGAAAGTACCGTCTTCTTCCATTTTTTCGATTTTCTTAAGGTGTTTAATACGTTTTTGGATTGTTTCAAAGTTTGTCAAAGTTCCACCTAACCAACGATGGTTAACGAAATATTGACCTGAACGAATCGCTTCATCACGAACGGAATCTTGCGCTTGTTTCTTAGTTCCTACAAAAAGGATTGTTCCACCGTCAGCAGATACTTCTTTCATAAAATTGAAAGCTTCGTCTACTTTCTTAACAGTTTTTTGTAAATCGATAATGTAGATACCATTTCTTTCTGTGAAGATGTATTTCTTCATTTTTGGGTTCCAACGGCGCGTTTGGTGACCGAAGTGAACACCAGCTTCTAACAATTGTTTCATTGAAATAACAGGCATGTTATTCCCTCCTATGGTTTTATTTTTGCGGATCATTCCGCCCTCCGCATGTATCAACCAGACAAAGACTCGCAAATGCAAGCACCGTTTGTTCTGTCCACAATGCGTGTGTGATTTAACACCGTTTACTATAATAGCACAAACTTCGCACTATGACAAGCATTTCGCGCTTTTTATGCTTTGATTTTGCTAATATCAAGGAACATCGGTTGTCATTCGCTTTGAGATTGGAATAAAGCGCCGTATTTCATAAAGCCAAATGATTCGTACTTCTTGATAACTTTCTCCATATTGACATCCAAAACAATGATTCTTCCGCCAACCAAGTTATGCGCGTTATCAATTTCTTGTATGTCGTGGGTTAACATATCGTTAAACCCTTTATAATAATTAGACATATAAAAACCTTGCCAACAGCGCAAGCTCATTGACGAGATTCCTATTTTACTCGTGCGTATGTCCTGAAAACGGTGTGTACACATTATCGTACTGCAAATGCATCATCATTCCATTTGTTGCATGATCGAGATTGTGACAATGATCCATCCAAATACCTGGATTATCTGCTTTAAAGGCCACTTCATATGTTTCACCTGGTGCCACATTTAGTGTATCTGTCCACCACGGACTACCAGTTGCTGCTTTTCCATTTCGTGTTAATACGAGCATTTTATGTCCATGTAAATGCATAGGATGATGACTATAACTCCGATTCACGAATGTTGTTTTGACCCGGTCACCTTCACTTACCATTAACATCGGCGTATTTGGATAAAGCTTGCCATTTATCGTCCATAAATGATGTACCATGCCATCAAAAAATGCTAACTTACTATCAAAAACCATTGTAAATTCGCGGTCAAATCCTTTACTGACATCCAAACCGCTATTCATCTTAATCCCATAACTTTCGCGTTGAAAAGCTTCTTCTGGAATCTCCTTCGATGGGGCTGCTGATTTTCTTTCTGATTGGAACACCCAACCGCCCGATTCATCTTTTGCATCAAAAATTCGTACAGCGTTATTCGGCATCACAAACGTTAAATCGACGCGTCCTCCTGCTGGAATCTGCACATACTTACCTTCCACATTGGTCGGCTGATTCACTTCATTTCCATCAATCGCAGCAACTTTAAACGGTACGCCATTTAATACAATTTTTTGCGGCTTATTATGCGCATTTGTTAAACGAAGTCGGATTTTTGTATTTTTAAGTAATTGTTTTGGCCACTCATTGCTTGAAATTAGCGCCCCTTCATTATCGATATATTTTGGCGCAACGAACGCTACCATATCAAGCTCGTCGTCTGGCTTGTTTTTTGGATCAACAATGAGAGAGCCAAATAAGCCATGCCCCACCTGCTCTGACGACTGGCTATGCGAATGATACCAGAACGTACCGACCGTGTCTGCCTTGAAGCGATACGTATAGCTTTCCCCGATAGCCACCGCTTTTTGCGAAATATCAGGCACACCGTCCTCAGCAATTGGAACATCGTAACCATGCCAGTGAATCGTCACGCCATCTTTAATATTTTCGTTTGTAAGCGTGACTTCAACCACATCTCCCTGTTTCACATGAATCGCTGGCCCCGTCATTTGTCCATTGAAAAGCCATAATTCTTTTGTTGACCCATCCGGAACCTTCATTTTCTTCGTTGCTGCTGTGAATTGAAATCTTTCTGTCACGGCGGTTTCTTTTGGTCCTGCAAGCTTTGTCACGTCAAGCTCCGGCTTCATTCCCAAATCCTTTCCACCGCCCCAATCCATCACCATGTCGTCACCACTAGCATTTAGCGCCGTTGCATTCATTAGCAATGACCCAAAAATAAACACTACAACCAAAATCACGCTAACAAAAGCAATCCAACCACGCTTCCACTTCCCAGCAAGTCTTTTCTCCCAAACATATAATAAGAAGAAAACCAGAATCGGCACACCAAAACATAATACATACGTCGCAAAAGTCGGAAATGCAGGAATCTGAAAAACAATCATAAACACCGCAAGCCACGACACAATAACGGCATATCGCTTAACAATTCTCATCCAATCGGCCTTTTTTGCAAAAAGAAACCACAAAACAAACGGCGAAAACACCATTGGCATGAGCATTCCAAAAATCTGCCGCACAAATTCCCAACCAATACTTCGCGCAGCAATGAACGTTACTAAACACCAGCCGACAAAAAGCACCACGTTAATCCAAAGCAACCAACGTCCTCGTCTAAACTGAAAAATCGACCACAAAACTGCCATCGCTACTAATAACAAAACGGAACTTCCAAAAAACATCATATACATCTCTATGTAACCCCTTTTTATCTATAGATTCATAAACCCCTCATTAGTATACTATAAAATGCACAAACTTTCTTAAGAACAGCTATAAATCCTCTTACAGTAAGCTAAGATGCTCTTAATGAACTCTCATTACACTCTTAATTTCGCTAAGTCAAATGCAATATCTGTCTCTTTTTAAATATGTCTTTTTTACCATTTTAGTTATTAGTGAATTTTTTCACAAGAAAAACCTAGACAAAGACTTTGTGAAGTGTTACACTTGCTTTGTAAATAAGAAAGCCAAAAAAAGAAGGGCGAGTCGACCGCCTCAATTTTTTTGAAATAACAGGGACGTTAAATGTCACAAATGGACGTTTTTAGTCCCAATATCATTGGAGGGTTCACAAATGGCAATGAAAGAAAAAGCTGTTGATGAAGTAGTAGAAGTTCAAAAAGTAATTGATAAATTAGCAAGTAACGGACAAAGCGCGTTAAAAGCCTTTGCAAATTATGACCAAGAACAAGTAGATAACATTGTACACGCAATGGCACTTGCTGGCCTTGACCAACATATGCCGCTTGCAAAAATGGCTATCGAAGAAACTGGTCGCGGTATTTATGAAGATAAATGTATCAAGAACATTTTTGCAACAGAATATATTTGGAATAACATTAAAACAAATAAAACAGTCGGCATTATCAATGAAGACAAACAAACTGGTGTAGTTGAAATCGCAGAACCAGTCGGTGTTGTCGCTGGTGTAACTCCAGTAACGAACCCAACTTCTACTACATTATTTAAAGCAATCATTGCGATTAAAACACGTAACCCAATCATCTTCGCTTTCCACCCAAGCGCTCAAAAATGTTCCTCTGAAGCAGCTCGCGTTGTTTATGAAGCAGCCGTTGCAGCTGGCGCACCAGAACATTGTATTCAATGGGTTGAAAAACCATCCCTTGAAGCAACAAAACAATTAATGAACCATAAAGACGTTGCCCTAGTTCTTGCAACTGGTGGAGCAGCAATGGTTAAATCAGCGTACTCTACTGGTAAACCTGCACTTGGCGTTGGTCCTGGTAACGTTCCAGCATACATCGACAAAACAGCGAAAATCAAACGCGCAGTAAACGACATCATCCTATCAAAAACATTTGACCATGGTATGATTTGTGCATCTGAACAAGCAGTAATCGTTGACAAAGAAGTGGCTAAAGAAGTAAAAGCAGAAATGGAAGCAAACAACTGCTACTTCGTAAAAGGCGCTGAATTCAAGAAATTAGAAAGCTACGTTATCAATCCTGAAACACACGCGCTAAACCCAAATGTTGTAGGTAAATCCCCTGCTTGGATTGCAAACGAAGCTGGATTCAAAGTACCAGAAGATACGAAGATTCTTATTGCTGAAATTAAAGGTGTAGGCGATGCTTACCCACTATCACACGAAAAATTAAGCCCAGTTCTTGCATTCATCGAAGCAAAAGATCAAGCAGAAGCTTTCGATCGTTGTGAAGAAATGTTAGTATACGGTGGTTTAGGTCACTCTGCAGTTATTCATTCCACAAACCGTGAAGCACAACTGGCATTCGGTTTACGCATGAAAGCTTGCCGTATCATTGTAAACGCACCATCTGCTCAAGGCGGAATCGGCGACCTTTACAACGGCTTCATCCCTTCCCTAACATTAGGTTGCGGATCTTACGGTAAAAACTCTGTATCCCAAAACGTTAGCGCAACAAACCTATTAAATGTAAAACGTGTTGCAGAACGGAGAAATAATATGCAATGGTTCAAACTACCACCAAAAGTATTCTTTGAAAAATATTCTACTCAATACCTACAAAAAATGCCAAACATCGAACGCGTATTCATCGTAACTGACCCAGGAATGGTTCAATTCAAATATGTAGACGTTGTTATCGAACACTTGAAAAAACGCAGCAACAATGTGGACTACCAAGTTTTTGCAGATGTTGAGCCAGATCCATCTGACGTTACCGTTTATAAAGGTGCAGAATTAATGAAAGACTTCAAACCAGACTGCATTATCGCCCTTGGTGGTGGTTCCGCAATGGATGCCGCTAAAGGTATGTGGTTATTCTACGAACACCCAGAAGCTTCATTCTTCGGCTTGAAACAAAAATTCTTAGATATCCGTAAACGTACTTTCAAATATCCTAAACTTGGTGAAAAAGCACAATTTGTTGCTATCCCTACTACATCAGGTACTGGTTCTGAAGTTACTCCTTTTGCGGTAATTACGGATAAAGAAAACAACATCAAATACCCACTAGCTGACTATGAGCTAACTCCTGACGTAGCGATTGTCGATGCACAATATGTTATGACAGTTCCAGCACATATCACAGCTGACACAGGTATGGACGTATTAACACATGCGATTGAGTCTTACGTATCTGTTATGGCAAGCGATTATACACGCGGATTGTCTCTACGTGCTATCGAAATGGTATTCCAATCATTACGCGCTTCTGTTTTAGAAGGCGACGAAGATGCACGCGAAATCATGCATAATGCTTCTGCAATGGCTGGTATGGCATTTGCCAACGCATTCCTAGGAATCAACCATAGCTTGGCACACAAAATCGGACCTGAATTCCACATCCCTCACGGTCGTGCGAATGCTATATTGATGCCACACGTTATTCGTTATAATGCAACAAAACCTAGAAAACATGCGTTGTTCCCAAGATACGAATCTTACCGCGCTGACCAAGATTACGCACAAATTGCTCGCGTATTAGGTCTTCCAGCTTCTACTACAGAAGAAGGCGTGAAATCACTCGTTGATGCTATCATCAGCCTTGGTAAAGATTGCGGAATTGACATGAGCTTGAAAGGTCAAAACGTTGATAAGAAAGCATTTGATGCAGTGGTTGATACACTTGCTGACCGTGCGTTCATGGATCAATGTACGACTGCTAACCCAGTTCAACCACTTGTTTCTGAGTTGAAAGAGATTTATATTAACGCTTATAAAGGTGTTTAATAACATATGATTGGAAGAGCAGCCCCTTTTACGGGGGTTGTTCTTTTTAATTCCATATAGTTTACATAATAATATTATTGTCAATTAATATGTTTTATAAGTGGTATTTCCATCTCGAATCACTTATACTATCCTCATCACCGAAGCGTGATAAAAAATTGAATCCTAGGAGGAACAGACATGCCAACGACAATACCATATTTAATGTTCGACGGGAATGCAAGAGAAGCTTTAGACTTTTACGTAGAGGCTTTTGATGCGAAAATAACACAAATCCAAACGTATAAAGAAATGGGTGATTCACGAGGCGATGAAGTTTTAGGCAATCGTATTGTCCATGCGCGCCTTGAAAAAAATGGCGAAGAGATTCTGTATTTCTCTGATGCTTATGAGGACGGCGAAGTTGTTGCTGGTAACATGCTTTCTATCGCTTTCTTGTATACAGATGAGGCCTCGTTGACTGCTAGTTATAATTTCTTGAAAGAAGCTGGTACAGTCTCTATCGAACTACAAGAAATGCCTTGGGGCGGTCTGTACGCCAAAGTAACCGATAAATTCGGTGTAGAATGGCAACTAAATTGGCAAAAAGCGTAAAATAAAGCGAAGAGTAGAGTCCGTGAACGTCGTGGCTTTACTCTTCGTTTTTATTTATGACCGATTCTCCGTATGATACGGACATGTAATCACATGGTCATCAATCATACCAATTGCTTGCAAATAAGAATAAATAATCACAGGTCCAACAAAAATAAACCCGCGTTTCTTCAAGTCTTTACTAATACGCTCTGAAAGCGCTGTTTGGGCTGGCATTTGTGACATATCTGTCCAGTGATTCACGATTTGCTTACCAGCTGTGAACCCCCAAATATACGCGCCAAACGAACCAAACTCTGCCTGCACTTTCAAAAACGCTATCGCATTCTTGCGGACACCTCGTATTTTCAGTTTATTTCTGACGATTTCGGCGGTTTCGCGAATGTGTTCTAGTTCTTCATCCGTCAACATCGCACATTTATCCGGGTCAAAATCGTGAAAAGCCGCTTTGTAAGCTGCTCGTTTATTTAAAATCAGGCGCCATGATAATCCGGCTTGTGCGCCTTCTAAGTTCAACATTTCAAATAAATAGCGCTCATCATGACTTGGTACGCCCCATTCATTATCGTGATACACCTGTTCTACAGAGTCGTTCATGGCCCATCCACATCGTTCTTGCTGCATCGGTTATCCCTCTTTCCTATTTGAATAATGCGCGAACAGATGCGATTTCTTCCTTTGTCAGCGCGGCATTTAATGTTTGCATATTCGCTCGAACTTGTGCCGGACTTTTAGCGCCTGGGATTACTACGTCGATGCCGTCAATGCCTAGTGTTGTTGCTAATACAATATTAGCGATCGAAACATGATGGCGGTCGGCTAGTTCTTGTAAACTTGTGACTTTCGCGACGGTATCAAGGTAGGCTTGCCCTTGGAAATGCGGGCGGTCTTTGCGGAAGTCTTGTGGCGGGTTCTGTGCTGTGAATTTCCCCGTTAATAGACCACTAGCAAGCGGTGTATAAGGTATGAAGGAGATTCCTTGTTCGATACAATACGGAATTATATCTGCCTCCAATTCTGGATACACTAAGGAATATCGGTCTTGAACGACGTCGACATAACCATCTTGATTCGCTGCACACAATGCTTCCATGCTAAAATTAGACACACCAATAGCGCGAATTTTGCCGACTTCTTTCAGTCTTTGTAACGCGCCAACTGCTTCTGCTGGAGGTGTCACGCCGTCTGGAAAGTGAATGTAGAACAAGTCAATGTAATCCGTGCGTAAACGCTCTAATGCGATGTCCACAGACTTCTCTAAAAACGCTGGAGAATTATCTAATTTCACACCGTCATCCGTCACAATATGCGCCGCCTTCGTTGCCAGCACTACCTCCGAACGACGTCCAGTCTCCGCCAAAATCTCACCAATCAGCTCTTCTGAACGACCCAGTCCATACATAAAAGCACTATCAAAAAAGTCCACACCATCTTGGAGCGCTACACGCAGCGTTTCACGGCTCACTTCTTCATCAATATTTTCAAATAAATTATGCGCACCAATCGTGTTCGCGCCAAAACCTATCGGCGTCACGCGCAATCCTGTATTGCCAATCTCCACTTGCTTCTGCATCTCGTAAAACCTCCCTTATTTTCTATATGCTATCATGATAACATAAAAAATCACCAAACGCACGTTCTGGTCTGGTGATTTTCACATTTATTTTTTTAGTTTCCCACGGAGTACCATTGGAAGGATTCCGCCGTGACGATAGTAGTCGATTTCTACATCTGAATCAAAGCGTACAATTGCTTCAAATGTTTTATGTGTGCCGTCCTCAGCAACTGCTGTTACAGTTACAAGGTCTTGTGGTGATACCGATTCATCGATGGCTACGCTGATTGCTTCACGGCCTGTTAAACCTAGAGAATCTGCGCCTTCGCCTTCTTTGAATTGTAGTGGTAACACGCCCATCATCGCTAAGTTAGAACGGTGAATCCGCTCATAGCTTTTGGCAATAACGGTTTTAATGCCTAGCAGATTGGTTCCTTTTGCAGCCCAGTCACGAGATGATCCCATACCGTAATCGTCGCCTGTCAATACAACAAGCCCTGTTCCTTCTGCTTGGTATTTCATCGATGCATCGTAAATTGGCATGATTTCTTCCGTTGGCCAATACGTTGTGTAGCCGCCTTCTGTGCCTGGTGCGATTTGGTTACGAATACGAATATTGGCAAAAGTACCTCGCATCATAACATCATGATGGCCACGACGCGAACCGTACGAGTTAAAGTCACGAATCGCTACACCATGCGCTTGCAAATACTTCCCCAGCTGGTGTATCTTTACCGATGGCTCCTGCTGGTGAAATATGGTCCGTTGTTACAGAATCGCCAAATTTACCAATAACACGAAGGCCATGTAATGGTTCTACTTTTCCAGCTTCGGCTGATAAGTGTTCGAAAAACGGTGGATTAGCAATGTACGTTGATTCGTCATCCCAGTCATAGAGCGCTTGTTCCGAAGTCGCAACCGCGTTCCATTCTTCATTTTGGCTAAAAACATGCGCATATTGTTCGCGGAATAGTTCTGGCGTCACAGTAGCCTCCACTAGCGCCTTCACTTCTTCTTGTGCCGGCCAAATATCGCTTAGGAACACATCTTGCCCGTGTGCACCTTTACCAATAGGCTCGTTTAGCATATCAATGTTTGTCGTTCCAGCAAGTGCATAGGCCACGACAAGCGGTGGTGAAGCTAAGAAGTTCGCTTTCACTAACGCATGAATCCGTCCTTCAAAATTCCGATTTCCACTAAGCACGGCAGAAACGAGCAAGTCGTTATCAATAATCGCCTGTTCAATTTCATCTTTTAATGGACCCGAATTACCGATACACGTTGTACAACCGTATCCTACCAAGTCAAAACCTAATTTCTCAAGGTATGGCAATAATCCTGCGTCTTCTAAATACCCAGTGACTACTTTCGAACCTGGCGCAAGGGATGTTTTCACGAATTTCGGCACTTCCAGACCTAATTCAACGGCCTTCTTCGCCACTAATCCAGCGCTTAACATGACATAAGGATTCGATGTATTCGTACAACTCGTAATCGCTGCGATAGCTACAGAACCTGTCTTCATCGTTGACTGATCACCATTTCCGAATGTCACGTGCGCTTCTTTATGCAAGTCTTTCTTGGCTAATCCAAAACCTTGGTTACCATTTGGTGCTGTAATCGATGCTTGGAAAGTTTCTTTCATTTTAGAAAGTGGAATTAAATCTTGTGGGCGTTTCGGACCTGATAAATTCGGTTCGATCGTGCTTAAATCAAGCTCTACAACGGATGTATAATTTGGTTCTGCATTATCTGGCGTGAAGAAGAGTTCGTTATTTTGCAAGTATTCTTTTACTAGCGTGATTTGCTTTTCTTCGCGGCCTGTCAAACGCAAATAAGTCAATGATTCTTCGTCTACTGGGAAAAATCCGCAAGTTGCGCCATATTCAGGAGCCATGTTCGCAATCGTCGCGCGGTCTGCAAGTGGCAATGTCGCCACACCTTTTCCGAAAAACTCGACAAATTTGCCAACGACTTTCTTTTCACGCAAAACTTGGGTGACTTTTAAAGCTAAATCGGTTGCTGTTGCGCCGTTTGGTAGGGAGTTAATAAGCTTCACTCCGATAACTTCTGGGATTGGGAAATAAGAAGGTTGGCCTAACATTCCTGCCTCTGCTTCAATTCCGCCAACGCCCCAGCCAAGTACGCCGATACCGTTAATCATCGTTGTATGTGAATCTGTGCCGACTAAACTATCTGGAAATGCAGTATATTCGTTGTCTGCCACTTGGTTCGCAATGACAACGCTCGCTAAATACTCCAAGTTCACTTGATGCACAATTCCTGTTGCAGGAGGCACCGCACGATAATTATCGAACGATTTCTGCGCCCAATTTAAAAATTGATACCGTTCCATGTTGCGCTCAAATTCAAGCTTCATGTTAATTTGCAATGCTTCTGGATTCGCATAGCTATCCACCTGTACAGAGTGATCGACAACAAGATCAACCGGAATTTCGGGATTGATGTCTTCTGGATCCCCGCCCATGTCCGCCATCGCTTTACGCAACGAAGCTAAGTCAACAACCGCTGGAACTCCCGTGAAATCTTGTAAAATAACACGCGCCGGTTTAAATGGTACTTCCCCATCGTTCTTCCCATCCGCGTTCCAGTGCGCTAAATCTTCAATATGCTTATCTGTGATGATTTTTCCGTCCGCTTGACGCAATACTGATTCTAGCAATACGCGAATGGAGTAAGGCAGGCTTTTAATGGATGTTTTACCATCCGCCTCTAATGTTTTTAATTGATAATAATGGTACGTGTCATCGCCGATTTGAAACGACTGCTTTGCTTTTTCATTCCAATTTGTCATCGTTTTTTCCTCCCATTTGTAATCCCATCTTGATTACCATGCACTCTCGTTGCACTTTCTACCTCTCTATTGTACGAAAAAAACTGTGATAAGTAAACTAAGATAAATCGATGCATTTCAATAAGTAAAAATTATGATTGCGTGCAAGGCAAAAAAGCCAAACAAATTTGCCTGACTTCTTTATTTTGTAGCGATATCTTTGTTCCACGCCTTCTTAAACTCATCGCGATAAAACAAAATATCTTTAACATATACATTGCTATGATTATATTTAAAAATTGCCTGCGCTTCCTTACCGTCCTTCGCGCCGTTATCCGCTAAGAAGTTCGCCGTCGAAAACACCGCGTCCTCCAAATCCCATGGATCAGCCTTGCCATCTCCATTCGCGTCCACACCATACCCGCCATATTTCTTAATAATAGCAGGGTCAACCAAATCATCGTCTGTAAAAGTGCCAACGCCTCCCGTTGCTGGACAGCCGTCTGCACTCCATCCCACAAACGTACATGGCATAAACTGCATCGGGCCAATCGCACCAACACTAGAAATCATTGGCTCTACCGTCGAAAATTTCGTCTCCACCCGATGCACCGCAGCTAACAGAAACCAGTCAAGACCGTACTCCTTAGCCGCACGCTGATAAATCGCCACGTACTGCTCTGGAATATCTTGCGTATAAGGCTTCGGTTTCTCTACTGCGCGAAACTGCATTAAAACAACCAGTGCAAGTCCTAATACAAACAAAGCCAAAATCGCCAAAAACATGCTGCGTCGTTGCTTTATTTTACGTTGTTGTGCCTTTGTTGGCTTCTTTTTTTTGACCACAATTATCTCGCCAAAATCAAGATTTCGCCACTGTGTAATGCACGAACAAATTCATCAATTTGCGCATCTGTTAAGTCAAAATCTGCTAATAAACGTTTCACCGATTTATCACTTGTATTCGAGAACCATTTCGCGAATGGCCCTGCTGCGTAAAGTGCGCCGTATTTCGGATTATAGACTTGCGGAATCACGATCGCACCACTAAGTGATTGTAAAATCCCCGAAATAACGCCAAATGCTGCTTCGTTGACTGGACGTTCGCGTTCCACATCTGTTGACTCGATAATTTCTTCTATTTCATCTTCTTGATCTGATTTCGCCAAGATAGAAATATTCTCTTTTTTATAACCGCGTACTTCTAATTCTGTAATTTTTGCAACGGCTTCCTCATCATTTCCAACGACAAATACTTCCCAGTTTTCCATAATTGCATCGTCCCTTCATTAATTCAATGTTAAAATCTCTTTTATCTCTTCTGTTGTTAATCGATGTAACATTTGTTCGCCAGGTTGGATTAGTGCATCCATCAAAGCTTGTTTTTGCTTTTGTAAATTATAGATTTTCTCTTCAATCGTGCCTTTTGTAATCATTCGAATGACTTGGACGACGTTTTTCTGACCGATTCGGTGCGCTCTGCTTGCCGCTTGTTCTTCCACAGCTGGATTCCACCATAAATCATACAAAATCACGGTATCCGCGCCAGTCAAGTTCAGCCCAGTTCCTCCAGCTTTTAGCGAAATAAAGAATAAATCCGCATCGCCTGCATTAAACGCGTTTACTAGGTCCATTCGGCTTTTTGAAGGTGTGCTGCCATCCATGTAAAAATAGCGATATTCCTCTGCTTCGGCCTTGGCTTTCATGATTTGCAACATCGATGTAAATTGCGAGAAAATCAAAATTCGTTTGCCGTTTTCACGTGCTGTTTGTATTGTATCAAACAATTGCATCAGTTTGCCAGAACCACCATCGTAATTCTCAACAAATAATGCTGGATCACAACAAATCTGACGCAACCGCGTAAGTCCTGCGAGTAGTTTGATACGGTCTTCTTGCTCGTTTTCGCCAATTTCCTGTTGAATTTTCTCCAAATAGGCCAGGTAAATTTTCTTTTGTGGCTCTGTTAATTCGGAGTACAGGTTCGTTTCGATTTTATCTGGCAGTTCTTTGACGACATCGCGTTTCAAACGGCGCATCAAGAACGGCCTTATCATCTGCGCCACGCGTTCGTGCGGTAATTCCTTAAACTTGCGTAGCGACGGGAAAAATCCTGGCATAATCGTTTGAAACATCGTCCACAGCTCATCAATACTATTTTCAAGCGGCGTACCACTTAAAGCAAAAACATTCGTCGTCTTCAGGCTCCGCACCGCTTGCGATGCCTTCGTATTATAATTCTTAATCGCTTGCGCCTCATCCAAAATAATCGTCTGAAAACGCGTCCCTAAAAATTCATGTTCATCTTGACGGAGTGACGGATACGATATTAAATACACACTATTCGGTTCGATTTTCTGAATCATTTCTGTCCGAATTGTTGATGTCCCATGAATCACTGTCACCGGCACTTCTGGCGCAAACTTCTCAAACTCGCTCGCCCAGTTGTAAAGTAGCGATGCTGGCGTTACAATCAGAACCGGTTTCATATCCACATTGTCTTCTAAGCAAGACGTGATGTATGTAATCGCCTGCAATGTTTTTCCAAGACCCATATCATCCGCCAAAACACCGCCTAAATGATATTTACTCAGCGACTTCATCCATTCAAAACCAGTTACTTGATATTCGCGAAGCTCCGCATTCAAATTTTCTGGTAGTGGGTACGAAACCGCCTCTTGGTTCACAATTTCATGTAGCAACTCGCGGAATGTGCGGCTGAACTTGTTGTGTTCGGTCTTCGCACTCCCCATTGCTTCATAAATCTGCATACCCCGGTAAAGCGGCACAGCCATTTGTTGCGCGACTTCTTTTTTGCGTACATCCAAAATATCAAAAATTGCTTCCATTTGTTGATAACTCTCGTCTTCCAGAGAAAGAAAACGACCATTATGCAAACGATGGTACTTTCTTTTCTCACGTAGCGATTGAAGTACTTCTTGGATTTCATTCGTGTCGATACCTTGAAAATCAAATGCCACAGATAAGAAATCATTATCCTGCGATACATCGATTGTCGTCGTTGGCTTGACGTGCTCTTCCACCATTTCCTCCAAGCCATCTTCCAAGTACACCGCCACATCATTCGTAAGGCTTGGTACAACACGATAATAAAACTCATAAAGACTAGCCTCATCCGCATTCACAACCATTTGCGTCTCGGAAAAATGAACGGGAGCCGCTTCCATCCGATGCATAATTTTTGCTTCCATTTCCATATCGCGAATCATAATCCGCCCGTCAGGATCAACACTATCTGTAAGCGCGAACGGGTCAAATACTTGGGAACCGTAATGATATTCCAATTTTACGACATGCTCGCCATTTTTTTGCGAGATCCACATCTTGGCAAGGAGTGGCTTTTGGATAACACGGTCTTCAATCGATGAATCAATTTGGACATGCCCACTTTTTTGCAAGGATGGCAATACGTATGACATCACTTCGCTCAGTTGCGATTCCGAGAACTGGACTACTTCGTTTTCTGTGACGTTATGAAAATGAATCAGCGGCGTCAATTGCTCCCAAATCGCATCACTCGGACGATAAAACACACCATTTAGAAACAATAATCGATAGTTTTCCAAATAACTCGCCTGTTGCAATTCTTCCATCACAAGTTGGTACATATCGCCGTTTTCATTTTTACGAAAGACAAATGAGAACGGTAGCGCGCCTTTTTTGAAAGCTAGACCGCTGTATTTAATATCATCATGAATACATGTCGTATTTTGCAACATTAAATCGGCCAAAATCGTCTCAGCCAAGCTCGGCGGAATGATCAGCACCTTCTCCTCCGCGTACGATTTGTTCCAATAAAAGCTGTCCGTATCATACATCTTAGCAATCTCATGAATCTTCATCAATTCATTAAAAATCGCTAAATCGCGCGTATCGAAATAATGCTCATTTGGATCAAAACTGAAATTCTTCGTGAAAAAGTAGCTCGTATTTTCTTGAATGGCTTGCAAAAAGTCACCGATATTTTTCACGACATACGTGCGATCTTCGCCCACTTTCAAATCAATCGTCAGCGCATTTTTTTCCTTACTTTCCTGCATCCGCAAAATATATTCTACTTTTAGCAGTGATTTCGCTGTTGTATCAAAGGTATCGAACTGCCGATCCATGTTTTCTTGAAAAAGCGATAATAATGTCGTTGCTTCTTGTGCTAAAATACGTTGTTTGAAATTCGCTTTCTCGATTTGGGTTTGGCGCGCTTCATGTTCTAGTTGAATCGCATAAATATGCGCACATATGCCGCCTTCTTGGTACACGATACAATCGCATTGGTATTTCTCGTGATTCATATGTTTTATTTCATAAGATACGCCATCATCCACGACGACAGAACGCGTTATTTGCGGCTGACTCGTTTTCTCCTCAAAAACAGAAACTGCCCTTTCTTCTAGTAATTCGCGCCCCTTTTTCTTCATCGAAACAGGAATCATCATGTTTTTTGGATCTGTTAACAAACCGCTCAACTCCTGACATTTTGGGTCATATGATAATAATCATGACCAGATAAAACCAAATCGTATTCCGATTCGTAACCTAATTTTTTATACAAACTTAATGCGCCTTCATTCGCTTTTTCTACGTTTAGCGCAATGATTTCGCAGTTTTTGGCAACTGCTAATTCTTTAAAGGCATGCAGGAGTTCTTTTCCAATTCCTTGCCCTCGGTACGCAGAATCCACAACAAGTGAATCCAAATAATACTCACCCATCCACGTTTCTTGTTCCGTGAAAAGCGGCATTTTATTTACGATGCCAAACATATCTTGCAAACCTTCCCAAGAATCATCGTGATTTTCTGCGTGTTCTCCTTGATAGCTCACCATGATACCAGCAATTTTGCCATCGATTTCTTTGACCATCACATTCTCTTTGCTAAACCGATAATCCGGTCGCACGAAGCTAGCCTCAATCATTTGTAACATCATTGGCTTGCTAACACCTTTTAAAAATGGTAATTCCATGTCTTCTAATATAATTAAAATCAGTGGTGCTACTTGATCTGCATCTTCTGCTCTCGCTTGTCGTATCATCACAATTCCTCCATTCATCCCGCCATTACGAAAGTGGGGTTCCTTTTTTTAACCAATTAATCTATTATATCGAAAAAATGCTGATGTTTCAAACAGAGGAGCTATTTTTTGTATCAAGTGCGGGCTTCTATTTCTGTCAATTGTTCTTGTATGTGAAATTTCGTCGTGCTGCCGTGGTTCGTTGCGGTTACTTCTAGCCTTGATGAAATGCGCTCTTTTAGCTCAGGAACATGCGAGATAATGCCGACTAAGCGCCCAGATTGTTGTGTTTCAAGCAAACATTCTACCGCCATATCAAGCGATTCTGGGTCTAGTGTGCCAAATCCTTCATCGATAAACATCGTCTCCAGCGAAATCCCGCCAGACATCTCCTGAACGACCTCAGCAAGCGCCAAAGCAAGTGCCAATGATGTTTTAAAACTTTCACCGCCAGACAATGTCTTCACGTGCCGTTCCAAACCGGTATATTCATCGTAGACTTCTAGCTCTAAGCCACTTTGCACGTTTCCTTTAGACTTTTCCTTTTTGCGAATCAGTTGAAACCTACCATTCGTCATTTTTTTCAAGCGTCCATTTGCCCGAAGCAAAATCGTGTCTAAAAATGTAGCTAAAACGTAGCGCTCAAATGTTAGTCGGCGGTCGTTTTTCCCGCGAGCCATATCTGCTAAATAACCAACATCCGCATAGGCTTCTTCGGCTTGTTTCGTTTCTGCAAGCGTTGTTTGGAATTGTTCGGCAAGCGTTTGGAGTTTGCGAATCGTTTCTTTTTGCGAGATAGCTTGCTCCGTTTGCTCGTGATACGCTTGCCCTGCCGCTGCGCTTTCTTGTTGTAATTGTGGTAAATCTGGCTTCTCGGCGCTCTCTAATCGTATTTCACTTTCTTTCAAGCGCTCCGTTACGAAATGGTATTTCTGCTCGAACGCCTGCACGTAAGCTTCTTTCTCCGACAAAACTTCCGCTGATAAAATGGCTTGACGGTATGTAGCATAGTCCGCAAAACCGTTTTCCATCATGATATTTTTAAAAACTTGTCGTTGTGTCGCTAGCGCTTCTGTTGCTTTTTGCACCACTTTTTCAGTCATATCTTTGGATGAAGTCGCCTTCACATGCTGTTCTTTCGCATGATTGTAAGCCATTTCCACCGTTTGCTGTTTTGTCTCAAAAGCTTGAATTTGCGAGGTTAGAACTTGTTGTCGTTCGAAAAATTGCATCGCATTGCGAAACGGCTCGGGAACATCTTCTAAAAGGAGCGCGTGCGTTGTTTCTGCAGTTGCCACTGTTTTTTGCACCTCTTCGTAGGCGGACTGCAGTTCTTTTTGTTGTACCGAAATCGCGTCAGCTTCCGTTTTATTCGCTGCTATTTGTTCCTCAATATCTGCTGTCTTTTGTAAAAAAGCATCTAGCTCGGCTTGTTTTTCTGCCAATTGTTGCAGTTCTGCGGCACAATCCTGGTGTAGTTTCTCCAAGCCATCTACATCTACTTCAAAAATAAGCTGTTCGATTTGCCATTTTTGTTGGCTTTGTTTCATTACTAAAGAAGCTAGCGCCTCTTTCTTGAGACTGAATTGTTCCTTTGCTACGTCTAATGCCTCTTTCGAAACAGATAGTGTATGCGTGGCTGTTTTTGGGTGTTCCAGCGCGCCGCACACAGGGCATGCTTCCCCATCGACGAGCGTTAATGCTAGTTGTGCCGCCTGTTCTTGCTGCCAATTTTGCTCTAACTTTGAAAATAGCTGTTCTGCCTCTTCTGCCTCCTGTTGGGCGATTGTTATCGATGTTTCCAATTGTTTTAAAGTTGTTTCTAACGTTTGTTTTTGTTGCTTTTTCTTTATTTCCGCGGCAAACAATGTTTCTTGTTGTTGCAATTCGGCTTGTTTTTGTTTCAAGGTTGCCTGTTTGAGCTGTATTTCATGCACATGTTGACGCGTCTTCGCTAATTGTTCAGCGCGCTCTGCCACACGCTTCTCATTTACCACGAACCGTTCAAGGTCTTGTGCAACCGCTTGTTTCCGTTCATTCTCGCGTGTTATTGTTTGCTGCACTTCCAATGCCCGATTCACTTTTTCTTCCATGATTTGCAATTGTTCTTGCTCTTTCAGCCAAGCTTGGTAGGATGCCTCCAATTCCTTTTGTTGCGTCATTTCCCGCGTCGCCACATCCAGCGCTTCCTCACACTCTCGCAAATGCACGATAGCCTGCTGTGACTCCAGTTCCGCCTCATCCAACTGCTGTTTCAAACGTAAACACAGCGCATCCTGATCGATAATCGCGCCCGCTTTTTTGGCCCAAACAATATGCTCTTTTTCTTGCAAAATTTGCGCTGTTTCCCGTTCCAATTTTTCTTTTTCCAAACGTAATTCCGCTAATTGCGCCCATTCTGCCATTTTTTCCTCAGCAAGCGTCACATTTTTAGCCGCTATTTCCGCTTTTTCCTTAGCTACTGCAACCTGCTCTTGCAAAACGGCACCGGCCTCTTCTTCCATCTCAATTCGCGTCACAAAAAGCTGTGCAATATCCTGCGCCGTTTTCCCCGAAAGCGTCTCTTCATCAAACACCAATCGCGTCACATGCTCCGTTTTCGCACGCAACTGCCGTACTTGCTCCTCCTGCTCCTTTTGTTGTTGCCATAATCGCTCTTCGATGGCCTGATAAAAATGCGTTCGCGCCAACCGTTGCAATATCGCTTCCTTCTCCTTACTTTCCGCGACTAGCAATTCCCGAAACTCGCCCTGCGGAATCATCAAAATTTGCCGGAACTGGTCCACCGTCAATTGCATAATCTCCGTTATTTTCGTCCCAACATCCCGAACCGAACTTGCCAGCAACTTTTCCGTTTCCCCGTCCAGCTCATACAATTCCGCTTTCGCAGTCACCGTCGTCATACCCTCACCACGCTGCTTTGGTACATCCTGCTGCGGCACCCGTCGAATCAAATACCGCGTCCCACGCAGCAGAAATTCCAATCGAACCTCCGTCAAGTCCTCCGCTTTCGCAAAATGACTCCGCACCGAAAAGCCTTCCCGATCATTTGTGTTCGCCTTCCCAAACAACGCAAATGTCATCGCATCAAAAATCGTCGACTTCCCAGCTCCCGTCTTGCCCGAAATCACAAAAATCCGTTCCTGCCCCAATTCCGTAAAATCAATCGTCTCTTCCCGTGCATAAGCGCCAAAAGCCTGCATCGTTAACCGTAACGGTCTCACGCGTCCTCGCCTCCCTTCACCGAATCCATCGTCTCACGCATTATATCCATTTGCCGCTCCGTCAATTCCTTTCCACTCACATGCATGAAAAATTGACCAAACAGCTCTAAATCATCCTTTTTCACAACGTCCTCAAAACGTTCAAACGCAGTATCCGCTAACTTTTCGCGAATCCGTTCCAAATGCAACACATTCGGATACATCGCGCGCAATTGTCCCATAGGATCGACCAACGCGCCCTCATCCAACAAATTAATTTGCAGAAAATCCTCATTTCCCGGTGCCACATTCGCTAATAAATCCGCCAAATAGCCCTCCACCACACGCAAATCATGCAATGGCTGTAGGAACCGTTCCCGAACCTCTTCTAAATCCTTCCCGTCCATCGTCACAATCCGCACACTTTTCTTATCTTGCGCCTCCGAAAATGAATATTTAAGCGGTGACCCCGCATAAAAAATCGTCGGATGATGAATCGCATGCGGATGATGCAAATGCCCTAGCGCCACATAATCAAATCCATCAAAACAATCCGTCGACACCCGATCTACATTTCCAATCGCCAGTTGCCGTTCCGAATCACTCGGAATACCCCCAGCAACAAACGCATGCCCAACAAAAATTTGCGGCTTCGTCTCATCCCACCTCAACCGAATGCCAGCCGTCACCGCCCGCATTGCATCTTCAAACGACCGCACAGACTTATCTTCCAAAGTCGCACGAACAACCGCAGGCTCATGATACGGAACAAGCCACACCTGTGCCCCACACCATTCAATCGGCGCCAAATCACGCGCTAAAGTCCCCTGAATATGCAAACCACTTTTCTCATACCAAGCCGTACCAAAGTTCACCCGCTCCGCACTATCGTGATTCCCACTAATCGCAAAAACTGGCAAACCAAGCCGTACATTCAATTCCATCAAAATATCATTCAAAAGCATCACCGCATCCGCCGGAGGAACCGACCTGTCATACAAGTCTCCCGCAATAATAATCCCGTCAACCTGCTCCTCCTGCGCAATCCGTCCAATCTGCGCCAATATGTACTCCTGCTCCATCAACATCGAAACACCGTTCACCATTTTTCCCAAATGCCAATCCGCTGTATGTAAAAATTTCATTCCAAACACCCCATCACAATTATTACTGCCTATTATACTACACTTTCCAACACTTAAGCACTAGACGTTTTCCGAATCTTTCAGTATACTAAAAAGAAGATAAAAAAGAATCATGGGAGTGAACTAACTTGTTCTATACATTTGCACGAAACACCGTACATGTCATTTTAACCATTCTGGGCGGGCGTTTCCAAGTTCAAAACAAAGAGAAAATCCCAGAAGCACCGTTCGTCGTTGTTTCTACGCATACCACATGGATTGAAATCCTCTACCTAGGCTTTGCGATTAAACCGTTACAAATCAACTACATGGCCAAACAAGAACTTTTCAAAACAAAATTCCTAAACTGGTTTATGCGTCACCTAAACGCTTTCCCAGTTAATCGTGAAAATCCAGGTCCAAGCGCTATCAAACTACCAATTCGCCTTCTAAAAGACGGCAAAGTAGTCGGCATCTTCCCAAGTGGCACACGAAAATCAGCTGGTCTCCATCTAAAACGCGGCGCCGTAACCGTTGCCCTAAAAGGTAAGGTTCCAATTCTACCCGCTGTTTATGATGGCCCAAAAACATTTGGCGAGCTTCTAAAACGCAAAAAAATCACGATCCGTTTCGGCGATCCAATTCACTTCAACGATAAAGACGTCGAACAAAAAGACTTGCTAGAAATGAAATCCGAAGCAGTGTTAAATGCTTTTGAACAACTACAATCCGAAATTAATGCAACAAAATAAAAAAAATGCCATGCCTTCTCATTTCATGGAGCATCCTAAGAACCTAAGTTCTTGGAGGACTGCACATGTGAGAGAAAGCATGGCGTTTTTTACTTTTTAACCAGTAATATCATTCAAAATATTGGCGCCTGATAAGCCAACACTTTCTAAAGCTGTAGCTAATTTATCTGACGCTTGTTGTAGTTTTGCGTCTGCTGCTTCAACTACTTTCGTATCGCCAGGATTTTCTTTAATTGTTTTTGCTTTTTCAGCAAAACCATCGCTTAAACTTTGCAAAGACGCTTTGAAATTATCCGTTTTCGCCCCTAAATCAGGAACTTTTATAGAAGCTAATTTATCTGAAATTTTCTGCGCAGAAGCACTTGCTTTATCAGCTAATTCATTCAAAGCTTCTCCCTTCGACGGATTATCACTCGTTATATCAGCTATATATGCATCATAATCTTGATCTACTTCATTTACTTTATCCACAACACCTGTATAGAAATCCATTGCTTTTGTTTGTACTTTCTGTTTGGCACTGCCAATCTTTGTGCTAGCCTTTTCTTTCGCATTCTCCATTTTCGATTTTGCTGCATCTTTTTGTTCATCGCTAACATTCCCACATGCGGCTAAACTAAAGACCATTGTCGCTGCAAATAATCCAATTACCAACTTCTTCAAACAAATCCCTCCTTAAAATTATACTCTATGATATATTCCCAAGTATCGCCATCCGAAACACAAAATACAAAAAAACGACTAGATCAGATGCTTCCCTTCTAGCTCTAGTCGTGCATTTTGTTATGCAGCCGTATCCGTCATAATGTCAGAAGGTGCTAAGCCAGCATCTTTCAATACATCGCCAAGATCCTTAGAAGCTTTTGTCATCGCTTCATCTGCTGATTTTGTATCGATTGGAGAAGCTTTCAAGCCTTTTGCTTCCGCCGCATACGCGTCACTTAGCTCTTTTACTGCATCTTTAAATTTACCTGTATATGTTCCTAAGTTTGGCACTTTTGTATCTGCTAAAACTTGTGATACTTTATCCGCAGAATCGCTTGCCGCTGTTGCTAATTTCGTTAATTCCGCACCAGTTGGCGGTGTTTCGCTACCAATTGCCGCTTGATACGCATCATAATCCGCATCGTTATCATTGATTTTTGCAACTAAGTCCATGTAGAAATTCATGATGTCAGCTTTCACATCTTTTTTCTCCGTTGCTTGTTCCTCCTTATTCGTTTCTCCACAAGCCGCTAGCCCAAAAACAAGCGCAAGTGAAAATAAAGCTACTAATACCTTTTTCAAATAAAACCCTCCTCTTTTTGTTATACCTGTTGCCTAATATGTGCAACCTTATTCATTATATCTACGTTACAGCAATATTTCAACCGTTTTCACAAAAGAAATATGCTCCTTGCTTATCACGAGGCTTCTTCTGTTTGTTCCAACTTTTGTGCCACATTTTTATATTGGAAATACATCGCGATACGCCACGGGACAATCATCGCAAAAGCTAGTATCCAGAACATTCCCGATAACTCACCAACATCTACAGAACCACTAATCCAATATTTAATTCCTAATCGAATGAGTAATAAGCTTAGCAAAATGACTGGAAATGATTTCGTCCGTTTAATAAAGACATATTGATGCCTAATTTCAAATCGTGTTGTCCAAATTAAAATCAGCGAGAAAACCAGCCCCATAATAACAGCTTCTAAAATCCCACCCGGTGATACACGGAAATACGGAATCACAAACATTAACGCCCCCGTGCTCATCATAATCGGAGGAATAATAATTTTCTTCACGGACGCCGGTTCTTTCGACGCCTTCATCCGAATTAAAATAATCCCCACACCAAAAACAAGCGTAATAATAATTGATAAAATAAATGACACTGTCTCTTCCTCCTAATTTCAGCATGTTTCTTGCCTCATTATAAACTTTTTTAGAAGAAAAACAACCTTTTTGACCGTTTAGCCAATGTCTTCTAAATCCATTCCACTGTTTTGTAATTGATACATCGAATGATAGACACCGCCATGTTCCAGCAGTTCTTCATGTGTCCCGCGCTCAATAATATTTCCCTTACTAAGCACTAAAATTAAATCAGCATCTTTAATCGTTGATAATCGGTGTGCAATCGCAATCGTCGTTCGACCTTGTCGCATATTCCGCAAACCCGTTTGAATCAAGCTCTCCGTCTCCGTATCAATATTCGCTGTCGCCTCATCCAATACAAGAATTTGCGGATTCGTTACAACCGTCCGCGCAAACGAAATCAATTGCCGCTGCCCACTAGAAAACGAAGCCCCACGCTCAATTACTTTATGGTCATATTTATCTGCCAGCGTATTAATAAACCGGTCCGCCTGTACAAACTGTGCTGCTTCCACGATTTCCTTATCGCTAATCAGCCGATTATGCAATCGAATATTGTCCTTAATTGTCCCATAAAACATAAAACTATCCTGCAAAACAAGCCCGGTCTTCGCACGCAATTCCTCTATCGGATACCGCTTAATCGACTCTCCATCAATCAAAATCTCGCCTTTTTCAAATTCATAAAAGCGCATCATCAAATTAATAATCGAACTTTTCCCACTTCCAGTATGACCGACAAGCGCGACAGTTTGCCCAGACTCAACTGTAAACGAAATATTTTTCAGCACATCTTTTTGTCCATCATACGAAAACGTAACATCTTTAAATTCAATTTTTGCATTTTTGATGGTTAAATTATCTTTTGCATCTTGTTCTGGCGCAAGCTCTGTGCCATCCATAATCCGGAATACACGCGAAGCCGCCGTAATTGCCTCTTGATACATCGCCAAGCGCTCCATAATGTTATAAATCGCCTCTAAAAAGCGGTCAAAATAACTAACGAACGCAAAAATCGTACCAATAGCAACGGCTCCCGAGAACGACTGAATCCCAAAAAAACTAAGAATCAGCACCACTGCAAGCGAATAAATCAAATCAATTGCAGGGCCGAGCAACAACGCATTAAATCTAATGTTTTTCATACCAACATCATAGTAGTCTTTATTAATCGATTCAAACTCACGAATCAGGCGTTTCTCCTGATTAAACTGCTGCACAATCGACATACCAGAAATCGACTCGGCAATCTTCGCATTCAGTTGACTCAGCTTCTCCCGCTTTGCCCTGTAAAACTGTGAACTATACTTGCGGTACACAATAATAATCAACACCGTTAGTGGAAAAATCAACAAGCTATACGACGCCAATTGCGCATCCAGTACAAACATCGCTGAATAAATCCCTATAAGCATAAACAAGCTCTGAATCGCTGTTCCTAGCACATTAATAAACATGTCCTTTATTGCTTCCGTATCATTCGTTACCCGCGAAACAAGACTCCCTGCAGGCGTTTGGTCAAAATAGCGCATCCCCATCGTTTGTAATTTACTAAAAATATCAATCCGAATCCGTTGCACAATGCGTAACGCAATTTTTTGGAATAAGACAAGTTGGAAGTACCACACAACCGAGCGCCCAATCGTTAAACCAATATAGCCCGACGCGAGCATTAAAATTGGTCCAGCAGCAAAATAAAGTGGCGTCAAATAATCATCCAAGAATTTTTTAATAATAATCGGTAGAAATACATCGGCTAGCGTCACAAGTAAGACGAGGAATATCGTCACAATCAGCGCCGGCACATGGTATTTCGTATAACTAAACAAACGTTTTAATACCGCGCGATGTTCTTTCCCGTCCATCGTTAGCATTTCTTCATTATTCGGTTCCATTCGTCTCACCTCCAGCCTCAATGAACTCCTCTAGTTGTTGATTATGGAACATTTCTGCATACCAGCCATCATGCGCCATCAATTCCGCATGTGTCCCGCGTTCCACAATTCTTCCCTTATCAATTACAACAATCAAATTCGCATGTTCCACCGAACTAAGCCGGTGCGCACTAATAATCGTTGTTTTATCCGCACGATTCTCTTTCAAATTTTTCAAAATCTTTTCTTCCGTCTTCGCATCCACAGCCGACAACGCATCATCTAAAATAAGCAATTCCGGATTCATGATTAGCGCCCTAGCAATCGCCAGTCGTTGTTTTTGACCACCTGAAAGCGAAACGCCACGCTCGCCGACAACTGTATCATAACCATCTGTGAAATCCATAATATCTTCATGCACTGAGACCATTTCCGCAATCCGCTCCACCTCATCTTGTGGCAACTCCGGATTTCCAAAACGAATATTTTCTCGAACCGTCGTCGAGAACAAAAATTGATCTTGCGGCACATAACCAATCGCTTTTCGCAACCCACGCACCGTATACCGTTGAATCACTTCTTTATCAAACCGAATCGTACCATCGTACACATCATATTCTCGCATCAACAGTTTGAGCAATGTTGTCTTCCCTGATCCAGTCCGACCGACAATGCCTAGCGTACCACCAGCTAGCAACTGAAACGCAACATCCTCCAAAACGGGCTTCTCTTCATCAGGATACGTAAAAGCTTTCAAGTCAAAATCAATCGCTCCCTTTGGTACATCATCCAGCGCACCTTGCTCATCACGTACTTCTTCTGGTTCATTCAGCAATTTATTCAAGCGATCATACGAAGCATTCCCGCGCTGAATCACATTAAACAAGAAACCAAAAGCCAGCATCGGCCAAATTAGCAAGAACAAATAATTGGAAAAAGCAATGACTTGCCCAATGGTCAGCGTTCCATCCATCACGAATTTCGAGCCAAAACCAAGCGCCAAAACAAACGAAACACCAACAATAATGGAAATCATCGGATCAAACATCGCATCCAATTTGGCGACCTTCACGTTTACGCCAACAACTTCCTCCGTCTGCTTCCTAAAATCCTCGATATCCTCCCGTTCCTGTCCGAACGTTTTTGTCACCTTAATTCCCGACAAACTCTCCTGCGTCTTATCATTCAGCTTCGAAAATTCCGCCTGCGCATTATGAAAACGATCATGCAACTTCCGACCAAGCACTGAACTTCCCCACACCATGAACGGCATCGGAATAAGCGCAATCAACGTCAAGCGCCAGTCAATCGTAATCGCCATCGTCAAAATAACCGTACTTCCCGTCAAAATAGAATCACAAAGCGTCAGCACACCAAACCCAGCCACTTGTTGAATCGCCGAAATATCATTCGTCGCGTGTGCCATCAAATCTCCCGTCCGATATCGCTGAAAGAAAAACGGCGACATCTTCGACAAATGTTCAAACAACCGTAACCGCAATTTCCGCTGTAACTTATTATCCGATCCAAAAATCATCATTCGCCAAAAATAACGTGCAACATAAGCAAATAATGCTGCACCTAATAAAATTCCCATCCACATCAGCAACTGATTTTTCGTTAACGTGTCTTTTGTTACCGCATCCACCGTCATCCCAATAATTTTCGGTGGCACCAGTTGAAGCAAAGTAATCATAAACAACAAAGAAACCCCGACAATATACGACCGTTTCTGCTCTTTAAAAAACCAGCCCAACTCCTTATAAATCTTCATTTCGCCAAACCCTCCTTTAAAAACCATTTTTTCCTAATTTGGACATAAAAAATAACGGACACATCTTGCTTTGTCCATTACTGTTTGGAAATCTATATCGAATTTAAGCCGTAGGAGTCCCTTAAATAAACGTGCACATCTCCCTCGATATAATGGACGCTGAAAAACGGTCCTTCCCTACAATAATGGTCTTCACATCAAATCCAATTATCTTCTTCATCGTCCTTACCTCCTTTTCGAATTTGTTTACAGAAACTAGTGTAACCGATTTCTTTAAAAGATTCAAGTAAATTGTAAATTCACAGACAAAGAACCCTTAAAAAGGATTCTCCGTCAAATACGCAAACGCATATTGCGCATAAAGCTCTGCGCCCAGAACCATCGCATCCTCATCCACATTAAAACGCCCATGGTGATGCGCCCATTCCGTATCTTTTTCAGCATTCCCCGAACCGACAAGCGCGAAGCATCCCGGCGTATCTTGCAAATAATAACTAAAATCCTCGCCCGCCGTCGTTGGTCGATCAGAAAACAACACATCACTGCCAAAACTATCTGTCACAACACGCTGCGCTAACATCGCACTATCCGCCTCATTAACCACAGCATGTGTCCCATATCGATACGTCACATCCGCCGTCGCACCATACATAGCCGCCACATGTTCTGCATACCGACGAATCGCCTGCTCCAAGTTTTCACGAACTTGCGGGTTAAATGCGCGTACCGTTCCTTCCAAAACAGCATGCTCCGCAATCACATTATAGCGCGTCCCAACATCCATTCGACCAACCGTAAAAACCTGCCGGTTCCAGTGGATCCGTTTCCCGCGAAACAAGTGCCTGCGCGCCCATCACAAAAGCCGAAGCAACAACCGAAGCATCCACACACGCATGTGGCATCGCACCATGACCTCCCCGTCCCGTAAAATGCACTTCCACAACATCCGCCGATGCAAAAACCGGGCCCACATTACACGAAATCGTATTCATCGGCATTTGCGACCAAATATGAATCCCGAACACATTATCCACACCCGTCATCACACCCTGCTCAATCATCGCCTCTGCGCCTTCCGTAATCTCTTCAGCCGGCTGAAAAATAAAGCGCACCGTCCCACATATCTGATCTTTCACCGAAACTAGCGCCTCCGCAGCGTTCAACAACATCGCTGTATGCGCATCATGCCCACACGCATGCATTTTCCCCTCATTTTTCGATTTATACGCCAATGTCTCACTAAGCTCCATCACTGGCAACGCATCCATATCCGCACGCAAAGCCACCACCTTGCCCGGCTTCCCACCAACCAATTCCGCCACAACACCCGTTGGCTCCATCCGTCGACATTCCAATCCAATCCGTCCCAATTCCTCTACCACACGATTCGTCGTCCGAATTTCCTGCCACGACAACTCCGGATGCCTATGTAAATCCCTTCGAAAAGCAATCATTCTTTCCTCATTCCGCTTCACTTCACGCTTCAACTTCTCATTCATTCCATCGCCTCCAAGCAGTTTTTCATATATTTGTCCATTTTATCACGCACACCTTAGATAAGCTCCTACCAAGTCTTTCACAACACAAAAAAACACCCTCCAAAATTACGTATCACCACGTAAAATCAGAGCGTGCGGTCAGTCAAAGAACTTACACGACTATTATTACAAAAACGAATCAGTGCAATGAAGCCCTATTTCATTATTTTTTCTTCTTAGTCTTCGCTTCTTTTTCTTGTTGTTTACCCATTGCATTCATCATTTGATTAATTTTCTTTTGCGATGGTTTCATTCCCATTTGGGCCATCATCATTTGCAACATTTGTTCGTTAATTGGCGGGTTCTTCTTCAGATACGTCATCATGTAACGTCTTGCAATAAAGAATCCAAGCGCTAAACCTGCAAGCAAGCAAAGTACGCCGATAAGTATATACCACAACATATTCTCTTTCTCCTCCTCGAAACTATCTATCCCTCTTATTGTACTTGATTTATCAGGTCAAAACAATAGTTTTTCCACATTCGAGACCAATAAAAGTTTAAAAAACACAACTGCCTCATTATACCACCAACGACTTATTTGTACAATCCTCATTACGCATTTTCTTTACAAAAAAAAACGCGGAACTGCACTAGTCAAACTAGCCGTCCCGCGCCATTTTATCTTTATCTGCTGATTATAACGATTTTACAGTTTTCACAACATGTTCAACTGTAAAGCCATAGTTCTCAATAATTGTATTACCTGGTGCAGATGCGCCAAATTTATCGATACCGATCGTTTTGCCATCAAGCCCCACATAACGTTCCCAACCAAGTGTCGCACCCATTTCAATTGACACGCGTTTACGAACAGCATTTGGTAGAACACTTTCCTTATACTCTGCTGATTGTTGTTCAAACAAATCAAACGATGGGATACTAACAACAGATGCGTCAATACCGTCTTTCGCTAATTCTGCTTGTGCTTTCACAGCTAAGTTCACTTCAGAACCCGTCGCTAAAAGAAGCACATCAGGGACATCTTTTTTCGCTGGTGATAAGACGTATGCTCCTTTTGCCACGCCTTCTTCTGCTAGTTTTGCCGAGTTTGGCAATGTTGGCAAGTTTTGACGAGTCAACACTAGTGCTGTTGGGCGATTATTCGATGTAATCGCGATTTTCCAAGCTGCAACGACTTCGTTACCATCTGCTGGACGAAGTACTGTTAGACCCGGCATTGCGCGAAGTGATGCAACTTGTTCTACAGGCTCATGTGTGGGACCGTCTTCTCCGACAGCAATACTATCATGCGTTAACACATAGTTTACTGGCAAGTGTTGAATCGCTGACAAACGAATTGCTGCACGCAAATAGTCTGAGAATACGAAGAATGTTCCACCGTACACTTTAAGACCTGTATGAAGTGCCATACCATTCAAAGCAGCTCCCATTGCAAATTCACGAACACCGAACCAGATATTGCGATCTGCAGGTGTTTCTTTTGTAAATTCGCCATCTGTCGCAATATTTGTATTGTTTGATCCAGCTAAATCAGCCGATCCTCCAAATAATTGAGGTAACTTGGCTGCTAAGGCATTAATTACTTCACCACTAGAAGCACGACTGGCAAGTGATTGATTATCACCATAAGATGGTAAATCTTTATCCCATCCTTCTGGAAGTTCTCCACTTAAGCTAAGTTCTAATTGTGCAGCTAGCTCAGGATATTTCTCTTTATAAGAAGCAAACATATCATTCCAAGCAGCTTCTTCTTGCGCACCACGAGTTCCAATTGTTTCTTTAAAGCGGTCATAAACTTCACTTGGAACGTAGAAATCTTCTTCATAATCCCAACCATATGCAGCTTTAGCTGCCTTCACACCTTCAGCGCCAAGTGGAGCGCCATGAACTTTGCTAGTTCCTGCGTTCGGAGCGCCAAAACCAATAACAGTCTTCACTTCAATCATCGTTGGCTGTGTTGTATTTTGTTTCGCTTTTTCAATTGCCGCCAAAATTTCAGCTGTATCATTACCGTCTTTTACCAATAAATGTTCCCAACCGTAAGACTCAAAACGCTGCTTAACACTTTCAGAAAAAGATTTATCCAAATCACCATCAAGTGAAATATCGTTAGAATCATATAAAAGCACCAAACGACCTAATTGTTGGTGTCCTGCTAAAGACGCCGCCTCAGAAGCAACACCTTCCATCAAGTCTCCATCACCGCATAGTGCATATGTGTAATGATCTACAACTGGAAAACCATCTTTATTATACATTGCTTCTAAATGTCTTTCTGCCATGGCCATACCAACAGCCATTGCAATCCCTTGACCAAGTGGACCAGTTGTTGCATCTACGCCGTCTGTATGGTGAACCTCAGGGTGCCCAGGTGTTTTGCTATCCCATTGGCGGAATTCTTTCAAATCCTCAATACCTAATTTATAACCACTTAAATGTAACAGACTGTAAAGTAACATCGATCCATGACCTGCCGAAAGCACAAAGCGATCTCGATTAAACCAATGTGAGTTGGCTGGATTAACCTTTAAAACTTTGGACCATAAAGCGTACGCCATAGGTGCAGCTCCCATTGGAAGCCCTGGGTGGCCAGAGTTAGCTTTTTGAATTGCGTCGATTGATAATGTTCGAATAGTATTTATTGCTAGTTGATCAGTTTTATCAAACAAATGAAACATCCTCTCTTGTTTTAGTCACTACAATTTATAATAATCCTTTCTAACATTTTTCACAACTAAAAAACATATTTATGTTTAAAAATGTGTTAAATTGATTGTTTTTGTTCGTTTTAACTCGAAAAATGCGGGGACAATACACTTGCCCCCACACATTCTTTTTAAATTATAGATGATTCATTCACTATTTTCTTGCTGTAACTTATTTCGTTCTTCACGCTTACGTTTAATCTTATCAGGTGTCACATCATCACCATTCGGATCAATAAATGTCGTATGTTCAATGGTTGTTCGAACTTGGCTACGAAATGACTTGATATATTCTTGACGTAGCATATCTTGTTCTACTTTCTCATCAGCGGTTATTGTTCCGTCCTTCTTTTTACGAGATAATTCATTAATACGTTCAATCTTTGCTTTTTCTAGCACAACACTTCTCTCCTATTCCTGATTAACAATTGTATTTCCTTCTGTAACTACTAGCTCCGATGTACAGTGAAGACATTTGGTTGCCTTCTCAGGAACGGATGACAAACAATAAGGACACTCTTTCGTCGCTGGTTGCTTCGGCTCCAGAGGCATGTATTTCGATATAAGCTTAACAATTAAAAAGACAGAAAACGTAACAATTAAAAAACTGATAACATTATTGATAAATAAACCATAATTAATTGTTGGCGCACCCGCATCCTGTGCCGCTTTCAATGTATCGTAATGCGTGCCATTCAAACTTAAAAATAAATTAGTAAAATCGACATTACCAATAAGCAATCCTAAAGGTGGCATAATAATGTCATCAACCAACGAATTAACAATACTTGTAAATGCGGCGCCTATTACAATCCCGATGGCCATCGCAAGTGCGTTTCCTTTTGCAATAAAAGCTTTGAATTCTTTAAACATCTAAAAACCTCTTTTCATTTGATGATTAACGCCTATTTTACATGAAAAGTATCGTTTTTTAAAGTAATGACCCTTACTCGTTCGCTAACTGGATAGAATTATCTTGTTCAAGATTGGTCTGCTTTACTGGAATGATAATCTTATCTCCCGCTGTTAGCTTCCCATCAATCAATTGGTTTTCCTTCTCTACCCATGAAATAAAATCTTGTTTGCTCATCTTGTACTGACCTGCATAATCATCGGCTAAACTCCAGATAGAATCTCCAGACGCAATGTTCACCTCATTATATTCTGTATCAGCCTGATTCACTGTTACCATTAATAATACAATCCCTAATACAAAACAAGTAATAATAAAAATAATAGCAATATAATATCGATCCCAAATAGATTTAAAAGTCATCTTTATCCCTCCAAAAGAATGTATGTTCGCTTTTCTTTATTATAGAACACTCGTTCTATCTTGTCAACAAAAAATCGAACAATTGTTTGCATATCGATAAATTATTTGCTATACTTGAGTTACAAAAGAAGTAACAAAAGAGTAAGCGGGGTGAAATAAAATGAAACTATCAAAACGTCAACAAGATATCTATGACTTTATCAAGTCTGAAGTAAGGGATAAAGGTTATCCACCTTCTGTACGCGAGATTGGGGAAGCTGTTGGTTTAGCTTCGAGTTCCACCGTACATGGGCACTTAGCTCGCCTAGAAGGAAAGGGACTCATACGACGGGACCCAACCAAACCGCGCGCGATTGAAATTCTTTCTTTGGATGATGATATAGCAACACCAAGCGTTGTCAATATCCCTTTAATCGGTAAGGTAACTGCTGGTATGCCTATTACTGCGATTGAGAACATTGATGAATACTTCCCGCTTCCGGAATACATGGCGAACGGAGAAACAGAAATCTTTATGCTTGAAATCGATGGTGAAAGTATGATCAATGCAGGAATTTTAGATGGTGACAAAGTTATTGTACGTCAGCAAAATTCTGCAAACAATGGTGAGATTGTTGTTGCAATGACAGAAGAAAATGAAGCAACTTGTAAGAGATTTTATAAAGAAGCGAACCATTTCCGTCTTCAACCTGAGAATGACGCATTAGAGCCTATTATCCTCAATAATGTCTCTATTTTAGGTAAAGTTATTGGTCTATACCGTGATATTCGCTAAGTATGAAAAAAGAAAGGCTTTTCAAAAACTAGTCCTCTCAACGGATGCCCTATCTTTTAAAAATGGATCTATACCAATTGTTGAGGTAAAAAATAGAGGTGCAAGCTTAAGCAATTGCTTGTGCCTCTCGCAAACCTCTTAAATAACTGAATTTTCAAAAAATATAAATTAAAACCCTCCAATAGTAACGCTAAATTCATAAATATTGGCTTGACATAGTCTATAGTGTTGCCCACCTTTGCGTTTTATTGTAGTCAGTTTTTTTGAATCACAGACTAGCAGTATACTGAGAGACTAGTTCTAATAATATTGCATTAAGAGCGTTAAGACAGTACTAGATTTTCATCCAAAATAAGCCGAGAACAGTATTTTTTCGAGTAGGATGTGTTTCTTGCAATACACAAATCCATTCGATTGAGAGGTCTCTCATTCAGAAAACTTTTTGGGGAGCCAGAATAAGCTACTGGCCTACAGCAGTTCTTCTATCTCTATTATGATAGAAGAACCGTAATGGAGATCAATAGCTTTTTTCATGATGGTTGGTTTCAATGAAAGACGGCATGAGCGTTTGTCTCAGCCTTTAACAATCTTAATGGTATTTAATATTCATCTTGATCAAACCCATAATCATGCAAAAAATGCTCTTTATCACGCCAGCCTTTTTGCACTTTTACCCAAATTTCCAAATACACTTTTGAACCAAGTAGAAGCTCGATTTCTTTGCGAGCACGCATGCCAATTTGTTTTAGCATTTGACCTTGTTTACCAATCAAAATACCTTTTTGGGTGCTGCGCTCTACAATGATTTGTGCCATGATGTGCAGTTTTTGCGTTTCGGGATTGGTTTCAATACTCTCAATAACGACAGCTACAGAATGTGGTACTTCTTCGTGTGTGAATTTAAGCACTTGCTCGCGAATCAGCTCCGCAATAATAAAGCGTTCTGGATGGTCTGTTACTTGATCTTCTGGATAATACATCGGTCCAGCTTCCAGATGTTTCGTCGTTTCTTCAAGTAATGTCTCCACATTGTTTCCTTGGAGTGCCGAAATTGGAATAATCTCCTCGAAATCAAGCATTTCACTGTATTTTGCAATTAAATCAATTAGCACTTCTGGATGCACTAAATCGATTTTGTTAATTAGTAGGAAGACTGGTGTTTCAACGTTCTTTAATTTTTCAATAATGAATTCATCGCCGCGACCGAAACCTGCCTCTGCATCGATTACAAAGAAAATCATATCTACTTCACGGAACGTATTTAGCGCAATTTTTACCATGAAATCGCCTAGTTTATGTTTTGGTTTATGAATTCCTGGTGTATCTATGAATACGACTTGTGCTTTGTCGGTCGTGTATACACCTTGAATTTTATTTCGTGTCGTTTGGGCTTTATCACTCATAATCGCAATTTTTTGCCCGATAATTTGGTTTAATAATGTTGATTTTCCTACATTAGGACGGCCAACAATCGCTACAAAACCTGATTTGAAAATATCACTCATTTATTTAAATCCTCCGGAGTAAAGGCGCCTGGAAGCAGTTCTCCAACTGTCACTTCCGCTACATCGCCTTTCATATTTGTTAAAACTACTGGCATATCTGGTTCACAAAACTCGCTAATCACCTGACGACAAGCGCCACATGGAGCAACTGGACCGTCTGTATCTGCAATAATGACTAATTTTTTAAAATGCTGCTTGCCTTCTGAGACTGCTTTGAAAATCGCCGTTCTTTCCGCACAATTCGTCAAACCGTAGGAAGCGTTCTCGATATTACAACCCATAACAACTTCATCCTCAGTCGTTACAAGCGCCGCGCCAACTTTAAACTTAGAATAAGGCACATAAGCATTTTCACGTGCTTGTTTCGCTAAAGCAATCAAATTATTCTCTCTCATCACAAAAAGCTCCTTCTAAAATAATTTAGGTACAAAAATGATTAATCCAACAACCGCCGAACAAATCGAAGCAAGCAGCACCGCTCCTGCTGCAACATCTTTAGCTTTTTTAGCGTAGGGATGAAATTCTTCCGTTGCCACGTCTACCGCTCGCTCAATAGCCGTATTTATCATTTCAAATGTCAATACATTAAAAATCGAAAATAAAAGAAATAACCATTCTATCTTCGTTACTTTGAAAAAAACACCACAAATAACAACAATCATGCCCGCAGTTATATGAACACGCATATGGCGTTCTTCTAAAATTGCGGTTTTAACACCTGTAACGGCATGGATAAATGATTTTCGAAAGCGTCTATTTGCAGTTGCTTTTACTCTATCTTTCGAGTCCATACGCATCCAACACTTCTTTTTGTAGTGCAAACATTTCTTTTTCGTCCTCGTCTTCGATATGATCATACCCCAGAAGATGCAGGAGGCCGTGTAACGCCAAGAAACCTACTTCGCGATCGAATCCATGCCCGTACTCTTTCGCTTGTTCTTTTGCCCGCTCCGTCGAAATGATTATGTCTCCTAAAATACGCGGAACATCCATATCTTCACTCCAAGTTATTTCTACTTCGCCATCGCCCATTTCTTCTAAAGCGAACGAAATCACATCGGTCGGCTGATCCTTGTCGCGATAGTCCCGATTAATTTCCTGAATTCGAGCGTTATCAACAAATGTAACGGTCAACTCGCTATCATTTTGAATCTTTAATCTAGCTGCGGCGAACTGTAGTAAGTTCTCCACTAATTCAAATGCTTCTGGTGCCAAATCTTCTGTTTCGTCTATCATATCAAGTTCTAAAACCATTGCCATCCTCCTTACTTGCCATCAGGATATTGAATTCGCTGATGATAAATGCCATTTAATGTCGCACATAACGTTTCACGCACAACTTCTATTTCTTGGAATGTAATATCCGATTCAATAAACTGTTTATCTTTAATCCGATCATCTACAATACTGTTTACAATCGCCCGAATCTTGTCCTTCGTTGGCTCATTACATGACCTAACAGCAGCCTCAACACTATCCGCGACATTGATAATTGCAATTTCTCTTGTCTGCGGTTTTGGGCCTGGGTAACGGAATTCCAGCTCGCTTACATCTGGATTTTGTTCTTTTGCCTTATGATAAAAATATCTCACAAGCGTCGTTCCGTGATGCTGCAACGCAATATCAATAATTGGCTGTGGAAAACGATTGTCTCGCAAAATCGCTGCGCCGTCTGTTGTATGAGCAATAATAATATCGCGACTTTGCTCTGGTGTCAATCGATCATGTGGATTAATCCCATGTAACTGATTTTCCACAAAATAAGGTGGACGCAACGTTTTGCCAATATCATGATAAAAACAACCGACACGTACAAGCAAACTATTCGCACCAATCGCATCCGCACAAGATTCCGCGAGATTTGCAACCATCAGACTATGATGATATGTTCCTGGAGACTTCATCAAAATTTTCTTAAGCAAAGGATGATTCGGATTCGACAATTCCACCAGACGACTTGTCGTAAGCATTCCAAACACGGTCTCAAAAACTGGAACAATCCCAATACCAAGAACAAAAGAGCCGATTCCACCTAGGAAAGCATAGCCAACTGGCACCCAAAATGCAAATGTCGCCAGTCCCGCATTGCTAATCATCATGAGCAAAAACACAAAAGCAATATTCGCTAAGCCCACAATAAAGCCTGACTGCAAAATCGCCGAGCGCCTGCTATAATCACGAAGCACAACAATACTCGCCAATCCACTAAGCAAAATATATGTTGAAACAGTCACATTAACAGCCGCCGTTGCATCACTTTGAAACACGAAGAAACTTGCAATTGCAGTAAAAATCGTAATCATAAATGCAAACTTTTCATTTAGTAATATCTTAATAATCATTGGCCCAAATGCAGCTGGGAATAAGAAGGAAATATTACTAATATCAACACCTTCTAAATATCGAATAATGACCAACATGGCTAAAATAATGACATATACTGATGAAAAAACAAGCAACGTTTGATTTTTCTTATCATAATCCAGATTTTTTTGTCGTTGTGTGAAGAAGTAGAGCATTAAAGCGAGGGATACTAACAATAATCCAAAGCCTGCATACTGCTTGATTGGCATTTTTTGATCTAGTAGATTTAGTAATGCTAACTGACGATAAATTTCGCGATCAATTATTTGTCCTTCTTGTACAATGACTTGACCTTGCAGAATTTTCACTGGAATAACATTTGCAGATGCTTCTTTTCTGCGATCTACAGTTTGCTCTGCACTGTAGACTTCGTTAGGAACAATTGCATAGGATAAAATCGCTTTCGCAACACCTTTGTAGCTAGGCGACAAATTGGAAAGTTCAATCGTATCACGCGCACCGACTTTTACTTCCGTTAGATTATCTTTGCGTACACTTTCCTCCATCGCCACATCAAGCGCACTAACTACTTCTTTCTCCACAGCAGCTAAATCTTTCGAGTTCATTCGTAGCAATATCGATAGCATCGTGTCGCTAATACCTTCCGTGACATTTTCAGATACATTTTTTGATAACTTCGCTTTCAAAGATGTCAATTTTTGGTTTATCGTCATTGGTTTAGTTGTTGTTTTATTAGCATCATCAGTGGCTTTCTTGTTTTTCGCATCATTTTCTATAGCCTCTTGATTCACTTCTCCAACATAGGCAAATAGTGATGAAACAAGCGACTGCCGATTCTGTGCGGTTTCACGATTGAAAACATACACATCTTCTACATCCGCCGCGGCTTTTAACTGCTCTTCTTTGGTTTTCTCCGCATCTTCCAATGTTTGTGGTGATCGTATTGTTTTTTCTGCCACTTCAAAAAGCTTTACATTATAAGACTCTGGCTTCACCATCTGACAAATTAACACAAAAGCAACAATAAAAAAGAAGATTAAGATGCCTGGCGTTATGTATTTCTTCCCCGATTTATAATACCAATTAACGCCTTTTTTTGGAAATTTCATATGTACCTCCTTTTTTACATCATTTAGTGCTAATTATTTCAGCTTTCCCTCATATGCTTTAATAATTTCAGCAACAAGTGGATGTCGCACCACATCAAAATGTTCAAAGTAAACAAAACCGATGTTTTTCACGTCACGCAATACTGTCTCTGCATTCACCAATCCACTCGTAGCACCTTTTGGTAAATCAATTTGTGTCGTATCACCATTAACAATCATTTTCGATTCAAAGCCTAGACGAGTCAAGAACATCTTCATCTGAGCAACCGTTGTATTCTGTGCTTCATCCAGAATAACAAACGCATTATCCAGTGTCCGACCACGCATATAGGCAAGCGGCGCAATCTCAATCACACCACGGTCCATCAATCGCGTCGTATGCTCTACACCGAAAATATCATACAGAGCATCGTACACAGGGCGTAAATAAGGATCAACCTTCTCTTTCAAATCACCAGGCAAGAACCCAAGACTTTCCCCAGCTTCTACCGCAGGACGCGTCAAAATAATTTTGTTTACTGTCCCTTTCTTCCAAGCAGCAACAGCCTTCACAACCGCCAAATACGTTTTCCCCGTTCCAGCAGGACCAATACCAAACACAACATCATATTTATCTATCGTCCGCACATATTTACGTTGCCCGAACGTTTTTGGTCGAATCATTTTCCCCTTCGCATTTACTGTAATCTCTTCATCATACAAGCTCGCAAAATATTCCACCGTGCCATTCTGCTCCATCTTGATTGCTTGCGTCACATCACGTTCATCGACATGAATCCCTTTAACAATGACATGAACAAGCGCATCAATAACTGCTCCAGCATGCGCTTCATTTACCTCTTCACCTTGAATCGTTATTATTTCGCCACGAGTGATAATCTGTACTTGGAACGCATCTTCAATTAAAGCAATATGTGCATCATTGTTCCCAAACAGTTCCCTAGCATCAAACCCGTCCGCTAACGTAATCTTTTTATTTTCATGGTCTGTCGGCATCCAAATAACCCCTTCACTCTAAAATTAAGTTTATGTGCTTATATTATACACGAAAGCGTTCCATTTGGGTATTATTCGGCGTGTTTACGGAAATTATGTATTATTTTTGCGTTGATAAACAGCTTGAGGGATTAGTTCACCACTTTGCTTACGCTTATATTGGCGCCGTTAGTCATTTTTATTCCTAAAAACGCCAACAAAAAGAGCCGAGGCTACTCGGCTCTTTGATTTTGAATTATGAAAGATATTGTTTCACGAATTTATTGACTGCGTTACCGTCTGCTTTACCTTTTACTTTAGGCATTACAGCGGTCATCACTTTGCCAAAATCAGCTGGAGATGTTGCACCAACTTCTTCGATCGTCACTTTTACAATTTCAGCAATTTCTTCCTCGGAAAGTTGCTTCGGTAAATAACCTTCAACTATCACGATTTCCTGTTTCAATTGTTCTACCAAGTCTTCACGACCTGCTTTCTCAAATTCATTTAGAGAATCGCGACGCTGCTTCATTTCGCGGGAAAGAATAGTTACTTCGTCGTCAGGAGATAAATCATCTGTACCAAGACGAATGGCTTCATTTTGCAAAGCCGCTTTAAGCATACGGATAACGGAAAGTTTATCTTTTTCTTTCGCTCGCATCGCTTGCTTCATATCTTCATTCAGTTGGTTAAGGAGACTCATGTATTTAAATCGTCCCTTCGATTAGAATTTGCGTTTTCTCGCTGCTTCTGATTTCTTTTTACGCTTTACGCTTGGTTTTTCATAAAATTCGCGCTTTCTAACTTCTTGCATTGTACCTGTTTTGGAAACAGTACGTTTAAAGCGACGAAGAGCATCTTCAAGCGATTCGTTTTTACGAACTACTGTTTTTGACATCTCTCTTTCCCTCCCTCCGACACTTAAATGGACAAGGATGTCCTAAGCTATTTGAACACCTCGCACAAGACGAACTTGTGAATGAGTCCAAAGTAATGCACAACTATTTGCATTCACTCACTAAAAATTATAAACCAATCCGCAAAGCTAGTCAACATGAAATCGTTAACTTTCATGATTTATTTTCAGTAGGACAACCAATCTTATTTTCATTTACCCATTTTTATCAAGTTCAAACGCAAAAGAGGCTGCTGCTAGAAAATAAAGCGGTGCTGTTTCTGTTCGCAAAATTCGTGGTCCTAAACCAACTTTCAACGCTTGCACAGCTTCTAATTTAACAATTTCTTCTGGAGCTAAACCACCTTCCGGCCCAAAAATTGCTAAAATTGATTCGCCGGGATCCACTTGGTCAAAAAGTGTGGCTAAAGCGGAAGATTCCCCCTCTTTAGCACTCTCTTCATAAGCAACAACGATATAATCATAGGAAGGCGCGACGTCGAGTAGCGCTTGGAATGACATTACATGTTGGAAACTTGGGACAACACTGCGATGCGATTGTTCTGCGGCTTCTTTTGCAATTTTATCCAGTCGTTCTACTTTTTTCTGGGCTTTTTTACTATCCCATTTGGAAATAGAGCGTTTCGCCGGGAATGATAGAAATGATTTTGCGCCTAGTTCGGTTCCTTTTTGGGTGATTAATTCGAGCTTGTCGCCTTTTGGTAAACCGCTTGCGATGGTTATGTGCACTGGTAATTCAGAGGTACTTTCTTTCCGTGACACGATTTTAAATTGGACAAAGTCATCGCCTATTTCGATTAATTCGGCAATGGCTGTTTGTTCATCTGGCGTGACAAGGCAAACATAATCTTCCAGTTTCATCCGCATAACGCGAACAATATGGTGGAAATCCTCGCCTGTAATTCGTGCTTTATCATCTACGATTTGATTAATAAAATATCGTTGCACCTTTACTCACCTCGCTTGGCGTAAATAGCTACCCAATCCGTTATTTGTTCTGTATGGTAGACTGTTAAACCAGCTTCGATAAGTGCTTCAGTCACCATTTCACGCTTCGGCTCGATAATTCCTGATGCGATGAAAATACCATTTGGTTTCAGCGCTGCATATACGTCCTCCGGGAATAATACAATCACTTCTGCTAAAATATTAGCCACGATGACATCTACTTTTTGATTAATACCTTTTAAAAGATCATTTTGCTGGATTGTCACGACAGTTTCGCAATGGTTTTGTACAATATTCTCTCTTGCAGCGCGAACGGCAACTTCGTCAAGGTCTGTTGCTAAGACGCTTTTGGCGCCGAGTTTTGCACTAGCAATGCTTAGTACGCCTGAGCCTGTTCCTACATCAATAACTTCATCGCCTGGTTTGACGATTTTTTCTAAAGCTTGCACGCATAATTGTGTAGTTGGGTGTGTGCCTGTACCGAATGCCATGCCTGGATCAAGTTCGATAATCATTTCGTCGTCTGCTTCTGGTATGTAGTCTTCCCATGTTGGTACGACAGTGATATGCTCCGTAATTTTTACGGGATGATAATATTTTTTCCACGCGGTTGCCCATTCCTCGTCGTTTACTTCATTGACTTGGAACGTTAGGTTGCCTAATGGAATGTCAAAGTCTGCAAGCCCACGAATGCGCGCTTCAATTTCTGGTACCATCGCTAAAAAGTCGTCGGTCGTTAAAAAGTAAGCCTTGATAATCACGCCCTCTGCTGGATAATCAGCTGCCTGTAAATCATAAATTTCGCCAAAACGATCTTCGTGTTCGCGCGTTAAATCTGCGGAGTCTTCAATGGAAACACCGCTTGCACCTGAATCGTTTAGGGCATATGTAATTGGTTCTACCGCTTCGTTCACTGAATGGATTTCAATTTCTGACCATTTCATTTTTATGTCCCTCATTTCCTTAAATAAAAGGCTCGTTATTACGCAATCCGAGCCTTTTGATTATTATTATTCACCTTTGAATGCTTTTTTCATTTTGTCGAAGAAACCTTCCGTGTTTTCGTCCACTCTATCGCCAGTTGTTGCAGCGAATTCACGTAGAATGTCTTTTTGCTTGTCATCAAGTTTTTTCGGTACAATAACTTTCACAATGACATGTTGGTCACCGGTTCCATTACCACGTAGATGTGGGACACCTTTATTACGCAGACGGAATGTTGTACCAGTTTGTGTACCAGCTGGGATTTTCAGTCGAACTTTGCCGTGAACCGTCGGGACATCGATTTCATCACCAAGTGTAGCTTGAACAAATGTGAGTGGTACCTCTACATAAATATCATTGCCTTCGCGTTCAAAGAAATCGTCGCGAGATACGACAAACACGACGTAAAGATCTCCGTTAGGGCCACCATTAATGCCTCCTTCACCTTCACCAGCAACGCGCATTTGTTGCCCATCATCGACACCTGCTGGAACTTTCAATTTGATTTTCTTCGTTTTCGTTATGCGGCCTGAGCCGTGACATGTGTCACATTTTTCTTTGATTTCCTTACCTGTACCGTTACAGTATTGGCATGTGCGCTTGTTAACAATACGACCAAAAGGTGTGTTTTGCTCCACATTAATAGAGCCTTTACCGCCACAGTGAGAACATTTTTCAGGATGCGTTCCCGGTTTGGCACCACTTCCATGACATGTGTCGCAACTTTCTTCACGAGGAATTTCAATTTCAGCATCTTTTCCAAAAATGGCTTCCTTGAACTTCAAGCGCATAGTGTATTGCATATCACTACCTTGGCGTGGTGCTGAAGGATCTTGTCTAGCAGAACCTCCTCCACCAAAGAATGTATCAAAAATATCTTCAAAACCGCCGAAACCTTGGCCACCAAAACCACCGCCGTATGATCCGCCACCACCAAAACCTTGGTTTGGATCGACGTGTCCATATTGGTCGTATTGCGCGCGCTTGGATGCGTCACTCAGAACTTCATATGCTTCTGATATTTCTTTAAATTTCTCATCAGCGCCAGCTTCTTTATTGATATCTGGATGATATTGCTTCGATAATTTACGGTAAGCTTTTTTTATCTCATCTGCTGAGGCGCCTTTGGAAACGCCAAGCACTTCATAATAATCACGTTTTGCCATTTTTTGCGTCTCACTCCTTGTCTCTTCTGTTTATATTTCCTATCGTATTGTAACATAACTCGTTACGAAGAGAAAGAGTCAAAGCCAGTGAGCTTTGACCCGATTTTCTCTTATTTTATGAAACGATTATTTCTTAGCGTCGTCATCGTTTACTTCTTCAAACTCGGCGTCAACTACATCGTCATTTGTAGCTCCAGCTTCTGGATTTTCACCTTGAGCAGCTTGTTGTTCTGCTGCTGCCTGTTCGTAAAGTTTTACGGAAAGAGCTTGAACGATTTCGTTTAGAGCATCTGTTTTTTCTTTGATTACATCGAAATCTTCGCCGTTTAGCGCCTCTGACAACTCATCGCGAGCTACTTCTGCTTTTTTCACTTCTTCTTCGTCTACTTTGCCTTCTAGTTCTTTCAATGTTTTATCGACAGTGAATACTAATTGGTCCGCATTGTTACGAAGTTCTGCGTTTTCTTTTACTTTCTTATCTTCTTCAGCATTTGCTTCTGCATCTTTAACCATTTTTTCGATTTCTTCGTCTGTTAGACCTGAAGAAGATTTGATAACGATATTTTGTTCTTTACCAGTTCCTAAGTCTTTCGCACGAACTGTTACGATACCGTTTTTATCGATGTCAAATGATACTTCGATTTGTGGAATACCACGTGGTGCTGGTGGCAAGTCCGTTAATTGGAAACGTCCAAGTGTTTTGTTATCTTTAGCCATTGGGCGTTCACCTTGCAAGACGTGAATGTCTACTGCTGGTTGGTTGTCTGCTGCTGTTGAGAATGTTTGTGATTTTGAAGTAGGAATAGTGGTGTTGCGGTCGATTAATGTTGTCATCACGCCACCCATTGTTTCGATACCTAGGGATAGTGGTGTTACGTCAAGAAGTACAACGTCTTTTACGTCACCAGTGATTACGCCGCCTTGAATCGCTGCACCCATTGCTACTACTTCGTCTGGATTTACACCTTTATGTGGTTCTTTACCTAGCTCTTTTTTGATGGCTTCTTGAACGGCTGGGATACGTGTTGATCCACCAACAAGAATAACTTCGTCGATATCGCTAGCAGAAAGATCAGCGTCTTTTAATGCTTGGCGAGTTGGTGCGATAGTACGTTCTACTAAGTCATGTGTTAATTCGTCAAATTTTGCACGAGTAAGCGTTACTTCTAAGTGAAGTGGTCCTGCTTCTCCGGCTGTGATAAATGGTAGTGAGATTTGTGTACTAGTTACGCCAGAAAGGTCTTTTTTTCGCTTTTTCAGCTGCGTCTTTTAGGCGTTGTAAAGCCATTTTATCTTTAGAAAGGTCAATTCCGTTGTCGCGTTTGAATTCAGCAACTAGGAAATCAATAATTTTTTGGTCAAAATCGTCCCCACCTAAGTGGTTGTCGCCGGCCGTTGAGTGAACTTCGAATACGCCGTCGCCAAGTTCAAGGATAGATACGTCAAAAGTACCGCCACCAAGGTCAAATACAAGGATGGTTTGGTCTTTCTCTGTTTTATCCATACCGTAAGCAAGTGCTGCTGCTGTCGGTTCGTTAATAATACGCTCTACTTCAAGTCCTGCGATTTTACCAGCATCTTTTGTTGCTTGGCGTTGCGCATCGTTGAAATAAGCTGGTACAGTGATAACCGCTTTATCTACTGTTTCACCAAGATAATCTTCTGCGTAGCCTTTTAAGTATTGCAAAATGATTGCGCTGATTTCTTGTGGTGAGTATTCTTTATCTTCTACTTTTTCTTTGTAATCTGTTCCCATGTGGCGTTTGATAGAAGCAACAGTATTAGGATTTGTAATTGCTGCACGTTTGGCAACTTCTCCAACTTGACGTTCGCCGTTTTTAAATCCTACAACGGATGGTGTTGTGCGTGCGCCTTCTGGATTTGGAATGATTTTTGCTTCTACACCTTCTAAAACTGCTACTGCTGAGTTTGTTGTTCCTAAATCAATACCGATAATTTTGCTCATAATTTCATTTCCTCCTATATAACCTGATTATTTTATAGTTTATTGGTTTACTTTTACCATCGATGGACGAATAACGCGATCCTTTAGTTTGTAACCTTTTTGAAGCTCCATCGTGATTTCATTGCTTTCTTTGGATGCATCATCGTCTTGCATTACTGCTTGATGGAAATTCGGATCAAATTGTTCGCCAAGTGCTGGAATTGCTTCTACACCTTCCGCTTCTAGGGCTGTCATAATTTGACCATATACCATCTTCATACCTGTAAGCAATGCTTCCATTTGCTCGGAGTCACTTTGTGTGTCGAGTGCTTTTTGGAAACCATCAAGCGCCGGCAAAAGTGCTTCGGCAATACTTTGCGAACGGTATTTCTGATTCGCCGTACGCTCAGCAATGTTACGCTTCTTCACGTTTTCAAAGTCAGCTTGTAAACGCAAATAACGATCTTCTGCTGCTTCTAACTTTTCTTCTAGTTCAAGCAAACGCTTCTCATCTTCTGTTAATGTTACTTCTTCTTCGCTCGCAGTTTCTTCGGGAACCGTATGCATCTCTTGTTCCACTTCTTGAAGCTCTTCCACTGCTTCTTTTTCAATTTCTTGCGCTACTTTTTCTTTTTTTATTTTTTCTGTTCGGACACGTTTGTCACCTCTTCTATTTTTGATTATCATGATAAAGCCTTGTTAAAACGGTTGTTAAATCACGACTTACCAAATCAACTAAGCCCATCATGCGGTCGTATTCCATCCGTGTCGGGCCGAGGAGGACGATACCTCCAACATGTTCATTAGCAATGCTGTACGTTGCGGTAATAATACTACAATTCTCCATAAGCTGATGATTGATTTCTGTACCAATCTTGACATGTAGGCCTTGAGGGATATTAGAAAAAAGCTGGTAAACATCTTTTTCTTGATCCATCAACCGTAGCAACTCACGAACTTTCGTAAAATCATGAAATTCCGGCTGATTCAAAATATTTGTTTTGCCGCCAAAATACACTTTTTCCTTATTCACTTGTTGGAAGGTCTCTTGCAAAATGGAAAGCATTAATTCGTGGTTAACCATATTGCTTCGAAGTAATTCAGCTACCTCTGCGGGAATCACCGCATTCATCTGATCAATCGGTAAACCAACCAACCTTTCATTCAAAATGTTGACAACTCGCTCCATATCGCTTGGCGTCATCGTCTCAGGAATCGTCACAACATGGTTGTCAATGTGTCCCTGATCCGTAATGAGTATTAGCATCGCTTGGTGCCGATTAATTGGTACAAAACGAAAACCACTTAGACGGTTCTGCTTCGACGCTGGACCAAGTAAAATCGATGTATAATTCGTCAAATCCGACAACATCAAGGCTGACTTCTGAATAAGCTGCTCCATTTCAAAGTAATTCTCTGAAAAAAGCGATTGAATGGACATAATATCCTGCTTATCAAGCTTCGGCGGATCTAGCAAAGAATCGACATAGAAACGATATCCTTTCTCAGAAGGAATACGTCCAGATGAAGAATGGGTCTTCTCAATGAATCCGTATTCTTCAAGCACGCTCATCTCATTACGAATCGTCGCTGAACTAAATGGTAAGTTGTTTTCCTTCAGCAAGTTCTTAGATCCAACTGGTTGCACAGTCTCGATGAAATGGTCGATAATGGCACGAAAAATAAGCAATTGCCTTTCGGTTAACATATCTATCACCTCTTTTAGCACTCGATAGGTTTAAGTGCTAAATACAATTATAAATTTACCACTCCGACCGTCTACTGTCAACAAAAAACACTCAATTTCAGACTAAAGTATTAATTAGCTGAAACCGAGTGATACTTACAAAAATTCCTGAAAAACATTGTTCCCTAAAAAACGGCCTCGTCGTGTTAAGCGGACGCTTTCTGGCGTAGACTCTAGCCAGCCTTTTTCGGAGGTTTTGTCAATAGCGTTAGCAAATATTGTATCTAACGACTGACCGAATTTAGCTTGAAAATGGGCTTTGTCAACCCCTGCGACTTTGCGTAAACCGAGAAACATTTCTTCTTCCATTTTTTCTTTGAGCGAGAGTTCTTTTTGTTGGAAGATTGGTAGCTCGTCGTTTTGTAGAGGCTGCATGTATTTTTTGAGTGGGCCGTAGTTCGCATAGCGTGTTTCTCCGATGTAGCCATGTGCGCCAGCGCCAAATCCGAAATAGTGCTCGTTGCTCCAATAGACGATGTTATGACGACTTTCGTAGCCTGGTTTCGCAAAGTTACTAATTTCGTATTGTTTTCGCCCGTGTTTTTCCATAGTAGACATTAATTTTTCGTACATATTTGCCTCTGCATCTTCGCCGGGCAGAATTAGTTTGCCTTTTTGCATGAGGTTGTAGAAAATTGTTTTTGGTTCGATGATTAGTGAATACGCGGAGTAATGCGGTAAATCTAGGTCGAGCGCTTTTGTTAAAGTGTCTTCGAAATCGGCTTCCGTTTGACCTGGCAAACTGAAAATAAGATCGATGCTCACATTTTCAAAGCCAACTTGTTTTGCATTATTAACAGATTGGTATACATCGTCCACAGTATGGATGCGTCCAATTTTCTTTAGCAATTCATTGTTAAAGCTCTGTACACCCATGCTTAAGCGATTGACGCCATGATCTTTCATAACTTGTAGTTTACTAATCGATAAATCACCAGGATTGGCCTCAAAACTGAATTCTGCGTTCTCCGTCATCGGGAAAAGGCGCGAAATAGCAGAACATAATTTGGCTAGTTGCGCTTCGGTCAAGGTAGTCGGCGTTCCTCCACCAACAAATACTGTCTCAACAGGACTTATCGGATGCTTCTCCGTCAATATTTCCATTTCTTTAATCAATAAATCGACATATTCATCGACTGGCTGACCTTCTAAAAATACTTTGTTAAAATCACAATAGTAGCAAATATGTTCACAAAACGGAATATGAATATATACCGCGGTCATTTTGACTCACTCATTTCTTTAAGGGAAAAAGCGACAATTCTCTGTTCTACCTAAGCACAGAGAAAATCGCTTTTCCTACCAACTCTTTATTTATCATCCATTTTCAAAATAGCCATAAATGCTTCTTGTGGTACTTCAACAGAACCAATGGACTTCATACGTTTTTTACCTTCTTTTTGTTTCTCAAGTAATTTACGTTTACGCGAAACATCGCCACCGTAACATTTAGCAAGTACGTTCTTACGCAAAGCTTTGATTGTAGAACGCGCAACTATTTTCGTGCTAATCGCTGCTTGAATCGGAACTTCAAACTGCTGACGCGGAATAAGTTCTTTTAATTTCTCGACGATGATTTTCCCACGATCATACGAAAAATCACGATGGACAATAAAGCTAAGCGCATCAACTTTCTCATTGTTAAGCAGAATATCCATTTTCACAAGTTTCGATGGGCGATAACCAATGAGTTCATAATCAAAGGAAGCATAACCTTTCGTACCCGATTTCAACTGATCGAAAAAATCATAAACAATTTCTGAAAGCGGCATTTCATAAATAACACTCACACGGATATCATCCAGATACTCCATCGTCATGAAATTGCCACGTTTATTTTGCGCAAGTTCCATCACAGCACCAACATAATCGTTAGGAACCATAATCGTTGCTTTTACATATGGTTCTTCTACCGATTCTATCACACCGGGTTCCGGCATTTCAGCAGGATTATCAACGACGATTTGCGTACCGTCTGTTAAATTCACGTGATAGATAACACTTGGCGCCGTTGTAATCAAATCAATATTAAACTCACGCTCAATACGTTCTTGGATAATTTCCATATGGAGCAAACCAAGGAAACCACAACGAAAACCAAAACCTAAGGCCTGCGAGGTTTCTGCCTCATACTGTAGTGCCGAGTCATTTAATTCTAATTTCTCCAGTGCATCACGCAAGTCATTGTATTTAGCAGAATCGATGGGATACAAGCCACAGTACACCATAGGATTTAATTTACGATAACCTGGCAATGCTTCTGCGGCGGGGTTATTAGCCAATGTAATCGTATCCCCAACGCTTGTGTCGCTCACATTCTTAATTGCCGCAGTCAAATATCCAACATCTCCGACCATTAATTGATCTCTTGGCGTCGATTTAGGAGTGAAGACACCAACTTCTGTTACTTCAAATTCACGACCATTTGCCATCATACGAATTTTATCACCGGCCTTCACAGAGCCTTCCATGATTCGAATATTGGCGATAACGCCACGATAAGCATCAAATACAGAATCAAAGATAAGTGCCTTCAATGGCGCATCGATATCCCCTGTTGGAGCAGGAATTTTAGCAACCACTTGCTCTAAAATTTCTTCAATACCAATGCCAGATTTCGCCGATGCCAGCACTGCATCTGAAGCATCTAGCCCAATAACATCCTCAATTTCACCACGAACCCGTTCTGGTTCAGCAGCCGGCAAATCAATTTTATTAATAACAGGCATAATTTCCAAATCATTGTCTAACGCCAAATATACATTGGCAAGCGTCTGCGCTTCAATACCTTGTGCCGCATCTACAACTAAAATAGCACCTTCACAAGCCGCCAAACTACGTGACACCTCATATGTGAAATCGACATGTCCAGGTGTATCAATCAAGTGAAAAATATATGTTTCACCATCTTTGGCCGTATAGGATAATTCCACGGCGTTCAATTTAATTGTAATTCCACGTTCACGTTCCAAGTCCATCGAATCAAGCAATTGAGCCTTCATTTCCCGATGCGTTAAAGCATTCGTTTTTTCAAGGATACGATCGGCAAGCGTTGATTTACCATGATCAATATGTGCTATTATCGAAAAATTTCTTATTTTCTTTTGTCTTTCTAGCATTTCTTCTTTCTTCATTTCTCCAGCTCCCGAATTCGAACTCATCTTATTAAAACGATGGCAAGCTAAGATAGATTATATCAGTAGAGCTCGCTATTTTCAATCACTTCCGATGTTTTTCATGGAAAAATAAATAAATTAGTAAAGTAATATTGCAATATCCGCTCCATTTAGGTATAATAGCATTTGTTCTAGTGTAATTTTGAAAGGTATGGTATATATAATAGATACTACCTCATAAATTTGGGCGGAGGTGAATGAAATGCCAAATATTAAATCAGCAATTAAACGTGTAAAAACAACTGAAACTCGCAACAGTCGCAATGCATCACAACGTACTGCAATGCGTACAGCTGTTAAGAAATTCGAGCAAGCTGCAGAAAACAATGCAGATAACGCAAAAGAATTATATGTTGAAGCTAGCAAGAAATTAGACAGCGCAGTTAACAAAGGTCTACTTCACAAAAACAATGCAGCACGTAACAAATCTCGTTTAGCTAAAAAACTAGCTAAAATAATCCGATTGAATGATCACCGAAACATCGCACATTGTGTGGTGTTTTTTGTTTTAAAGAAGAAAAGATTCCTAACCTTTTCTTCCCCGCTTAACCTCATATCTAAACTACTATTTAACTCTTTGATCCTGTAACGAGAATAAAAACCATTCTAACTTCTGCGCCTTATCTCCGTACCCTGTCTTCATTTCAAAATCCATTTCTGCCAAACGTTCCAATGTTGTAGTTAGCTGTTCATATGAAAAACTTTTCGCCTGTCTAGCGCCAATTTTAACTCGGAAAGGATGTACTTTTAGTTTCTGAGCAACTTGTTGTTGGCTAAACCCTTGTTTCTCTAGTAGCTTTATCTGCGTTAATAAGCGGAACTGGCTTGCGATAAGCGCCAGTATTTTTATCGGTTCTTCTTTTTGCTTCAACAAATCATAATAAATACTAAGCGCACCACTAATATCTAGCGTAATCATCTTATCTAGCAGCAAGAAAATATTCTGTTCTAGTGATCTAACTACCAAGCTTTCGACATCTGTTACGCTAATTTCACGGCTTTCTAATTTATATAACATCAACTTATCTAGCTCATTCATCGCTGTAGTTAATTGTCCACCAGTCAGCTCCATCAACCGTTCAATAGCTGGCATTTCCATACTGAAATCATTATTTTTAATGGCTGACTGAATCCACTTTCGCAATTCAGCATCATTCGGACGTTTAGCATCCACAATAGTCGCTTGTTTCTTAAGCAATTTCGATAACTTCTTACGTTCATCAAGTTTCTCTACTCTTGCAATGAGAACTAAAATAGAATAATCGACAGGTTCATTTAAGTAATCTTCAAACCTAGCTGTTCGGTGTTCTATCTTGCTCTTCGTTTTTTCTGTCGTTAAAAATGATGGGTTCGAAGCTATAATTAGGCGGCGATCACCAAAGAAAGGAATCGTTTCGGCTTCCTCAATCACTTGTTCAATGGCTGTTTCACCTAAATCAAAATTAGCATAATTAAAATCGGTATCTTCTGTATCCAAGATGTTTGCAACTAGTCTTTTTTTTCGTTTCGTTAATGATATAATCTTCCGTTCCGATAATTAAATAAATCGGTGCAAATTGCTTTTTCTCGATTTTTTTCCACTCTGCAATCATCTCTTACCCCCACTTTCCATCGTCTCAACATCTATCGTAAATCAACTTCGGACTTTACGCAAGCACAAAATCATTCAAGCCCAAAGCTGAATCCTTTTGAAAAAGTATAAAGAATCTCTCCTTGTAAATCGGTTCGATAAATAGTAGCCTGTGCATCTTGCAATGTCGCCAATGTTTCTTCACGTGGATGTCCAAAGCGGTTTCCTAGTCCGCAAGAAATAATCGCAATACCTGGTTTAACTTTATCAATAAATGCTGGCGTTGTAGATGTTTTACTTCCATGGTGCCCAACTTTTAGAATGTCAGCTTTTATTAACGGGTTATCAAGTAAAGCATGTTCTGCCTCTGCTTCAATGTCACCTGTGAATAGCCATTTCTTATTATCTAATGTTGCCGCAATGACAATAGAATCGTTATTTCCACCTTCTCCTCTTATTTTTGGACTAATGACTTGAAACATAGACGCTCCTTTTCGCCAACTATATCCAGCTACTACTTTCCTTGTTGGCGTTTCCGGTAGCGCCTGTAATGCTTTTTTCATAATGCTTTTCGTTTCTCCACCATCTGCATAGATTAGCTCTTTTATGCGAATCATGCTTCCAACATCAATTAGCCCTTCCATATGATCCGCATCACTATGTGTAATGATTAACTTATCAATTTTAGAAATGCCTCTTGATTTGAGAGCAGGCACTACAATGTTTTTCCCGATGGAGAAGGGTTCTTTACGCTCTGCCCATTTCTCCTTCTCAAAAATCATTTGGCCGCCGACATCAATGACATAGTTGCCTTTGTTCCAAGGTAACTGGATTAATATGCTATCGCCTTGTCCAACATCAATTAAGGAAACCTTCCCTACCCAGTTAACGGAGCTAATAAACAGACATAACGCTATTGGGAATAAATAACGACAAGTCTTCCCAGTCTTCTCCCACTGATAAAAAAAGAAAAAGATAAGAATCACAAGCAAAATTACGAAGATGTTACTCGGTCTACCCGTTACCCACGTAGTAAATGGGATACTTTGTAACATGACGGCAAAAATTTCTGAAACTGTAACGGCTATTTTCATGATAGCTGTTGGAATGTCTAATAAAATCGGTACTAAATTCAAACAAAATAGTAGCAAAAAGCTGAGTGGTAGCAGTATAAATGTAAATAAAGGTACATATATGATATTTAGAAATACACCAATAATCGAGAATTCATAAAAATGATAACTCATAACTGCAATTCCAGAAACAGTGGATATTAGTGAGACGTATAATGAGCTTAATAAATTAGATGTTGCTCGCCGCATGATTTTTCGTCCAGATAAAATAATCGCAAAAGAGACTGCGTAAGAAAGTTGAAAACCAATTTCAAATACACAATATGGTGAAAATAAAAAGACAAGCATGAAGCTGCAGCATAATGCCTGTAAAGAAGTTATACGAATCGGTAGTAAGTTGCCGAGGATTAAGCAAATTGTCATGAGAGCAGCTCGAACAACTGGAGCATTACCGCCTGTCATTAGGCAATATAAAGGTAATAAACACATGATAGTTATGGCTGTTTTCTCAATTTGGAACCCTAATCTGCGAAATAATAGCAAGAAGCCTGACACAATAAGGTTTACATGCAGACCAGATATAGCTAATAGATGGACAACTCCTAAACGTTGATAATTATTATATACAGTTGTATCTATATAACTTCTGTCACCATAAATCAATGATGCAACATAGGGCGAGATTTTAGTATCTAATGTTGTATCTATCTTCTCCAACTGGGATTTTCTGAGATTCTTCATTGTATGCAGCGGCGATTTGTTCAATATCTTAGTAGGCTTCAATGAATTCGCTTTCCATAGCCAATGCACTTTCTTATGGTACAGAAAAGCTTGATAGTTGAATTGATCTTTATTTCGATTCTTTTCGGGAGCTTCCAGAACACCATTTACTTGCAACTGATCGCCGTACTTCAACTGTTTTAACTGTTGTTGTTCTTTTTCATTTTCGATTTTATAGCTCAGTTGAAGACGCTCTCCTCTGTACATAACTTGTGCTCGAAAGGTGTCTCCATCAATTGTAATCGCATCATTTAGCGTAGCAACCGCTTCTATATCGCCTGATTCAAGTACAGATTGATTCTGATTATCAGAAAACCAGAAAAAACCTCCTGCTAAAAGCGCAATACTGAAGAAAACTACTAGATTAAAACGTTTGAATAGGACAGTAAGTATAAGTAGTATGCCCAGTAACAGAAAGGTTTTTATAGAAATAACCGTACATATTACAGCAAAGATAATCGCTATAGTAGCCGTCAAAAAAAGACGCTCTATAAGACTCACCTCGCTTTATTTTAAAAATTGTTCTTTTAATTTATCTTCTAAATGCGTTATTGTTTCTTGTGGGATGTCTTCTTGTTGCAAGACTTCCTGCACCGTTTGAATGATAGTTTGCTCAATTTGCGCAGTATTGCTAAGCACATGTTCATCGAATGGTACTTTCTTTACTTCGACGCCAGCTCGTTCGAACAATTCAATCGCATATGGATGGTTCTTATAATCTTTCGCGTAATAAACGGCTTTTATTCCAGCTTGAATAATCGATTTGCAACAAGCCACACACGGAAAATGGGTGACATACATCTCTGCATGATCCGTTGATGCACCAAATTTTGCGCATTGCAAAATTGCATTCATTTCCGCATGAATGGTGCGAATGCAGTGTCCTTCTACTACATAGCAACCTTCTTCACTGCAGTGATCACCACCTGCAATAGAACCGTTATAGCCACCTGCGATAATACGTTTATCTCGAACAATAGTAGCGCCAACCATTAGGCGAGTGCATGTACTTCTAGAAGATATTAAATGACTTTGTGCTAAAAAGAATTGATCCCAAGCTATTCTTTGCATATTTGTCGCTCCTTTAAAGTTGATGCTTTAAGTATATGCTTTTCGAATTCGCTACGTCAATAACTTTTCACTCCACTGTAATATGTTCGCTCAAGCGTTCTACGGTTTTAGCTCCAATGCCTGAAACTTTTGACAGATCCTCTACTTTCTGGAACAGTCCTTCTTTTTCTCGATGATCGATTATTGCTTGTGCTTTTGCTGCGCCAATGCCAGGAATGGTTTGTAATGCTGTAGTATCTGCCGTGTTGATATTTACTCTCTTGGAATCACTACCCCCTGGCGCTTCGGCTTGCGCTGTCGTGACTGGTTGAATGCCCTCTTCACCTACTTTTCCAGCATAAATAACCATCTCATCAGTGACTTTTTGAGCCATGTTGAGAAGTTTTACGTCTGCTTCAGGTGATAGCCCTCCCGCTTTTAGAATGGCATCTTTCACGCGACTATCTGTTGCTAACTCATAGACGCCAGGCTTGTTTACAGCGCCTTTTACGTCCACGATTAATACTTTGGATATCGTTGGTTCCTGTTTCTCGGCTTTTGCCTCAACAACGGGGGCTTCTTTTGCTGCGGCGTCTGTTGTGGTCACTTCTTCGTCTTTTTGCATGAGGAAAAATAATCCTACTGCGGCTAATAATGCGGCGACAACAATAATGTACTTCTTGTATGTTTGCCATAAATCTAACATCTTCTTCACCTGCCTTTAATAATTTTATTCGCCATCCCCTTTCTTTTTCCTTCTTTCAATCGCCGCCTTCTAAAACGCAAAAAAAAAAGAAATGACCAGTAGAAAAGTCATTTCTCGCAGATGAAAAAGATTCTTTCACTTGTTTTAGTGGGCTCAGAATTTGTAAAATCCGCACAAATTTTTATTTTACGAAAGCCAGCTTCTGTAATTGCTTTTTGGTACCATTCGACAGGATATGTTCGTTCTTTATGTAGCTCGTCATAGCGCTCATACAAGCCGTTTGGTGTTTCTCGGAAGAACGTTAATTCATGTTCTACGGAATGTGGAAATTCCCCAGGAAACGAGTTCCAGACACATGAAATTTCGATATCACTATCGCCATAACTGTAATCTTTGAAGCATTCGTCCACTTTATAAACGGAATGGACGTCGAACAAGAAAATACCGCCTTCTTTTAAGTTGGCATATACGCTTTGCAGTGTGCCGTGAACTTGTGCTTGGGTTTCTAAATAGTTAAGCGAGTCGCAAAAGCACGTCACCAAATCAAATGTATCTAGCGCTTCTATCTGCGACATATCCTGTTTTAGCAACGTTAGTGGCACATCTTCGCGCAATGCTTTCTCACTTGCAACGGCTAGCATTTCTTCTGATAAGTCTACACCTGTCACTTCAAAACCGTTCTTTGCCAATCTAACAGCAAGCTCAGCCGTTCCACAAGCCACGTCAAGCACTTTTCCGCCTAGTTCGGGTAAATAGGGCTTTGCAAAAGAAAACCAATTGTCGTACAGCTCCTCGTCCATGAGTGCATCATAAAAATTAGGAAAATACTCGTAACTCATTTTTATCTCCTCCAATAAAAAAAGGAGCCGTCTCCAGCCCCTCTCGCATTCTTTACATGGTAAAAGCTGCTTCAATATTTTCTAACGGTGCATCTCCCCAAAGTTTCTCAAGGTTGTAGTAGCTACGCTCATCTTTGTGGAATACGTGAACAATCACATCGCCAAGATCAAGCAAAATCCATTTAGCGGCATCAAAACCTTCTAAGCGTTTCACATCTACATCATTTTCTTGCGCTTTTTCTTTTGATTTCTTGAGCAATTGCTTGTACTTGCTTATCGGAATTACCGTGACAAATAACGAAATAATCGGCAAATGCGGATAAGCCTTCCATATTAAGCGCCAGAATATCCTCTGCTCGCTTATCATCCGCTGCTTTCGCGGTTAACATTAATAAATCATGACTTTTCAATAGTTATACCTCACCTTCAATTTGTAAACGTGCAAAATAATTATATGCTTCAAATGTATCTGGAAAAATCGGTTGTCTTTTCGTGATTAAAAAAGTAATAGTGTTTGCTAGGGCAAAAAGCATCGCGGCATCCAACGAGTCAAAAGACAAACGGCGAGCCTTGTAAACGCCAGGGAAAGAGCGATTTGGTTCCGTATAGTCTGCCAAATAAATAATTTTATCCAGTGTACTCATCGCAGCATTTCCTGTTGTATGGCAAGCGATTGCTTGTAAAATAGCTTCGTCTTCTACGCCAAACTTTTCTTTTGCTAAAAAAGCGCCTACGGGAGCGTGCCACAGTTCTTGATTGTAGGTGAATAGTTTTGGATCCATTTTTTGTTCGACCATCATTGCCATCATTGCTTCTTTATCCACATATTTCGCATAATCATGCAATAAAGCCGCAGTACTCGTTTGTTTTACGTCAATATCGTAATGTTCCGCAAGCTCTAATGCTGTTTTTTCAACACCTAACGTATGGATGAAACGTTTTTCAGGCATAGCTTCTTTTACGGCTTCTAAAATTTCTTCTCTATTCATATAAATGATGCTCCTTTATATACTTGCTCACTTGTTCAGGAACGTAATAATCAATTGGCAATCCTGCTGCCAAGCGCTCTCGTAGCAAGGACGAAGATATGTCCATCGCGGGAACTTGAATTTCCTCAATGTCGTATGGCGTGTTTCCTTCATAGTGAGGTCGATTGACGCCAACAAAGTTCACAAGCTTTATCAATTCATTAATATGATACCACTTTGGTAAATATTCAACCATATCTCCGCCAATTATAAAGGAAAACGCGGCATTTGGAAACTCTTTTGTCATTTCCAACATCGTATCGTACGTATAGGACTTCCCTGTTCGCTTCATTTCGCGGTCATCTATTTCGAAATAGGGATTATCTTTAATTGCCAAGTCAAGCATTTGCAAACGGTCTGCATTGCTTGCTAAGCCACTTTCTTGTTTGTGTGGTGGAATAGCATTTGGTAAAAAAATAATTTTTTCAAGGCCTAGTTGGATGCGCGCTTCATTAGCAATAATTAAATGTGCGTGATGTGGCGGATCAAATGTACCACCTAAAATACCGATTTTTGCGTTCAAAGCAATTCCACCTTCTTATGGCAATTGGATTTGTTTTTTATTGCGCGATTCTTTGTATAGAATAATGGTGCGACCAATGATTTGAACAAGTTCAGAGCCAGAGCGCGAACTAATCATTTCGGCTACTTCTTCTTTTGGCTCGTCACAATTTTGTAGAATCGAGATTTTGATTAATTCGCGAACTTCAAGAGCTTCTGCGACTTGCTTGATTAAATTCGGCGATACTCCACCTTTTCCTACTTGAAAAATGGCATCGATATCATGAGCTTCTTTACGTAAAAAACGCTTTTGTACATTGGTTAACATTCGGTTCCTCCTACTTGTTTCAATACAATTTGTTTCATTAATTCACGGTCCGCATCAAGGCCTGTCCAGAGTTTGAAGGCAATAGCGGCTTGATTTACGAACATTGGTAAGCCGTTTTGAATGATGGCACCGCGAGTTTCTGCTTCTTCTAAAAAGGCTGTTTTAGCGGGATTGTAAATAATGTCTGAGGCGATGGTGCCTGGTGCTAAATTTTGCAGACTGATTGGTAATTCTGGGTTTTCTTTTGTGAGACCTGCGGATGTTGTTTGGATGATAATGGTGTAATTCGCGAGATTGGTCTCGGCTTCCTGCAAGCTAATTGCCGCGTGGGTGGTGCCCGTCACCATATTTACCGCTTTTTCTACTGTGCGATTGGCTATGGTTATGTTGGCATCTGTGCGATTGGCTAGCGCGTGGAAAATCGCTTTACTTGCACCGCCAGCACCTAAAATAAGCATTCGATCTGTATGTGTGATTGGTTTGATGGTTTGGAGTCCTTCCAAATAGCCTGCGCCATCTGTATTATAACCGGTCCATTTACCATCGCACACAACCACTGTATTGACAGCACCACAAGCTTTTGCTTCTGCATCAATTACATCCAGATACGGCAAAATTTTCTCTTTGAACGGGCTTGTGATGTTAAAACCACTGATACCAAGCGTTTTTAAACCTAGCATGGCATCAGCGAATGTTTCTTCTTCCAGCAAAAATGGAACGTAGCTTGCATCTAGCTGATTTTTTTCTAAAAGGGCAGTATGCATCGCTGGAGAAAGGGAATGAGCAATTGGGTTGCCGATAACGCAATACAATTTCTTCATAAATTGGCTCTCCTCCTTATACGATAGATCTGCGGATAGTAACACTTACGCCATCTGGTACCCAAGCAGTGACTTTTGCTCCGCCTTCTGGGACTGTAATCCAGCCTAATCCGGAAAAGACGATATCTGCTTTTTCTTTGATGGAGAATGTGTACGGTACTAATTTTGGTAAGGCTTCAACATCTGTCTCGCCTGGTGGATATAGCAATTTGCCGGCTTGTGTTTCGTATAGATTATCCGCTTTTTCAAGCTTCGTGCGGTGAACCATTAAATTATTTGATGTGTAGACGACAAACGATCTCCTGCCACCACTTGTGTAGTCAAATCGTGCCAGTGCGCCAAGGAATAATGTTTGCTCCTCGTTTAGCTGGAAGACAAGCGGTTTGATTTCTTTTTTCGGTGAAATGACTTTTAGTGTCGCTGCATCAACGACGTGCGCGATTTGATGGTGATTGATAATTCCTGGTGTGTCGACTAGTACGCTTCCATCATCGAGTGGAATTTCGATTTTATCTAATGTCGTACCTGGGAATTGGGATGTTGTAATGACGTTATTTTCGCCAGTAGCCACTTTGATAATGCGGTTAATTAGTGTGGATTTACCAACATTTGTACAGCCTACAACGAAGACATCACGACCATCACGTTCTTCTTCAATCTTCTCAAGCAGTGCTTCAAAAGAATGGCCTTTCTCGGCGCTAACAAGGACGCAATCTGTTGGCGCTAAGCCAAGTTCACGGGCACGACCACGCATCCATTGTGTCAAGCGCTCTCGTTTCAATGATTTCGGTAATAAATCCGCTTTATTTCCAACGAGTAGCACCGGATTATTGCCGACAAAACGGTGTAAGCCCGGTAACCAGCTGCCATCAAAGTCGAAAATATCGACAACATAAACAATCAAAGCTTCTTTCGTTCCTAATTGATTTAAAATCTTCAAAAAGTCATCGTCAGTTAGTGGTACATCTTGAATTTCATTGTAATGTTTCAAGCGGAAACAACGCTGGCAAATAACGTCTTCTTTTTCTAAAGAAGATTCAGGCGCGTAGCCCGGTTTGCTTTTATCGATTGTTTGAATCACGGCTCCACAGCCAATACATCTAATTTCTTCGGTCACAGAGAATCCTCCCATTTTAGTTCTGATTTTTTAGCTAGTTTTTTCAAAATTATTCGTTCCATGAAACGATTGAACTTCGTCGCAAAGCCGTCTGTGTCTTTTACAGGGCGCACGAAAATAGTCGTCAAACGTTGGCGATTGCCACCAAATATATCAGTCATGATCTGATCGCCTATCATCACGGTTTCTTCTGGCGTTGAACCAAGGTCGGCTAACGCTTGTTGGAACGCCGTTGCTAGTGGTTTCTTCGCTTTTGCTAAATACGGAATTTTAGTTGCGATGGCCACTCGCTTCACGCGTTCTTCGTTATTATTCGATACGATCATCACTTTAATACCTTCTTCTTCTAACAGACGAAACCAGTTCGAGATTTCATCGGTCGCATCGAGTTGATCCCAAGCGAGTAACGTATTATCTAAATCAGTTAATACCGTCGTTTTCCCCATTTTTCGCAGTTGGTCGGCGGTAATACCAAACGGCGATGTTAACATTTTATCCGGCGAGAATTTTTTTAGCAAAATAGGCACCTCTTCTTATTTAATCAGTTCACTAACTTGTAATCCTAATAAATTTTAACATCTTTCGGCGTATTTTACAAAAAAATCTGTAAGAAGTGCTATAATGAAGTGGAAAATACCTATTTCAAGGGGGATTATTATGTCAAAAAACTATGCTCTAGTCTGGGATTTAGACGCGATTTATTCGGGTGGAAGTGGCTCAGAGGCGCTTTTAGAAGCCTTGGCGGAAACAACGAAGGAAATCGCATCATTTAAACAAGCGGTGCGCACTTGGGATATTCCAAGCGGCTCAGCGGATGTGAGTGAATTTTTATTATTGATTAACCAAAATGCAGAAATTGCGAAACAATTAATGAACGCAGCGGCATTTTTAGAATGTTTATCTTCTGCCGATACGCGTGATTTGAGAGCGGTCGAACTTTCTGGCGGCGTGTACCAACAATTATCTGAATTAGAAACGATTGAAAATGAATGGCATGAGAAATTCACCCTTATTTCAGATGATGTCTGGACTTCTTTACTACAAGAAAATGGCTTGAACGAGATTGCCTTCGTATTAAATGAGGCTCGTGATAATCGGAAGAAAAAAGGAACACGTGATGAGGAAACGGTGATTAGCGCGCTAAATGTCGACGGTTATCGCGGTTGGTCGGATCATTACGATACGATTGTAGCAACGATTCGCGTGCCTGTAACGATTGATGGCGAGGACAAAGAAGTTTCAGCTGGTCAAGCATTGAATTTGCTTAGCCATCCTGACCGTGCCGTTCGTGTCGCTGTTTTTGAAGCATACGGGAAAGCATGGCAAGAGAAATCGCAATTATTTAGTGATACGCTAAATCACCTTGCTGGCTTCCGACTTGCTGTATATCGCACACGTAAATGGGACAACGTTCTCTCTGAACCGCTAGCTATCAACCGTTTGGATGAAAAAACGCTCGCAATTATGTGGGAAGTTATCGAGAAGCATAAAGCAACATTCGTGGACTTTTTTAAATCGGAAAGCCCAACTTTTCGGTATTGAAAAATTGAGTTTTCATGATGTTTTTGCACCACTTACGCTGGATTCTGAGCCAAAGAAATATACGTACCAAGAAGGTGCGGATTTTATTTTGACACAGTTCTCGAAATTTAGTCCCAAAATGGCTAGTTTTGCAAAACACGCGTTTGAACAGCAATGGATTGAGGCCGAAGACCGCGATAATAAACGCCCTGGTGGCTTTTGTACAGATTTCCCATTAGAGAGGGAAAGTCGGATTTTCATGACGTATGACGGCGCTCCTGGGACGGTTGCGACATTGGCTCACGAATTAGGACATGCCTTCCACTCGCACGTGATTCGTGATGAACCGTTCGAAAATACGAATTATGCGATGAATGTGGCAGAAACTGCTTCTACTTTTGCAGAAATGATTATTGCCGATGCTTCCGTGAAAGAGGCTACGACAAAAGAAGAAAAAATCGTTCTTTTAGAAGATAAAATTGGTCGTAGTATTGCCTTCTTTATGGACATTCGCGCTCGTTTCTTGTTTGAAACACGTTTTTATGAGGCGCGGAAGGATGGGCTTGTGTCCGCAGATCAACTAAATACATTGATGGAAGAAGCGCAACGTGAAGCGTTTAAAGATGCGTTATCAGAATATCACCCACAATTCTGGTCTTCCAAATTGCATTTTTACATCGCAGAAGTGCCATTTTATAACTTCCCTTACACATTCGGCTATTTGTTCTCGTTAGGCATTTACCACCAAGCATTAGCAGAAGGAAGCGGCTACGAAGACAAATACATTGCCTTACTACAAGACACTGGCGCGATGACAACCGAACAATTAGCTCAAAAACATTTAAACATCGACTTAACAAAACCAGATTTCTGGGAAAGCGCACTAGAAATCGCTGTTGACGACGTCAAGGAATTCCTAGAGTTAACAAACGACCTCGTATAAAAGCAAAGCCCGCCAAGCACAATCGTGTTTCGCGGGCTTTTTTTGACTATAATCGCGCTAATAACTGCAAAATGCACACAGATGAGTTCGCAGCAGCCGTCGCCAAGAATTCATCAAAAGAAATGCTCGCTTCACTATCTGCAACATCAGAAAGTGCACGGATAATTAAAAACGGTATCTCGAATTGGTAGGCTACTTGCGCAATCGCACAGGCTTCCATTTCTACAGCCTTCACTTCTGGGAAAAATGTCGTAAGCATCTCTCTTTGGTCTGGACGATGGATGAATGAATCCGTTGTTACAACAAGGCCATACACCGCTTTGTTACCTTCAGAAAAATTGTCTTGATATACTTGTTGCGCCAGTTGCATCGCGTTAGCATCGCCTTGATATTGTGCTGGCATTTGTGGAACTTGTCCATATGTATAGCCAAATGCAGTTGCATCCACATCTCCGTAAGCAACATTGTCAGAAATAATGACATCCCCTACTTCTAGTTCTGCGCCAATTCCGCCTGCCGAGCCCGTATTAATGATCAATGAAATATCATAATGATCGCATAATAACGTGGTGGATAACGCAGCATTTACTTTCCCGATACCAGATTTCAGCAAAACAACTTCCTTTCCTGCAAGTTCCCCTACGTAAAATTCTGCACTAGCAATCGTTACTTCTTCCAAATTCACGAGCTTTTCTCGTAATATCATTACTTCTTCTTCCATCGCACCAATAATAGCAATTTTCCCCATGTGTCATCCTCCTAAAAAAACTGTGCCCGAACAGAGTCGAAACACAGCTTTGTACTAATTTTTCTTGTCATTTGATTTCAGTTCTTCTACTTTTGTTGGTTGCCACCCTGAACCGTCTTTCCATGTAATGTAAATGCGGTACGCCTTGTCTGGATCTTCTTTTGTGGAAATAGTTCCTACAGATTGTGTTGCCGGATTTTCTCCACGTCCCACATACCAAACCGTCATATCACCTTTATCAATGCCTGTTGCTTCTGAAAAAGCAGCCACTTTTTCGCTCCAGTCTTGACTATCCATTTCATAGGAATTAATGTGATCGCCTTTTTGCTCTGTTGGGATCACTTTCCAGTCTTTCGTAATTACTTTCGATACGTTTGGATCATCGCTTTTCTCAGTAACTGTTTCTTCTTTTGGCTTCTCGGGTGTATCTTTTTTCTTGGTCTCATCTTTTGTTTGTATCTTTAGTTTGTTGTGTGGTTGCTTGCTTTGTTTCTTGCGGTTCTTTTGTATCCTCAGCCGTTAAAAAAAAAAACAGAGCCATAGAACTGCAATGATGAGTACACTTACTAAGATAATAAGAACATTCAGTGTGATGCTTGTTCTCTTATGTTTGCTATTTTGTTCGGAGCGTGATGCTTCTACTTTGTTTTCGGCAATGCGTCGTTGCTCTTCTTTTTGTGATTTTTGGTCCATTGTGACACCACCTTATTCATCCAAGGAAACAAACAAGCTTCATCTACTACTTGCTTCCCTGAAAGTTTCTCATTGTATGTTTTCGTTATGCACTAATTTTGACGATTTTAACGTTCATTTCGCCACCTGGTGTTTGGATGGAAACTTCGTCGCCTTCTTTATAGCCCAAAAGTGCTTTAGCGATTGGTGAGTCGTTGGAAATAAGACCTTCAAATGGATCAGCTTCTGCGCTACCTACGATTGTATACGTTTCTTCGTCGCCGTTTGGTAATTCTATGAAAGTAACGGTATTTCCTAGTGCTACTTCTCCGCTCATTGCACTTGCATCAATGATTTGTGCATTGCGAATCATATTTTCAAGCGTTGTGATTCGGCCCTCTACAAATGCTTGCTCGTCTTTTGCTGAATCGTACTCGGAGTTCTCTGAGAGATCGCCGAAGCTACGCGCAATCTTAATACGTTCTACGACTTCTTTACGTTTTACTGTTTTTAAATCTGCTAGTTCGTTTTCTAATTTTGCTTTACCTTCTAGTGTCATTGGGAATACTTTTTCTGTAGCCAAATTCTTTCTCTCCTTCATCTGTTTATTAAAAGAACGAAAAAGGTGGCTCCTTTTTCGCACTATAACATGTATTTACTTCACGCCTGAAAGATTAACACGATTTTCAGGAAATGTCCAGCAAATTTTGTCCAATAGTGAAATTCTATCTTAATTTGTTGATAATTACAAGCCTTAGTCTCACAATTATAGGTGCGCTTCTAGGATTGTTGCAACTTTTGTTGTCATTAAATCAATGGCTACCTTGTTTTCGCCACCTTCAGGAATAATAATATCTGCATATTTTCTTGTTGGCTCGATAAACTTCTGGTACATCGGCTTCACAACGTTTAAATACTGCTCAATAACTGATTCCATCGTCCGACCACGCTCGTTCACATCGCGAACCATACGTCGCAAAATCCGAATATCATCATCGGTGTCAACGTACACTTTAATGTCCATCAAGTCACGTAAACGCGGATCTTCAAGAATCAATATTCCTTCTAAAATAATGACTTCTTTTGGTTCTTGGTGAATAATTTCGCTGGATCGCGTATATAATTCGTAATCGTAAACCGGCTTATCGATTGGTTCATAACGTAACAATTGCTTCAAATGTCGAATTAAAAGGTCGGTATCAAAGGCTAGTGGATGGTCATAATTCGTCTCCAAACGTTCTTCAAACGCCATTTCTGCCTGATCTTTATAATAAAAATCTTGTTCTAACATTAAAATCGAGTGGCCTGTGAAATGATCATAAATCGCCTTGCTAACACTTGTTTTCCCTGAACCACTTCCACCAGTGACACCCACCACTATCGGCTTTTTCTGCAACATTATACATCCCCCTTTCTGCGACTAATCGCAAGACCATCTCCAAGTGGAATCGTTGTTGTTGTGAAATTAGGATTTTGCAGTAACCAATCGTTGAATTCGCGCATTTTTCGTGACACGCGTTGTTTTTGCTGCGCTCGTGGTGAATCGTGTAGCGCCAACCCTTTGAAAAGGACATTATCACTGTAAATAACACCATTTGGAGCCAGTTTCTCAATATAAATATCAAAGAACTTCGCATATTGGGCTTTGGCCGCATCGATAAAAATTGCATCAAAATTCTCTTTTTCAAGTATGATAGAGCTATCTTCTAACGCATCCATAAGTAAAACTTCGACACGGTCTTCAACACCAAACGCACGAACGTTATGCCATGCGCGATCGTATCTCGTTTCATCGCGTTCCATCGTCACAATATGTACATTCGGCAAGACATCTGCCATCCGTAAAGCAGAATATCCAATCGCAGTACCAATTTCTAAAATTCGTTTTGGCTGTTGAATCTGCATAATTTGCAACATAAAATGCATCGAATCAATTTCCATAACCGGTACTTCGTGTTCCTTAGCATAAGCTTCCAATTCCATAAAAAATGGTTTGCGTTCTGGAATATGTGAAAGCAAATAATTATGAATTAGCGTATCATTCACGGCTTTTTATCCCCTTTAATCAACTAATGATAAGCGTCTGTCATACCAAAGGCATACAACAAACGCTTATCGCAGCTTTCATTTAATCATTATTCGTAATGTGTTCTTGTTTTAACTTATTATGCTCTTCTAATGTTTTTGAAAAGTAAACTTGTCCCGTTTTCGTATTCGCTAAGAAGTACAGGTAATCCGTCTTCTCAGGAGCCAACGCAGCTTCCATCGATGTTTGGCCACTGTTAGAAATCGGACCAGGTGGTAGACCTTTATTTTTGTAGGTATTATATGGGGAGTCGACTTCTAAATCTTTGTACAGCGTCCTTGATTTATGTTTTCCAAGCGCATAAAGTACCGTTGGGTCGGTTTGTAATGGCATCTGGGCTTTTATTCGGTTATAGAAGACACTGGAAATCTTCTTGCGGTCCACATTCGCAGTTGCTTCTTTCTCAATTAGAGAAGACATCGTCAAAAAGGTATGGACAGACATTTTCTGTTTCGTAAGTTCCGGCTTAAACTGAGCAATATTAGTATCTGTAGCCTTCACCATTTGCGTAATCATTGCTTTCGCATCTTGCTTACTATCAAATTCGTATGTGGCTGGATATAAATAGCCTTCCAGAGGATGCTTCACATTCGGCGCTAACACGGCGTTGCTAAGCGTATCCGGGTAAGCCTTAATCAGTTCTTTCACGAACGCTTGATCATCCATTACTTTTAGAACATCTTCTTTTTTTAATGTCGGTTGATATATTACCATTCGATCAGCAATCTGATCTAGCGTATAGCCTTCTGGGATGACAAGCTTCGAAGGCGCAACAACCTGACCTTTCTTTAGTTCAGAAATAACTTGTTCCACAGACATCGATGGGCTTAATTTGTATCTTCCCGCTTTTAAATTCACTTCATTTTTATATTTCACATAATACGTAAAAATCATACTGCTATGAATCACTTGGTTTTCTTCTAGGATATCGCCTATTTCTGACACTTTAGAACCTTTTGGGATATCAACAATAATGGATTCATTGCTTTTGGCGTTCACGGCTTGCAATTGCGAATCCACATAAAAATAGCCTCCAACCGTTACGGCAACAAGTATCAACGCAATACTTGAAATAATTAGCGTGATCATTTTGCTCTTGGATTTTTTCATATCTAAACCTCTTTCATTCGTCTATACAAAACTATTCCTTATCTATTATAACGGTAATGCGTATGATTGTTCAACCACATTCTACAAAAAATATAAATTCGTGACGTTTTGGACATATTTAGCTATAATAGAACAATACAAAAAGAAAGAAGGCTTTCTATGCTACATTCTGTTATTGAAGGACTACAAAACTTTGTGATGACATTAATTGATTTATTTGGCCATTGGGGCATTTTCTGGGCAATGGTGATTGAAAGCGTCTGTATCCCACTTCCAAGTGAAGTCGTGATGCTGTTCGGCGGTTTCATGGCAGAGGCTGGCAATTTGAACTTTTGGCTCGTTGTTTTCGCGGGGATTGCTGGAAATCTAGTTGGCTCTCTAATCGCATACTATATAGGGAAATTTGGCGGTCGCGCACTTGTTTTAAAATTCGGGAAATATATTTTCTTAAATGTTGGTCATCTGGATTTGGCGGAACATTGGTTTCAGAAGTATGGCGCATCGGCTGTATTTTTCGGGCGAATTCTACCGGTTATTCGGACGTTCATTTCACTTCCTGCTGGTATTGCAAAGATGAATATTTGGAAATTCGTCGTTTATACGATTCTTGGCTGTATTCCGTGGAACATTTTCCTGACCTATTTAGGATACAAACTTGGTGCCAACTGGAGTGTTGTAGAACAATATACACGCCCAATAAGCTACGCCATGCTTGCGCTACTTGTCATCATCGTCATTTATTTAATCGTAAAAATTGTTAAAAAACGTAAACCAACAGCTTGAAGGATCAACAAAAGAGGCAGGAGATACACACACAACGCGTGTATATCTCCTGCCTTTATTTTTACTCTTCGTCCTCATCTTCCAGGAATGTTGCTAGAACTTCTTCAATCATATCCCACTCTTCTTCTGTTTCTACAGGTTTTAATTCACCTTGTGTACCATCTTCGTTTTCGATGAAGGAAGAAGCTTGTAATTCGATTTCTTCTTCATCTTCAGCGCTTTCTGGGTAATAAAGAACGTAAGATTTCTCAAACTCATCGGAATTAAACGAGAAAAGGACCGCATAAAGCTCCTCGTTACCATCTTCGTCTACTACTGTAATGTGTTCGTGATCATGTTCATGATTTTCTGTCATAATGGACACCTCTTTATCATTAATTGTTTGCATCTAAATAAGATTGCAAAATCATTACTGCTGCAAGCTTATCGATAACTTTCTTGCGTTTCTTGCGGCTTACATCAGCTTCTAATAATGTGCGTTCTGCAGCGGCTGTCGTCAATCGTTCATCCCATAAAACAACTGGAATTCCCGTACGACTCTCCAACACTTCTGCATACTTTTGCGAAGCTTCTGCGCGCTCGCCAATCGTGTTATTCATGTTTTTTGGCAAACCGACCACAATTTTCGTGACCTCATTTTGTTCTGCAAGCTCTTTTACTCGGTCGTAGCCGAATTGTTTCGCCTGCTCATTTATTGTGATTGTCTCAATGCCTTGTGCGGTCCAGCCTAGTGCATCACTAATTGCTACGCCAACAGTCACTGAGCCAACATCTAATCCCATTGTTCTCATTTGTCACCAATCTCATTGTTTTTTAGGTACGCCTTTACGAGTTCTTCGATAATCTCATCACGCTCTAAACGGCGAATCAAATTACGAGCGTCATTATGGCGTGGAATATACGCTGGATCACCAGATAGTAAATAACCAACAATTTGGTTAATCGGATTATATCCTTTTTCTTCAAGAGCCACGTAAACTTGCCCCATCAAAAGCTTTACATCTTCTTCGATTGAATCATCGCCAAAATTATAGAACATTGTTTTATCAGAAGCCATCTTGACCAGCACCTCTTTTCCATTGTTATCACACTACTGTTCATCATTCATTCTACACTAACTTGTGAAAAATAACAAAGGAGATGCTGATTTTAGATGATATTTATTACATGCCAGTGCTTATTGCTGGGCTGCAACCCATTCTGTGACGTAAGCTAATGCACTTGCTAACTTCTCTGGGTCTTTTCCTCCTGCTTGGGCTGTATCAGGACGCCCACCACCGTTACCGCCGCAACGCGTTGCTACTTCTTTTAGTAGTTTTCCAGCATGATAGCCTTGTTTGATTAGGTCCTCTGAGACAGCAGAGATGAGACTCACTTTATCGTCATGTGCGGCGCCTAGGACAAGAATGCCGCTTGCTTTTGTTTCTTTCCAATTATCCATGTATTGACGTAATTGGTTCATGTCTTTTGCGTTTACCTGCTTAGCAATAACTGAAATACCACCAACATCTTCTGGGTTACTGAAAATATCAGCACTTGCAACGTTTGCTAATTTAGCATGCAAAGATTCGTTTTCGCGTTTTAATTCGCGCACTTCTTGGTGTAATTGTTCTACTTTTTGCGGAGATTCTCTTGGTGTTGTTTTTAGTAAATTGGCTGTTTCTTTTAGATAGTGTTCTTGCTGGTTTAAGAAACGATATGCAGATTCACCTGTAACTGCATCGATGCGTCGTGTTCCTGCACCAATACCGCTTTCAGAAATGATGTTGAAAAGGCCAATTTCAGCTGTATTTTTGACATGGATACCGCCACAAAGTTCGATACTGTAATTGCCAATGCGTACCACACGAACAACATCGCCATATTTCTCGCCAAAAAGCGCCATAGCACCGAGCTCTTTTGCTTCTTTGATTGGCATTTCTTTAATGTCAACAGCCAATTGATCCCAGATTTTACGGTTAACGATGTGTTCCATTTTGGATAGTTCGGCTTCTGTAATTTGGCCAAAATGTGAGAAATCAAAGCGCAAACGGTTCGGTTCTACAAGGGAACCTGCTTGGTTGACGTGATCACCTAATACGTCTTTTAGGGCACGGTGTAATAGATGGGTTGCTGTATGGTTTTTGATGATCCCGCGGCGAGATTCTTTGTCTACTTCTAGTGTCACATGGTCGCCTTTGTTGAGACTACCCGATTCAATGCGGATTTCGTGGATATTTTGTTTGTTTGGTGTTTTTTGAACGTTTAAAACGGTTGCTGTGAATCCTGCTTTTGTGATGACGCCATGATCAGCTACTTGTCCACCACTCTCTGCATAAAAACGGCGTTTCTTTGAAGATGACTTGCGCTTTTTCACCACGTGACGCACTTTCGGCTAGACTACCTGATTTAATGATATAAAGCACTTCGGTAGCGACTGTTGTTGCTTCATAGCCTACAAATCGGCTCTTTTCAGTAAGACTCGTTAGTAATTCGGTTTGCACGCTCATCGATTTGACGTCAGCGCGGGCATTTCGAGCACGATCTCGTTGTTTGTTCATTTCTTCTTCAAAACCAGCATGATCCACTGTTAAGCCATTGTCCTCGGCGTATTCTTCTGTCAATTCGACTGGGAAACCAAATGTATCATACAACTTGAAAATATCTGCACCACTCATTTGGCCTGATTCTTTCGCAGCAGTCATCATTTCTTCTAAAATAGCTAAGCCTTCGTTTAGCGTCTCATGGAAGCGTTCTTCTTCTGTACGGATGATTTTTTGGATGAATTCAGTTTGTTTTTCAACTTCTGGGTAGTAGCTGTTCATGATTTGGCCGACTACTGGGACAAGTTTGTACATAAACGGCTCGTTGATGTTGATGTTTTTGGCGTAACGAACGGCACGGCGCAGTAAACGACGTAATACATAGCCTCGTCCTTCGTTTGATGGCAATGCGCTGTCGCCAATGGCAAATGCTACAGTACGAATGTGGTCCGCGATGACTTTAAATGCCGTGTCTGTTTCTGGGTTTTGACCGTATTTTTCTCCTGAAATTGCTTCTACTTCACGAATAATCGGCATGAATAAATCTGTTTCGAAGTTTGTTGGCGCATCTTGGATAATGGAAACCATACGTTCTAGCCCCATCCCTGTATCGATGTTTTTCTTTGGAAGTGGTGTGTATGTGCCGTCTGCATTGTGATTGAATTGCGAGAATACGAGGTTCCAGATTTCTAAGTAACGCTCATTTTCACCGCCTGGATATAGTTCTGGGTCAGTTGGATTATTGCCATAAGCTTCGCCACGGTCATAGAAAATCTCACTATCTGGACCACTTGGGCCTTCCCCAATATCCCAAAAATTATCTTCAATTGGCACAATATGATCGTCTGTTAAACCAACTTTTTCTTTCCAAATATTTTTTGCTTCTTCGTCTTCTGGATAAACCGTTACGTATAATTTATCGGGATCAAAGCCAATCCATTTCGGGCTCGTTAGGAATTCCCAAGCCCAGACGATGGCTTCTTCTTTAAAGTAATCTCCAATGGAAAAATTCCCTAACATTTCAAAAAATGTGTGGTGACGCGCTGTTTTTCCTACATTTTCGATATCATTTGTACGGATTGATTTTTGTGCATTGGTAATACGAGGATTATCTGGAATGACACTGCCATCAAAATATTTTTTTAGTGTTGCAACGCCACTATTAATCCATAATAATGATGCGTCGTTAATTGGTACGAGCGGTGCGCTTGGCTCCACTTGGTGCCCTTTTTCCTGGAAAAGTCTAGGAACATTTGTCTTACTTCAGCACTTGATAATTGCTTCATCTTTATTTCCTCCTTTTGATTGGCGCGAGCATGGATACAAAACAAAAAGCCTTATATCGTCTCGCAACACAGGGACGAATATGTTCGCGGTACCACCCTGTTTGCAATGATATAAGACTTGAATCATTACCTCTTTAAATCCCTTAACGCGGGAAAACGAAAAATAGCCATCGTAATCGTGAGTTAGCACAGAAATCGCATCTCGTTTGTGTTCTTACAGCCAAGGAACACTTCTCTAGTAAACGCGCGTCTTTCTTTAGGCTCACACTATTTTTAATTGTATGATACTTGAAATTATAAAGGATGTGTCTGGCTGTGTCAATGATTAATGAAGTATGTTTGCTTGACTGAAATTGTAAATAGACATATAATAAGTGTACATATTAAAAAGGAGGGGCTAGACATGGATTTCCCATCAAAATTCGGGCGTAATGCTTCTGAGTCTACTGGATTTCTATTCATGCGAGCATATAATCATTGGCATACACGCGTTAAACAAGCGCTACAAGGGATTGATTTAACGCATCCGCAATTTGTTGTTTTGACCGCTGTTGGGTATCTTTCTCAATCCAGTGAGGAAGTTTTTCAAGTGACTATCGCAAATTTTTCGGACATGGATGTAATGACGGTCTCTCAGGTTTTAAAATTGCTTGAAAAAAAGGCACTTATTTGGCGAACGGTAGCCAAAAATGATCCACGTGCAAAAGCAATTTCACTCACTCACGCTGGTCAGGCGAAACTTGAAATCGCACTTCCGATTGTTGAAAATATTGATACAGTCTTTTTTTCCAATGTGTCGGAGTTGAAACAATTCCAGCATGCCTTACAAGAATTAACGAAAGAAGATGATTAAAGTGACAAAATATTGGATTGGTGTGGCATCTTTGAATCATGTTACACTCGGTGTTGAAGGTGGTTTTTCACAGTTATGTCATGGAAAAGAGGCTCCATTGAAACGGATGAAGCCTGGGGATTGGTTGATTTATTATAGTCCGAAGCGGGAACTTGGAAGCAAAGAGATGTGCCAATGTTTTACAGCTATTGGGCGTGTGAAGGGTTCGGATGTGTATCCTTTTGCAATGACAGAGACTTTTATTCCTTATCGAAAGGATGTTGATTTTTTTCCTAATGCGAAGGAAGTTCCGTTACATGCTATTTCGAAACTAGATGCGTGGCAAAAATACCGTTCTTCTCTTCGTTATGGGCATTTCGAGATTGATAAAGCTTTTTTTCTAGTGCTTGCTGAGAAAATGGGCTTACCGATGAAGTATGAAAATGGATAATACGAGCTTATCTGGTATCATGAAGCAATGTGGAATCATCGTTTTTTAATCTTTTTATAAGAACAAAACTCGCCGAGTCAGCAATGACGCTTCATCAGGCGAGTTTTTTCGTTATACCATTGCGGCAATTTGTTCTTTCACTTCAAAATTACCGTTCTTCATCGTTATTTTTACGTCAGATACTTTAGCAATTTCGGGGTCATGCGTTACCATGATGACGCATTTGCCTTCTTTGTGTGCTAGGTCTTGGAATAGTGTGACGACTTCCTTACTTGTGCGTTCATCGAGGTTTCCTGTTGGTTCGTCTGCTACGATTAAATCGGTTTCGCAACACAATGCTCGGGCGATGGAAACGCGTTGTTGCTGGCCGCCACTCAATGTTAGTACTTTTTGGCGAGCCATTTTTTTCGTCGATGCCTACTTTAGCTAGCATGTCGAGTGCGAATTGTTTTTTGTCTTTTTGATTCACATGGGTGATTTCCATTGCGGTTGTCACGTTTTGAAGGGCTGTCATGTAAGTTAGTAAGTTGTAGCTTTGGAACACGATTGACACGTATTGATTGCGGTATCTGTTTAGGCCGATTTTTTTGAGTGATAAGCCTTTGTAAAAGATGTCGCCGCCTTTTGGTGCGTCAAGTCCGCCAGCCAAGGATAGGAAAGTCGTTTTTCCTGATCCTGAGCTACCTACGACGGTGTAAAAAACGCCGGTTGCGAATGTGTAGTTAATGTTGTCTAAAATGGGATTATCGCTTTGGTTATAGCTATATGTTACGTCGGTGAATTCGAGAATTTTTGTCATTGTGGGTCACGCTCCTATTCTTGTTTTGTTAAGATTGTTTTTGGATTCATGCGTAGAACAAGGATCGATGGTAGTAATACAGAGATGAAGGCAATGCCAACGCCGATTCCGCCCATTTTCAACATGTCTTCTAGGCTTACTTGGATATCTAGTGATTTGATTTCGCTTGTGTTCGCTGTTAGTGATGCGCCAAATCCTGGGCCACGACCGTTTCCGCCTGGACCTCTTTGGTTACTGCTTGATGTGTTTTCCGATGCGGTTGCGTTTTGTTGTGTCAATAATTGGTTTCCGACGACTTGCGCCACATAATGGCTACTTACCGCGGCAATTCCGAATGACAAGACCGCCACTACCAAAATTTCAACTAAGAACTGGCCAACTAGTTTCGAGCGTTTTTCACCGATTGCAAGTAATACACCCATTTCATATTTTCGTTCTCGAATTTGCATCATAACGAGTAGCCCTAGAATTAAAGCTCCTGCGATAGATACGATATATACGACATTTTTAGAGAAGGAAGCTACATTGTCGATTGGGCCAATCATTTGTTGGTAAACAGCGTCATTTGCGTCTAATTTGAACGTATCCCAATCTACTGCGGATACTTGTTTTGCTTCTTTTTCAAAAGCACTGATGTTTGCTGCGTCATCCATGAAATAAATCGCGGAATCAACGGTATCTTTGCTGTCGCTGCCTTTGATGGTATTAGCCACTGTGTATGGTACGTAAATCGTATTGTATGGATTTAAGAAGGAGAAGTTTGTTGCTGCATCGCTTCCTGAATCATTTGTTTCGTAAATACCTTGAATCGTAAGTTCTACTGTTGTTGCTTCGTCGCTTGATTGGATTTTAATTTTATCACCGACTTTAAGGTCGTTTTCTTCTGCAAGTGTTTTTTCAATCATGACAACATTCTTGCCAACATCGCTTGCTGTGATTGCTTTTCCAGATACTAATTTGTCTGTTCCAGCTTTAAATTTTGTTGCTGTGGCAGAGTCTAGAACGCCTGATACGCTCAAGTCTGCTTGAACCATTTGCGGACGGTTTGTATCATTGCTATTCTCCCCTCTTGGCCCTTGTTGTGTTGTGGATGAAGAGCTATCTTGGGATGTATCATTGGATGATTTAATTGGGTCAAAGCCAGATGCTAGTGCTTGTGTGTTGGAATAAAGATTATAACCCGCTACGTGGTCTAATTTGGCTAATTTTTCAGTTGCGGATACGGCGATTGGTGTTGATTCAAACATGCGTCGCTGTGTTGTGCTTCCATTGCTACTGCTGGAGGATTCTTTTTGTTGTGCCTCCATTTGTTTTTCGCGGTCAACGGATAATGTCACGTCTCCCCCCAAGTTCTTTTCGTGCTAGTTCACTCGCTTTATTTGCAGCGGATTGAATAGTAAATCCGGAAAGAATAAGGACACACACAATTGTAAAAATAAATAATTGCAATATTGTTCTTCCTTTTCGTGCCTTCATACTAAGTAATGCTCGTTTGATAAAATTCATATCGTTTCCTCCATTTCGTCTTGCTCTGTTTATAAGATTAGAGGTAAGGTGTAGAAAAAAATATGAACAAATTGTGTGCGGTGTTTTAAACTTTTAGGAAAAACATTATTTAGCTTGATTTCGAGGGCTTTTTAGTCTAGTTTTAAGAGAGAGCTATAATGAGAGCGAGGCAAAAATGATGAAGTTATTAATGATTGAGGATAATGTCAGTGTTTGTACGATGATTGAAATGTTTTTTATGAAGGAAAAGATAGACGCAACGTTTGTGCATGATGGGTTGGAAGGTTTTGAAACGTTTGGCAAGGACGATTGGGATATTGTGATTATTGATTTGATGTTGCCAAGTATGGATGGCATGACGATTTGTCACAAAATTCGCGAGACGAGTGATGTGCCGATTATTATTTTGACGGCGAAAGAATCAGAATCCGATCAGGTGCTTGGTCTTGAGATTGGCGCGGATGATTATGTGACGAAGCCGTTTAGCCCGCTGACGTTGATGGCGCGGATTAAAGCCGTAACTCGTCGTAAAGGACAAAGCCAGTCGGTAAAAGCTGTAGAAGACGATGATATATTAGAAACAACCTATTTCAAAATTAGTAAAAAGACGCGGGAAATTTATTTTGAAGGTAAGTTACTTGAAGCGCTGACGCCGAAGGAATTTGATTTGTTATACTTCTTAATGCAGCATCCACGCCAGGTTTTCTCACGGGAGCAGTTGTTGGAGCAGGTTTGGGGATATCAGTTTTACGGGGATGAGCGGACGGTAGATGTGCATATTAAGCGACTCCGCAAGAAAATCGCCACGGAAGCGCATCCATTTTTGCATACGATTTGGGGCGTTGGTTATAAATTTGATGAAACGGAATGAGTCGCATGAAATTTAAATACTTTTATCAGCTTTTTTTTGACACAGTTTATTATTTTGTTCATTGCGTGTTTGATGATTGGCTTGTTGATTTCGCATTTTATGAAGGATTATTTGTATCAGTCTGAGGTTGCGGATTTGACGGCTTACGGAGAAGAGATTGCGAAAGATGTGCAAGGCATGTCAAGCGAGGAAGTGGCGAGCCCTATTTTGCGGACGTATCAGCAGATTTTGAGCGTGAAGAATATTCATTATGTAATTTTCGATGATACGGCAGCGATTATTTATCCGAAAAATGACCGTCCTCTCCCTCCTGATTTTCGTTTAAAAACAGATGAATGGAAGGAGTTACAGGATAGTAAAACGGTTTCGACATTGATGGATACGCGTTTTAGCGAGCAGTTGACGCGCGTGAGTATTCCGATTGAAAAAAATGGTGAATTTGCTGGTGGGATCATGTTGACTTCACCGATTAGTGGTACCGAGAAAGTTATCGGTAAAATTAATTGGTACGTGTTCTATACGATTCTTATTTCAATTACGATTGCCCTTATTTTGAGTGCGATTATTGCCAAACTGCAAGTGAATCGGTTCCGAAAATTGAGTTCGGCGACCAAGGAAGTAATTAAAGGCAATTATAGTGTGCGTTTGAAAGAGAGTTCGATTGATGAGATTGGCGCGCTTGCTGGGGATTTCAATAAGATGACGCAAACGTTGGAAGAATCGGCCATTGAAATTGAGCGTCAGGAAAAACGCCGCCGCCAGTTTATCGCGGACGTCTCTCACGAAATGCGGACACCGCTTACGACGATTAGTGGTTTGACGGAAGGTTTAGTGAATGACATTATTCCGAAAAGCGAGACGGATCGTTGTATTGCATTGATTGATACGGAAGCAAGACGTTTGGCTCGGCTTGTGAATGAAAACCTGGATTATGAGCGGATTCGTTCTAATCAGATTCAACTAAATAAGACGACATTTACAGCGCATGAATTTTTGGATATTATTAAAGACCAGTTGCAATTGACAGCCGAGGATAAAGGCAACCAAATTATTGTGGACGCGCCAGATTCTGTGCAAATTTTTGCGGACTATGATCGATTGATGCAAGTCTTTATTAATATCGTGAAAAACAGTATTCAGTTTACCGAGAATGGGACGATTACACTTTCAGCCAAGCAGGAATATAAAGCAACTATTTTTGAAATTAGTGACACTGGGATTGGCATGGATGAATCCGAAGTGGAGCAAATTTGGGATCGTTTCTATAAAGCGGACATGTCGCGGACGAGTACGAAGTTTGGCGAATCTGGCATTGGACTTTCGATTGTGAAGCAACTGATTAGCTATCATGATGGTGAGGTTAGCGTGCATAGTGTGCCAAATAAAGGAACGACTTTCACTATCTCACTACCCTTCTTTACGGACAAAGAATTATAGAACGTTCATCTGTTAGCTAAAAGTGCTATCCCCTCAAAGCTTGAAAAAAATAAGATACCACACAAAAAGAAGATTCTCCCTTTATCATTTTAAAAGGAGGATCTTCTTTTTCATCGTTTTAATTTCTCCACAGCTTCCAGCTCTGTCGCAACAAAATACACATTATTCCCCTTATTACTCTCGAACATATAATCTTGCCAGCTCTTGCTAACATAACTAGAATAATCACCAATAATGGCAAGTCGTTGTTGATATATTACTAATTTTTGAAATGCCTCGCCTAATAATTTTGTTTTGAGATCAAAGAAAGCTTCTAAAATAGTAGCTTTGTCCACGATAATTTGACGATATCCAGTTTCATATTGCACGCCCATAACGATATCAAGCAATGTTTGTGTATCCTTAATTGATACTTCATCACTTACAATTCGTGCAATTTCCTCGTTCTGTAATTTTATTATTTTCATATTTAGACTCCTATTCAAGCTCGCATGAATTGAAACGGCGTGATTCCTTCCATCCCAATCATCGGATCGATCTGCGCCCAATTTTCCTCCGTCAATAACTTCCGATTGCTCACCGTTGCCAACATCTCCTCTTCGCTTAGCAGTCGCTCGTACAACGTCGTATTTCGCTTTTCTTCATCAATCCGCTCGACACCCATACGAAACGCGTCTTCTTCCCCGCAAATAATCAAGAATTGCTTGCTCCGTGTCACCGCCGTATACAAAATATCACGTCGCAACATCCGGTAATAACTCCGCACCACTGGCAAAATGACAATTGGAAACTCACTGCCCTGCGCTTTATGAATTGAACAACAATACGCATGTGTTAACTGACCAAATTCCTGCCTGAAATACTCGACCTCCGTCTGATCAAACTGCACCACAACCATATCTTGTTTTTCCGTATTTTCCTTCGCATAAATAATCGAGACAATCTCGCCAAAATCACCATTGAAAACATTTTTCTCCGGCTGATTCACCAGTTGCAAAACCCGATCTCCAATTCGAAAAACCGCATCACCAAACTTCACTTCTTTACGCTTTCCGTCTGGATTAGCATTGAAAATCTCCTGCATTTTGCGATTTAAAACATCGATTCCTGCAGGCCCGCGGTACATTGGCGCCAAAACTTGAATATCTTTTGCCCGAAATCCTTTTTTCTTCGCGTTTTCCACGACTTTTTCAACGACTTCGGCGATTTGATTCACTGTACAATGAAAGAAAGAGCGATCCGCACTATTTTTGGTGAATGTCGTTGGTAGGAAACCTTGACGAATGTCATGGGCCAACTCAATAATCGATGAACCATCCTCTTGACGATAAATATCCGTTAACTCCACCGTCGGAATTTCCTGCGAACGCAACATATCTTTCAAAACTTGGCCTGGTCCTACAGAAGGCAACTGATCTTGGTCTCCAACTAAAATGACTTGCATGCTCGCCGGCAAGGCCCGGAAAAGCTGATTCGCCAGCCAAATATCGACCATCGACATCTCATCAATAATGAGCAACTTTCCTTCAATGGAACGCTCGTTATCATCATCCAACTGCTCTTGCCCGTTCATTCCCAGCAAACGATGAATCGTCATCGCTGGAAGCCCCGTTGATTCCGTCATTCGTTTCGCCGCACGTCCTGTTGGCGCAGCTAGCAAAATCGGTAACTTCTGCCCATCCTTATACGACATCGGGTCCAAATTAACACCGTTAAGCTCAGCATAAAGCTCCACAATCCCTTTAATAACTGTCGTTTTCCCTGTACCTGGCCCACCAGTCAAAATCAACATCGGAGACATCAAGGCCTTTTCAAGCGCAACCTTCTGCGTTTCCCCGTAAGAAACCCCAATCCGTTCCTCCAGCTCACCAAGCGCAATATAAAACTCCGATTTTGGAAAAAGATCCTCGTAATGCTTCTGCTTCATCATTCGCTTCACATGCGCCGCAAATCCAGACTCCGCAAAATAAAGCGAAGGCAAATACACCCGCGTGTTCTCCGTCATCACCTTCATATCTTCCTCAAGCGCCGACAATTGCTTCACAAGTTCCTCCTGCTCAATCCGAATCGGTTCACTGTTTTCCAGCAACTGCGTCACCGATTCCAGCAACACTTCCCGCTCCATAAACACATTCCCTTGCTGCAACGACTCCTGCTCCAACATGTACAAAATCGCCGCCTGCAACCGCGCATAATGGTTCCCGCCAAGCCCAAGCTTGCGTCCCAACTCATCCGCCCGGTTAAAACCAATCCCCTTCACATCTTCAATCAGCTTATAAGGATTGCCCTCCAGCACATTCAACGTATCCTGCTTATACGCCTGAAAAATTTTCATTGAAAGCTGTGGTCCAAAACCATAATCATTCAGACTCACCATAATATGTTCCAAACCTTGATTCTCACGAAGCGAATCCAACAAATTCTCCGCCGTCTCAAGCGGCAACCGCGGCACCGTTTGTAGCAAACTAGGATCACTCAAAATACGACTAATCGCGTCCTCGCCAAGCGTATCCACAATCCGTTCCGCCGTCTTCTTACCAACTCCCTTAAAAAGTTCGCCAGACAAATATTGCACAACGCCTTGTTTTGTTTGCGGTATGTCCTTTTTAAATCGGTCCGCTTTAAACTGCTGTCCAAATTTGGCGTGATCCATCAGTTTCCCATGAAATATGTACACCTCTTGCTCATGAAGGGCGGGAAAAAAGCCAGTCACCACAATGTCCTTCTCGTCCCACGTCGTATTCGTATCTTGCACTTGAATCCGCACAACAGAAAACAAGTTTTCACTATTATGAAAAATCGTCGACATCACGAGTCCTTTCATGTACAATTCTTCGTTCTCGCCTAGCAATCCCAACGTTTCTTGCGTGTCCATTTTCCCACCACCTTCCGTCTACTCTTTTTTCTAATTTCCGCTAGCTTCTAAATCTTGAATCGCCGCCAATGCATTCGCCGCTAATTCATGATTCGCGTCACTTTCCACCGCTTTTTCAAAGTAACTTTTACCGACTACCAAATCCCCCTGCCACGCCAGATAAGCCGCACCAATATTGTATAGCGCATCCGCATCGTTCGGTTTTAGCATCAAGACATTCTCAAGTGCCGCAATGGCCTCTTCAAACATATCCGACTTCGCAAGAGCGATCCCGTATTGGAAAGCCGCTTCTACATCATCCGGCGCCAATTCCACAGCACGAAGCAAATAAGGAATCGCAAGGCGCGACTCTTCCATCTGCATAAAACTCATACCAATCATAAAATAAACATCCGCCGATTCAAGCCCCGTTGCAATCGCCTGTTCAAATTGCTTCGCCGCATCCTGATAGCGCTCCAACACATAATACAAATTTCCTAAACTATAATACGCCGCAGAAGCCTTCGGATCAAGCTCAATCCCACGCTCAAAAAACCGCTCTGCACGTTCAAAATCATCCATAGATAACAAAACGTTCCCAAAATTAATAAAACCTACCGGATCATTCGGATGCTCTTCAATCACTTCTGTGAAAAGTCGTACCGCTGTCTCCAAATCATTATTTTGCATTGCCTCAATACCTTGTGCATTTTTATCCACGTTCATTTCCTCCTATTTTACCGCAAGCGCCAGCCAATCTTTTATAGCCGTCACGGTCTCCTCTGTTTGCTTTGTCACGCTAATCGTCGCATCGTTATCGCCATTTTGTTTTCCATACGCGCCAAATTGAGCGTGATTCCCACCTTTAATCGAGACAAACGTCGTGTTTTCCGGTAAGTATTTCTTGTTTTTGTTATACGTATCCCAGTTCAACACACCATCACGAGTCGCTGTAATCGATAACGCCGGAAAATTCGCTTTTGCAAGGGAACCTTTCTCATCCGCATAACTTGCCAAAAAGAAAATCCCGTCCAAATCCGCCATATTGTCATGCGCAAATCGCGCTGCCATAGCACCACCAAGTGAATGTCCACCAATCACGAAATGTTCATCCGTATTCGTATCTACAATATCCGCCGCCTTATTCTTCCCAAAAACAGCCAAATCCATCGGCATTTCCGCAATATACACTTTATACCCAGCATCCGCAAGCCCTTTCGCCATCGGAGCATAACTCAGTGCATCAATAAACGCACCTGGATAAAAAATCACACTTTCCTTCACATCTTGATTTAACGGCGTAAACATCAAGAAGCCACTATCGTCCACGACATCCACTTGCTTCGTCGAATTCCCAGCCTCTTCCGCAAAATTACTCGGTGACGTATTAAAATAAAAATAACTGCCCCCAATCGCTAAAATCAAAACTACCAATACAATCCAAAGCGTCTTTTTCATACATATCCTCATTTCTAAAAAAAGAGCCTGGGAAACCAGCGTCCCGTTACCCAAACTCTTTTCTAGTCATTAACCTACATATTTTAATTGTGCATCCTCTTTATAAATCTCATCAATCGTTCCGCCACCTAAGCAAATTTCTCCATCATACAAAACAAGTGCTTGACCCGGAGTTACCGCGCGAGCTGGCTCATCAAAAACAACATTTGCTTTGTTTCCATCCAACAAATGTACCGTCACGCCAACATCTTCTTGACGATAACGAAACTTCGCCGTACAATGAAACACCGCTTCTTTTGGTCGGTCCGATATGAAACTCATGTCTGTTGCAATCAACGAATCCGAATACAAACTTTCATGCTCAAAGCCTTGCTCCACGAATAGCACATTGTTTGCTAAATCTTTCCCAACAACAAACCAAGGATCACCGTCTCCACCAATACCTAAGCCGTGTCGTTGCCCAATCGTATGATACATTAAACCATCATGTTGCCCCATTGTTTTTCCATTTAATGTCTTCATCGGACCTGGTTGCGCTGGCAAATACTCACTCAAGAACTGCTTGAAATTCCGTTCACCAATAAAGCAAATTCCCGTACTATCTTTCTTACCAGCTGTTGCGAGCCCAGCCTCTTCCGCAATTTTGCGAACTTCTGGTTTTTCCATGCCTCCAAGAGGGAACATCACTTTTGCAATTTGCGCTTGAGATAATTGATTCAAGAAATACGTTTGATCTTTGTTTCGGTCCACCCCGCGCAACATTTTCACTTCATTATCAATCGTTTCTACGCGCGCATAATGCCCCGTTGCCACAAAATCTGCACCCAAGCTTTCCGCATGTTCCAAAAACGCCTTAAACTTAATTTCTTTATTGCACATCACATCCGGATTCGGCGTCCGTCCTAATTTATACTCATCCAAAAAGTACGTAAACACCTTGTCCCAATATTCCTTCTCAAAATTCACCGCATAATATGGAATACCAATTTGGTTTGCCACACGAATCACGTCATCATAATCTTCCGTTGCCGTACAAAAACCGTTTTCATCCGTGTCATCCCAGTTTTTCATAAAAATTCCGATGACATCATAGCCTTGTTGCTTCAACAAATAAGCCGTCACCGACGAGTCCACGCCGCCAGACATACCAACAACTACCCGTGTCTTACTATTATCCATTTCATTTGCTCCTCACATTTATTTACGAAGTCGTTCTACAACTTTTACAATTTCTGCTGCTACTTGTTCCATTTCCTCATACGTGTTTCCAAGACCAAAACTAATTCGAATAGACTCGCGCACGCCATCATGGTCTTCACCAAACAATGCAACGAGTACATGCGAAGGATCTACCGTGCCCGCTGTACAAGCAGAACCACTAGAAACAGCAATTCCTTCCATGTCCAAATTCATCAACAACTGCTCCACTGAAACACCAGGAAAGCGCACATTCATTACATGTGGCAAACTATGCCGAAGCTTTCCATTCACCTCAAAAACAATTCCTGCCTCCTCAAAAGTATCAACGAACACTTGCTTATACTCCATAAAATCCGACCGTTTCTGCTTTCTTGACTCCTGTGCAATCCGTACAGCCTCCGCGAGACCGCTAATCCCCGACAAATTCTCCGTCCCAGCCCGACGCTTGCGCTCCTGCTCACCACCATGAAACGGATATACTAAATTCACGCCATTCTTCACGTATAAAAAGCCAATCCCACGCGGCCCATTAATCTTATGCGCCGTCACCGTCAACAAATCCACACCAAGCTGCGTTACATCCATATCAAACATCCCAAACGCCTGCACCGCATCCGTATGAAAAAGCGCCGTATGATTCGCCAAACGCTCACCAATCTCTCGAATCGGCTGTAATGAGCCAATCTCGTTATTTCCATACATCACAGAAACAAGCACCGTCTCATCCGTAAGTGCCGCATCAAAATCCGCAAGCGAAATCACGCCATCACTATCCACAGGCAAATACGTCACCATAAAGCCTTGCGTCTCTAAATATTTACACGTCTCAAGTACCGCTGGATGCTCAATCGCCGTCGTAATAATATGCGTACCATGCTCCTTGTTCGCCAGCGCCGCACCAATCAGCGCAATATTATCACCTTCCGTGCCGCCACTTGTAAACACAATCTCTCGCTCATCAGCCTGAATACTCTGCGCCACAATGGCCCGCGCTTCATCCAGTGACTTCCTTGCCTCTCTCCCCGCATAATGAATGCTAGAGGGATTCCCATAATTATTCGTGAAACTAGCCAACATTGCCTGCACAACCTCAGGATGAACTGGGCTAGTTGCTGCATGATCCAAGTATACACGTTCCATAAAATCGCTTCTTTCTATTTAAAAAACTGAATTTCAGCCTTTAAAAATCATTTTTGTAACACATCCCATTTTAGCAAGAAATACGCCCGAAAGCAAAGAACCAGTACGTATGTTCACAAATACCCATAAAAAAAGCACCTCATCTTTGCAAACAGTCATAGACCGTTCACAAACCGAAGCACTGTTATCGCTAATTCATAATAAAGGAGCCCCAATCGTACCGTCCTTTGATACCATTGTTTGAACCCGCTATCAAGACAGCAGGTGGGTGCCCTGTCTAACGTCTTACAAGTCCCCGTGTAAGGGCATGTGCGCCACGCTCGAACTTAAGCTCCCTAGGTAGATCAAATTGTTCGGTTCAATAATATTGGCACCATAACGCATACATTAGGGTTCCTTTATTGACCTAAGAATATCATAAAAATATGGATATTTCAATTTGGAAGACTTTAAAATCGCGAAAAATGTGTAACTTCTTTTACGAATGATGTACAAAGACAACCAATTGTAAGCGTTCTATTCCTTTTTATTACTATTAATCTTCTCATATACCCCAGCAATCGTCTGTTCATATTTCGACGTCAGCCTCGGTTCATAATACTTCGCTTTCAATAAACGATCTGGTAAATACTGCTGATCCACCCATGCGCTCTCATAACTATGCGGGTATTTATAATCAAGCGCCCTACCAAGCTCCTTCGCGCCAGAATAATGACCGTCTCGCAGATGATCCGGAACTTCACCACTTTGACCCGCCCGAATATCTGCCAGCGCTGCATCAATCGCACTGATAGCAGAATTGGATTTCGGTGATAAACATAACTCAATGACCGCATTAGCAAGCGGAATCCGTGCTTCTGGAAAACCGATTTTCTCCGCCGTCTGAATCGCTGATAACGTATGCGTTGCAGCTTGCGGATTTGCAAGTCCCACATCCTCATAAGCCATCACTAATAAACGCCGGCTAATGCTAACCAAATCGCCAGCCTCAATAAGGCGCCCCATATAATGCAACGCCGCATTCACATCACTTCCACGAACAGATTTTTGAAAAGCGCTCAAAACATCATAATGCGCATCCCCATCCTTATCATGCGCCAAACTCTTGCGTTGCAGACACTCCTCGGCGACTTCTAACGTCACATGAATGTTACCTTCTGCATCTGGCTCTGATGAAATCACCGCAAGTTCCAATGCATTCAGCGCACTTCTGACATCGCCATTGCTAGCCGTCGCCAAGTGCGTCTTCGCATCCGAATCCAACACGACATCGTACGTCCCTAGTCCGCGCTCTGAATCGGCAAGCGCCCGCTCCATTGTTAACGCAATATCTTCCACCGATAATGGCTTTAGCTCGAAAATCTGCGTCCGACTCCGAATCGCTGGGTTAATCGCAATATACGGATTACTCGTCGTTGCCCCAATCAAAATAATCTGGCCACTCTCTAAATGCGGTAATAAAAAATCTTGTTTCGGCTTGTCCAAACGATGTACCTCATCCAAAAGCAAAATAACCGTCCCGCTCATCTTCGCCTCCGCCGCAACAATCTCCAAATCCTTCTTATTATTAGTTACCGCATTCAACATCCGAAACGCATATTTCGTACTTCCTGCAATCGCACTAGCAATTGATGTTTTCCCAATACCAGGCGGTCCATATAAAATCATTGAAGACAATTGCTTCGCCTTCACCATTCGATATATAATCTTGTCTTTCCCAACCAAATGTGTCTGCCCAACAATATCATCAAGCGACTTCGGCCTCATACGATAAGCTAGTGGTTGAATAGCCATAACAACATTCCTCCGCACTTCACTGAATTAAGTAGACTCTCTAGCCTCTTATTATAACACAAGAACACATGTTCTTCCACTCAAATCATTCTTTTGCTCGCATCTTTTGCCAAATTGCTTTATAATTACTTTGGGAATCATAAGAAGAATTTTTACATACACACACTTGGAGGTTATTATGAAAATCACGACAAAAGGCCGTTATGGCTTAACGATTGTATTAGAATTGACGCGATGTTTCGGACAAGGCCCCATCTCCTTGCGCTCCATTGCTGAAAAGAAAGGCTTATCCGAACATTATTTAGAACAACTGATTGGCCCATTGCGAAATGCAGGTATCGTAAAAAGTATCCGCGGAGCACACGGTGGCTATATACTTGGTGACGAGCCAGCAAAAATCACTGCCGGCGACATCATTCGTACATTAGAAGGCCCAATCGTGCTTGTAGAAAGCATAGAAGACGAGGAAGCCGCACAACGCGAACTCTGGATGCGTATTCGAAATGCAGTTAAAGACGTTTTAGATAGCACCACACTGGAAGACCTAGCAAGCCACGGCGATGACCCGCTTGTCGATGGCTATATGTTCTACATTTAATAAAGGCGATATCAACAGTCTCACGCAACTATGTGAGAGCCCGTTGATACCGTCTTTTTTCTTGCCCTCATAAACAACCCAATCACATCTCGATGTCATCTATTTCCTTACAAAAAATTAACTTCCAATAGACAGAAAATTATATCTCGCATCCTATATCAGCCAAAAACCATAAAAAGAAAGCGCTGTATGTTAGATTATCTAACAAAATTTAAATTTTCAGTTAAAATAACTTGCTTTATTTTCAGTTTGCAGTATTATTATCACATAAACAAAATATCAATGTTAGATTATCTAACAAAAAGGAGAGTGGCACATGGAAGCCGTATTTATGTTTTTCTGTACCTTGCTTGTTTGGTTAATGACGCCTGGGATAGCTTTATTTTATGGAGGGATGGTTCGTAGCAAGAATGTGCTTAGTACAGCAATGTATAGCTTTAGTTCAATGGCACTTATTTCGATTCTTTGGGTCATTGTTGGCTATTCCCTTGCTTTTGCACCTGGGAATGCTTTTATCGGCAGTTTCGATTGGACATTCTTACACGGCGTCGGTTTTGATGCCAATGCAACGTATTCCGATGCGATTCCACATATACTCTTCATGATGTTTCAAATGACATTCGCGATTTTGACAGTAGCGATTATTTCAGGGGCTTTTGCAGAACGAATGAATTTTGCGGCATACTTAATTTTCATTATTTTGTGGTCATTGCTTGTTTATGCACCAGTTGCTCACTGGGTTTGGGGCGATGGTGGTTGGTTGCGCGAACTTGGAGCGCTTGATTTTGCAGGTGGGAATGTAGTTCATATTAGTTCCGGGGTTACTGGGCTTGTCTTAGCTATCATTATTGGACGACGTAAAGAAGCGGAGAACTCCTCTCCTCATAATCTGCCACTTGCCTTGATTGGTGGTATTCTCGTCTGGTTTGGTTGGTATGGTTTTAATGTTGGTAGCGCGTTAACGATTGATAACGTTGCAATGACAGCATTCGTCAATACAAATACAGCGGCAGCAGCTGGCATGATTGGTTGGGTTGCAGTGGAATGGATGGTAAATAAAAAGCCCACAATGCTCGGCACAATTTCCGGGGCAATTGCAGGACTTGTCTCCATCACACCTGCTGCAGGATTTGTAACGGTTGGTAGCTCCTTATTAATTGGCTTTATCGGTGGCGCGATTTGTTTCTGGGGTGTATTCTGGCTCAAAGGAAAAGTTAAATACGATGATGCGTTGGATGCTTTTGGTCTTCACGGTATTGGCGGCATTTGGGGCGGTATTGCTACTGGACTTTTCGCCACAACAAAAATTAACGAACTCGGAGCAGATGGTTTATTTTACGGCAATCCAGGTCTACTGCTCAAACAAGTCATCGCAATCGGTTCAACGGTTCTCTTTGTTGCAGTCGCTACGACAGTCATTATTTATGTTATCAAAATATTCATACCTATCAGAGTAAACGAAGAACAAGAATTCAAAGGGCTAGACTTAACGCTTCACGCGAAAAAGCCTATCACGATTAAGGGGTGATTTTATTGTCAAACTTAACAAAAATAGAAATTATAACGCGTCCTAACCGTTTTTACGATTTCCAAAAAGCACTGGCAGAAATAGGTGTCAGCGGTCTAACTGTTACAAAAGCACTTGGAACTGGTCTTGAAAAAGGTCTGATTGAACTATATCGTGGTAAAAAGAAAGAAAACAATATTCACGAACGAATGAAAATCGAAATTGTCGTGAGTACTGTTCCTGTTGAGGATGTTTTAGAAGTCGTTAAGAAGACGTTGCGAACTGGCGAACCAGGCGATGGTAAAGTCTTTATTTACCCATTAGCCGAAGTCGTTAAAATTAGTACCGGAGAACGCGGGGTTGATGCCCTCCAAGACCATCCCAAATGAGAGTAATCACAGCAAATCGCGATTAATTCTAAAAATATAATGAGAATTCGCCTTTTCCCCTTCACGAATTGAAAAACAGCGCTTATAATGAAGAAGTAGCTAATGGCTGTTTTATATACGAAGGAGAGATAGATAAAGATGCGAAAAATCCCCTTTTTTACAATTATCGCGATTGTGTTTTTAGCAGGCGGTTATTATTTTCTGCATAATTCTTCTTCTCCAATCGATGTTTCGTTTAACTTTCTTGTCACGCAAAAGAATGACGACAATTCCATTTCAGGAAACATTGAAGGAGCTGGAGACAAAAAAATCAAGCTAGATTTGGATGAATCACAATGGGATTCAATCAAAGTCGGTAATCGCTATAGCGTAGAAGCTAGATTTTATGATAAGCATAAACTGAGCAACAAAGAAAAGAAAACACTAGAAGGCCCATTTTGGTCGAACGAAACGAACACTGGTATTTTAGCAAACGATGTAGAAGTTACGATGATTGATACGTCGGTAAATTAAAACAAGATTCATTTGATGCTCAACTTAAATGAGTCGGTAGCAAGTGCTTGATTTGTAACAAGTAGGATTCACGCCATACCCGAAGAATGGGATTCGTGATTTCCTGCTTGTTTTTGTTTGAAATTTCGTTTTGTCCTAATCTCCCTATAAGCATTGGACAAAACCAAAATTATAAATCCTGAAATTTTTACAGATTATTTGTTTTATTTACTTGTTCAACGGATGTAGTGTTGATTTGTACAGGCGCTGTTTCCATTACTTTACTAATGATTATTTTTACATACGTATTAGTAGGAATCTTATTTGCACTACTCGGCATTTTTGAAATAACTTTTATATTAGAATCAAAGTCCCGATTATTTCGCTTTTTCAAAACTCCATCGCAAAAAGTTGTTCTTTGCGATTTATCTTTAATCTCCTTGCTCTCAGCAAAAATAATTTCATTCCCGTTTTTAATTAAATAACCATACTCTCCTTCGTTGTTATTATCTTTTGAAACATAAATAACTAAAGCAACACAAGCTATTAAAAGTATTATTAAACTAAATATAATCCATTTTTTCATTATGCACCCACCTCTCTTGATTTACCAAGATATTAAAACATAATATTGAAAAGATAAACTGATAAATTAGAGAGGAAAACTGCACACTAAAAACAAACAGGAATCTTATACCATCCATTTCAACTCCATCCTCACAAAATGGTCTGTACAGACTCCTGTTTTTCAATTTATTTAATGGTCTTTACTCCGATTTTTTCGCTTCAATCGCTAATGCTAATTCTGCTAACTGGGCTGCACTTACTTCGCTCGGTGCATTGGTTAGTGGGTCTGCCGCGCTCCCTGTTTTAGGGAATGCAATGGTGTCGCGCAAATTCGTGCGTCCTGCAAGAATCATGATGATGCGGTCTAAACCTAATGCGATTCCGCCGTGTGGTGGTGTTCCAAGGTCTAATGCTTCTAACAGGAAACCGAACTGCTCTGTCGCCTCTTCATCCGTGAAGCCTAGTGCGCGGAACATTTGTTGTTGCATTTCTTTTTTGTAAATACGTAAGGAGCCACCGCCAATTTCATAACCGTTCAAGACGATGTCATATGCTTCTGCCATCGCTTTTTCTGGTGCTGTTTCAAGTAATGACGCGTCTTGAGGCATCGTGAATGGATGGTGGGCTGATACGAAACGACCTGCTTCTTCATCATATTCAAACAATGGCCAGTCTGTTACCCAGAGGAAAGCTAGTTCTTCGTGATTGATGAGTTCTAATTCTTGTCCTAATTTCTGGCGTAATGCTCCGAGTGATGCTGCAACAACTTCGGCTTTATCCGCAACAAACAATAATAAGTCGCCTGCTTCGGCATTTAGCGTACTTGCTACTACTTCTTGGTTTTCTGGCGTGAAAAATTTGGCAATTGGACCTTTAAAACCATCTTCTTCGACTTTCATCCAAGCAAGACCTTTCGCGCCGTATCTACCGACAAATTCGCCTAACGCATCAATGTCTTTACGAGAATATTTCGCTGCCGCTTGTTTGGCGTTAATTGCTTTTACTTCTCCGCCACTTTCAAGCGCATTTGTAAATACTTTAAAATCAACATTGGCTACAGCTTCTGCCATGTTTTGTAGCTCTAAACCAAAACGAACATCTGGTTTATCGCTACCGAAACGGTTCATTGCTTCTGCATATGTCATACGTGGAAACGGTTGCTCGATTTTGATTCCTTTCGTTGCTTCCACAACGGCTACTAGCATTTCTTCCGTCATCTCTTGAATTTCTTCTTTTGTTAGGAAACTAGTTTCTAAATCGATTTGGGTGAATTCTGGTTGACGATCACCACGCAAATCTTCATCACGGAAACAACGTACGATTTGATAATATTTATCGAAACCAGCAGACATCAATAATTGTTTCAAAATTTGTGGTGATTGTGGTAGCGCATAGAAATTACCTGGATATACGCGACTCGGAACTAAATAATCACGCGCGCCTTCTGGTGTACTTTTTGTCAAATAAGGTGTTTCAATATCGAAGAAGCCCATTTGATCTAATTTTTGGCGGAATGTTTTCGTTGCTGTGTGACGCATTTGGAAAATCTGGTTCATTTCTGGACGTCGCAAGTCTAAATAACGATATTTCAAACGCAATTCATCAGATACGTTCACACCATCTTCAATATAAAATGGCGGTGTTTTCGAAGCATTTAAAACTTCAATTTCCTCCGCTAAAATTTCAATGCGACCTGTTGCTAACTTATCATTTACCGCACCTTCACTTCTTGCCGCTACCGTCCCAACGACCGTCACAACGAATTCATTACGAACAGATTCTGCAATCGCTAATGCTTCTGCTGAAAAGTCCGGATTGAAAACGACTTGAACCAATCCTTCACGATCGCGCAAATCAATAAAAATAAGCCCACCTAAATCACGACGTTTTTGCACCCAGCCATGTAATGTTACTTTTTCGCCAATTTGTTTTTCTGTTACTTCTCCACAATATAACGTTCGTTTCTTCATTATTTATCCCCCTTTAATAATTGTTGTAAACCAGCAACAACTGCATCTAGTCGTATTTCCGTTTGTTCACCGGTTTGCATGTTTTTCAATTGACATACATTATTTTCGATTTCTGTATCACCAAGAATCATTGTAAAACGAGCATTTTTGCGATCAGCGTCTTTTAGTTGGCCTTTCATTTTGCGCCCCATGTAATCTTTCTCCACGCTAAAACCGTTTAGGCGCAATGTGTTTACGATGGAAACAGCCGTTACTTCCGCACTTTCCGTCGCCGTAATCACATAGCAATCCAAATCATGCGCAATCGGCAGTTCAATACCTTCGACATCTAGCGCGGCAAAGAGACGCTCCATACCAAGACCAAAACCAATACCTGGCGTTTCTGGACCATCAAATTCTTGCACCAAACCATGATAACGACCACCACCACAAAGCGTTGATTTCGCGCCAAATCCTTCCGCCGTACTCATAATTTCAAATGTCGTATGATTGTAATAATCCAAACCACGAACGAGCGTCGGATCAACCGTATACGCAATACCAAGCGCATCCAGATATGTTTTTACTTTTTCAAAGTAAAGCATCGACTCTTCATTTAAAAACTCCAAAATCGATGGTGCCGTCGCAATTAACGGATGCGCATGATCCACTTTACAATCCAAAATGCGCAACGGATTTTTGTGCAAGCGTACTTGGCAATCCGCACAAAACTCATCAATCCTCGGTTCAAAGTGGGCTACTAATGCCTCTTTATGTTTGGCACGGCTTTCTTTGTCCCCTAAACTATTAATAACCAGTTCGATGTTTTCCAAACCAAGTTCTTTATAAAATGCCATGGCTAGCGAAATAATTTCCGCATCAATTGCCGGATCATTACTGCCTAACGCTTCAAGTCCCATTTGTGTGAATTGGCGTTGTCTCGCGCCTTGCGGACGTTCGTAGCGAAACATTGGTCCAGAATAATACAATTTCACCGGCTGATTCACCTGACCAAAAAGCTTATGCTCTACAAAAGCGCGCACCACAGAGGCTGTACCTTCCGGACGCAGCGTCAAGCTACGATTTTTCTTATCCTCAAATGTATACATTTCTTTAGACACAATATCGGTCGTATCACCAACACCACGCTGGAATAACTCGGTATGCTCAAAAATCGGCGTTCTGATTTCTTCATATTGGAATCTTTCACAGATTGATTGGAAAGCACGCTCCACATAATGCCATTTCTCTACTTCTCCAGGTAAAATATCGCGCGTTCCTCTTGGTAACTTCATTTGCATGCCAATTCCCTCCTAATTCACTAAAAAGCGTCAACAGACGGATATCAAAAAACTCCCGCCCCTTGTCTTAACTTAATAAAACAAGGGACGAGAGTTAACCCGTGGTACCACCCTAAATTGAGGAAAAATTCCCCCACTCAAAACAGTTAACGCCTGTCAACGTCTTTACTTACTAAGCACGATAGCTTTTTCAGCAAAGATCCTCTGGAGTGTCCTTCTGGCGATTTCAACTATTGATAAACCTCTCAGCCCTAGGGTCTATCTCTCTGCTTTAGCAAATGCCTGCCATACTTTTCTCCGTCATCGGTCATTTATTAATTACCATTAAGACTACTAGAATTTGTCTTGAAAGTCAATAACGTTTTTTAAAATAATCATAAAAAAATCAAGTTTAATGTTTCCTATTGTAACGATTTATGATAATCTTTTGGTAGTAGATATTTTTTTTAGAAGTATAGGTGGTGTCAAAATGAAAAACAAGTTCTTATTTATTACCTTGCTTTCTTGTTTACTCATTGCGGCAGGTATTTTGTCTACAATCGCAATGGCTAACGCCAACACAGTACAAGTAAAAGCTGAGGTATTAAATGTAAGAAGCGGACCCGGACTCGCTTTTGACGTCACATCTCAAGTCAGAAAGAATGAGATTTTAAACGTCATTGATGAAGAAAATAAATGGTATAAAGTTCGCCTAAGCAATGGTCAAAGTGGCTATGTCGCTAGCTGGCTCGTTCAAAATGTAGATGTCAGTGCTTCTAGTAATAGTTTAGCAACCGTTACAAGTGATGGCAGCCTCAACGTTCGTAGCAAGCCATCAACTAACAGTACCGTACTAGGCACATTAAAAAATGGGGATCAAATCACGGTTTCAACACAATCCAATGGTTGGACACAAATTCAATATCAAGGCCAATCAGCATGGGTCAGCTCGTCTTTCATTAAAATGCAAGAATCAGCAACAAAGGAATCTAGTAGTAGTTTACAAACAGTTACTATCCGCTCGAATGACACAAATATCCGTTCAGGTCCAAATCGTGACAGCAAATCTGTCGAAAGAGTCGACGCAGGTACAGTCTACGATATCGAAGGCGTACAAGGGGATTGGTACCAAATCACGACAGCATCCGGCGCTACAGGCTACGTTGCCAACTGGGTAGTCGATGTATCCAGCTCCAAGACAAAAAGTGCACCGAAAGCTAAAACAACATCGCTCGCGGAAGCAACCATCGTTATTGACCCTGGACACGGCGGAAACGATCCTGGCGCACAAAGTCAAAACGGAACAGTCGAGAAAAAAATAACCTTAAAAACTGCTAAAGTAGTCGCAAAACGCCTAGAACAAAGTGGCGCAAAAGTTATTCTGACACGCGATTCCGACGAGTATGTTTCACTCAAAGAACGTGCCCAAAAAGCCGAGAAATACAACGCAGACGCATTCATCTCACTCCATTATGACTCGGTACCGGATGCTAGCAAAACCAGCGTTCATGGCCAGACAACTTACTATTACAAAAATAAAGATCAAAGCCTAGCAGACAACATCAATGCAGGTCTAGCGAATAATCTAGCAAGCAAAAACCGCGGCACACGCTCTGGCGATTTCTATGTGCTCCGCGAAAACACACAGCCCTCTGTTTTACTAGAACTTGGCTATGTGAGCTCTAGCATTGATGAAAAGCAAATAAACTCCTCAGGTTTCCGTGAAAAAGTCGCCGATTCCATTTATGATGGATTGAGTAATTATTTTAAATAGAAAGTGCTAAAAAAACCGTCAAACATGATTAGAAATCTAATCCAAGTTTGACGGTTTTTTCATTTACTTATTTCCCCAAAAGCTCCTGTGAATCCAAAATAATCGTAATCGGCCCATGGTTCACAATACGAACATCCATAAAAGCCCCGAAAACCCCAGTTTCCACAACAAGTCCTTCTGCCGCTAACATGTCATTAAACAAATCATACAATTTAGATGCCTCATCTGGAGAAGATGATTTCGTAAAACTAGGACGCCTTCCCTTCTTCACATCTGCGTATAACGTGAACTGAGAAACACTTAATATCGCGCCACCAGCCTCTTTTATCGATAAATTCATCTTATCCGAATCATCTTCAAAAATCCGCAAACCTACAATTTTTTTCGCGATATACGCCACGTCTTCTGCCGTATCTTCATGGGTAAAGCCAACGAGCAAACAAAGCCCGCTAGCGATCTCTCCCACACTTTCGCCATCTATCGTTACACTTGCTTCATAACATCTCTGTGCCACCACTCGCATGTAAACACCCTCCTGCTACTTCATTAATTCATTAGACGACGCACAGTATATACATCTGGAATTTGCTTAATTTTGTCCACAACGCGTTGTAAATGATTAATATTATGAATTTGCAACGTGAGTACGAGCGTCGCCATTTTGTTATTATCCACTTTTGCGTTTACACCATTAATGTTGCTTGTCAGGCTATTTACGACCTGCAAAATATCATTGAGCATCCCATTTCGATTATAACCAAACACTTCAATATCGACGTTGTAATCCGTTTTAGCGGTCATATCCGCATCTTCCCAATCCACATCAATCAAGCGTTCCACATCAGGACCAGTGACATTCGGACAGTCCTTACGATGAATGGAAATCCCGCGGCCTTTTGTAATGTAACCAACAATAGCGTCACCCGGAACCGGATTACAACAACGTGATAAACGAATCAATAGATTACCGACACCTTGCACAACCACACCGGCATTATGCTTAATTTTCAGGCGTTCATTATTACTGTCCGCTGGGTTTTTCGCTTTCGTTTCCACTTTATTTAAAAGTTTCTCCGTTTGCTCCTCTAGTTCACGCTCGCGACGTTCTTTCTCTGTCAAGCGATTCGCGACTTGCAAGGCTGTAATACCGTTGTAACCCACAGCCGCAAATAAGTCATCTTCATGACTAAAATTCAACCGTTCTGCTAACTTCTTAATATTCTCCGCCGTCATCACTTTCTTAGGCTCAAAATCAAGCTGACGTAGTTCTTTTTCGACCATATCGCGACCTTTTTCAACATTCTCTTCCTTCGCTTGGCGCTTGAAGAATTGGCGAATCTTGTTCTTGGCTTGCGAGGTCTGCACGAGTTTCAACCAGTCACGACTTGGTCCATATGAATGCTTCGACGTCAAAATTTCAATGATATCGCCCGTTTTCAATTTATAATCCAAAGTCACGATTTTACCGTTAATTTTCGCACCAATTGTCTTGTTTCCGATTTCCGTGTGAATTCGATAAGCAAAGTCAAGCGGTACAGAACCATTTGGCAACTCAAAAACGTCTCCTTTTGGCGTGAAAACATACACCACATCGGTAAATAAGTCTAATTTCAGCGATTCCATGAACTCTTCGGCGTTCTCTGACTCATTCTGATACTCAATAATTTCACGGAACCAGCTCATTTTATTATCAAATGAAGTCTTCGAGTTGATGACTTTACCTTCTTTGTAAGCCCAATGTGCCGCCACCCCATATTCTGCAATTTGATGCATCTCAAGCGTTCTAATTTGCACTTCCAAAGGATCACCTTGTGGACCGATTACCGTCGTATGAAGCGATTGATACATATTCGACTTCGGCATCGCAATATAATCTTTGAAACGGCCAGGCATCGGTTTCCAGCGCGTATGAATAATGCCTAAAACCGCGTAACAGTCTTTAATACTATCCACAATAATCCTAACTGCCAGCAAATCATAAATTTCGTTAAACTGCTTGTGTTGCTCTGACATTTTGCGATAAATAGAGTAAATATGCTTCGGTCTTCCCGAAATGTCTGCCTTAATATGCAAGTCATCCAAATTCTCATTCACACCATCAATCACATCACGCAAATAGCGCTCACGCTCATCCCGCTTCTGTTTCATTAAGTGCACAATACGATAATATTGTTGCGGATTCAAGTAGCGAAGTGCAGTGTCTTCTAGCTCCCATTTCACACGCGAAATCCCCAGACGATGCGCAATTGGTGCAAAAATTTCAAGCGTCTCGTTCGCAATCCGACGTTGTTTCTCAACTGGCAAATGCTTTAGTGTACGCATATTGTGTAGTCTGTCTGCCAATTTTACGAGCATAACACGAATGTCTTGTGCCATGGCGATGAACATTTTACGGTGGTTTTCTGCCTGTTGTTCTTCATGTGATTTATATTTAATTTTCCCTAATTTCGTTACACCATCAACAATCATTGCAATCTCTGGTGTAAATGTTTCTTCCAAATCCTGAATAGTAACAGGCGTGTCTTCCACAACATCATGTAAAAAGCCTGATGCAACTGTTGCTGGATCCATTTCGAGTTCAACGAGAATCCCTGCAACTTGGATTGGATGAATGATATAAGGTTCCCCCGATTTACGGAACTGATCCTTGTGCGCTTCCCGTGCATAATCACAGGCTTTTTTGACAAGCGCAAGGTGCTCCTCATTCATATAATGAGAAGCCAGTTCAATTACTTGATCCGCTGTTAAATTTTGTTCTTTAGCCATAATCCCCTCACACCCTCTTCATCCCAGCTATTATAAGTATGTAAAAGCACCCACGCAAATGAGTGCTTTTTAAAACGATTCTTATTTGGTATTATATCATGTTTTGTGTGGCTAACAAAGTAATTTTGTTGCATTATGCCATAAAAAACACAATTCAATAGCCTTTACTTAGAAATCCATTAAAATAAGACGATCGTAACCCGCTAATTTCTTGTGGCCTTCGAGCTCTGTTAATTCGATTAAGAACGCACACCCAGCAACGACGCCTCCCAATTCTTCCACCAGTTTAATCGTTGCTTCAATCGTACCACCAGTCGCCAACAAATCATCCGTGATTAACACGCGTTGCCCTGGTTTAATTGCATCTTTATGCATCGAAAGCTTATTCGTACCATATTCCAAATCGTATTCCATATCCACTGTTTCACGTGGTAATTTATTCGGTTTACGAACTGGCGCAAAGCCAATACCAAGAGAATAAGCCACTGGACAGCCAATGATAAAACCACGTGCTTCTGGTCCGACAATAACATCCACACTTAGCTTCTTCGCGTAATCCACAATCTGATCCGTTGCAAATTTGTAAGCTTCTCCATGACTCATCAGAGGGGTAATATCTTTAAAGACAATCCCTTCCTTCGGCCAATCATTTACAATCGCTACATAACTTCTTAATTCTTCTAAGTTCATTGTACTATTTCCTCCAAAATTGAATTCCCCTTCGAATTCATCAACTTCTCAATCCACGCATACAACTCGTTGTAGTTAGAATAGAGTAACTTCTGTTCCATCGCCATTCGATATTCTCTCACTTTATACACTTGTGAGTCTTCCAAATTGCGCTTTTCTTGCACGTCATTCAATCGAACCACGCCATCTTTCATTGTAGCAAAGTTTAAGTCAAAAAACACGCGAGACATAAAATCCACTTGCTCATTTGTCCATTGAAACTGTTTACAAAGTCGCGCCATGTTTTGCTGTAGCGGGAATGGTTGATGTTTTTTTAGAACCGCATAAAATTGTGCAAAATGTTGTCTATTTGGCATAGACGCAATCGCGTTTCCATTTTCCGATGCAACATGTAAATAAATTCGCTGCGTTTGCGTTTTAGCAACAATAGCCTCTAATAACGCTATATCATCTGGCATATCTGCAAAAATAACATCTTTCATTGTTAACTCATCCGCAAAATCAGTCACCGTCTTCACTTGTACGCAAATAAGCCCTGGATTCGCCGCAAGTAATGCTTCACGTGTTGCCTGTTGGAAACAAATAAATACTTTGTCACTAGTTCCGCCAGCTTGCAATAGTTTTTCCCATTCTCCGCGACTACGTACATCAAAAAGTTGCCAATGATCAATTTTCAAATCAACAATACGCAGTTGGGGTTTTCGCATATTGTTCCATTCGTTAATCGATAGTTCGCCGACAATGTCCACACGCGCCATTGGAGAGATTTTTTCAACCAATTCACCAGTACCGAAACCGACCGCATCAAGCACCGCGCCTGATTCAGAAGTGATTGCCGTTTTTAGATGCGTTTTATCCGCGCCAATTCGTTTCGTGCCATCCAGCTTCACGCCTTCTAACGCAAAAACTGGTTTCGGATTATCCGTCCCAAATGGTGCCAACTTATTCAACTGACCGATAAATTCAAGTGTCACCGCCTCAACTGGAATCACCTCTTCCACGCGTAGTACCGAAACAAAATCTTCTGGCGTCAACGTTTCGCGAGCATACTTCGCTAAATTAACACGCAAAGTCGGTATATCCGCCACATTAAGCGTCATACCAGCCGCCATCGGGTGACCACCAAACGCCGTTAACAACTCATGATTCGCCTCCAGCGCCTTATACAAATGAAGCGCCTCAATACTTCGGCCAGAACCTTTCGCGATCCCAGTCACTTCATCTATGCCAAGCACAATCACAGGTCTCGCATAGCGATCCACTAGACGTGAAGCCACAATCCCAACAACACCAGGATTCCATCCCACTTTACCGAGCACAAGAACCTCATTCCCATCACCAAGAAATTCCGCTTCAATCATTTCAATCGCTTCCTCGGTAATTTGCGTAACAATCGCTTGCCGTTCCTTGTTGGCTTCATCAATTTCTTCCGCTAAAAATACTGCTTCCTCTGGATCTTCCGTGAGCAATAAGTCCGCCGCTGGGTCTGCAGGGCCCAGACGTCCAATCGCATTCAAACGTGGCGCTATCATAAAACCAATCGTTTCTTCTGTCGCTTCCGAAAGTTTCGTACTAGCGAGTTTGGCAAGCGCAGCCACACCAATATTCGAATTATCCCGCAAGATTCGCAATCCTTTTTGCACAAATAGGCGGTTTTCATCTGTTAGTGACACCAAGTCGGCCACCGTCCCAATTGCTACCAAATCCAATAACTCCGTCGGTTCCTCACCTAACAACGCGTGAGCCAACTTATAAGCCACGCCTACGCCCGCTAAATCAGGGAATGGGTAATTCGATTCCGGGTGTCGCGGATGAATCACAGCGACCGCCTCAGGCATCGTCTCCTTCGCCTCATGATGATCCGTCACAATCACATCCAAACCAATCTCTTTCGCATGCGCCATCACATCCAGCGCCGCAATCCCATTATCCACCGTAATCAGCAACCCCACACCAGCATCTTTCGCCTGTGTAAACGCCTCCTTATTCGGCCCATAACCTTCCGTAAACCGATTCGGAATATAAAATTCGGCCTCCGCACCGAGTTTGCGCAATGTTTTCAACAACAACGTCACACTCGTCACGCCATCCGCATCATAATCCCCAAACACGAGAATTTGTTCCCCCGCTTCAATCGCTTGCCTAATTCGCGTTACCGCAAGCTCCATCTCCGCAAGTAAAAATGGATTATACGCTTCATATTTATCAGGATGTAGAAATTTATCTAATTGACCAGCAGTCATCACTTTGCGACGTGCATATAATTCCGCCATCGGCAACGTGCATTGCAAAGCTTGTGCAATCTGCTCCGTTACACTTTCATCCACCGTTTCCAACTGCCATTTATATTTCGAATGAATCATGCTCTCAAGCCTCCCTCAACCTTACCCATTATACCGAAAAAATCCTAAAAAGTACATGAAACAAAAAAGACCGCTAAAAGTAGCGATCCTTCCCCAATTATTACATTGTTGGTGTCGATTGTTCTGGTTTGTCCGCCACTTCCACTTCTGAAACTTTCACTTTACGCGATTTTTCAGCAGCCAATTGACGTTCCAATTCCTTTTTCGCATTTTCTGATGTCTTCACTTGCTTTTTGAGCGCATTTACACGCACGATGTTCAGACAGAAGAAAATCAGACAGCCTACTAACACCGATCCTAAAATCACCAAAATCAGTGGCCATTCCGCTTTTGCAAATAAGAAATTGACCTCGACCCCATCCACATTCATAATCGCAAACACTGCAATAATAATTGCTAAAATAATACCTACGATTACTTGCCATTGTACTTTCATCTTCAAGACCTCCCTACTTGTTATCGTACAGCATTGCTACATCTCGAAAACACGTGTCCCCATTTGAATATCCAAAATCGTCGACAGCTCAAAATGCACTTGCCATACGATTACGCGTTCTCATCCAAATCATCAAAAACCACATGATTATCAACGAAGTAGCGCACATACCCCTCTAACATTTCACGTTCTCCATATTGATCTAAATAAATTCCCAGCGGTATTTTCTGCGCCAACGCTAAACGAAGCATATTCACAAATAAATCACCAAACATCGGCAATTCCAAATCTTGATGTCGTTCCGCATGTAAAGCATACAACTTTTCTGGCCGTCTGGCAATATGTCCACCATCGCCCATCAAAATCTCCTAATTTCAAACATAGTCATCCATCTCCTTAAAAGGTAAATACCCAACCTGCCATATAAATAAGCGTTAATCCACCTAAAATAAGTAATGTTTTCAACACATACCACGGCAAAATCATCAAAATGAACGCAAAAATACCAAGTATGACTGAAAATATAAACGAATCCACCCCATCAAAATCAGGCCAACCAGTGTCCAGCCCTCCATTATGCCATTTCTTTGAATAAAGTAATCCGATAGCAAAAATACATACTCCCAAGATTATCAATAAAATCTGCCAAAACATGTTTTTCATAGTGTCCTTCCTGCATATAAAAAAACGAATGCTTATCCCGACCTGATTTCTCAGATTGGATAAGCATTCGGCACGAAACATAGCTTATCATGTCGAAAGATTAAACGACAGGTTGATCATTTCTAGCGCTTTTTTTCTTCTTCTGTGTCTGGATAACGCCTTTTTTCTTTAATTCACGTCTCTTGAATACATACCACAATTGCATTGCCATGAATATAGATGAGAACACACTAGATACTAATCCCACTAATAGCGCAATCGAGAAGTTCAAAATCGACTCATTACCAAAGATAATTAAAGCGACAACCGTGAATAACACTGTCAAAATCGTATTAATCGAACGGATGAATGTTTGACGTAGCCCGTGATTGACTGCAAACGCAATATCCTCTGGCTTCTTAAAGCGTCCCATTTTGTTGGAAACATCGCGAATCCGGTCTGCCGTAACAATCGTATCATTAATCGAATAACCGATAACCGTCAACACCGCAGCGATAAATGTTAAATCAACTTCCAATCGGAAAATACTAAAGAAGACAAAAATCACGAATGCATCGAATAAGAGTGATAGAATCGTCGCAATCCCCATAGATACTTCAAATCGGAAAGCAATATAAATGACAATTAAAATAGATGCAATTGCCAGTGCCCATAAACCATCTTTCGCGAGCTCCTGCCCAACTGTTGGCGTTACCGTACTAATATTCGGGTCTTCGCCATACTCCTTCTTGAAGTGCTCTTTAAATGTAGCAATTTCGTCTTGACTTAGCGCACCTTTATAACTAACAACCGCTGTTTTATTATTATTTTGGAAACTAACATCGTTCGAAGGCATATCAATCGATTTCAAATCTTTATTAATCTGTTCCTCCGTCAGTGCATGCGTTGCCGTAATCTCAGCACGCGTACCACTAGCAAAGTCAATACCAAGGTTCAGCTTGAACACAGAAAGTATCACAATACCAATGACAACAATCACTGCGAATGTCGTCAAGAAAGCACGATGATGTTTGACAAAATCATATTTATCAAAATGCGTTTTCAAGTCGAACGTTTGCTTACCTTCGTGTAGGTCATGAATATCCTTACGACGAACAGCAAACAGTCCAGGTTTATTGTTCAAAGCATTACTACTTACAAGAAGCCCCATAAGCGCTCTTGAACCCCAAACTGCTGTTAAGAAACTTACTAAAATACTAATAATCAATACCGTCGCAAAGCCTTTAATGGAACTTGTACCGAAGTAGAAAAGAACCCCAGCAACAATCAGTGTAGAAATATTCCCATCAAAAATTGCTCTGAAGGATTCTTTCCCACCTATATCGAATGCTGTTTTCGTAGACTTCCCAACCTTGAGTTCTTCCCTTATCCGCTCATAGGTAATAACGTTGGCATCTACCGCCATTCCTATACCGAGAATCAGCCCGGCAATCCCTGGTAGTGTAAGGGTTGCATTTAATAAACCTAAAATTAATAAGACAATATACGTATATGCAACTAACGTAATCGATGCAATAACACCAGGCAAGCGATATACAGCCATCATGAAAATAAAGATTGCAGCGACACCAATAATACCTGCCAAAATTGTTTCCGCTAATGCGTCTTGACCAAATTGCGCACCAACAGATGTAGAGTAAACTTCCGTTAATTTAACAGGAAGCGCTCCGGAATTTAGCAAATTCGCCAATTCTTTTGCAGAATCCATCGTAAAGCTACCAGAAATCTCTACTTTTTTCGTATCCAGTTCTCGGTCTACATTAGGTGCAGAAAGATATGCTGGTTTTTCTTTTGAACGCTCAGTTTTATATTTCAAGCCTTCTTTCCAATCCAACCAAATAACTAATTGATTGTCTGGAGCCATCCCCGCAACTGTTTTAGTTACACTAGCAAATTTACTTTTATCTTTCAATTCTAGTGTAACAATTGCTTGGTTCTTGTCATTTGTGACAGCTTTAGCACTGCCTGGCACGAGATCACTACCGTCCATCATCAGCTTATCATTCGCATCACGGAACGATAAGACTGCTTGTGTTGATAGGATTTTACGTGCTTCGTTTTGATCGGTAACACCCGCCAGTTGTACACGAATCCGGTTACCACTTTCAATAGTGATGACAGGTTCATTAACCCCTAGAGCATTGATACGTTGATCCAGTGTCGCCACTGTCTCTTTTAATACATCATTGGTTACTTCGCTTTTCCCATCGGCCGGCTTCACTTGGTATAAAACCTCAAAACCACCTTGTAAATCTAGGCCTAGATTGATTTTATCCAGAACTGGTTTTGCTGTAAAAATAACTGTCCCGAAAATAATCGCCACGACAAGGAAAAACGTGATTAGCTTACTTTTCTTTATCATTTCTTTCTAATTCCTCCCTCATCTACTAACAACAGACACCCTTGTAAGTGCCATTACGCTATGTAGACTGCTACTCTTGACCTTCTGGAAGCACTTCTATGATTTCTTCTATTGGTGCTTCTTGCGATGGTCCCATGGTTACGAAATCCATGAGTGATGCTATTTTCATTTGTAAAATGTCGTGAATGCGTTGATGTAGTGGTGGGTTTTCTTGATCTTTCCAAACAACTTCATTCAAAAAAGACCAGATGTGCTCCGCTTTAATTTCGCGATACCCCATGAGTTGAAAATCTTCTACTCGAATTAAAATGGCTGGTTCTATTTGGTCATAGCTTTCCATGTTGAAACTCTCTCTCATTCCTTACACCTTCTTTTTCAAACAACATAGATTCATTTTATCTAATTATCTAGGAAATGGGAAGCATAATCTACAAAAAAAACAAATCTTTCTGCCAAATGTGTCCAAGAAAACGGTTAACAACCTAAAAATCCATCAAAACATAGTTCTTATATACCCAAATCTAAACAAGAAAAAACAAGCCAATACAAGGAATTTTCATTCATGGCTTGTTCTTTTTACCTCTTATTTTGAATTTTCCTTTGTTTCTACTTCCGTTGTTGGTTCTTCCTCAACTTCTGCTTCCACAACTTCTTCCTCAACTGCGTCTGACTTCGCTAATACAGTACGAACTGCATTGCGATCAAAAGTTAGCTCACTACCAGCACAATCAAGTACAACATTGCCATCTTCAATTGCTACAACTGTTCCGTGCAATCCTCCGATAGTAATGATTTTATCACCTTTTGATAAACCACTTTGCATTGCATTGACTTCTTTTTGACGTTTTTTTGTTGTGGACGAATAAGCAAGAAGTAGAACAATAACAATCATAAGTAATAATGGGATTAACATTGCCAT
>NZ_AODL01000003.1 GCF_000525995.1 Paenilisteria riparia FSL S10-1204 | reverse complement strand
GCCCACGTGTTACTCACCCGTCCGCCACTCACGTCAGAAAAGCAAGCTTTTCGTCGGTTCGTTCGACTTGCATGTATTAGGCACGCCGCCAGCGTTCGTCCTGAGCCAGGATCAAACTCTCTTTAAAAGTTCGTTTGAATACTTATTCAACACCGTGAATAAGATCCTTGCGTCAAATTGACTTCGCTAGCAAATAATTTTACTAGTTGTTTGTTTGGAAATAGCTTTCTATTTCCGCCCTGCGATTCTTACCTGAAAACATTGCTGTTTTCTTGGTTTTATCTTTGTTTTTTTGTTCAGTTTTCAAAGGTCAACTTCGCGTGACTGTGACTGGCTGTTTTGTTTTTTGCGACTTTTAAATCATATCATTCAAGCGCTTATCTGTCAACAACTTTATATAAATTATTTTGTGATGTTTTGGTTTGCGAAAGTGTTGAATTAGTAGCGCCGAGAACTAATATATCAATTTCTTTGAGCAATGTCAACTAAGTTATGCATTTTTATTTTATTTTTTTGCGATCTTTACTTGTGTTCCACAAAAATGTATGCGCTAAACATTGACTTGTAGCCATTTTTGGTTTTATAAATTTATTTGCATAAAATTGATTGATTTTATGCAAGAAAAAGAAAAACCATCAAAATCGAATGACTTGATGGTTTGGTTATTTTAATTTCGATTGGCATTCTGGACAGGTTCCGTAAACTTCTAGTCGATGTTTGTTAACTTCGTAGCCTGTGACGCTGGCTGCGAAATGCTCGACTTCATCAAGGCCTGGATAGTGGAAATCGACTATTTTACCGCATTCGTTGCAAATTGCGTGATAATGCTCGGATGTAGAAAAATCGAAACGGCTCGATGAATCGCCATAGGGTAATTCTTTAATTAATCCTGCTTCTCGAAAAACGCGCAAGTTATTGTAAACTGTTGCTACACTCATATTGGGGAAATTCCCTTCAAGTGCTCTGTAGATTTCATCGGCAGTGGGATGGGTATCCGCATTAATTAGGAACTCAAGTATAGCATGACGTTGAGGAGTTATTCTGACTCCAGTTTTTTTCAAGACATCTATCGCCTCTCTTAAATGAGAATTAGACACCGTCATGCACTCCTTTCTTGCTTCATTTTGATTAGATATACCTTTATTCTACCTAATAATAGCCCATTCTGTCAATATACGGGCTTACTTTAGTAACCGCGATCTAATTGACGCGTATTTAATAATGGTTCTTGTTTTTGAAATCTTTCCAAATTTTCGAGCCATATGTCAAAACTTCTATAGAGATAACGCGGCGAGTGTGCAGAAACGTGCGGTGTGATAGTGATACTTGGGAAGCTCCATAGGATATGATTTTCTGGTAACGGTTCAATTGGAGTTACATCTAGGTACATGTGGGCAATAGTTTGTTGCTTGGCGACGTCAACTAATACTTCTTCTGTTATTGCGGAACCTCTACCTATATTGATGAATACAGCAGACTTTTTCATTGCTTGGAAATGGTGTTTGTGATAAAAGCCTTTTGTGACATTGGTTTCTGGTAATATAGAGATAACGAAGTCGCCCTCCGGTAAAATAGTCGTTATATCTTTCGTTTGGATAGTTTTATCGAATAAGGCTTTTTGTTTGCCAGTTGTATTGATACCGATGACCTTCATTTGGAACGCTTTAGCTAGACGTGCAATTTGACTGCCAATTGCGCCAGTTCCTACTATAACCAACGTTTGGCCTGCCAGTTCTGATATTTGATGGTCTGCTCGTCCCCACTGGTGTTCTTGTTGTTTAGCCGCGAAATGCGGTAATTGTTTTACATAGGATAGCATATAGGAAAATGCAAATTCGGCCATAGGAATAGCGTGAATGCCCCGCACATTGGTAACGATGATGTTTCTTTCTTTGAGCTTGATGTGTGGGAGTTCTTCGATTCCTGCGGAGAAAATCATGAGCCAGCACAAGTTAGTTGCTCGTTCTAGTACTTCTTCTGTAATATCGGAGCCATAAGAAACGATGCAGTTTATTTCGGAAAGCGTATCGTATGAGCGAATGTCTTCTATGTAATAATAGGTATTGTCAGGAAACTGTATTTGTTGCCTTTCTTGTAAGTCTTTAGGAATTGGCATGGTAAATAGAATTTTCATATTTGTTCACTCCTTTTTCAATTATTTTAGCCCCTTTTTGGCTTGGAAACAATGAACTTGCTTCTATTCGTTGCAGTTCGGTTGTTTTTGCACTAAAATGGAGAGGAAGATAGTTTTAATGAAGGAGATGTATCGAAAAATGAATCATTCGGAGTCTGAAAGGCTACATACGGAGGCGTTAAAGCACATTGTTGGTGGTGTGAATAGTCCTTCGCGTTCTTATAAAGGTGTTGGCGGTGGTGTTCCTATCACGATGGAACGAGCGGATGGGGCTTATTTCTGGGATGTTGATGGAAATAAGTATATTGATTATTTGGCTGCTTATGGACCGATTATTACTGGACATGCCCACCCACATATTACAAAAGCAATTACACAAGCTGCAGAAACTGGTGTTTTGTATGGTACGCCAACGAAACATGAAGTGGTATTTGCAAAAATGTTGAAAGATGCAATTCCTTCTTTAGAGAAAGTTCGGTTTACAAATTCAGGGACGGAAGCCGTTATGACTACAATCCGTGTTGCTCGTGCATTTACCGGACGTGATAAAATTATTAAATTTGCCGGCTCCTATCACGGGCATTTCGACTTAGTACTAGTGGAAGCTGGCTCTGGACCTTCGACACTTGGAACGCCTGATTCTGCTGGGGTTACGACGGCAACTGCGGAGGAGGTTATTACAGTTCCTTTTAATGATATTGCGAGTTTTAAAGAGGCTTTGCGTATTTGGGGCGATCAGGTTGCTGCTGTTTTAGTGGAGCCAATCATTGGAAACTTCGGGATTGTTGGTCCAGTGGATGGCTTTTTGGAGATGGTAAATGAGCTAACGCATGAGGTCGGAGGTCTTGTTATTTATGACGAGGTGATTACTGCCTTCCGTTTCATGTACGGTGGTGCACAAAATCTCTTAGGTGTAACGCCTGATTTGACTGCGCTTGGAAAAATTATTGGTGGCGGTTTGCCAATTGGGGCTTACGGTGGCCGCATGGATATTATGGAAAAAGTCGCACCGCTTGGTCCTGCCTATCAAGCTGGAACAATGGCCGGAAATCCGGCATCGATTCAGGCTGGGATTGCATGTCTGGAAGTTTTGCAAGAAGAAGGCTTGTATGAGCGTTTTGATAAATTGGGACTTATGTTGAAAAATGGAATCGAAACTGCGGCCAAGAAGCATGGTTTAGTGATTACGATTAATCAGATTAAAGGTGCGTTAACGGTGTATTTTGCAGATCAGGAAATTGTAACATATGCTGATGCGCAAGCAACCAACGGCGAGCAATTCGGACAGTTTTTCAAATTGATGTTGGAAGAAGGGATTATGTTGGCTCCTTCTAAGTATGAGGCTTGGTTTATTACAACAGCACATACAGAAGCGGATATTGAAGCAACCATTGCAGCCGTAGACCGTGTATTTGCAAAAATGGCTTTGTAATTTGTTTGCAATACTGGTTTTACGGCTATATATAGGAAAACGTGCTTAAGTGAAAAGCCAAAACATTACAGAAAGGACTAACCAGCAATGAAATTCGGGGCTAGGATTTTAAAAACAGGTATTGCCATTAGTTTGGCGCTTTTTATCGCACAGCTTTGTCACTCCCCCTCTCCTTCTTTAGCGGGGATTTCAGCAATTTTTGCTGTGCAGCCTTCGATTTATAGATCCTATTTAGAGATTCTACAAAGAGCACAAGGAAATGTAATCGGGGCGGCGATTGCCATTGGATTTGGGCTTTATATTGGGAACGACTTCATTTTAATTGGGATTGCTTCGATTATTTGTGTGGCGCTCCTCATTCAGTTCAAATTGGAAAATACGATTGGCCTAGCGCTTGTAACGCTTGTTATCGTGATGGATTCACCGAATAGTGACTTCTTAATGGTTGCCCTGACTAGATTTGGAACGATTATGCTCGGTCTTGTGGCTGCTTTCATCGTAAACCTCATCTTCTTGCCACCGAAATACGAAGTAACGCTATTCCAATTTATTTATACGACAAATAACGAAATTATGCGCTGGATAAAGCTAAATTTACGCCATGCTGCTGATTTTCCATTACTGAAAAAAGATATGAAGTGGATGCAAAAACAAATTACGCAAATGAGTAGCTACTATGAATTATACCGCGAGGAACGGACTTTCCTCCGTCGAACCAACATCTCTAAATCACGAAAAATTGCGGTTTACAGACAGATGATTCTCTGTTCGCAAAAAGGATATGAGTTACTAAAAATACTACATCGTTATGAAAACGACTTTTTACAGCTACCTCCCGAAAAACAAGAGTTGATTCGAATGCAAATTGACTACTTGACGGATACACATGAGCAATTGTTATTAACCTATATTGATAAAGTTTCCGTGGATTTGCATTATGCGGAAAAACATTTAGCGCAAGATCCTCAAGATTTAATGCGACTGTTTTTAAATGAGATGAAGGAAATCGACAATGAAGGGATTGACCAGTACCATTTAATGCGTATTATAGCCTGCATCTTCGCTTATCAGGAAACGATTGATTACTTAGAGAAATTAGTGCATAGTTTCAAACTGCGACACCATGATGAGAATAAAATCGATATTGATGTCCATGATATTTAGAATAAAGAACCGATTGGAATTGTTACATCTAAATCGGTTCTTTTGCTATATTTTTGCGATTTTCTGCAATAGTTTCTTCATTTTCATAACCCCAAGTACACATTACTTCAATTAGCGGAATCAATGTTTCGCCAAGCTCCGTTAGGCAATATTCTACTTTTGGTGGAATTTGCGCATAGACCTCTCGATGGACGATTCCATCCTCTTCTAGCTCTCGTAGCTGCAATGTGAGCATTCGCTGTGTGATTTCTGGAATGAGCCTTCTGAATTCATTGAAGCGAATTGTTTTCGTCATTAGTTTATATAAAATTTGTAGCTTCCATTTGCCACCAATGACGGACGAAGTGACATCTGCACCACAGGAAAATGTTGTTTTGCGTTTTGGCATCGTTAAACCTCCTTTGATAGTATAAAAAATGTGCCTACCTAACAAAAATGTGCATACTTACTTTTTTTATTTTACTTGGTATACTGAAAATGTCAAACAAATTAGGAGGGATTTGCAACATGTCAAAAAAAGAAATGTTTTTAGATGCTTTAAAATATCGCTTTGCTTGTAAGGAATTCGATACTGCAAAAAAAATTTCCGAGGAGGATTTCCAATTTATCTTAGAAACAGCTCGCTTGTCCCCGTCTTCATTTGGGTTCGAACCTTGGAAGTTATTAGTAATCGAGAACGTAGCATTGCGTGATGAAATGAAAAAATTCGCTTGGGGAGCGCAAACACAACTGCCGACTGCAGATAAATTTCTAATTGTATTATCACGTACTAAGAATTCCTTACAGCCTGAATCAGAATACATCCAGAATCATCTAAAAAATGTGGCAAAAATGCCAGATGATGTTGTCGCAGGTTACACGCATCATTTTAAAAATTTCTTAACATATGATTTTGATTTACTATCCGATGACCGTCTTGTTTTTGAATGGGCAAGCCGCCAAGCTTATATAGCGATGGCAAACATGATGACCAGTGCCGCAACGATTGGCATTGACTCTTGTCCAATTGAAGGTTTTGACAAAGCGGCTGTCGAACAAATGTTGGTGCATAAAGGTTTGATAAATACGGATGAGTTTGGCGTCTCAGCCATGCTTGCTTTTGGATATCGTCTTGCAGAGCCATCTCGAGATAAAACACGCCAATCCTTAGATGCACATGTAGAAGTTATCCTTTAAAGCAAATAAACCACGCACCACTAAGTTTCAGTTATAGAAACTTAGTGGTGCGTGGTTTTGCTACTTTTCAGCAATATTCTTTATACTTTTCATACCAAATATCGATGTAGTCTTTAGAAAATGGACCTTTTTTATCCAAAATCCAATGCGAGAGTACGTCGACATTGTGGCGTAAAATTCGGTCAATGGCATCTGGATATTTCATTTGCTTTCTATGCTGTTCGTATTCCCCTTCGTCAAGCAAATGAAATCTCCCGTCTGGAAATACCTTAATATCCAGATCATAATCGATATACTTCACTGCTTCTTCATCAGAGGCAAAAGGCGTGCCTAAGTTGCAATAGTGATATATCCCGTCCTCCCGAATCATTGAAATCACGTTAAACCAATATTCACTATGAAAATAACAAATGGCAGGTTCACGGGTTACCCATTTCCGACCATCTGATTCAACCACTAAAGTGTGATCATTTCCACCGATAATAACATTCTCCGTAGATTTCAATACAACCGTTTTTTTCCAAGTACGATGAAGTGAACCGTCATGTTTGTAGCTTTTGATTTGAATTATTTCTTTTTCTTTAGGTAAGTACATCTAATATCCTACTTTCTCCATGTACTATCGATCTAACATCCGCCTCCATTATACCATGCAATTCGTTGTATAAAAAATGAAAAGGGTTAACTCAAACACGTTTAGGCATGACAGAAACTGGAGAAGTCGCGGAAAAAGTCCTTTTTGAAGGGTCTGGAATTTCCGAAGGACTAGCATATGGAGCAGTATTTACTAAGATCTGTGAGACCTAAAAGAGCTTGAAATCGAAGTTTTCAAAATCCTTTTTGGTTTTTGAAAAACTCGAGACTTACTTTATTAGTATCTATACGAACTGTTGAAGCTTCTTATGGTGGATAGCCAATGTTTCTTTTACTTTATCTCCGAACTGCCCTTTTAAATTGTGACTTATGCTTCCTGTCACATGTTGTACACTGTTTTGCGTAGTTTTGATAACATCCTTGCTCTTTTGTGTTACATGTTGCTGGTTAGTTTGGCTCTTGTGTATCGCTGATGCTGCTACCGCTAAGTTAATCATCATTTTTTCGGTCTCTTTTTTTAGCTGTAGTATGAATTGTTCATCTAGTATCGATGTTTCTGTCATAAGGATGCCTCCTGTTCATTAGAAGTTCGTTGTTGTCTGCGATAATTCAAAGTTAATTCTTCCATCTCATAATCCAAACGTTGCTGCTCTTTGCGATGTTGCACAGCTAGTTCCTCTTTTATTTCTTCTAATTGGTGCATGCCTCGACGTATATCCATCGTATCTGGTGCGAAGCCCTTTAAATAATAATGACTTGCTTCTGCAATAGCGTCTAAAGCCTGCATTCCTTTATTTTTCTGTTGGTACAATCTCTCTTCTTTCTCTGTCAATCGCTTCTTATCGCGTAAATAATTGTCCTCTAAACGCTGTTGCGAGTCCATTTTTAGCTGCCTCTCTTTCAAAATTGAATGTCTTTTGCTAACTGCTGATCCTTCACTAATTGCTGGTCAATGCTCGTTTGAATTTCAGTGATTAATGTGGTGTATTCCTCCAGCATTTGCTTGGCACTAGCTATTCTTTGTTCATAAAAGGCGGTTGTTTCGCCGACAATATTTGCTTGGGTCGCTCCTCCACTAGCTAGAGCTCCCATTACTTCCTCATAACTTAAATCCATACCAATTCCCTGCGCACGCTCTACAGTCTCTTTCCATAGTGCCTCTGCTTCATTGATTGCTTGTTGGTATTCTTTGATAACAGTATTCAAACCATCCTGCATCATGGTTGAAACACCGTTTACTACAATCAATGCTTCTCTGCTATTGATGAATATTTCTTCCGATGAAGATAGTCCACCATGATTTTTTCGTAGTTTATTTGATAACACAGAAAGATTCCATAATTGATATCGCGTGGTGGCCTCCATTTGAGCCAAGCGTGAATCTCTGCTTGAACGACCTGGCGCTACCAAGTTGCCACTTTTGTCAAACTGCCATGTACTTAAACCGTGATAGTCTAGAGATTTTGCCGGATTATAGCCACCTTTTGATACGTCTAGTAAAATTGCCGCGCCAGTTTTATTGCCACCAAAATTACCAATTTTATCGTAATTATTTCGATAGTTAGCTAGTAAACCTGGATTTTCTTTAATCCATTTTTTTGCATCATCAGATAGAATATTATATGGGTCAGGTCCATTGAAGCCTGTATTTTTCCATTGATTTTCTGCTGCTATGTAAATCGCTAAATATTCACCGAGAGAATGGCCTGTTGTTGTAATTACTGCGTTAGGGTAGCTATTTTTTATACTTGTTGCGAATTTTTGCGCTGAAATGGCTTGTCCGTCAATCTTTTTAGGGGCGCTCCACCATTGTGGAATGGATAAATTTACGTCTCCTCCAACTATAGTGGTGGTGTCTGTTAGCACATCTAATTTGTCATCAAAATCGGTTCCTGCATATGCGATTATTATTTCAGATGTATCCGCAATGCCATCTTTAATCGGCGCCACAGCCATTGCCTGCATACCATTTTTATTGTTGTCTGCTACTTCCAACACTATATAAGACTGCGATAATTTTGTTCCTTCTAAGATATCACCTTTTAGCAATGGAGCTCTGTCTTCATTTTTTGCTCGTGCCTTATCTATTTGGTATGCTTCATCTGCGAAAACATTATAATCCCGTTCCGTCGCCATTATTCCCCCTCCAATACTTTATTTTAACATTCTCCAAATCTTCATTTAAACTCTTTTTTTTCTTATTTAAATCGAATGTTTTAGGGTTAACTCGAATACCTATATCATCAAAGTCAGATAGATTACGCATCGAAAAGGTCAATGTACTACCATTGTTAACATCGATAGATCCATGCCAAAACCCAGTTTCTTTTGTTTGAGTAACTGGATGAAATTCTATAGTGTGCACACCTTCATAATTGCGAACCAAATATAGTGCCATGTATTCCTCAGCCTTTACTAATTGTTGCACCTTTTTTTCATGTTCAACTTCTTTCTTATCCAAACTATTCATATAAATTTTACCTCCAATCAAAATAATTACGATAACAGCAGCAATCGAAATCAACCATATGTATTTTTTTTGCATCATGAACCTCCTTTTATACTGTAATAAATGTAAGTCATCTTCTATAAAATGGTAACATATTCCGAGTTTTTTGTAAACGATTGCGAGAAGTGATATACAAAGTAATTAAAAAAAGCCTCGATGGACATGAAATCCATTGAAGCTCTAACCTCTCCACTCAAACCAACAAAGTCCTGCCACCGTCTACCACAATCGTCTGCCCGCGAATCATATCTGCTTGGTCACTTACTAAAAACGATACGGTTTTCACTAAATCCGATGCGGCAACCATACGTCCTGCAGGTGTTTTAGAAACGGCATCTGCTAGCAATTCTTCCCGATTCGGGAAATGATCTAGCGCGTCTGTTTCAATCAATCCGCCTGAAACAGCATTGACGGAAATTCCCATCGGAGCTAGTTCTACGGCTAAGTAGCGAGTCAATGATTCTACTGCGGCTTTCGAGACGCCCACCGTTGTGTAGTTTTCTAAATAACGGATGGCTCCGATTGAGCTCAGGCTTACAATTTTTCCGCCGCCGTTTTGTTGCATTCTTTTTGCTGCTTGTTGGCTTGCGAATAATAACGCTTTGGCATTGATGTCCATTGTCCAATCCCAATGCGATTCGGTTAATTCCATGATGGGACGCAATACGCCACTTGCTGCGTTGTTTACTAATACGTCTAGGCGGCCGAACGCTTCATCAATCTCCTCGAACATGCCTTTTAATTTCGAGACATCTCCTACATTGGCGCGCACTAAGACGGCTTTTTGACCTAGTGCTTCTACTTCTTTTGCTACTTCCTCTGCCTTGCTTCTACTTCTAGCAAAATTAATCGCGATATCATATCCTTGTTTTGCTAAATCTAACGCGATTTCACGTCCGATTCCGCGGCTACTTCCTGTTACTAATGCTACTTTATTCATGATATTGTCTCCCCTTTTTGAAATGCTTGCCACATTTTTTTGATATGGGACTGGAAATGCCAGGTGCTCCATTTCTGCTTTCGTGACAGTTTTTTATTTTTAAATCGCTTGGTTGTGTGGTAATCGCTTGCGCTACGAAAACATCGACTTCCCAAACGAGATGTGAAAAAATATGTTTGACGTGTGTGATTGGTTCTGGTTCTAATTCTAGCTCGATGCCGTATTCTTGGAGAAATGCTAGTTTGAGTGCTTCTTGGTTATCGGTCTTTGTGACGGTTGGAAATTGCCAAAGATTTGCGAGCAGGCCTGTGTCTGGACGTTGTTCGATGATGAACTGCTCCTCGCCTTGTTTGACAATAACGGAAGATAGGAAGACTTTTTTTGACTTTTTGTTTTTTTTGATTTTAACTGGGTATTTCTCTTCTTCGCCTTTTTGATGGGCTTCGCAAAAGGATTGCAGTGGGCAGATGAGACACATCGGTTTCTTCGGTGTGCAAACAAGTGCGCCGATTTCCATTAGACCTTGATTAAATTCGCCTGGTTTGTCTGGATCAATCAGTGTGTACAAAGCTTTTTCAAATGTTTTGCGTGTTTTTTGTTTCATGATGTCTTCGTCAATTTCGAGCACCCGTGAGATGACGCGCATGACGTTCCCATCGACGGCTGGCTCTGCTTTTTCATAGGCGATGCTTAAAACGGCACCGGCTGTGTATGGTCCAACCCCTTTTAATGCCAAAATTCCTTCTAAATCATTCGGAACAATACCGTTCATTTCGTAGACGACCGTTTTCATCGCAGCTTGTAAATTTCGGACACGCGAATAGTAGCCAAGTCCTTCCCAGGCTTTTAAGATCCGCTCTTCTGGGGCGTCCGCGAAATCTTTCATCGTTGGAAACCATTCCATGAAACGATTAAAATATGGCATAACTGTGTCGACTTTTGTTTGTTGAAGCATAATTTCTGAAACCCAAATGCGGTAAGCTTCCGTATTTTCACGCCATGGTAAGACACGCTTATTTGTTTCATACCAGTCGATTAGGGATTTCCTAAACGCGATTACTTTTTCATCATTCCAATTCATCGTGTATTACTCCTCGTTTTCTGTGTATATTCTCATAGTTTTCTAATGCACGTTTGGACGGATTCTGTAGTATAATGTAAGTAGGAAAAAAAACTTCCCCCCGCCTCAATTTTTAGCAACGTTTCTATTATACAGAATCGAGCTTTAATTGGACAGTCAATTGCTTTATGAGGAAGTTTTCGTAAATTGAAAAATAAGATTGGAAGCCTTGTTTGAAGACATCTCAATACTGGCTTTTTGTTGTTGATGGAATGCTAGTCTTATTTTGAGGAGGAAATACATTGGATACTGGTACACATGTCGTAATGGGGATTGCCTTAGGTGCAGTTGCTACAGCTGTTGACCCTGCTATCGTCGGTAGTTCCGCTGCCATTGGTATCATGACAGCCACCATTATTGGCTCACAAATACCGGACATTGATACTGTTCTGAAATTAAAAAATAACGCGGATTATATTCGCAATCATAGAGGAATAACGCATTCACTTCCAGGTCTAGCGATTTGGCCATTGTTGCTTTCTGTTATTCTATATTTAATCTTTCCAGCGGCGCCGTTCTGGCATTTGCTACTCTGGACGTTTGTCGCGGTTTGTCTGCACATTTTTGTTGATATTTTCAACGCGTATGGGACGCAGGCAATTAGGCCGTTTAAGGACACTTGGGTCGCCTTCGGGTTTATAAATACCTTTGATATCTTTATTTTCGGTTCCCATGTTGTTGCGATTATTATTTGGTTGCTTGGTGCGCCCGCAACGACAACATTCTTTACGCTTTATGCGATACTTGCAGTTTACTATGTCGCGAGGTATATCACGCAGCGAGTTATCACGCATGCCGTGAAGAATTTGATTCCGGACTCGGAGGAAGTCATTGTTGCTTCTACGATTCGTTTCTTCCAGTGGCGCGTCGCTGTAACAACGAAAGATCATTATTACGTGGGTCGCGCATTTAAACGTAATATCTCGATTTATGAGAAATTTGATCGCTTGCCGGTGCCTGATAATGACATTATTCATGCCGCGATGAAAGATAAGAATTTAGCTGCATTTGTCTCGTTCTCTAAAGTCTACAACTGGCGCATCGAAGAAAAAATGGACGGCACATATGTCACATTTACCGATTTAAGATATCGCAGTAATGGCCATTATCCATTCGTTGCCGTTGTGAAATTAGATGACGATTTACAAATCCTATCTTCTTATACTGGCTGGATTTTCAGCGACGAGAAACTGCACAAGAAATTGCACCCCGTTACAAACTAATACAAAAACAGACCCGCTCTTGAAATGTAAGAGAAGGTCTGTTTTTTAGTTTCTATCTTTACGTTCCACTAAATGAAGTGAAGCACCGTGTTGTTGGATCTGTTTTGCTACATAATCACTGGCATATTCTTCTCCGCGGTACGGATAACCTGCTTTTGCATAACTTGCTTCAAAATCTGACCAAAGCATTTCCACCCACCATAGGGCTTCGTCTGCTGTTAGATTCGGGTTTACTTTCATTAATTCGGCTTGTAATTTCTCAAAATAAGCTTGCATTACTCTTGCTCCTCTTCAAAATTGATTTCATGTTCTAGCATATATTCTTGAATTGTCGTATACGAAAAACCTTTTTGTTGTAGTGATGTGATTGTTTTTTGGCGACATTTAGCTGGACCGTAGCGTAAGTTCTTCCGTATGAGTTTAGCGATTTGTTCGCCTAGAATATCTTGTTCTTGCTCTTCGGAGAATTCTTCAAGTGCGATGATGGTGGCTTCTTGGGCAAGTTCGGTCGTGTAGCCTTTTTGCAATAGTTCCGTCATTAGCTTTTGTTGGAGCTGGCGTTTGGCGGATTTGCGGCTACGGTTGACGATTTTCGTGGCGAGTTTGACCGCATTTTCTAGCTGGGTATCGTCTTTAAAATCAAGTAAAGCCTCTTCGATGTATTCGCGAACGATGCCTTTTCCGACAAGCTCGCGTTCGATTTGACGCGGCCCTTTGGATGTTGTGTTCATTTGGGTGCGGACATACAGGTGCGCAAATTCCAAGTCATTGATATACTTCATTTCTGCCAAGCGTGCAATAACGATGTTAATCTCATCTTCTTCCATTTCGGCTTTGGTTAGATGCGTACGAATTTCTTTTTCCGAGCGAACACGGTGTGCCAAGAATTGAATGGCTTTATTTAAACCGCGTCGAATTGCGTCTTCCTCTTGAATTTCAGCTAATTCCGTTTCAGTGACCTCGCGATCTTTAAAGAGCTGGTATTTGGCAAGGACAACCTCGTCCACGCTAAACAAATATTTCCCAGCGACGAAGACGTTATATCGTTCTTTATTTTTTTGCTGTTGTGAAACGGATGATATTTTCACTAGTATCGCCTCCTACTCTCTATTCTATCATACGCAATAACTCGTTTTAAAGCTATCTAAAAGGGAAATGTATTATAAAACTAACATAGGGGTGAACAATATGAATATTTTAATAACTGGTGGAACTGGTTTTGTAGGTACACATCTTGTGAAGGAACTCGTTGCGAGAGGCGACACGGTTTATATTTTGACGCGGCAGGAACAAACAGGTTCGGAAAAAATACATTATCTCACTTGGCTCAATGGCAAACAACCCGATTTGTCGGGAATTACTATAGATGTATGTATTAATTTGGCGGGTGCGGCAATTGCGGATAAACGGTGGACGGAAAGTCGAAAACAACTGATTTTAGAAAGCCGGGAAATGGCGACAGAAGCGCTTGTATCGCTTATTCATGACTTACAGCCGAAACCTAAACTGTTAATTAATGCGAGCGCGATTGGCTTTTATCCAACTTCACAAACAACGTTCTTTTTGGATACAGAAGAACATGAGGCAGCTGATAATTTCTTAGCTGAAACCGTGATTTCTTGGGAAAAAGCAGCGCGAGCTTCTGGTATTCGGACAGTGTTTACGCGATTTGGGCTGATTTTAGGAACGGACGGTGGTTCATTGCCACTACTTACGAAACAATTTTCATATTTGGCTGGTGGTCCGCTTGGTGACGGCAATCAGTGGTATTCTTGGATTCATATTGATGACGTAGTTCGAGCGTTGCTGTTCATTATGGAAACAGAGGCGTTGGAAGGAGTAGTAAATATTACAGCTCCCCACCCGGTCCAACAGAAAAAATTCGCAGAACTTCTCGGCCAAGTGATGAGACGCCCAGCAAAAATTGCAACTCCCGCTGCGATGATTCGACTCATTTTAGGCGAGCGTGCCATGTTAGTATTGGAAGGCCAGCGCGTATATCCGCAAAAACTGCTCAATCAAAACTTTGAATTTGCCTTTCCAAAAATCCAGGACGCGTTAACGAATTTAATAGAGGAATAAAAAATAAGGCGCTAGAGACTTTTCTTGAAATCTCTGACGCCTTATTTTATTTTGGTTCTTCGGCAATAAGTTCTTCTATCATGTCTTCTTCCCGTTCTTCGATGATTTGCGCTTTAGATAGCGGACGTTTCTTACCTACCAACACCATAAGTTGTAGCATCGTGAACGCGATAGAGCTACGTTTGCGGAAGGCTACGAATTTTTGGACCCAGGTGGTGACGTATTTGGATTTGTAGTTGCGCAAGCCTTGAAAGCCGTAGAATCCTTGGCTATAGCGATATACTAATCCAGCTAATCGTTCGCCTAAAAAAGCAAACTGCGAGGAGCCTACGTTAGACAGTGGCGCCATACCAGCATTGAAAATTTGATAGCCTTCTGCTTGTCCGTGTTGGAACAGGTTAATGAAAAGGAAATCCATAATGCCACTCGGTGCATCTTTGCCATAGCGCATTAAATCAATGGATGTCATTTCGTCATTATAACAAGGCATCATCGAAGCAAAAGCAATGATTTCGCCTTCTTCATCTTTGGCAATGGCCACTGGGGCTTGTTCTAAGTAATAAACATCAAAGAACCCTAGTGAAAAACCTTTTTCTGTTCGTCCGTCTAACCAGTCATCGGAAATATCACGCAGTCGCTGAATTGTGCGGTCATCGAAGCTTGGATGAATAATGTCAAATGTGTAGCCTTCGCGCTCGAATTTATTCATTAAGGCACGCTCGCCTTTGCGTTTTTTTCCTGTTAATGTGAATTCTGGCAAGGATACGAAGCTTCTTCTCCTATTTTCATGAAGTCAAAGCCATGATCGTGGAGAAATGCCAGCATATCGACGTCTACTTCATAAAAAACTGGACGGTAACCGTAGCGGTCAGCGTATGTCATTAGTTCTTCCAGCGCATCTTCGAGATAGTCCGGATCCCCGACGGGTTCGCCCATGATAACCATTTTATCAGCAGTGATTTTGAATGGGAATAATAATTTATCGTCTTTTGACCAGAATAATAGCTTATCTCGTAGAAACATGGTGTGTGTGACTTCGTTGCCCTTGTATTGCGAAAGATGTTTGCGTAAGCGTCTGACATCGAATGGTTCACCGATTGTGATGTTTTTTCCTGAGAAGTAGTAGAAAATCACGATTAAGCTGATAACGGCGATGGCGACTCCGATAAATCCGGTAATCCAGACGTGCTCTGACGGGATTAATAGAAAATCAGGAATTTTCTTGTGATGCGGTACACGTGGTGAATTATAAATCCCAATCACGACATAACCAACAAGACATACGAGAAATAACGCACTATCGAAAATGATTTTGCTCCATGTGTAGACAAGCTTTTCTCGGTAAAACTCATTTCGTGCTAAGTAAACACAGAATAAAACGATCCCAAGAAAAATGGCTGCCTTAACTGAGAAACCTTGCGCCAATGTGTTGAAAATCGCGCACCCTAGTACGACAATCGTTGTCACATAAGCTTTCGTCACTTTGCTTTCAATCCCGCGTGCCAAGCCTAGCAACAAGAAACCGAACGCAATCATCGTAATTTGTGATACGAAGAAGAAGCTAAATGGTGCTAATTTATAAAGCAACGGCAAATGATAAATCGCATTTGGAATCGCAGCAGAAATGATAAGCATAAGTCCTGAGAAATAGACGAACAAGACGAGGAATCGGTGTGCTAGTTTTTGTAGGAACAGTCTTGGTAAGCCTTCCAAGTAGTCGTTGAACTTCTTCCCTGCTTTTTGGACGAAGAATAGTAGTCCTGCCGCGAACGGAATGATGTAGTAAAAAATACGATAGAACAGGAGCCACGCGACACTTAGTTCTGTGGACACGCCAAGTTGTTCTAGCCCTAGGATCATGACGACATCAAATGTGCCGACACCGCCAGGAACCATCGAGGCAATCCCAATAACGGAGGCAATAACGAACAATGGGAAAATTTTTAAGATATCGACGGGCTCGTTCATTAAAGCACCGATAATTACAAAACATCCAAATGCAAAAGCCCATTCTAATAAGGACGCCAAAATTAGCAATAGTTCACGTTTTAGTGGTAAGTCTTCAAATAAAGTCTTACTTTTCCATTTCGTAATGATGAAAAGTGCTGGAAAATACAGGCCTCCAGCAAGAAGCCATGGCCAGTAATTCCGGAAATGATCCGCGAAGTTAGGAATGAACAGTGTAGCTAGCCCTACAAGACAATAAATCGATAATCCAGAAACTAGAAATAACGCAATTTTTGAAATGGCTAGGAGGATTTGTTTATGATTCGCATTCTTCCCGTAAAAACTTGCACGTAAGGAAGCACCTAGCACTCCGCCGAAACCACCGATATTTGTAAATGTGTTGGTAATCCAACCTGACGTAATAATATGGCTGATCGGGAACTTCCCTGGAAGCAATTTAACAATTACAAAATCATATAAAAGCATTGGTGTTACAGCAATTAGCCCCACAATAATCATGATAAGAATGCTTTGTGGACTCTGTGATGTTAAGTTTTCTTTGAGCGTTCCAAAATCAGTTGTCGTTCCAATACTAATTATTTCATAAGTCACAAAGGCCAACACAAATACAACAAAGATGATTTTTACTTTCAAGCTATTTTGCTGGAACCAAGCGACTATTTTTGCGAAACGTTCTTTCATTATTTTAATCTCCTTCACTGCTGTTATTTCATTCGTTTGCGGACACTCGGGATGCATAGCGCGGCTAAAATACCCATTAAACCGCTAAGCGTATTTAAAATGATGTCATCGATGTCTGTAGAACGATTTTCAGGTAGCGTAATGCCAACAAAACCACTAATAATCGTTGTTTGTAGAAATTGGATAAGTTCAATTCCTGTTGAAACCAATACGGTAATTAGTAAAGCTGAGCTGGCTTTTTTTACAATTTGGAAATAAAGTAAGAAAAACGTGAGTGGTGCTAGCAGTAAAATGTTGCCGACAAGCTGAATAATGGTTGGCATTGTAACAAATGTTTGGTGTAACGTGTTTTCAATAGTTGTGAATGGGACCAAATTCACCATTTCGCGTTGAATATGAAACGCTCCTGTATACGTACTGTTAACAATGTCTCCTACTGAAATGTATGTAACTAAATGATGTAACACAAATATATACAAAATAAAAACGGCAAGCCAAATGATATCGATATTCTTTTTCACTATTGCTTTTATCGTAATAAAAAGGGAAATTCCTCCTAGTATTAAGCCATTCGTGATTGCATTGATTAATTCAGATTCACTACTAAAGTCAATAGCTAAGTATACCCCATATGCTATATATAAAAACGGAATCAGTAATACGAGAAACCGAATTTTGTCATTTTTCATGTGTTCGTGCCACGCTTTCTTATCGACGAAATGTCTCATTTTAGTGTAACAAATATCCTGTGTAATAGGAACTTACATTATTGCAAGGTTGGTGTATAAAGACTTGGAGCTATTAAGACATCCAAGTTGGTAGTTATATGTGAAGCGCATAAGCGTATTGTTCGCCCCGTGGTCCCATGACAGTGCGCGTTGTATCGATAAAACCGCTTTTTAGATAGACTTTTTGGGCGTGAGTGTTACGAACATTGACTGCTAGGACGATGGTTTGTATATTGCTGAAATGCTTTTTCACAAAATTGGATAGCAGTTGTAAAGATTGTTTCGCGTAGCCTTTTCCTTGTTGGTTTGTATCAATGGAATAGCCACGAAGTAAGATGGTGTCGGGTTGCTCGGTGTAGATTGCAACATCTTCGCCATTATCTAGGATGAAGAAACCAACGATATCTGATGCTGCGTATACAAGAACGCTGTGGTAGCTTAGTTTAAGATTGATAATTGCCGTTGGGTGGGCGCAAAATGTGTCGTTTGTTAATGTGTAGTTGATAAGCGCTTGACGTTCGGCTTCGGATTGTTGGAAAAGTTGTAAAGTTAGTGACAAATGAATCACTCCCGTTTGTTGATTTTTGGATTTTTTTCTCTTTAATTATGGATTAAGTATAGCAGATTTGTAGGAAATAAAAAAGCCCTGAAGTTTGTGGGTTCAAGGGCTTTCTCTATGTGTTTATTTGATGATTTTAAGAATGTATTCAGCGGAAATCTGAGCGGGTTCGGTTTCTTTTATGATGATTGGAGGCTTTAAGTAAATCTTAATTTTGTCTCCAATTTTTAAATCTGACGAGTCGATTTTATCGCCTTTTTGATTGAATATGTTGTTTATTTCGGCTAATTCATAATTACCAGCTGAAAGATTTAGTTTCTCGCCGCTAATCCATTTCATTTTGTTTACTCGTAAATTGGTGTCATAAATAGTTGCACTGTAGACAGTATTTTGTTCTGATGCTGTGTTATTACATGCAGTTAACAACAGTAAAATAACGACAAATGGGTAGATTAATATTTTCATTGTTGCCTCCTACTTGATGTTTTAGAACTTTTAAACATTACGATTTCAGCGATAGTATTGTCACGCTTTCCACGTGGGCCGTGTGGGGGAACATGTCGAGTGGTTGGATGTATTTGATGTTGTATTTCTTTGCTAGTAGCTGGATGTCGCGCGCCAGTGTTGATGGGTTGCATGATACGTAAATGACTTGTTTTGCGCCTGTTTTCAAGATGGATTGTATTAATGACTCCTCACAACCGACACGTGGTGGATCGACGATGATTGTATCTGGTTTGAAGCCTGCTTTGATCCATTTTGGGAAAACTTCTTCTGCTTTTCCGGTTTCAAAAGTCACGTTTGTAATGCCCGCTCGTTTCGCGTTTTCATTGGCATCGGTAATCGATTCGGCAATTGTGTCCATACCACGGACTTCAGCGGCTTTGCTTGCTAGAGATAAACCAATCGTTCCAACACCGCAATACGCATCGACGATTTTTTCGTTACCAGTAAGGCGGACCGCGCGGGCTACTTCACGGTATAGTTTCTCTGTTTGTGATGGATTTAGTTGGAAGAAAGCTCTGGCAGAAAGGTCGAATTCGATTTCGGTTAGTTTTTCGGTGATTTTTTCTTTGCCTGCTAAATGCATTGTTTCTTCGCCAAAAATAATCGATGTTTTCGCTTGGTTAACGTTTTGCATGATAGAGACAACTTCGGGAATCATCGTTTGGACACGTTCGATAAGTTCGCGTTTGCGTGGCAACTTCTTGCTATTGGTTACGAGTACAAGTTGGATTTCACCGGTTTTGATTCCTGTACGCACGACGATGGTTCGTACGATGCCGCTATTGCGTTGTTCTTCGTAGATTGGAATTTCTAGTTCTTCGAGTAAATCGCGCACGAGATTTGTGACTTTGACGGTATCTGGATGTTGCACAATGCAATTTTCGATTGGAACAAGTTCGTGGCTATCTGCGCCGAAAAGTCCTGTTTCCACAGTGTCATCGATTTCGCGAACTTGGAATTGGCTTTTGTTGCGGTAGCCCCAAGGGTTTCCCATACCAATCGTGTCGCGAATGTTGATTTGCTCCAAGTGGAAACGGGTATGTTTTTCAATCGCCTGAACGATGAGATCTTTTTTCATTTTGAGTTGTTCTGGGTATGCTAAATGTTGTAACTGGCAACCGCCACATGCATCGTAGACTGGGCATGGTGCTGTAACGCGATGTTGTGATTTTTTGCGGATTTTGCGGATTTTTGCTTCGGTATATCGTGGATTCACTTTTGTTGCTTCGACCACGACTTCTTCGCCAGTTAGCGCGCCTGGAACGAAGACGACCGAACGTTTGAAATAGCCGATACCTTCCCCGTTGATGCCGATTCGCTTGATTGTTAGCGGAAATTGTTGTCCTTGTGTTACTGGATTTTCGCTCAAAATACTCTCTCCTTTATTGTCTTAGTTAATCTCGCCGACCAATTTCTTCTGTTTCAAAATGCTGAGTGCTGCGTTAATTTCGCCACCAATCATCAAAATAATGCCTGTCAGATAAAACCACAACATCAAAATAATGATAACTCCGATACTGCCATAAGTCGCCGAGTAATTCGCAAAGTTATTCACGTAATAAGCGAACCCGAGAGAGGCTGCTGCCCAACCGATTGTCGCAAAAATCGAACCGGGCATTATACTGAGCAAGCGACTTCTTCTATTCGGTGCAATCCAAAAAATAAATGTAAACACGATAAAAATAACGGCTAACGTAACAACCCAGCGGAAATTATTCCAAATGTCTAACGTACCTTGTGACACATGTAAATGATTAAAAATAAACATCCCAATTTGTTGACCAAATACGAGTAATAGCAAAGTTACTGTAATAACCGCCAGCATCCCAATTGTAAATAGCATAGAAAGTAGACGTTTCACAATGTAGTTGCGGCGATCCAATACGCTATACGCTTTATTCAGCGCTTTTGTCGTTGCATTCATTCCATTGGAGGCCGACCATAATGTTGCCACAATACCGATAGAAAGCAACCCTCCTGTGTGACTATTTAAAAGTTGGTCTAAATTCGTATTAATAAAATCATAAATTTCTTCTGGAACAAACTGTTTAATCGTTGTAAATAACTGATCTTGATCGATATTAAAGTAAGGAAGTAAAGATGCCACAATAAGCAACATCGGAAAGATGGAGAATAGCATGTAATAAGCCAGTTGTGCTGCGCTTCCCGATACGTCGTTAGCAGTAAATCGTTTGCTGATAATCATGCCGAAGCGAACCAGGTGATTATTTTGCAGTTTTTTAAACATTTGTTTCCCCCTTCCCCATAAATACTATTTGTGGCGTGCATCCCTTCTTTATGCTACAATTTCTGAAGTATGAAAGGGTGTGCCAAACATGAATTTAGAAAAACCATCACAAGAAAATGTGACGTATATGCTGAATGAGATTACTTCCAAATTAAAGATGGCCAATGCTTCCGTCTTTGAAAATTTGACACTAGAATCGATTCATTATGAGCCTCTTGTAGATATTTATACAGTGATTCATCGCAAAAAATCGATAAGCTTGCGCGAAATGCAACTTTTTGCAGAAGAATTACGGACTATTCGGAAATAACGAGTGCCGCGTAATCGATTAAGTCACACATATCGAATATTTTAGTGGGAGCACCAGCTAGCTTTGTAGGTTGGTGTCCTTTTTCTTGTTCATACTGACGGCCGACTTTGATGAAGGAATCGCTGTTATATGCAAGCTCATCGTAGGCTTGCCAAACTTTAGATCCATTTTTGATAATTGGTGATTTTTCTTGTCTTATTTTACGGATACCTGCTTGATGTTCAGCAAAATGAAGTGATGTATTTTTATCGTGATCAACGCCTAATAAGACGATTTTTGCTTTTAGTTCGTATAGTCTAGCAAGTGGGGATTGTTCGCCAAAGCCAAAGTTAAGCGCATGTTTTTCTGTGATGAAAGCAGCGTTTTTGCCCCATGCGCAGAAAGAATATTTCGGATGAAGACTTCGCTTCACACCTGGCATTTTACGAAATGTCTCAGGAATGACACCCATGAAAAATGTTGGTGTTTCGTCTGGATGATACGCGGGCATTTCTTCGTAGATTGTCGGCCACCAGCTTTTAGGAACAGCGGGATTTCGCCATGTTGCTGGGTCGGACAGATTTGTGCTTTGTGCTGGCATAACTAGATTCCCCTGCTCTGTCACGGCTTGCTGAAATGCTTTAATGACCGCAATATCACCACCGCACACCCACCCTGCTTGGCCAAGCGCCGAATGCAAAATAACGGTATCTCCTGCTGTGATTCCAAGTGTATGTAACTCTTTACAAATCGAGTCTACCGTATTAGGTATCTTCGTTCTGTGAATTGCTCTTTTTTCACCCATTTTTTTCACCCTTCATTAAATCGAAAAATTTAGGTGCATCGCCTTGTTAGCAACACACCTAAGCTTGGAGTTTAATCGTTTTCTCCTTGATATGTCAAAATCTCTGGACCGTCCTTTGTAATCGCGATCGTGTGCTCGTATTGTGCGGAAAGTGAACCATCAACCGTACGTGCAGTCCAACCGTTATCATCCATTTTTGCTTTCCAGCCGCCGATATTGACCATCGGCTCGATTGTAATAACCATACCTTCTTTCAAACGCGGACCTTTACCTGGCGTACCAAAATGCGGTACTTCTGGCTTCTCGTGTAAGGTTGGTCCAATACCGTGGCCAATAAATTCGCGAACAACAGATAAGTTCTCGCCCTCTACGTAGGTCTGTATTGCATGTCCGATATCACCTATGCGGTTACCAACTTGAGCTTGTTCAATACCTAGGTACATTGATTTGCGTGTAACTTCTAGCAAATTTTCTACTTCTGGCGTAACTTGACCCACTGCGTATGTCCACGCGGAGTCAGCAAGAGCGCCGTTATAATTGACAACCATATCTATAGTGACAATATCGCCTTCTTTTAGCGGTTGTTTGCGCGGGAAACCATGGCAAATTTCATCGTTAATGCTGGCACATGTCGCGTACTCATAGCCTTCAAATCCTTTTTGTTCTGGTGTGGCACCTTGCTCATGCAAGAAGTTTTCTGTAAAAACTTCAATGTCCCATGTTGTAATACCTGGTTTGATTAACTTCTTAATTTCTTTATGTGTCGCAGCAAGGATTTCTCCTGCGCGCTTCATTTCATCGATTTCGCGTCTTGATTTTAGTGTAATCATTTTTACATCCCTTCTCTTCCATACAGAAATTCTCACTTCTACCATTATAGCTTGCTTCCTCCCATTTTGAAAGTGCGAATATGACGATTTAGCTAATTTTGACGGAAATTCTTGCAGTTTTTCTGAAATTCATTATAATGGAGGTATTAGTGAATGATGAAACAAGCATTTTTTAATGTGCTTTTTGTTTGAACTTAAGAACTTTATAGAAAGAAATGGTGATGTAGATAATGGCAAAAGTGATGATCGTATATGCCAGCATGACTGGAAATACAGAAGAAATTGCAGATATTCTAGGCGAAGAGTTAGAGAAATATGATATCGAAGTCGAAATTGAAGAATGTATCTCTGTGGAGCCAGAGGCATTGTTGGAATACGACGGCGCGCTAATCGGTGGCTATACGTACGATGATGGTCAGCTTCCTGACGAATTTGTAGATTTCTACGAAGACATGGCAGACGTTGATTTTTCTGGCAAAATTTGCGCTTCTTTCGGTTCAGGCGACACGTTCTACGACGAGTTTTGCTTAACAGTTGATCTTGTTGAGAAACGGTTGAAAGAACAAGGTGCAACGGTTCCTGTCGAAGGTCTAAAAGTAGACTTAGATCCTGATGAAGATGACGTTGTTCGTGCTGAAGCATATGCGAAAACATTTGCAGATGCGTTATTAGGTTAAACAAATCGCCCAAAATGCGTAACTGTCGTAACGACGGTTGCGTGTTTTTTTGTAGGTAAAATAATTTTGAAATCGCTTTTTGAATACGGCGCGCAATACTGTATTAGCCATTGGCAGACAAAGTTTTCGCCCTAGTTAGGCGCCTGATTGAAAAAGACTAATCGTGACCTAAAATCATGTTTTACTACAGTTAAAATTCATGAAAAGTTGATAGAACTTAGTTTTCTATTTTTCGAGGCAGTAGACGCTCCGAATCGGATATGGTAAGGTTAATAGATTGAGTATTTAAGGAGTGTTACAATGACTTTCAACGAATTTTCGATTTATATGTCCGAGAACTTAACAAGCAAAGCTACATTTTATCAAAAAGCACTGGAGTTCCAAAACGAGAAAAATAAGAAGCGCCCTCCTGCAAAACGTTGGAAAGACGTGAAATTAGAGCGTGCAGTAAACGCGATGTGGCAAGATATTATGAAAACAATGTACGATAAAATAAAGCCCTCAATTAAGCGTGACGCGCCTGATTTACATCAAGCATGGCTCGATTATTTTACGAAATATGAGATTTTAGATTCCATGGACGAGGCTTTGGCTGAGATTGAATTCGAGTGAGGTGACATAAGATGGAAAACATAAAAAGCGCACACCGTCATTCTGAGAGAAATAAGAAAGCACTGGCATCGGCTGAATGCTGTGGTTGTTTTTACTGTTGCGCGATTTTCTCACCCGCAGCTATTAAAGAATGGGTGGAAGAAGAAGATACCGCACTTTGTCCACACTGTTCTATTGATTCTGTCATTCCCGAACTTCCTTTACTACCCCTTAGTACGGAGTTTTTGGAAGAAATGCGCGAACTTTGGTTTGGATAATCCTACCGAGCGTTGCAATCACTTGCTTTACGTTTTTTTTTGAGATACAATGCCTTTATTGAATAGAAAAGGGGTGCTACATATGACAACATTTAATGAAAAATTAGAAAAGTATGCAGAATTAATCGTCAAGGTTGGAGTTAATGTTCAACCAAACCAGAAAGTATTCATTAACAGTTCTGTAGAAAGTGCGCCGTTGAGCCGATTGATTACGAAAAAAGCGTATGAAGTTGGAGCTAGCGACGTTATTATTAACTGGGCGGATGATGAAATCACGTTGCTTCGTTATCAGCACTCACCAATCGAAATTTTCGAAAAAGCGGCATTACATCGTGCAGCAGAGCGTATTGAGTACGCACGTGAGAATGCAGCATTTATATCGATTGTATCTGAGAATCCAGATTTGCTAAAAGATGTTGATGGTCAAAAAATCGCGGCAAATCAAAAGGTAACTGGTCAAGCGTTGGAAGAATTCCGCCAAATGATTCAGTCAAATGCGGTGAGCTGGACAGTGGTAGGCGGTGCATCCGCGGGCTGGGCAGCGAAAGTTTTCCCAGATTTACCTGAGGATGAACAAGTTCCTGCTTTATGGGAAACAATTTTTGAAACAACACGTATTAATACAGCTGATCCCGTACAAACATGGAAAAACCATGATGAATCGCTAAATAGCAAAGCTGCTTATTTAAACGAACAACAATATAAAGCGCTACATTACACGGCTCCTGGAACTGATTTAACAATTGGTCTTCCTGAAAACCACGTATGGGTGGGTGCTGGTAGCCAAAACAAACAAGGCAAAGAATTCATGGCGAACATGCCTACCGAAGAAGTCTTTTCTTGTGCCGAAAAACATAGCGTCAATGGCTATGTATCAAGTACGAAACCTCTTAGCTATGCTGGCAATATTATCGATGATTTCAAAATTACGTTCCAAGATGGTCGCATTGTGGACGTTGTAGCTAGAGAAGGCGAGGCAATTTTGAAAGATTTAGTAGCAACAGATGAAGGTTCGCATTATTTAGGTGAAGTGGCGCTAGTTCCAGACCCTTCTCCAATTTCGCAATCTGGTATTCTGTTCTACAAAACGCTATTTGACGAAAATGCTTCTAACCATTTAGCAATCGGTAGCGCGTATGCCTTCAACATTAAAGGTGGCGAAGAAATGAGTCGCGAAGAATTAGAAAAAGCTGGTGTGAATTCAAGTATGACACATGTTGATTTCATGATTGGTTCTGATAAAATGAACATCGACGGTATCACAGCATCTGGCGAAAAAGTTCCTGTCTTCCGCAATGGCGACTGGGCATTCTAATTTCTACACACATTTAAAAACCACCATTCTTTAACACAACTAGCCCATGGAATGCGACGTTTCATGGGCTTTTTTTACAACTAAATCTAATAGCGACTTAGCTGTTTTTAAAGAGGGTGTTTTCTAAGATGAAATTCAAGACATGGGATATAAATCTCAAAGTGCGATTATTCGGGGAAGCACTGCTCGATATTTCTTTTTGGGCGGTATTCCCTTTTCTAACGATTTATTTTTCTGATTCTATCGGTCGGCAAACAACGAGTTTACTCTTAATCGTTTCGCAAGCGTTATCTGTTATTACCGGACTTCTTGGTGGGTATTTTGCGGATACGTATGGGCGTAAGCGAATGATGAGTATTTCTGTAATTGGCGAAGGTGCCGGTTTTCTAATTTTTGCGATTGCTGCGTCGACAATGTTTTATTCGCCATATGTTGCTTTTTTTTGGATTTATGGTGGCTAGTATTTTCATGTCTTTTTACCAACCGGCAAGCCAAGCGATGATTGCTGATGTTGTGAAACCAGAACATCGGAGTCATGTGTACTCGATTTTTTACATGATGATTAATATCGCGGTCGTTATTGGACCGATTATTGGTGCATTGGTATTTAATAATTATACATCGCAAACATTGATTGCCATTGTACTTGCTGATTTACTATTACTGATTCTCTTGACAAAATTCGGTCGTGAAACAGCGCCACTTGCTCTTAATCCTGAACTTCGCCAAGCGCAACGACAAAAAAAGATTGGTACGGTACTCCTAGAACAGCTGAAGAATTACAAGTTAATTTTTACCGACAAAGTATTTTTCTTGTATATTGTTGCTGGCGTCATCATTTCGCAATCATTTATGCAATTAGATTTGTTATTCCCGCTTTATATAACAGAAGTGATTGGGGATGCGTCGATATTCTCACTACAACTTACTGGAGAACAGCTCTTTGGCGTGATTGTATCAATTAATGGCTTTTGTGTTGCCTTGCTAACCGTGTTCTTTACACGCATAATGAGCCGCTATCGTGAGAAGCTTGTTTTTATGAATTCTTCTTTTCTTTACGGCGTTGCAATCTTGCTTTTCGGCATCTCAACAGGTCCTTGGGGCGCGATTTTAGCTATTATTTTATTTAGTTTTGCCGAGCTAATGACAGTTGGAATACAGCAAAACTTCGTGGCCAAAATTGCTCCAGACGATAAACGTGCGATGTACTTCTCAGCGGCTGGACTTCGTTACACACTTGGCAAGGTTATTGCGCCATTTGCGATTACACTCTCCACATTTGTTGGCTACTTCGCCACATTTGCAACTATCGCAGTACTTGCAGTCATCAGTGGCTTCATTTACTTCCATATGTACAGTCTTTACGAAAAACAAAATCGTGCGAAAGCTTAAAAAGTTATGCCTAATAGGTATAGCTTTTTTTGTGATTTAGGTTTACATAGAGCACTTTAAGGCAATAAAATCATTAAGAACTCAAGCTTTTCAAAAATTTAAAGGAAAGTTAGGTGTGTGCTCATGTTTAGCCATTCTTCTGTTGGCATTGATTTAGGAACCGCAAATATTGTTGTTTATAATGAATTGCGAGGAATCATGTTCAATGAACCTGCCGTCATCGTATTGGACGCAAAAACAAAAGAAGTCTACACCATTGGAACACCCGCGAAACAGATGTACGGAAAGACCCCAATCACTCTAACAGCAATTAAACCATTGAAAAACGGCGTCGTTGCTGACTTTGATAACACAGTAAAATTATTACAAACTATTATAGAACGAGTGACTAAAATAACACATGTACCCATTCGGAAAACAGCAGCAAGTATAAATGTCCCCGCAGGTGCAACTATCGTAGAACGCAATATTATTCGCGAGGCTGTTCTTGCGACAGGTATTAAAGTCGTCACCATTGTTGAATCTCCTGTAGCAGCTGCAATTGGGGCTGGCCTTCCAGTCAATGCACCCGTTTCAAATATGATTGTCAATATTGGAGCTGGCATTACCGAAATCTCTATTGTCTCCTATCGTGGCATTTTGGCAAATATGTCTATCCGTTCCGCTGGTGACACACTAGATGAAGAAATTATCCAGTACTTCCGTGAAACTCATCACCTCCTCATCGGCCACCTAACCGCTGAAAAAATCAAAAAAAAGCTGGGATTCACACCTATTCCTCACGCCTTAAAAACAATGGAAGTCGGTGGTCGCAGTCTTCTTAACGGCTTACCAACATTGACCCTCGTCACTTCCACAGAAATACAGCCACTTTTTATCGATGCTTTAAACAAAATTGTCAAAGCAATACATGTGATGGTAGAACAATCACCTGCTGAATTAAGTGGGGATATCATGGATCAAGGTATTATTTTAACTGGTGGTGGTTCTCTATTAAACGGTCTCAAAGAATGGTTAACGACTCAAGTTGATTTTCCAGTCATTTTAGATCCAAATCCACTCGAATCAACCGCAATTGGAACTGGGCGCATCCATTTTTACAGTCAGCGTAATTTTTCTGGCGATGTAGAACTAACAACCCCGCGACTCAATCTGCCATTCTTTTCTTAAGTTAAATTCTGGATTTATATTAAGTTCTTTACATCCTAATTACGTTTTCTGGAAAAGCCGCCTACTTTAGCCTTTCCTATGTTACCTTTTTATATCATTCTCTTTATAACACACCACAACATAAAAAACTCCTTTATACTGTAAACTGTGCCATTAACGCATGAAAAAGGAGATATGGAGGGTAAAAAATGTTTGGTAATACAACAATTGGTATCGACTTAGGTACTGCAAACATCTTAGTGTATAGTAAATCAAAAGGAATTATCTTAAATGAGCCTTCTGTAGTTGCCATGGATGTCAATACAAAATCTGTACTTGCAATTGGCCAAGAAGCAAAAGAAATGATTGGAAAAACACCAACAAATATCATGGCAGTGCGTCCATTAAAAGATGGCGTGATCGCTGATTTCGACGTCACAGCGGGGCTACTTCGCGAAATAATGCGCCGAATTATCACTATTTCTGGTAATTCGATTAAAAAACCCAATGTGGTTGTTTGTACTCCTACTGGTGCAACATCTGTCGAGCGTCGTGCGATTTCAGATGCCGTTCAGTCTATGGGCGCAAAATCTGTCACACTTATTGAAGAACCGGTAGCTGCTGCCATTGGTGCTGATTTACCTGTGGATGAGCCGATTGCTAATGTTATTGTAGATATCGGTGGCGGAACAAGCGAAATCGCTATCATTTCTTATGGCGGCATCGTGTCCAGCAACTCTGTAAGAACTGGCGGCGATCACATGGACGAGGAAATCATCCAATATATCCGTAAAAATTACAATTTACTTGTCGGAGAAGCAACTGCTGAACGTATTAAATTCGAACTCGGCTACGCACCAATCCTACATGCTGAAAAAACAATGGATATCAGAGGTCGCGACTTGCTTACCGGCTTGCCGAAAACATTAACATTAACTTCTACTGAAATTCAAAATGCCTTAGAAGAAACATTACAACGCATACTAGAAGCCATTCGAAATACGTTAGAAAACTGTCCCCCAGAACTAAGTGGTGATATTGTTGATCGTGGTATCGTTCTAACTGGAGGTGGCTCTTTAATTCAAGGCTTCCAAGAATGGCTTGTTCAAGAAATCGATGTTCCAGTACATATGGCGCCAAGTCCACTGGAATCAGTCGCAATTGGGACTGGTATGTCGCTTGAGTATATCGACAAACTCGCTAAACCTGTGAAGTAGTGCATACGCTAAGTAAATCGGCAGTAAGCTTTCCTAACTCGAAATATGGAGTCACCACTGTTCCAATAACGCCTAAGGGATCGCGGTTTGGCGGTTCCACTAGGATTTTTGGGAATGTCCTCAAGCAAGTTCTGCTACACTGACATTACGGCTTAGCTCCCCGCATAATCATGGATAGTACGGCCTCCTATTTGCATCGTGTCTATCGAAGAAATTTCTTTATTTGAATATACAAAAAACACCTATAGCATGCACTTCTTTTTTTGAAGTGTTCATGCTATAGGTATCATTTTAAAGGGATACTATTTTTGCTCCAGCACTTGCTTTACCTGTGACAAAAGCCATATAGATACGCATATTTATCAATCGCTGGAAAAACTGTATCTTTGGTTAATCCATGCATATTATCCTTCATTCTGAACAGCTTCTACAAAGTATATTCGTGCTCTTATGATTTTTTTTAAGCGCCTCTTTTTAATTTGTAAAGCTACATTGTCAAATATAGATTTTTCCACCGAGTACCAGATAAACACCCACACCGCAATAATCATAACCGATGAAAACTGTTGATTACTGTCGGAGAGTGATGTAGCCAATAAACCTATAAGGATACCCAGTGCAAGAGATATAGTAGCAACAAAAAGATTAGCACGAAACTCTTTTTTTAATCCTTTTAGCAAATCTGTAATGGAATTATATAGGGCTAATTCGAACTTTTTGGAATCATCCAATTCATATTGTATTATATGAATTTCCAAATCATTTCTTATCTTTATAGCATTATTTAGTAGTATTATGTGTTCTGTTAGTTGCGCTTCTAAACGTGGATCACTCATCAAATAGTAGTTACCATAAATTTGCTCATAGGTGCGTAAGAAAAGCTCTATTTTTTTGGACTTTGCTTCTTTTTCCCATTGTACGCCCCTCTCTATCCCTCTAAACAAATTTTGCATTATATTTAGACTCAATATCTAGTAGTAGCTGCCAGCCTTCCATATTTCGCTATCATATCGTTTGGCAAAAAGTGTACTTCACCACCGTATTTCAAAGTGTGGTAAATAATTACATGCACGACGTCATCCACATAGTATTCACTTTCCCTAACACTCGAGCCGATTCGAACAGAATGGTCCTCTATTTCAGCAGCTTCATAATAATCTTTTTCAACAAATAATGTTTGCAGTCTACCTTCTATTGCACTGCGATAAACAGCATTTAAATCCACTTGCAAACGCGACCCAGATTCAGCAGTTTGTAATTTATTCAGTGCATCTTCGTGGCCTTCTTCAATATACTTTTGAACAATTGGATAAGCTTTTTTTGCGATATCAAGCACATCGACACCATTTTCTGTAATAAAGCCACCGAGTAATTCTCCTATGAACCTGTCATTCTTACTAGCAATCTCTTTGAAAAAAGCTATATTACGATCCACACCAGCTAAGACGATTGGCAATGGATTTTGATTGAGCTGTTTTTGTAATGTATAATCTACGGTTTTAAAAAATTCTTTGATATAATTATTTTTGTGTCCCATTGTATAACGCTCTATATTATGAGTTTGAAAAATATGATTACGTGCTGGGAAATCGTGATTTTTAATTTCTAAAAGTGGTTTGTCATTTAAGCATTCTACTAATCGAACTTCATCACGGCTGAGAGCCAGCACATAATAGTGTTCCACTTGTTGGATTGCACGTAATATTTTTTTTGTCTCAAAATGAGGGCCAATACTAATTGTATTCTGTTGAACCATTATGGGTAATTTCACTTCATTAAAAATAACGTTTGAGATGAAAAATATAGCTGTATCTAAATTTGTAGAAGGATCGTAATGATCTTCTGCCTCTTCGATATATTTTAGCAACTGTTCGATTTCTCTCCACTCATAGTCCTTTAATAACCTTTCTTTTACATCTTTTAGTAAGTTTTTAAGTGTCAATCGATCATTCTCATATGAGTTAAAGTCTCTGTGTGTTTGCATTGTGACAGTAACTGAAGGCGTGTGAGCAAAACTGTTAATTCTTGAAATCTCTGCATAATTCATTTCAAATCACCCATTCTATTATATTTGTCTACGAAATTTATTTTCCCCTTTTTTATATTTCCAAACAATTAATTCATTGACTTATTGTTTCTACAAGCCCTACATGGACAGGCTCCTATCAAAATTAGTAAACAAAAATGGAAGTTTGCAATGTTAAAATTTTCAAGAAAACTAGTAACACCAACATGGGAAATGATTTGCTGATGAGCGTTTATTTTTAATTCCCTCTTTATTATAAATATTCCAGAATGTTATACTTGTTTTTTGTTTGAAAATGAGTGATAGCCCCACGCTAGGTTTAAAGTGAAAATATTGAGGGAAAACTCGAAGTATGTATCATGTACCTGTTATCTATCGTGGTTAAATAAATGATTAAATGGCAAAAGGGAGGAATCAATCATGGTTAATAGAAAACGATTAGTTGAAACATTCATCGAACTTGTTCAAATTGACTCAGAAACGAAGTATGAAGGCAAGTTCCAAGCTTTTTTAAAAGAAAGATTTCAATCGCTAGGTTTGGAGGTAGAAGAAGACGATACGATGTCAAAAACGGGTTTTGGCGCCAACAATTTGTTATGTCGATTACCTGCGACTACCGATGCCGATGCTATTTTCTTTTCTTGTCATATGGATACGGTTACACCAGGTGTGGGTATTAAACCACAAATTAAAGAGGAGATTATCTATTCAGATGGTACGACGATTTTAGCAGCCGATGATAAGGCGGGTATTGCGATTATGCTTGAAACAATCCAGTTAATCAAGGAAAGCAACACACCTCACGGAACGCTCGAATTTGTGCTTTCAGTAGGAGAAGAAAGTGGCTTAATTGGCATTAAAGCCTTCGATATGAGTAAGCTTACAGCGGATTACGGTTTTGTTTTAGATACAGGTGGTCCAGTCGGGAGCATTACAGTTGGTAGCCCCACACATGCAGGGCTCGAAATCGAAATTCATGGAACTGCAGCTCATGCTGGGATTGAACCAGAGAAGGGGATATCAGCTCTTGAAATCGCCGCCAAAGCAATTACGTCAATGAAACTAGGCCGTATTGATTTTGAGACGACCGCCAATATTGGTACAATTGAAGGCGGAACTGCAACGAACATCGTGATGGAGCATGTGCGTATGGTTGCAGAAGTTAGGTCGATTAACAGCGAGTCCTGCGAAGCACAAATAAAACATATGAAAGACTTATTTGAAAAAACGACAGCAGAAATGGGTGGCACGATTTCAATAAAAGTAGACATAAAGTACGGTGGCTATCACTTTGATGCTGAAACAAATGTAGTCAAAATCGCAACAAAAGCGATGGCAACATTAGGTATAACAGCGAAACACGAAACCAGTGGTGGTGGAAGTGACGCTAACATTTTTAACGAACAAGGAAAAGAAACGACCAACCTATCCATCGGCTATGAAAAAATACACACCGTTCACGAGTATATTCCCATTCACGAACTAGAAAAAGCAGTAGCAGTAGCATACGAAATTGTGAAACATGTGGCACTGAAATAAATATACAGGGAAGAAATTTTACTCGTGGGGTTTTAATTTATTTGAAATGACAGGCTGTTCTTCGGTTTCTTCGATGATTCATTTATAAGGTTTGTTTACGATATGGATTTTCTTATGGCTATATCTAGCGCTAAATTCATTTTGCTTTTACCACTATATTGACGCTTCTAATAGACTGCAGACATAGCTCGTGCAACGAGCGAAATTTTTTCAGCGATTACTGAGTTGAATTTTGTTGTAGCCTTTGGATTTCCGCGTTTGAGAATCATTTTTTGCTCATGATTGCTCTATTTGAGTATACAAAAATACCTATAGCATGCACTTCTTGTTTGAAGTATACATTCTATAGGTATCTTTTTATGCTTTTATTTCAAATCCATAGTGTAGAGGTCATTGCCAGTGTTGTTTTTGATGATTATTTTTGTGATGTCATCAATCGTCATGTCGGTTTTTTGGGTTAGTTGGATAAGAGCATTTTTATCATTGTATCCGGTGTGTAAGTTTTGTGTGTATTCTTTTCCATCAGTGGATTTAAGTATAACTGTGTCACCTTTTGCAATGATATTTTCTAGTTCGGAAACAACCCCGATATATTGGTTCTTATCACCTTGTAATTGTAATAATAGTACTTCGTTGTCTGATTGTGGGTTGGTATTTTCGTTTGTTTCTTTTACTACTAACTTATTGTCCGGGTAAGTGAATTCTACAAGGTGATAGCGACCAGCTTGATCTCTTAAAATTGCTGTGTAAAGTGATTTTTTCTGTGTTGCGCCACTGACTACTTTCCAGTTCTTGTCGACTATATATTTGTTTACAGCTGGGAAAAAACTATTTTTCTTGGCGCGTTCTGAGGGTTGTTGCTTCTTAATAGCTTTGCCTTGAATGCTATTTTCGTAGACAGTTTTGTGGTCTTTTATTTCGCAACTCGACCGTTTTTAACGTTTCGGATGTTTTGGCATCTAGGGATGGTATTTCGACGATAGCAACCGTTTTCCCGTTATCACTTTTACCTTTATTTGTTAGAGTAACACCAATTGCTTCGTCGACTTCTTTGTTGCTGTCTAATAATACGAGTTCTGTTGCTTGATTGGCAAGCTGGTTGTCATGGATTTCAACCATTGCAATGAGACCGTTCAGGCCATTCATGAGATTGATTTTTACTTTGTCGTCTTTGTTCTTGAGTGCGGAGTTTAGCTGTATATTCGAGATATCTTTTCCATTCGTATCTGTATAAAACTCGAGCACTCCGGTTGTACCATCATCATCCTTCACGTATACAAGTTGGTAATCCTTTAAATCTGTCTTCACGTTCTGGATAGTTGTCAATGAATTATCGCTCTGAACTTTGTCGATGCCTTTCGTGCCACATGCGGTTAATCCGAATAGGAGTGAGATACCTACTAATGCTATTACTACTTTTTTCAATCCATTTCCTTCCTCTCTTCATGATTTTTGCAAACAGATTGCTCCCCATCTCTGTTTTATGTTAGAATGGTTACGTTAGTAAATTTTCAATGGGTCCTGATAGCTCAGTAGGATAGAGCGACAGCCTCCTAAGCTGTAGGCCGTGGGTTCGATTCCCTCTCAGGACATTAATATTGCTTACGATGCCATCTAACACCGTACATGCACTAAATAAACATTACGTTTCTGGATAATTATGTAAGAAACGACATGCATTTTTCCATGTACTATTTCATTATAACTTGTTTTGTTTCAAAAATATAGCATTAAACCCGTTTTGTTACAAAAACATTTCTTAAATGTCATGAATGTTTTTTTCATACAAAAAAGAGAGCTTGGTTTCTTATGCACCAAGTTCTCTTTTTGTATTAGTGAATTAGTTTACTCTTTTTCGCCTTAGCGGAAAGCCCTGGAATGACTTTGTCTAATGGTTTTTTAAGCAGTGTGCCTATTAGTATGAAGGAAATTCCGAATACCGCTAAAATGATGATGTCGTGTGTTGCGTTTGGCCAGTAGATGCCGCCGACACTTTCACGGATGAGTCCAACAGCGTATGTGAACGGTAAGAACGGGTATATCGCTTGGAAAAATGGTGGTGATACTTGGATTGGAAAATTCCCGCCGGCTCCTGATATTTGGAGGACGAGGAGAATAATCGCCATGCCTTTTCCGACATTGTTGAATAGCGAGACAAGGGTGTAGACTATCACCATAAAGACCATACTGATGAACATACTAAACAAAACGTGATACAGCGGGCTTGCGATATAGACACCTAATATGAAAATGTTCCCTAGTGTGACGATGAGTGCCTGGGCTAAGCCGATAGATAGGAAAGTTAGTAATCGTCCGAAATACACATGGTGGTGGTTGAAAATGCCTCTTGGAACTTCGACGTCCACGCGTAGTAAGGAGATTAGTAACAACGCCCCCACCCATAAACAAAGCGCGGTATAAAATGGCGAACTCGCTGATCCGTAGTTAGGGATTGGATAGTCTTTCGTTTCTTTTAGTTGAATCGGATGCGCGATAAAATCACTGTCTTTTTCTACATCATTTCGTAAAAAGGCGATGATTTGTTGCATATCGTAGCTTTGGTCAAACTCCGTAATTCTTCCAGCAGCTTTGTTGATGGCTTCTTCGAATGGTGGTAGTTCATTGCGTGATAAGTCAGCTGCTGTTTTCACTGCTTTTTCAAAGTCGGGGAATTTTTGTTCGATTAGTTTAGCAGCATTTGTGATTTCTGATTCTAAGGTTGGTAGGTCATTGCGGATGAAATCGCCTGCTTTATGAATTTTGACTTTGACTGCTGGGTAATCATTTTGGTAAAATAGCGCGGCTTTGTTGATGCCGTCGATAACTGTGTCTAGCTTCGTATTAATGAACGCTGTTGCATCTTGGAGTGTTTGTCTTAGTTCTGGTAAACGTTGCTGGAACTCGCGTAAATAGGTTTGGCTCGTGCGCAAGGTGTCGTTGGCATTTTTGAGAATCGCATCGATATCTGGTAGTTTATCTTTTGCGGTGTTTAGTAAGCCAGCGCTTTTCATGAGGTCTTGGCTGATAGTTTTTAGCGCGGTATTAATCGTTGGGACAATGTCGCTATCGTACTTGCCAATGACTGTCGTTAAGTCGTCGCTTACTTTCTTGGCTTCGCTGTTTAGCTGATCAAGTAGCGCTTGGGTTGGTTGTTCACCGTTCTGAATGATCTCTTTGATGTTGGCAAGTGTTTGTTGTTGCTTCGTTATATCTTGTTGTATCGCCTTTAAATCGCCGATAAAGCCTGTTAGCGGCTTGTCTGGCAATGTGTCGTTCAATGTGTTCAGAAGTTCGATTTGTTTGGCTAGCATGCCGCTTGCGCTGTTTAACTGCGTCTCGATTTGGCCGATGACAGAAACAATCTTTTCTGGGTCAATACTGCCGTTCTGCAGTTGCTCTGTCAATGCGTACACGTTGTTTGTCACTTGTTGCAAAAGCATCAAATTCTGCTTGATTGCTGGGGTTACCGTTTGGAAAGACTGATTCACTTGTTTAGAAAAATCGGCGACTTTTCCGGCATAGTTCGCGCCATCATCGGCAATTTTCTTCACGGTTGGCAATGCGTCTTCGGCTTCTGAAATAATTGCCAGAGCTTTGGTCGACTCACCTAGCGCATCGTTCACCGTTTTTTCAATCGTTCCAAAATTGGCATCTACAGTCTTCACGTCCGTCGCAATCTGCTGAATCTCAGGAATCTTCTGCTGTAACACGAGAACTTCTTTTCCTAGCTTGTCCAATTGAGGAAGTGCTGCTTCAATACGAAGTAAATCGCTCGCCGCTGCATTAATTTCTGGCATTGTTTTACTTAGCTCGCTCACTTGGTTTGCTTTTTCCCGTAAATCAGGCAGTTTTCCTTCTAAAATGATGGCTTGCCTACCCATTTCTTTGATTTGTGGCATACTCGCCTTCACTTGGAAAACCTTATCTTTAATATGGCGTATTGTCGGTAGTTCCTTCTCCAAATCAATTCCAGTCTGATTTAACTCGGATAGCACAGAACGGCTCACTTTATCAACAAACTCATTACTAATCTGGTCAACAATCGCGGAAGCACCCTTATCTGTGATTTTTGGTGCGATGGCATTGATTTTTTCGTTGACTGTGTAATTAATCGTCGGTTTCGTGGGATTTCCGCCAACTACCGAAACAATGTCTTTTGAAAAATCAGTTGGAATAAAGATAGCTGCGTAATAATCTCCTTTTTTAACGCCTTCTTTTGCTTTTTTTTCCGTTGTAAAAACCCAACCGAGTGTATCATTTTTCTTTAGTTGTGCTTTTAGTTCTGTACCTACGTTGATTTTTTGCGGGCTTTTTCCAGGTACGTTAATTTCGGCGCCTTTATCTTCAATCACGACCGCTACTTTAATGCCTGATGTGTTAGAATACGGGTCCCAGAGCGCTTCGATATTGAACCACGCATAGAGGGACGGCAAAATAACTAAGGCTAGCACGAGCAATAACGCAATCGGTGCTTTAAAAAGTCGTCGCCAGTCGAGTATAAAAATACCCCAAATCTTTTTCATTCCCGCTAACATCCCTTCTCTTAACCTTCAACCTTGATTATACAGGGCAAAAACAGGGACTGCAAACGAGAAGTAAAACACAAAAAAACAAGCTAACCACTTTTATCGCGATTAGCTTGTTCGAATTCTTACTTGTGTTCTTTTAGGCGGAAATGTTGCCAAGGTTGAATTGTTTTTAGGAGGTAGCGTTCTTCTGGAATGACACGAGCGACGATATTGGTATTGCCCGAGTTCTCCATTTCTTGAAGTGCTACTTGCATCTCACCTTTGTAACGTTCATAGCCATTGTTATCAATTGTCACATCACCAAGCTCGATTGTGTCGGTATCATGTGCTGGGAAATCATGTTGTTTAAAATGAACGCGAGTCATTGTAGAACGAAGCACGTATTCAGAAGCATCGCCACGATTGAAATGTTTTTGTGTTGTCACGATTTCTTTTTCAACGTCTGTTGCACCCTCTAAGAATGTGACAGCCAGTTCCAATTCATTGCGGTTTAGCTCGCCTAATGCTTTTAGTTCTTCTTCTGACGCATACATATTTCCGATAATCACATCGTCAATTAAGCCCGTGTTCCATAAATCTTTCGCTTGTACTGTAATTGGCATACCACGGTGTTCTTCCAGCGTTGGAAGTCCGCCATCCACAACAAACCAAGGGCCAAATTTACCTGTATTAGAGGAAACAAATGCAGCGGTACGCAAGTTATAGTTTTTGAATTGAGCGCTCGTGCGAAGGAAGTGTTCGCGAGAAAGCGCTGTATAACGACGCGGATAAAAATTATGGCAGCCAATAATATTCGCCACATTCGCTTGATAAGACAAGATGTTATCTACATATTTCGTACCGTTAGAGATGTTAAGTTCGATTTGTAAATCATTATCATCAAAAGACATCGCCGCTTCTTCTGATCCAGAGAAACCTAAATCAAGACGCAATCCAGACAATCCTAGCTCTTTAAAACGACCTAAATCTTGATATGTCAAATTAAGAGACGCAAAAACACCAGGATCGACATCAGCGATAACTTCATAACCTAGCTTGTTCGCAGTTTGACAAATCGTCTCTAATTTCGCAAACTCCGCTTCATCATTCGCTGAAATCAAGCATGTAAAAATACGGCTAAAACCATATTTTGCAGCTGTTTCAATATAGTTCAAAGAATCTTCAAGTGGCGCATGTTGTGGGAATACTGAAATACCTAATTTTCTCATAATAAACGACGTCCTCTCTTTATTCCTTATTAAAAATAGGGATGAGGAAAAATCCTCACCCCCCATTGTCTTACTTCGAACGATATAATTCTACAATTTCAATCGCCAAATCTTTAAAAGTAATCGCGTTCATCAAGTGATCTTGCGCGTGAACTAGAAGTAGAGATACTTCAGTTTTCTCGCCGCGTGCTTCACCTTGGATTAGTTTTGTTTGGGAATGATGTGCTTCTAGTAAAGATTGTTCTGCTTTTGCGATTTGCTCGTCTGCCAAAGCAAAGTCGCCTTTTTTCGCTGCATCGATTGCTAGCATCGCGTCACTTTTCGCGTTACCACCAAACATGATTAAATTCATAATTGTAAGTTCTAGTTCTTCCATTTAGTTCCACATCCTTGTATGTTTTTATTCTAGTGTTTCTATATAATCTTAAAAATTATCTTCTGTCGGTTCACCAGCTGCTGCTGCTTTTTCACGACGGATTTCTTGTATTTCTGCTACTTTAATGAACGGTGCGTAGATTAGAACTGCTACGGCAATATTTACCGCTGCTAGAACGCCACCAGTCCAGCTTTGTGTAGCTAATACCCCACCGATAATTGGCGGTGTAGTCCAAGGTGTTACGATTGTTGCTGCTGGTACTAAACCAAGTGCTGTTGCAAAATAAGCAATTGTAACAAGCACTAGAGGCGCTAAGATATAAGGTACAAACAAGATTGGATTTAACACAATCGGTAGACCGAACATCAATGGCTCGTTAATGTTGAAGATACCAGGAGCTGAAGCAAGACCCGATACAGTCACGTATTGCTTATGGCGGCGACCAAATAGGAATACCGAAATAATAATCGCAATCGTTGCACCAGTTCCGCCTAGGTTAACGAAAGAGTCAAAGAAAGGTTTGTTAACGATGTAAGGAGCGTCTATGCCTAATTTCAAAGCTTCTACGTTCTTAGCAATTGCATCAACGTTAATTGTTTGCATAAATGGCTCGATAATGTTCGCACCATGTAAACCAAAGAACCATAGGAATGAAGAAATAAATGCTAATAATAATGCTGCTGGTAAAGTATTCGCAAGACCCATGAACGGTTCTTGAATTAGTTTGTAGAATTCACCAACAATATCTTTTACGCCAAGACCGAAAAGAATCGTTGTAAACATTGCAAAAATACTTACTGTAATCATCGCTGGAAATAGTGCCGCAAACGATCTTGATACTGCTGGCGGAACACCATCTGGCATTTTGATGATAAGTTTTGGATTTCCACTCATACGTGTGAATAATTCAGTAGAGATTAAAGCTACAAGAAGTGCTAAAAATAGACCTGATGAGCTAAGACCTGTTAATCCACCAATAGCAAAGAAAGAAGAAACAGATACAACACCGCTTGATAAAGCATCTTTATCATACGATTTCGCTAGGTTATAAGCTACAGTAAAAGCAGTTAAAAGTGCTAGAATCGCGAAAGTACCGTTCCAAATGTTTCCCCCGAAAGATTTCCAGAGAGCTTCTCCGAATAAGTTATTCATAAATGTTTGATAAGCCTTGATAGGTAAATTGTTAATCAATGTACCCAATGAACCTAAAATCATTAATGGCATCGTTGAAATGAAACCATCACGGATGGCAACTAAATGACGTTGTCCACCAACTTTTGCTGCATACGGAATAAAATACTTTTCCATAAACGCGATAAAACCATTCATTTTTATTTCCCCCAACAATTTAAATTTGGATGAGACATTTTGTCCCCTCCTATATTTAAGAGTTTCGCTTAATGACTAGTTACAATAACGCTTTACGTCTTCACCCAAGTAGACATAAAAACCTTGCTATTGTCGTTATTCACTACGCGCATACTCTTATTCCCCAAGTAAAGATAATGCTTGATTTAAAACTTTCTCGCCGTTCATCATCCCGTAATCGATACTGTTGATGACTGCGACTGGCTTGCCTAGTGGTTCTAATTTCTTCTTGAACTTGCTTTCTAAGAACCTCACTTGTGGTCCAAGTAATAAGACGTCGATCTTGTTGATATTATCTGGTGCTTCTGCCTCAGATACTGCAAAAATGGTTGCTTCAAGGTTTCTCTCCTCCGCCGCTTTTTCCATTTTTGTAACAAGTAAGCTCGTTGACATACCCGCGGAACAAACTAACATGATTGTTTTCACTGCGATTCACCCTTTCTTAACGCTATTTCTTAACCCTCGCTTATATAAATGCAAGTTCCGTGCCAACTTTTAAAATAAAAGAAAACGCATACGCAAGCCATTCTCCGCTTACACATGAACAAAAGACAAGTGTGTACTTCTGTTACACACTTGTCTCGTTGCGTTATTTTTCGTCTACAACTATTTTATTTGCAGTCATCATTTGCGTCAAATAAGCGATTTCTGACTGCGGAACAAGGATATCGTACTCGATGTTAACGTTCTCCATCATTTGTTGCGTGATTTGCATTTCAATCATATGCTGCTTCGTAAATGCATCGATATTTGGAAACTCGCGATCCACGCCGCCTAATTTCATGCGTTCTACGAGGAACGCTAGATGTAGAATGATACCTATATCAACGCCTGGCTCTAAGACCAAGTTCATTTGGATTTGTAACTCCGAAATGATTTTGCGAAGAAAGTATACAAGCTGATCTGGCGATTCCACCGCTTTTAAGTTCCCTTCTAAAGAGGAAATAAGCTGTTCGTAAGGTACTTCGTCGTTAATAATACGCTTCACGATGTCTAGGCCACCATCTGAGAACACTTCCATGGCGCTGAAAAATGGAATATCGCGATACTGGAATTCTACCGAACCCATAATTGCTAAAATATTATAATCTTCCATCAGCTGATCAATGCGATCCCTGAAAGCTTCTTTATGCAAAAATTGCAAGACGATGATTTCTACTTTTGACTCATCGATAACTGGAGCTACACGAGCTCGCAATTGTTCGGCGACACCTTCTCCTGTAAAGCACGTGAAGATAACCGCGTTCTTCGTTGGTTTTGCCCGCAAAATTTGGGCTTTGTATTTATTTTCAAAGAGTTGTTGGCAACTTTGGTAAATGTCTTCCAAACCGCGTCCTAACGATGCTTTCCGAATCGCTTCTAAAACGACTGGTGTACTTGCCATACTAATCGTCTTTGTACGGATACCAAGCTCTTCGGTCATCATATTGCCAAACGACGTCAAGGAGCCCATATCAGATAAAATAAGCACACCTTTTGTTGGATTTAGTTGTTTTACTTTCTCTTTTACTTTCTCGTACATTGCTTTCACTTCAACGGAAAGTGGCATGTCCATCGCTGTTCCCGTCTCAATATTAAGCAGCTCCTGCACAGTTTCTACCATACTTGTGGCAGTAGATCGCCCATGCATCATCACAATAACTTCGACTTGCGCCTCTTGTGTGAAAATCGATTCGACAACTTCCTCCGTTAAAAACATCGTCAAAAAGCCGATTTCATCGAATGGAATCTCAATACCAAGCTCTTGCTCTAATAAAGCCGAAATATCAATAGCCGCTTGGAATTCCTTCGAATATTTCTTACGGACATTGTTCAAATCCGGATGCACAATATGCTTTTGCTCGCGAATACGTTCTATCGTACTCTGTAAATGAAGCGCAAAGGCAAACCGCATTTTCTCATTATACTTGCGATCCAAACGTTTCTCTGCCATCTGATACACTTGATCAGTAAGCTGCCAAATTTCGGGACCGATAATATCTTTCGCCGATTGTTGCGTTGGCAGTTGCCCCATGTACTCATGAAAATATTGGTCAACATCCATATACAGTGCCTTTTCAAGTTCTAGCTGGTCCTTTCCTTCTTTCATTAGCTGATCAGCCTTCGTTTGAATCGCCTGATACACATCATCCACATCTTCAATCGCGATATCATTTGCCTCACTCGTATCGTAAAACTTGAAAATCGTCTTGTTCACATCAATTAGCCGGTTCATCTTTTCTGGCTCATCTTTTAAATGTAGCAAGCCTTTTTGGACATAAATCGGCAAATCATCTTGTTCAATTAAAATATAGTTCGCAGCTTTCGTCTTATAATGCAAAAATGCTTTCGCACAAGCAAGTTTCAAATCCCGTTGCAATTGCCCAACATTGGCACTCGCATGATACAGCAAAAATGCCATCAACGCCTGGCGATGCACGCGAATCGTTTGATGTAAACGCGTGGCTTCTTGTGCTAAAAAGAATTCGATGAGCTGGTAGCGTTCCTCTAATTGCCGTTCTGCAAGTGGCGGTAACGTAATTGTCATCGGAATCCGTCTTGTGAATGTCTCCAACAAGAAATTGTCTGGTGATTCTGTTGTTGCACCAATAATTTGGACTTGCGCCGTGTGTACCGTTGCACTTTCCCCAAGCGGTCGGTATTCGCCCTTATCGATAAAGGTAAACAACATCTCTTGCCCTTCTGGTGGTAAGCGGTGTATTTCATCTAAAAATAAAATTCCGCCATCTGCTTTCGCTAATAAGCCTTGGCGTGTTTCTTCCGCCCCAGTGTATGCCCCTTTGATAACCCCAAAGATATGACCAAAGAGAAGCTGCGGATTTTGCGCATAGTCGGCACAGTTGAAAGACACGAATGGTGCTTTTTTACCAACCATATCGGCTTCGCGTGCAAACTTGTACATGCACTCCGCAAATAAAGACTTACCAGTACCCGTTTTCCCAAGAATTAATGTATGTAAACCATGTGGTGGATATAAAATAGCCGCCTTTGCTTGCTGAATGCTGACCTTCAAACTTTGTGATGATCCAATTAATCGATCAAAAGTCGTCTGTGCACTCCCGATTCCAGCCACTTCCTCTTTTTTTGTAAACGCTTGATAAAGAACCGGCTTTCCAGGAAGTTTCTCAATCTGCTCTTCTTTAAAAAGTTCATTTAAATAACGACTTGCATTAGCACGATCCATTTGTAATTTTTCAGCAACATCGTTTGCCGTCAACTTACCGTTCACACTATTTAGAAGCTTCAATACTTCTTCTTTTCTACTAAGCATGCGTTCGACTCCTTACTAAAAAGCTCTACTTCCATCATTATACCTGTAAATATACGCATTCGGCAATCTAAAAATAGCTATTGTGAAATTTATTTCTAACTATGACAATTATTGTTAAAGCGTTCTCAAAAAAATATGAAGCGAATCGTATTTTACCATTTGACTCACTTCATAGTTTGCTTATTTACTTGCGTTTCGTTGCTTTATGCTCAAAATCATCCGTCAAAACACCTTCGTAATAACGAACTTTAATGGCTTCTTTGTTCAAGTCTTTCAAATACTGGCGCAACGTGCGAGCTTCACGTTCATTCACAAAAGAAATCACCGTCCCCGCCTTGCCCATCCGCCCTGTCCGTCCTGAGCGATGTGTATATTGCTTCGCGTCCATCGCCACATCACAATGAATAACAAACGGTAGATCTGGAATATCTAAACCACGCGCTGCAACATCCGTCACAACAAGGTAAGTCAATTCTCCTTTTTTGAAGGCTTGCAAAAATTTCTTGCGGTCCTCTTTACGCACTTCGCTATGAAGTCCAGCCGCCGCAACACCATCGTACTGCAATTTCTCCAAAATAATGTCCATCCGAACTTTATCTTTCACGAAAACAAGCGCGCGCATATCTTCCACATTGGAAATACGGCGTAGTAACATCGCTTTATCCCGCGGTTCAACTTCCATGTACAAATGATTCACGTTCGCATTGCTTTCTTCGGCTTTTGCTTCAACCATGATTGGCTCGATTTCGCTATTGCGATAAAACATCATCGGATCTTCTAGTTTCGTCGCTGAAGCCATAACTAATTGACGGTCACGCATCGCGCTGTTCACAATTTCAAGCACCGTTGGAATATGTTCACGAATCAGCAGTTGATCGCATTCGTCCAGCGTAATCATTTTCACTTCGTGCATCTTGATTTTCTTTTGTTTAATGAGTTCCAAAACGCGACCCGGCGAGCCTACGATGACTTGCGGTTTCTTCTTCAAATTATCGATTTGACGTTTAATATTGGCACTACCAATAATGCCGACAACTTTCAAACCAGCGGGAAGCCAAGAACGAACAACATCCGCAATTTGCATGACTAACTCATGAGATGGCGCTAGGATCAGCCATTGTGTATGTGGTTTTACTTCGATTTTCTCAATGGCTGGTAATGTGTAAGCAACTGTTTTTCCCGTTCCTGTTGGTGAAACCGCGATGATATCCTTGCCTTCTTTGATTGGCGTGTAGAGCTTTTTCTGGATGTCCGTCATTGCCTCGTAATGATGCGCTTGCCACTGCTCCGCCCAGATTTCAGGTACTTCTTTTATATCCATGATAAACTCCTTTATTTCGCTTTAGATAGTCCTATCATACCATGATTTTGCATAATCAACAAAACCAGACAATTTGCATCATCTGGTCTTCCTACTTATTGCTCTGCTTTGTACCATATTCCGTTTTGGTGGCGCAGGTCGTTGGAGATTTGGAGCACTTGTTTGCTTAGGTTTTCTAGGTCTTCATACGCCAGTGTGTCTTGCTCTACGATGATACGGGCAAATTCTGTGGCTTCGAATTCCATGTCATTCGGAATTGTCGGCATCGCCAAGTCTTCTGTTTCTTTCGTGTGGTTGTCGATGTATTTGATTTCTTTAATGCCTGTCAGCGGGTTGATAACTAGCGTGCCCTTTTCGCCGTAAATTTCGCTTGGTAAGAACGATTGCGACATTTTTGCGTGTAAAATGGTCACTGTGAAATCCGGATATTCGAAAATAACCGGGCCGCCACCGTCCACACCTGTACGTAGTTTCGTCGCGAAATACGTAGCTTTCTCAGGAACACCAAACAAGGCAACCGCTGTGTACATCGGATACACGCCCAAATCAACGAGCGAACCGCCAGAGAATTTTAGTGAAAAAATATTTGGTTCTTCGCCTGCTAGAACATTGTCGTAGCGGGATGAATAATTCATGTAAGCCAATGTCGCACCGTGCAATTTGCCGACTTTTTGAATGCTGTCTTGAAGGATTTTGAAGTTCGGTTCTTGGATGTGGCGCGCTGCTTCAAATAAGTAAACACCATTTTCTTTGGCTACTTTATGCGCATCTTCTAATTCTGCAACCGTCGAAAAAATCGGTTTTTCAACGATGACATGTTTTTTATGACGCAAAAATTGTAACGCATGTTCATAGTGCATCGCATTTGGCGAAGCAATGTAAACCGCGTCAATCACGTCGGATGCTGCCATCAATGCAATATCATCAAAATAATTCGCTACTTTATATTTCTCACCAAAGGCGTATGCTTTCTCCAATGTGCGTGAATAAACCGCTGTGAGTTCCCATTCTTTCGAGTTAAGCGCTCCTTCAACAAACGCATCCGTAATCCAATTCGTACCCATAATTCCAAGCTTCATTCGCAAAAACTTCCCTTCGATTTTCTTTACCTTTTTAGTATAGCGTATTTTGGTGATTTGTGCTGAAAATCAAGCATTTTCCATACATATTATACTGCTATTAAAAAATATAAGATTTACTGATTACGTCACACACACCATGAAAGTCTCCAGTATATGCTACTTCTTCCTAACCCTTACTCAATTCGCTTAACTAGTGCTCTATTCGTTAAGTTCCTCACCTTATGATACTGTTCAGGATTAATATCTACCAGCGCTTTAATCAATGTATCCAATAAGTAAAGTTGACTAACTTCGGCAGAAAAAGATCCCGCATCTGATAAGAACTCTTTTGATGATGCTACTAACGAAACATCTCCCATTTGACTAATTTTAGAATTGATAAAGTTAGACAGTGTGACTACTGGGGCACCACTTTGAGACGCAAGTTCGATACTTTGAATGACTTCTTTTGTGTTTCCTGATTTACTAATGGCTATAACAAGATCTGTTTTTTTAATCATTGTGGCATAGATGCTTTGAAGATGTCCATCTGGAACAAATTCAACAAACTTGCCTAACCGTTTCAGTCTATTACATAATTGCATGGCAATAAATGCTGATGTTCCGACGGAGAGTATGTAAATATGCTCTGCTTTATGAATCATCTTGGCAACTTTTTCTAATTTGTCTTGTTCGATAAAACCTTTTGTATCTTGTAAGCCATCTACCAATTGTCGATAAACAATGTCTTTGGCTTCGTTGCTCTCATCTGTCAGATCTTGCTTCTGGGAAGTTTGGTACTTTACGAGAGCAATCTTTAAATCTTGAAATCCTGTTAAGCCAATTTTTCGAGAAAAACGTACAACTGTACTTTCTCCAACACTAGCCATCGATGCAAGGTCGTTTATTGATAGGTTCTCTACTTCGTCCGGATTGCTCAAAATTAACTGCGCAACTTTCTGCTCAGATTTGCTTAGCGATGGAAAATAACTGCTAATGGTTGCTAATAAATCCATCATGCTCTCACCTCAATTATGATATGTCTTTCTTCTATTATACTAAATGGTTCTGGAATTATCTAATTCAAGCTCATCAGCAAAAAGGCTACACTTGTATTATCAAGCATAGCCTTTTTATATTTAGCGACTAATAGGCACGTGTTCATTCTTGATGAGCAGCGATGTTTTAGTCATTTTTTAATATTTTCTTTTCTGCTTAGTTTTGTAGTTTCTTTTATAACTGCTTTATTGGATGCTTTCACAAATGGAAGGTAAATCAACACTCCAATTGCGATTAAAATGATTTGTAAAACTGCTGCACGCCAATCACCATTGGTTGCTAAATATCCTGAAATTACTGGTGGCGTTGTCCATGGGATAAGGACAGAAGTTTTCGCAATCCATCCTAGTGCAGTGGCATAGTAGGCAATCGTTACCGTTACTGCTGGAACAACAATTAAAGGAACACCTAAAAGAGGATTAAATACGACTGGTAAACCAAACATTAATGGTTCACTAACATTAAATAGTGATGGAACGATCCCGACTTTTGTAATGGAGCGGTAATCTTCTCTTCTTGATGCAATCATAATCGCTATTACTAGACAGATAATCATACCGCCTCCACCCATCCAACCAAATGAATCTAGGAAAGGCTTTGTTACAATATTCGGTAGTTCGATTCCCTTTTTTAATGCCTCCATATTTTCTTGAATCGCTGTTAACATAATAGGTTCCCCGATGGAGCCTAAAATAAACGTACCATGTAGCCCAAACGCCCAAAGCAAATTACTAAAGCACACATAGAGTAAAAGCCCTCCAATCGATTGGAAAGAAGCAACCAATGGCGCTTGGAAAAATGTGAGGATAAGGGCAGGAATATTCGTGTTAAATATCCAGACAATAAGCACTTCAATCAATCCGAGGATAAGTGTTACAAAGAAAATCGGAATTAACACATTAAATGACTTAGCAATAGATTCTGGTACACTATCTGGCATTCTTATTTTCAATCGTTCTATTTTAGAAAATTTATTTAACCAAGTTACGGATAATAATGTTGCAATAATCGCTAAAAACATACCTGTTGCGCTAGTTTGCGTTTGTGTCAATGTTGCTGCTACGGTGAATGTTTTGCCATTTACATCGGCTATTATATTTTGGGCAGGTAAAACGATCATATATGAAACTAAGCCCATCACAGCACCGATTAATCCCTCGTCGCCATAGCTGACTGCTAATTTGTAGCCTATGGTTACAGCAATCATAAGCGCCATAATACCAAGCGTTCCGTTATAAATTTGATTTCCTAAATCCGCCCATTTAATGGCAGCATCAAAGTTCTTTAGTAAACCATTCGTAGGGCTTAAAATAAGATTATTCACTAATACCCAAAAAGAAGCAATAATTGTTATCGGAATGAGGGTTACGAAACCATCACGAATAGCTGCGATATGACGCTGACTTGAAAATTTATTTGCAAAAATCAATAATTTATCAATAAAAGCATTCGATTTACTCATTTTTAACTCTCCTTATTTTTAACTGTACATGCAATTTCAAACATTCGATTCCAAGGAAAAGTTACCTTGTCAATCGTAAAATTTTCTTTCATAAAGCTATTTTTCAACATAGAACACTGATACTCTTGAATAGATGCTATAACCGTCTCACTGATTTCAGCTGACTTTTCTCCTAAATAAAAATAATTCAGTCCTTTTTCTGGTAAAATATGATCTGTTATTTGTTTGCGAATAATCGCTTGGTAAAACAGGTCTTCATAAATGTTCGCCAACAGATTTTCTTTCACCTTCATTGTACTAAACGTCTCTTGGCAAAATGCTAAGGCCCCAAGACTGCTTCCTAACGAGTTACAGTTCGTATTCCAAGCTTTATAACTTAAAATTTCTTCTAAAATAGCTTTTTCATCTAATAGTTCGATGAGTTCGATTTCGCCACCATTTGCAAATGCAGCATCACAAATACCAATCTTTTTACCAGCAGACAAATCTGCTTGAATTTGCAAAACAAAACTTAATAAGTGCCGGTAGCTATCATATGTGACATCTTTTATTGTTAACTGATCCCACGATTCTTGCATTCTTTTGCCTGGCGTATTATATGCAAGCACAAAATCAGCATCTTTCACATCTTCTACCAACTGAAAACCAGCTGCTAAGACATGAGCCTTCAAACTCTCATTTATTGGACGATCTTCGTATAAAGGAACGAGCTGGGCTCCTAAAGTAGAACTATATCTTACAAATAGACGTGGTGTTTTCTGCAAGTAATCGTTATATGCACGTGCTAGTAAAGTAAAACCTACTTCATCTGCACCAGGATATACCATGATTTTATCCTTCAACCTCTTAGTAGCAATCTCACTATAAACCTTGCTTTGGTCCATTGCTGTATAGCCATACGGAGCGGAATCATCTTGCGGAATGCTGACAAAAGAAAGGATATTTTCAGAGACTAGTGAGACATGCAAAAGGTTCACCTGTACATTAAATGCTCTTCGTGTTTCATAATCACAGATAATATCTTGCGGTAATATTTCTTCTAATTGGCGCCATTCGTGCTCTTCCTGTTCATCTAAAGTTTCTCTATTTGCCTTGTCTTTCAACCAACCATAGCGGAAAATGGCTGCCCCATATTTTTCATAGTAATCAGGCTCTTCATCTGCACTATTATATTTAGGAGTACGCATTATTAAGTTAGAAAGGAAAATTTTCTTATCCGGAAAATCGTTCTTCAATTCGCGTAAAAATGCTTCATAGTCGGCTAAATCTGCCTCTGTAAAATGGTGCAGACGGGATGGCAACAAACCTCCATAAAGTAGCATTTCTGCGGAGATAACAGCATAAGAACATTGCTCCATGTTCTCTTTAACAAAACGTCGAATTGCTTGAACATTGGCTGGCTTCTTTTTGTTTCCCAATAATTCTTGGGGCACACAAAGTACATGAATAGCTTGGTTTACGGATGCCGCTTGTTCGGGATAAATAGCATTACATGGCCGTTCATCTAGTGGAACATACAAAATATTCATCTGTTCTCCTCCTTTTTTTTGTTTATAAATATCTGCCACAACATCGCCTACCGTTTTTCGATAATAATTCGCTTGTTCGCAAATAGCTTCTTCTGCTTCTTGAACAGCATATGCATGTTCGGTTAGTGTAAACATTGATACATCACTTTCAGCATCACCTACTACATATAGGCTGTCAGATACAATTCCTAATTTTTTTCGAATTAATTCCACGGCTTTTCCTTTAGAAACTTTATTGGACAATACTTCTAAAGATGTCGGGCTTGTTTGAATAACCGTTACTTTGTTTTCTCCCAAACTGTTTGCTATAGCTAATTTTATTGGCAGAAATGATTGTTCATTACCGAACGTTAAATAAATGGTTGGTTCAATCTCCCCTGCTAAAATAGAGGCAGGTAAGTCTTCTATAATTTTAGAGGAATCCACGAATTCTGCTACTTCTTCTGGTTTTCTTGGACTTGGAAAATGGCGATTATTTTCATCAGATACTTCCGTTCGTAAACCTTCAGAAAAAATTGCATCGTTTAGTGCTGGAATGTATTCAGATGGGATTGTTTCAAGTAATATAGACTGATTGTCCTTATCTTTAATTACCGCACCATTTTGACTAATACGGTATTCTCCTGCAAATCCTAGCTTTTGTTCTACGTATTGAATATCCGTATCCATTCTGCCTGTACAAATAACAAAATGCCCGCCATCTTCGCAAAATTTCTTGATTTTGTTAAAACTCACTTGATCGATTTGACCGTTAATATCAAGCAATGTGCCGTCTAAATCACAAACTAATAAAACATCATTCATTGTTATAACCTACCATTTCGTTGCATTTACATATCGTTCTGTTATTAATTTTGGGCGCGTAATAATGGAACCCACGACAGTTGCAAATGCTCCTTTTTTTAGTGCTTCTGTTACATGTTCTGGCTTGCTTGTATGCCCTTCCATTATTACAGGCGCGGAGACATTTTTCACAATATTTTCTAGTAATTCAAAATCTGGTTCTGTTGTCACTTTGGAATATGGCGTGTACCCAGCAAGCGTTGTTGAAATAAGATCAAAACCTAATCTGTCTGCTTCTATTGCTTCTTCCAAAGTAGAAATATCAGCCATTGCTAAGCGATTGTGCTGATGAATTAGAGCTAATAAATCACTTAGCTTTTCATCATTTGGTCTTTTTTTGTTTTGTGGCATCCAGTGCAATAATTTCGGCATCTGTTTCAAGAAGCGCTTTCACTTCGTACTTTGTAGCAGTAATATACACATTCGAACCTTCATAATCGCGTTTCCAAATGCCAATGATAGGTAAATCCACTAGTTCTTTGATTGCTTGAATGTCTTCCGGAGAATTTGCTCGAATTCCTTTAGCACCACCTTCTTTAGCAGCAAGCGCCATTCGCGCCATAATCATGGAACTGTGCAAAGGTTCACCTTCTAAAGCTTGGCAAGATACTATCAATTGTCCTTTTAATGTATTAATATTCATCGTAACGCTCCTTTCAGAAAGAATTTTACACTATTATTTTATTTTTGTAAATGGTTTTTCACCAAAATATTTTCTAAATGTATGAAATATATTCTATACTTCCTATTTGTTTCATTTACAGTAAGCAAGTTTATAGTTTTTTGAACATGACAAAAAACACTTATAGACTTTGGGGAGTTTAGTGGTTGCTTATAGTTTATTTGGTTGGGGGATGTTATGTTTATGAGGGAGTCTCATATTTACATTGGGGTTGGATAAAAACATTGTCATTGTTGTCGTTCTTATTTACTTTTCACATTGCTTAGATAAAAACCGTTCAAAAGTAGCAATACATAGTCCACGACACGCTGATTTACATTTCACATTACTTAGATAAAAACTTGAATGAATTACGATTATTCGTGACGATCGGAATATTTACATTTCACATTACTTAGATAAAAACAGCGGTGGCGGGATGATAAGCGTTGGTATCACTGGATTTACATTTCACATTACTTAGATAAAAACATTATCAACTACCTTGTACCCAGCGGGTAGGGAGGTATTTACATTTCACATTACTTAGATAAAAACCAATGACTTTCTGAATCGGAAACAATGAATCGTGGGCATTTACATTTCACATTACTTAGATAAAAACCCATTGCGGCGGGAAGAAAAGCCGCGACTGAAAAAGGATTTACATTTCACATTACTTAGATAAAAACCTAAAACTGGAGGCAAACTATATTTTTCCTTAGCATATTTACATTTCACATTACTTAGATAAAAACGAATTCAAGTTCGGGGATGTAGTTCGTAGAGCACATTTACATTTCACATTACTTAGATAAAAATGCACTATCACTCCCTCCTCCCTGCAATATTTTGTATTTACATTTCACATTACTTAGATAAAAATCTGTCCCCAATAAACCATATGATACCTTAAAATTTTATTTACATTTCACATTACTTAGATAAAAATACACATGCTAACACACATAACAACAAATAGCAAGCTATTTACATTTCACATTACTTAGATAAAAATGAAGATGGAAAAGTAATAAGTGAAGGTGGCGTATGGAATTTACATTTCACATTACTTAGATAAAAACAAATCCAGTTAGGAGCAAAAGGTGTAATCGTTGCACATTTACATTTCACATTACTTAGATAAAAACTCAAACCATTGAAGGTACTTTTCGTACACATCTTTATTTACATTTCACATTACTTAGATAAAAACGATACCAGCTGCAAAAATCAAGATTGGCATAAAAATATTTACATTTCACATTACTTAGATAAAAACACGACCGTAAATACCTTCAATATCATTCATGGCATTTTCATTTACATTTCACATTACTTAGATAAAAACGCGGACTATTTTTTATATAGTCGTCAATAAAACTATTTACATTTCACATTACTTAGATAAAAACTTTGCGTCAATGGCAGATTGGACGTATAGACCGTATTTACATTTCACATTACTTAGATAAAAACACAAAAGAAGAAGTACAACAAATGCGTTACGATTATATTTACATTTCACATTACTTAGATAAAAACGGAGCGGGTGAATTTTGTTTTCCAGATTTTATTTTATTTACATTTCACATTACTTAGATAAAAACGAAGATACTCTAGGTAAGCTACACATGTACGATTCGATTTACATTTCACATTACTTAGATAAAAACACAACACAAACTAGACAATGTCAAACATGACCTTCGTATTTACATTTCACATTACTTAGATAAAAACAGTCGGATGGCAGGGGTTATAGGTCATATCACTGTATGATTTACATTTCACATTACTTAGATAAAAACATGGATAACTTTAACTTGTCATTAGTCGATCGTTATTTACATTTCACATTACTTAGATAAAAACAGGTACCCCATCAACGCCTACTCCCATCATACCTCAAACACCCAAATCTGTCGACCGGCAGCCAAATCCTAAATTTCCGCTCTCTAACCTTACAATCAGATCTTCGAAAATAGGCTTAAACTCTTTAGTACCAATGCATAACAAAAATCTGTCGATGCCCCCCATTATTTTACGCTACTAGAGGTCGACAGATTTTTTTTTCGCGTTATTATGAATTAAGGTTTTCTGTAGAAATTATCTTGTTCTTCTCGTCTTGCACAATCATCGCGCTATTTGTAGGTTTTTTTTCTTTTCGTATTCAAAATTCTTGTTCGAGAAATTCGCTATGACTTGTAGATTTGCGCCGAATGTTGTTTTCTGAATGAGGCGTTCTTTATCTAGCACTTCAAATCAGGCTTCCCATGCTAAAATGCTTCCTATTTTTAATATTATTGGATGCATTTTGGAATAGTTGTCATGGATTTAGTTTACGATTTAACCTTAAGAAACCGATCATTTTTGCCTTGTTCATCAAAAAGTTGACAATTGTCCGTTTTTTTGATATATTTATTTACACAAAAGGGACAACTGTCCTTTTAAGGAGGAGGAAATTATGTCATATCTTCAATTGCATCATATTGCTAAATCATATTCACTAGGAAATAAAGAGCGTGTACCTGTTTTGCATGACATCACAGTAGGTTTTGAACGCGGTGAATTTGTTTCTATTTTAGGTGAATCAGGAAGTGGAAAGTCCACATTAATGAATATTATTGGCGGCATGGATCAAGATTACACTGGTGATGTAATGATTGATGGCGGTACATTAAGACAAAAGAAAGAGAAACAGCTTGATGATTATCGAAAACTGAAAATCGGCTTTATTTTTCAAAATTTTAACTTGATTAGCCATCTTTCGGTCTTGGATAACGTAACATTGACTATGCAAATGACGGATGTACCGCGTCTGGAACGAATAGCAAAAGCAAAACAAATTTTAACTGATTTAGGTCTTAGCGAACATTTGCATAAACGTCCCAGCCAGCTATCTGGTGGTCAAAAACAGCGTGTTGCCATAGCACGAGCCTTATCTAACGACCCGGATATTATATTAGCGGATGAACCCACAGGTGCTTTAGACAAGAAAAATAGTACGCAAATCATGCATATACTAGATGATATTGCGAAACAAGGAAAACTTGTCATTGCTGTAACGCATTCGCAAAGTGTAGCAGATTATAGTACACGTGTTATTACAATGGAAGATGGTAAAATTGTTCAGGAAGACATAAAAAAAAGAAGCCTACCCGTCTGAACCAGAAGAACATCATGCAAAAACAAAAAGCCTTCCTCTATTGGCTGCCATGAAAATAGCTTTTAGAAATGTAAGATTAAATTTAAAACGTAATATTCTTGTTTCTTTAGGCGGGGCTATTGGTATATTTAGTGTTATTCTCATGCTTGGCCTAGGGAGCGGCGTAACAAACTACATTAACAATCAAATCAATGCGCAATTAAGTCCTGATTTAATACAAGTGACAAAAACTGCAGAAACATCAGCATCTGCTGTTCCAAACCCTTTGCAGGAAGTCAAGCCATTAACAAATAAAGACATCCGTACAGCAGAGAATCTAAATCATGTGGACAATGTTGAAAAGGTGGCCTCAATAAATGTTAGCAGTTCTGTTAATTATCAAAATGAGTCTGCAGATATTATTAGTTTGGAAACATTAAATCGTGGTGTGAATAAAGATGACTTAGTCGCTGGTAGCTTCCCTAAAGATGGGGAGATTCTAATATCTGATACGATAGCAGATAAACTTATGAAAAATTCGAAGCAAGCGATAGGTAAAGAAGTCAATTTCTATGTTAGAACTGTTGATTCATCTGAGGTACCCATCATTTTAGAGCGTAAATTAACGGTTTCAGGCATTATAAAATCTTCTTTAAGTCAAGATTCTGCTTTTGTCACATATAAAGCGTTAGAAGATATGTACGCAACACAAGATTTGACACTTGCTCCCACCCAATTAAATGTAACGGTTGATGATGTGGACCAAGTGCCCACTGTAGAAAAAGAGCTCGAGAAGAAAGGCTTTACAGGTACTGGTGTCAGCAATATTTTGGATCAAGTCAATACCTATCTAAGCATCGCAACATTTGTACTGGCAGGGATTGCTGGGATTTCCTTATTGGTTTCTGCAATTATGATTGTCGTTGTTCTCTATATAAGTGTCGTAGAAAGAACGAAAGAAATCGGTATTTTACGCGCAATTGGAGCAAGACGAAAAGATATAAAACGAATTTTCTTTGTAGAAGCTGCTATTATTGGTATTGCTAGCGGAGTTATTGGGGTTATTATCGCAGCGCTTATTGGCTTCTTTGGAAATAACATTATGGAAGGTATGTTTGATGCAAGAGTTATCAATGTGAGTTTCCTATTCATGCTTATCGGTATTGCTATCAGCTTTATTATAAGTATTTTGGCTGCTGTCTTACCAGCAAGTAAAGCTGCTAATTTAGACCCAATGGAATCCTTGCGTTACGAATAACAAAATATAATTTTATATCATGAAAGTAAAGAGAAAACCTATTCAAAGTCAGCACCATGAAGAAGTTTTTCTTTTTTACTTTTGCTTGGCTCATTTTATTCGGCAAGAAACTTGTTTGTTCCTTGATTTCTTTTATGCTGTTCAAATGAAACCAAATGTATTACACTAATGAAGATGAGCTCTTAATACCTAGATACCTATTTTAAAATTGGTAGGTCAAAGATAAGATAGACGTAAATGAAGACTTGCCCAGAGATTTATTGCACTTTGCCCCATTTTTAGGATTATATAGCGATAAGGAGACGATATATTTGTCTAGAATAGAGAAAAAGCAAGAAATGACACAAGCCATTGTGAATACAGCCAAGCAATTATTTGAAGAACATGGTATTGAAAATGTTAGTATGCATGCGATTGCTAAGGAACTAAATATTGGTCAAGGAACGCTTTATAGAAGGTTTTCAAATAAAGGTGAGCTTTGTTTTGCAATGCTAGAATCAGATTTTTTACGACTTCACCAAAAAATTATGACTTATATGAATGATAATAAAGAAGCTACAAGTTACGATAAAGGCGTTTTTATAATTCGAGCCTTGGTTTCTCTTATCTCTTCTCATAGTAGTTGGTTAGAGGTGATGCTTACTCATATAGATGGAAATCTGGTTAACAATAATCAAGTGCCTAATAGCCCCCCACCACCTATTGTCATTGTACAAGAACTCATCCAGCCCATTTTTGAGCAAGTGGATACAGATGTGGATACATTTTTTTGGAGCACGACCATTGCAGCTGTACTGAATCCGCTATTAATTCGTCAACTGACAGTCAGTGGCTATACAGAAGATGATATTGTGGACGGGCTGGCGACTATATTTTTAGCTCCATTGTTGTAATCCCTTTTTTAGACGGTTGTTTGGAGAGATACGGGTAATGTATTATTGCATAAAAAAATCTGTCGATGTCCCTCTTTTTATTTTGATGGGATGACAGATTTTTTTATTTTTGTAGAATGGTGAATCTGGGTGGTGGGTTGTGTGAAATTGCCGATACGCTACTAGATTTCGAATTGTTTATATAAAAACTAGCGTGAAAGAAACAAAAAATCCAGCGGGCTATCAATTTACATTTCACGATGCTTAGATAAAAACTTCCATATCCTCCGTAATATACTGGCTATCTGTCCGATTTACATTACACAATACTTAGATAAAAACTACGTACTATCGATTTTCAGTAGATGGCAAGATTGTATTTACATTACACAATACTTAGATAAAAACCTTACACGATAGAAAACGGAAAAGTAATAAGTGAAGGATTTACATTACACAATACTTAGATAAAAACTTAGACCAAGAATTATTTATGCAAATTTTATAAAATTTACATTACACAATACTTAGATAAAAACAGCTCGACGTATTTGTCGCTTGCTGTAATGTAGAACGATTTACATTACACAATACTTAGATAAAAACAACCTATCCTTACCTAACCTAACCTGCGTCTCCCTCATTTACATTACACAATACTTAGATAAAAACGAATTTAAATGGCGTTGTGTATTCAGCAGAACTCCAATTTACATTACACAATACTTAGATAAAAACATGATTAACAGTAACGCTATTGTTACAAAAAGTTATTTACATTACACAATACTTAGATAAAAACAAAGAAGAGCGTGTGCAACATAAAGTAGGCGGGCAGATTTACATTACACAATACTTAGATAAAAACAGGTACCCTCTTAACTCTTACTCCCATCATACCTCAACATCCCAAATCTGTCGACCTCCTAGAAATTTATCTTTTTTGCATCTGTTTATTTTTTTCAGAATCTCGAAAACTATCCTAATCCCTTCTCCCCCTAAACAAAAACAAAATCTGTCGATGCCCCCTAGTTTTTACGCTACTGGAGGTCGACAGATTTTTTATCATGGTAAAAATGTTTCGCCCATCAAATAGAAGTCTACTTCGCGGGCGGCTTCTCTTCCTTCGTTAATCGCTGTTACAACGAGGCTTTGGCCGTATCTTGCGTCGCCACATGCGAAGACGCCTTCTACGTTGGTACGGTAAAAACCTTTTCTAGCATCGATTGTATGGCGGTTTGTTTTTGCTACTTGGAAATCTTCGAATACTGACTTGGTTGTTCCTGCAAATCCCACCGCAATAAGAACGATGTCTGCTTCCCAAATTTTCTCGGAATTCGGTACGGGTTTGATATTGCGCTCAGCGTCGATGTCGTCTACATCAATTGTGCGCAGGCCAGTTAGTTCACCGCGGCTATTTTTAATGAATTCGGTTGTGCTGACTAAGTATTGACGGGGATCATCGCCGTAAACTGCTCTGGCTTCGTTGTGCGCGTAGTCCATCTGGAATACTTTTGGAAATTGTGGCCATGGGTTTTTAATGGTACGGGCATCTGGGAGTTTATCGCGATGTCCGAATTGGTAGATGCTTTTGGCGCCTTGACGTAAGGCTGTTGCGACACAATCAGCTCCCGTGTCGCCACCGCCGATAACGATGACATTTTTGCCTTCTGCCGACATGGTTTGGACACCGTTATTGTCGAGAATATCTTTGATGCTTTGGGTTAAATAGTCCATCGCAAAATAAATTCCTTTGGCATCGCGACCTGGTAGTTGGACATCACGGGCATTGCCTGCGCCTGTTGCTAACACGACAGAATCGTATTCCGCTTGTAGTTGCTCCATCGTGATATCTTTGCCGGCTTCGATATTGGTAACGAATTCAACGCCTTCTTCGGCCATTAGGTTCACGCGACGATTGACGGAGTCTTTTTCCAGCTTCATGGTTGGGATACCATACATGAGTAGACCACCGATACGGTCACTTTTTTCAAAAACGGTAACGGTATGACCGGCTTTGTTTAGTTGATCGGCACACGCTAAGCCAGCTGGGCCGGAGCCGATGATGGCGATGCGCTTGTCTGTGCGTTTTAGCGGAGCTTGAGGTTTAATCCAGCCTTCTTCAAATGCGCGATCGATGATGGCTTTTTCGATAGATTTAATGCCAACTGCTGGTTCTGAAATGGCTACCGTACAGGAGCCTTCGCACGGTGCCGGACAGACACGACCTGTGAATTCTGGGAAATTGTTGGTTTTTAAAAGCAGGTCTAGTGCTTCTCGCCATTCGCCGCGATACACAGCGTCGTTCCATTCGGGAATTAGGTTGTGTAGTGGGCAACCGGAGACGCCGTTTTTAATTTCTTCACCTGTATGGCAAAATGGAACACCGCAGTCCATACAACGTGCCGCTTGTATTTGTAAATCGACTTCTGGCATCGGTAAACTATATTCATTCCAGTCACGCGTCCGTTTTTTAGGATCACGAACTGGACTTGGAATACGATCATATTCCATAAATCCTGTAGCTTTTCCCATGGTTGGTCAGCTCCTTTTTTTAAAGTTGAACAAGACGGTTCAATTTTCCATCCTTATGTTCATAAAACGCTTGTAATTCTGCGTCGTCATGTGTTTGGCCTTCGCCTTCAAGTTTTTCAATACGATTTAGCATGAGTTCAAATTCATTTGGAATCACGAAGACGAAGTTGCTACATTCGGTTTCCCAATTAGCTAAAATATTGCGGGCGAACTCACTGTTTGTATAGCGCACGTGTTTTTCAATCAGCTCGTGCAATTTCGCTTCTTCACGCGATGTCATAGAGCTTCGGCACGTCACGAGTTCTTGATTTACTTTTGCTTCAAATATGGTTTTGTTTGGGCTGTAGATATACGCCACACCGCCAGACATTCCTGCCGCAAAATTTTCTCCGGTTTCGCCTAGTACAACCACCGTTCCACCTGTCATGTATTCACAACCGTTATCGCCAATGCCTTCGACAACAACATCTGCGCCACTATTACGAACGGCAAAACGAGCCCCGGCTTTTCCGTGAATGTAAGCTTCTCCTCCTGTTGCACCGTACAACGTGACGTTTCCGACAATCGCCGAATCATGCGCTATGATTGGGGTTTGGGAGTCTGGGGAAACGATTAGCTTCCCGCCAGATAGTCCTTTTCCGAAGTAATCGTTGGCGTCACCTTCGACACGTAGCGTCATCCCTTTCGGAGCAAAAGCGCCAAAGCTCTGACCTGCTGCCCCCGCAAAAGTAAGGTCAATCGTGTCTTCTGGCAAACCTGCCGCGCCGTATTTCTTGCTAACATAGGAACCTGTAATCGTTCCAACCGCGCGATCAATATTGCGAATAGCAAACCGTCCGGTCACTTTCTCCCCACTTTCAATCGCAGGCGCCACAACAGCTTTCAACTCGCGCATATCCAATGTTTGGTCAATTTTATGATCTTGTTCTTTCGTACAGAACTGGACTTGTTTTTGGTAAAATTCATCCGTGTATAGCATATTAGAAAAATCAAGATGTTTCGCTTTCCAATGGGATTCTTTACGTTCATGTGTTTCCAAGTATTCTTTATGGCCAATAATTTCTTCCAAGCTTCGAAATCCAAGTTCAGCCATCGTTTCGCGCATTTCTGCCACGATAAAGTTGAAAAAATTCACGACATAATCGGCGGAACCACCGAATTTTTTACGAAGTTCAGGGTTTTGCGTTGCTACGCCAACTGGGCATGTATCCATATGGCAAACGCGCATCATCACGCAACCAAGCGTTACGAGTGGTGCTGTTGCAAAACCGTATTCTTCAGCGCCAAGCATTGCTGCAACAAGTACATCTTTTCCGGTCATCAATTTTCCGTCCGTTTCGACAACCACTTGATTTCGCAAACCGTTAAGCAACAATGTTTGATGTGTTTCAGCAAGACCAATTTCCCACGGAACGCCCGTGTGGCGAATACTGCTTCGCGCCGCAGCTCCCGTTCCACCTTCATATCCGCTTACTAAAATGACATCGGCAAAGCCTTTCGCAACCCCTGCTGCAATCGTGCCAATGCCCGTTTTTGATACGAGTTTGACATTGATTCGCGCGTCATGATTGGCATTTTTCAAGTCGAAAATTAGTTGGGATAAATCCTCGATGGAATAAATATCGTGATGCGGTGGTGGTGAGATGAGCCCTACGCCCGTCGTCGATCCACGCGTTTTTGAAATCCACGGATAGACTTTCTCGCCTGGCAAATGTCCACCTTCTCCTGGTTTTGCACCTTGTGCCATCTTGATTTGTAGCTCGTCCGCATTCACCAAATAATGGCTTGTTACACCGAAACGTCCTGATGCAACTTGCTTAATCGCGCTCCGACGCCAATCTCCGTTTGCATCCCGCTCAAACCGATCTGGATTTTCGCCACCTTCACCGCTGTTACTTTTGCCACCAATCCGGTTCATCGCAATCGCCAACGCCTCGTGCGCCTCTTGACTGATCGACCCGTAAGACATCGCCCCCGACTTAAACCGTTTGAAAATTTCTTCTGCGGGCTCTACTTCCTCAATCGGAATTGGCTTGCGCCCGTGGGAATTAAATGTTAACAGTCCCCGCAAAAAGGCGTTATTTTGGTTCTGCATCAAATCGGAATACAAATCATACGTTTCGCGGTTATTCTCGCGCGTCGCTGACTGCAAAGAGTGAATCGCAAGCGGATTAAACACATGGTATTCGCCGTTTGAACGCCATTGATACTCACCGCCAGTGTTTAGCGTGAATTCTTGGAAACCAATATCGTGAAATGCCTCACGGTGACGCAACCAAGACTCTTGCGCAATGACTTCCAATGGAATACCACCGAGTTGCGATGCCGTTCCTGGGAAGTAATCCGCAATCACATCATTCCCAATTCCAATTGCCTCGAAAATCTGCGCCCCGCGATAACTTTGCACCGTAGAAATACCCATTTTCGACATGACTTTTAAAATCCCGTCCGTAATTGCCTGAATATAGCGCGACTCCGCTTCATCTACCGTAAAGCCTTTAATTCGGCCATCTTTAATCAAATTCGCAAACACATCAATCGCCAAATATGGGAAAATCGCATCGGCACCATAACCAAGTAGCATCGCACAATGATGAACATCGCGCGCCTCCGCTGTTTTCACGATTAGACTAACCTTTGTTCGTGTTCCTTTTCGTACCAAATGATGATGCAATCCACTCGTGATTAACAGCGCCGGAATCCCGATAAACGCATCGTTCGTGCCATCATCCGTAATAACTAAAAGCTCAGCGCCAGCCTCAATTTTCGCATCCGCTTCTGCAAAAAGTGCTGCCAAAACTTCCGCCAAATTTTCCTTGTCCTCCGCTCTAAACAACGCATTAATAAACGCAGTCGGCTTCGCAAATTTTTTCTGCAACGCAATCGAAGCATACTGTTTCCGAGATAAAATCGGCGTTTCTAAACGAATTCGATTCGCATTCGTAGCTGTCGGGTTCAAAATATTGCCTTCATTACCAAGCAACGTCATCGTCGAAATAACCGATTCTTCACGAAGCCCATCGATTGGCGGATTTGTTACTTGCGCAAATAATTGTTTGAAATAGTTAAACAATAACTGCGGTCGGAAAGAAAGAACAGCTAGTGGTGCATCGTAACCCATCGCGCCAGTCGGGTCTTTTTTCTCCGTTACCATCGGAATCAAGATTTTGCTTAATTCATCCTGTGTGTACCCAAATGCCCGTTGCAGTTTGAAACAGTCCTTCTTATTTAACGAAATGTACTCCAACCGATCCTGATCTGTCAACGTCTCAATTTCCGTCATCTCTTGATCCAGCCATTCCCGGTATGGTTTTTCCGTCGTCAATTCCGATTTAATCACATCATCCGAAATAATCTCGCCTTTTTCCAAATCGATTAACAACATTGTTCCAGCTCCAACCGTCACTTTGCGAATCACTTCCTCCGATTCCACAGGTACAACACCCGTCTCCGAAGAATAAATAATTGTATGGTCTTTCGTCTCGTAATAGCGCGCTGGACGCAGCCCATTTCTATCCAAAATTGTCCCAATCACGCGACCATTCGTAAATGAAATCGATGTTGGTCCGTCCCAAGGCTCCATCAAAGCGCTATGATACTCATAAAATGCCCGTTTTGGGTCTGTCATCGCTGTATTTTTATCCCAAGGTTCAGGAATCAGCATCATCGCCGCATGTGGTAACGACCGTCCCGTCTGCACTAAAAACTCCAGCGCATTATCAAGCGTCGCCGAGTCGCTACCACTCTCATCCACAACTGGCAGTAACTTCGCCAAGTCTTGCCCAAACAAAGCCGATTCTGCCCGTTTTTCCCGCGCTTTCATCCAGTTCAAATTCCCGCGTTGCGTATTGATTTCGCCATTATGAATCAAATAACGATACGGATGTGCCCGTTCCCAGCTCGGAAACGTATTCGTACTAAAACGTGAATGCACTAGCGCGTAAGCCGACGTATATGCAGGGTCCGCCAAGTCCAAGTAATACTGATTAATCTGCTCCGGTGTCAACATCCCTTTAAAAATAACCGTCCGCGTCGACAAACTCGGCACATAAAACGTTTCCGTAATCCGCGCATCGCCTACCGCAAAACGTTCCACTTGTTTTCTAATAAGGTATAATTTCCGCTCAAACGCTTCCTCATCCAACGTCTCATCTTTCGCCACAAAGAGCTGATACACAGCTGGTTCCGTTTTTTGCGCGCCCAGACCAACCTTTGTCACATCCGTCGGCAACTTGCGCCATCCCAAGAATGTTTGCCCTTCTTGTTCAATAAAGCATTCCGTCGCTGCCTGCAAAATTTTGCGTTGTTCTTTGTTTTGCGGGAAATTAAACATTCCCACCGCATAATGATATTTTTCAGGTAATACAATATCGATTTTGGCACAAGCATTGCGGAAGAAATCATCTGAAATTTCAAGAAGAATTCCCGCACCATCTCCTGTATCACCGCCAACTTCCCCACCGCGATGCTTCAACTGACAAAGCATATGAATTCCTTGTTCGACAATTTTATGCGAAGAACGCCCTTTAATATTCGCCACGAAACCAATACCACAAGCGTCATGTTCATTTTTTGGATCATACAATCCATGTTTTTCAGGCATATGTGTCTGTTTCATCCTAATTCCTCCTCGGACCGCAAAACTCGTATTTTAAGATTTCAGATAATTTAAGTTATAATTATGTAGGTCACTTCTTTATTAGTACCCATTTTTTTCTAACTTATAACGTTTTGGTGTAATGTCTATTCTAATACTTTTCATTTATCGAAACAATATATATAATAGAATAAAACAATCTCGTTTTGAGATAGATTGGAGATGCGCTATGGAATTACGACAATTAAAATACTTTATTGAGGTCGCACGCACGGAGCATATGACACAGGCATCGGAAGAATTGCACGTCGCCCAATCTGCCGTCAGTAGACAGATAACGAAATTAGAAGAAGAGCTGGGAATCAAGCTGTTTGACCGCATCGGCCGCAATATGCAACTAACAACAGTAGGTGAGGATTTCTTAAAACAAGCCAAAATCGCACTTAATGAACTGCAAAAAGCGCAAGCCATTGTCGAAGAATATGCCGACCCAACGATTGGCGAGATTCGCGTTGGTTTGCCAAACTCCATTGCAACGAAAGTATTGCCAGCTGTCATCTCGGCGTTTCGCGAAAAATATCCACGAATTACGTATCAGTTTATGGAAGGTTCAAATCGTGATTTAAAGCAAATGTTGATTGCTGGCGATTTAGATGTGACGTTTTTGTCCCCTGTTCCTGAAGAAAATGAGGAAATTATGCCACATCGTTTTTTTGATGAGAAATTGAAGTTGATTGTGCCGAGCGGACATCGGTTAGCAAAGAGGCATTCAGTGGCGTTGAAAGACTTGGCTGAGGAGAAGTTTATTTTGTACCCGCAAGATTTCGATTTGTATCATTTGGTGGCGAAATCTGCGCGGAACAAGGGATTTTCACCGGAGATTATTTTTCAAAGTCGTGATTTTCATACGATTCAAGGGTTGGTTGGCGCTGGACTTGGCATTAGCATTTTGCCAGAGATGATTTTAGATGGCGCAATTTTTAAAGAGACGAGAAGCATTGCGTTGCTGGATCAGGAATTACGGCGCTCCGTTGGAATTATCACCACAAAAAAACGAAACATGTCGCCGTCGGAAACATTGTTTCGTGATTTTTTATTAGAGTATTTTGGGGAGAAATAAACTAATCCATTCTTCGTATTTCTTTTTCAATCACTTGACCCATTAGTTTAATATCATCCTCAATGCACGCTTGCATGTATAGCTCATGTGACCTTCCAATATTTAAATCATATCCAAAAAGACTAGCAACTTGACGAATAAATTCTCGACCCGCTCTACCATTTCCTTCTCTAAAGGGATGTGCGAAATTTATATCTAGAGACAGTTTGGCAAGTAAGTTTAGCCATTCATTACTAGCAGAACTTCGCCTTTTGTAGATAACTCTAAGTTGACTATCAAAATCAATAAATGCGTTAGGCAACGAATAAGATGGCAAAAAGTTAGTTACTCCCTTTGTCATTTCAACATTTCGAAGCTCCCCCGCCCATTCATAAATATCTTGGAAAATAATACGATGAATATCCAACAAATGGTTTGCATATCGTTCACTTTTAATTTCTTTATTTTTCAGGGAGAGCAATTTATCAGACACAACTTGGTGCTCTATAAAATCAAGTTGCTATTGATTCAAAATACCTAGCTTATTTCTCAATACACCGTTGTCCGAATCATAGTATTTCTTATCCTCTGGTGAGTTATACATGAATTTCTCCGTTTTGAACTTTTTTTTACCATCTCTGTCAGTGTTTATTTTTTTTCTCATGAAAATCTTTAAGTAGTTGCACAGACTCAGTGGTTGGTTCAAAACCCTCTATTTTTGCACTGTCTATAACTGTCTCATACGCATCATATTCTTTTTTATTTAACATCTCTACTCCATAAAGTTTCATACAAAACACCTCATTTCATATACTTTATTATTACCAAATAAAATAATACTAAACACCATCAAAGCTAGCTGGGTAACTGACAGTTCCCTTTGATAACCTATCAGCAATTCTATACACTAAAAAATTCTCATCAGGAACATCAAACGGCGCTTTAATCCCATTTGACTTGCTTTTTCAAACCCAAATAGAGAATAATATTCGGCGTGACCCAGCGCACTAATACAGCGGTATTCTGTTCTCTTCGCTTTGGAAATCCCAGCTTCGATCAACTGACTCCCGAATATCAATAGCTATCATTTCGACTTAATCTCCAAACTCGCAATAAACAACTCCAAGCCTTTCATCGCCGCCAGCACCATATCAGCTGTAATCACACCCGGCATCAAATGAATCGTCTCATCTGGCGCTGCCGCCCGTTCTGCGACGCGAACCAATGCTTCTTCTGATAACCCAGATAGCCCCATATCCTTCAAACTCGTTGGCAATCCAAGCTCTGTATAAAACGGAACTAATTTGGCAATTTCCTCTTTCCTGTTTTCCAACATTAATTGCACAAAAACGCCGTACGCGACTTTGTTCCCGTGCAGTAAATCGTGCGTCTCTGAAAGGACTGTCAACGCGTCATGAATCGAATGTGCACCCGAAGTTCGACCGTAATCATCGCCAAATCCTCCGACCATGCCGCCGACCATAATATTCGTCTCAACCACTTTTACGAACGCCTCACTCAGCGTTCCTTCACGCATGGACTGAAGCGCCGCAGCACTTGAATCCAACAAAATATCCCGACAAAGTTTTGCAGTATATAATGATATGTCAATCTCGACAGACCGTTCTTCGAGTTGCGAAATAATCACATCTGCTTCATACCATTTCGCAAGCGTGTCACCAATTCCGGCAATCATCAATTCCACTGGCGAATCTAAAATCACCTCAGGGTCAACTAAAACAAGCCCGTTACTCCGTGCAAAAATATCATATTGCAGCATCTCACCATTCGCGTCATACATCACGCTAAGCGGTGTCCAAGCCGCACACGTCGCAGCAAGCGTTGGCAAAATAACAACCGCGAGTTCCAAATGTACCGCAATTGCTTTCGCTAAATCCGCGACTTTTCCGCCACCAACACCAATAATCGCGTCCACATTCGCCGCCGTCGCAAGTTCTGCAATCCGGTCCCGCTCTTCAAACGAACATTCCCCACGATACGGCTCAAAAACGGTTACTACATCCGCTAGCTTAGGAAAAAAGCGTCTCGCCTTCTCCCACGAAACACCACCATGCACAACGAGGACACGCGTCACATTCCGTCGCCTCAAATGCCCTTCCAAGTCATTCCAAGCTCCAATTTTACATTCAAATTCCTGCGGCGCACCGCGAACAATCAAGTTTTTTTCCATGTGCCGTCCAGCCTCTCTTCCTAGTCTTTTGCAATTAGTAAATAATCATCTTTTTGCTGGAACCTAATAACGATTTCCGTACCAACACTTTCTTCAGACGAAATTTCAATCGTATGCCCCAGTTTCGCAGACATTTGCCGTGCAAGGTATAGCCCCATTCCTGTTGCCTTCTTCTCCTGCCGGCCAGTCCCACCAGTGAAGCCCTGTTCAAACACGCGCGGTAAATCCTCATCCTTAATTCCAATGCCATTATCACGAATATGTAACTCAATTTTGCTATTTTCCATACTCGACTCGCACCAAATCTTGATTTCGCCACCCTGATTCGTATATTTCAGCGCATTCGTCATCACTTGATCCAAAATAAAACCGAGCCACTTGCTATCACTGCGCACTTCCGCATCAAAATCCGCCAAATCAAGCTTCATTCGCTTCGAAATAAACAGCTTCGAATGCCGTTTCACACAATCTTTAATGACCGGACTAAGCGCCAACTCTTGAATAAAATAATCCTTCGCAAACGTGTCCAAACGCGAATAATAAAGCGCCTGCATCACAAGTCTATCAATCGATTCCAGTTCTTCTTCGACCTTTTTAAAAATAGTCGCTGGCTCATTCAAATCCGGATTATTAATCAGCATTTTACTAGCCACAATCGGCGTCTTCACCTCATGCACCCAGTACAAAATAAAATCATGATACTCCTGCTGCTTATCTTGCAATTTGGCAATCTCACGCTGTTCTTCCAAATGCTTTTTGCGCATTAATTCATTGAAGAACGCTTGCTCACTCGTTCGCGGTTTTGGTAATAACTCTAAGATATTCTCCTCGATTTCCCCGTCTACTAGCTCTTTCATCTCATTCCAATACGTGCGCTTAAACGAATAACCAAGAATCAAATAAGCCACCAAAAATAGCAACATAAACACATACAAATAAATAATATTACCCAGCGTCAACTGACTGTTCGGATCAACCGCCAACAAAACACCGATAAAAAACATCACAATCACAAAAAATAATAAGAAAAAGCGTTTATCGCGTACATATCTCCACCAAGTCATGCTAAACCCCCACCTCAATAAAACCAAATCGGCTAAAATCAAACAAGCTTTGGTCCGTTAATTTTAACTGCGGAATCACTGGCAACGTCAAAAATGAAAGCGTCAAAAATGGATCAAAACCTTGCGCTGTACTAATATTATGAAACGCATGATTTAAAAATTCCAATCGTTTCTGAATCCGTTCATATGGCTCCACACTCAAAAGTCCGGCAATTGGTAGCGCCAAATCAGCAACCACTTTGCCATCATGGACAACCGCAATACCACCACCTAGTTCCGTAATATGACGAATCGCAAGCATAATATCCGCATCCGATGAGCCAACTGCAACAATATTATGCGAATCATGTGCTACCGTCGTTGCAATCGCGCCATGCTGAATACCAAACCCCTTCACGATACCTACGCCGACACAACCAGTTCCTTTATGCCGTTCCACGACCACCATTTTTAACTGATCGTTCTCCGTCGAAATCTGAAACATCCCGTCGCGCGCGACAATCTGCTCCACCAAGTGTTCCGTAAACAAACTATTCGGCTGCATCCCAATAACATTCGCCTTCTCACTCGCCAATCGCAACTCCAAATCAGCCAGCGTCAATGTATGACGAATCGCAGGAGACACAAACGTCGCTTCCGTCTTCTCAAACCGAGGCTCCTCACGAATCCCGTCTACAACGACCACTTGTCCGCGCTTCATCACTTTCGTAATTGTAACCGTTTCTAAGTCTCGCAAAAATAAAATATCCGCCTGATAACCTGCAGCAACCGCACCAATTCGCGGCAATTTGTGACACGTCGCCGCATTAATCGTCGCCATCTGAATCGCCGTCACAGGATCAATCCCATTAGCAATTGCCAGCCGAACATTATAATTAATCGAGCCTTCCTCTAACAAATCATCAATCAACTTATCGTCCGTGCAAAAGCAAAAACGGTGACTATTTTTCGCCGTAACAGCAGGTAACGTTTGTAATAAATCACGACCTACCGTACCTTCACGTAGCATGACAAACATCCCGGCACGCAACCGATCCATCGCCTCATCCGCTGTCGTACTCTCATGATCCGTTCTAATACCGACCGCCAAATAGTTATTCAAATCTGCCTTGGAAAGCCCAGCACCATGCCCATCAATTCGCCCACCATGCTTTTCCGCGTCTACAATTTTTTGCAACATATCCGCGTGACCTGCCGCTACGGAAGGAAAATCCATGACTTCTGCCAGTCCAATGACTTTTTCATGTTGGTAAAGTGGGCGTAAATCACTCGCAGCCAGTCTCGCGCCATTATGTTCCAACCGCGTCGCGGGAACCGAAGAAGGTAGCATCACATACATATCAAGCGGTGATGTAGCCGCATCATCCAGCATAAACTCAATGCCTTTTGCACCTGCCACATTCGCAATCTCATGCGGGTCCGTCACAATCGTCGTCACACCATTTGGCAATAACACCCGCGCAAACTCAGAAGGCGGCACCATCGCACTCTCTACATGTACATGCGCATCAATAAAACCTGGCACGATAAACTGCCCATTCGCATCAATTATCTCCGTTGCCTCATTAAATTCACCAATTCCCACAATGTAACCACTCTTAATAGCAACGTCCCCATCATAAATCTCACCCGAAAACACATTCACGATTCGACCATTCTTAATCACAACATCCGCCGCAGTACGTAAATCACTCACCGCAACCCGCTCCTGTAACTGCTTTACCTTCCGCATTCCTTTACCTCCTTAAATCACTGAAATCCTTCGTCCATCAAATACGAATCCGCCGCTTCACGCGATGGGAAAATAGCTTCCAAATGATCATCCGCATAAATCGCCCACATCTTGTTCTCATAGCGCAAAATCAAGACCGTCCGATACGCATCACGAAACGCCTCCTCATAACCTTCCTCAAACTCATCCCCATCCGTACTCAAAAATGAAATGGAACCCGATAACAACTCCTTAAGCTCAGCTTCCGTTGCCTCTCGCACATTCACAAAGCCATTCTTATCCGCATCATCCAAAAACGGTGCATAAATAAACGCATTGCCGTTCGGATGCAAATGATTCACTGCAATTTTCTTCTCACGTACACTAGCAGGAAAATGATAATTAATACGCCCCATCGAAACGGGATGTGCCTCTAATTCTGTATACTGGTCAAAAATATTCTTTTTCTCTTCAAAGGAAAGCATTCCTTCGTCACATCCTTTTTCAATTTTTATGTTCATCGTTCTATTATACACTAAAATCACCAATTCAACGTATAAAAATAAAACAACGATTCCCAGTCAAAAACCCTGAAAATCATTGTTTTTCTGTCACTTATTAGAGACATGGTAAGCGATTAATTTCGGCAACCAGTCATGCAAATCTTGAAAAACAAAACCTGCTGCCCTCGCTTTTGAATTATCGAGATAGTACGTTTTTTCAATACCGAAAGGCGAATCATCATTGTCTTCGGTTACTTCTTCCACAAGCGCCGTCGTGCCTGTCGCCGTTTCTATTAATTGCATCAATGCATCCAAACGATACACCGAATCGCTCGCCGCATTCACTGGTCCAGTCAAATCCGACTTCGTACCAACCCACTCCAGAAATTCCGCCGCTTCATCCGAAGAAATAAAGCCAATTTCTGCTTCACCATTCGGCATCCCAATCTCCTCTTTTGCCAATACATGATTCACATGAAACTCCAAACGCCCAGTATAATCATCCGGACCTAACACAATCGGAAATCTTACTGCCACAACAGGAAATCCAGCCTTTTGGAAAAATACCGCTTCCGCCAAACGTTTGCCTTCCCCGTAATCAAAATCCTCACGAGACCCCGTCACAATCTCATAATAAAATGGATTAAAATCAGCCTCCACTAAAGCTCGGTCACGCGCACTATACACCGATAATGATGACGTATATACATACTTCCCAACCTTATCCTGAAAAGCCGCAATCGCGTACAACGCATCCTGTGGCGAAAAACAAATATTGTCATACACCACATCCCATTTTTCCTGAGCCAAGCAAAATAAGTGCTCACGCGACTCCCGATTCATCACAACCCGCTTTACCGAATCGCCAAAATCATCCGCCGTCTTTCCACGCGTTGCAATCGTCACATCATGCCCAGCTGTCACTAGTCGCGCCACTAATTTCTTACCAAAAAATCGCGTTCCTCCAAAAACTAGAATTTTCACACGAAGTCCCCCTTATTCAATCATGTAGCCTTGTCCTTTTTTAGTCTTAATAAAGTCCGCTAGACCAATCTCCGTCAACTTTTTGCGAATCCGAACCACGTTCACCGTCAATGTATTATCATCCACAAAGCTCTCGTCTTCCCAAAGCACGCGCATAATCTCATCCCGACTCACGATATGACCTTTTTGCTTCAATAGCTCATACAAAATCAAGAATTCATTTTTTGTAAGTTCGACTTTCTCATCTAAATAAGTCAGCGTGTTAGTATCAATATGCAAGAACACATTGTTGTGCTCCATCACATTCGGCTCTTCCAGTTCCACATACGAATACGTACGGCGAATCAACGCATTAATCCGCGCCATCAGCACATCCAAATCCACTGGCTTTTCAATGTAATAATCCGCGCCCATATTCATCCCCATAATCTGGTCCATCCGCGAATCACGCGACGACAAGAAAATAATCGGCACATTCGATACCTCACGAATCTGATTACACCAATAAAATCCATCAAAATAAGGCAGATTCACATCTAAGATCACCAATTGCGGCTCATTTTGCAAAAACTCATTTAAAATATTATTATAGTCCGCTACAACCGCAACCTCAAAACCCCATTTGGATAAATGTTTCTGAATCGTATCACGAATAACAATATCGTCCTCTACTATATATACTTTAACCATCGCCATACCTCCTTTGCCCTCAATATAATTGTACAGAAAATTGGACTAGCATTCAATGATTAATCGTCGCCTATTGAAACCATTCGCGTATAGGTGTCTACACAAACAAAATAATACGTAATAAAAAACAGCGTATAAATTGTTGTACTTACCATCATAGGGCCCGTCACACTGAAAAGCAAGTTCGTCGAAAAACCAATCATCGCCGCGATACTATGTGAAATCCCTAGAACAAGCGGAATCAAAAACACAGGGAAGACTTGCTTCGCCACTACTTTACGAATCTCCTGCTGACTCATACCAAGCTTTTGCAATATTTCAAAACGTGGCTTCTCATCCACAGCCTCCGTCACCTGCTTGAAATAAATAATACTTCCTGTCGCTGCAAAAAACACAATCCCCATAAACATCCCAATGTAAAGCAATACACCGACAAGTGTACTCATCATATGATAATTCGAATAAAAGCTCGATATATTCTCATTCCACCAAAATGTATCACCATCAAAAATCTTTAAAATTTTCTGATCCAATAATTCTGTATTATCTTCATTTGTGACCTGAAAAATATCAATGTGCTTCGGCAGCACCTTTTTAGCAATCGCGTGATACACATTATTATTCACTACTAGCACAGAGTCTACCGTATCCATATTAAAAACTGTATGATTATACACATCTGTAATTTTTACATGGTATATTTGATTCACATCTTTGAATTGCAAATCATAAGACCTTCCTATCCAATCATCCCGCCTTTTCGAGTTTTCAAACTCACCATCAGGACTCAAATAAACCGATTCGTTATTTGCTAAATGGCCAATTGGTTTCAAATTATGATTCAATTTCTGCGCCAATCGATTGTAATCCGATATCGACATTACCGAAAAAGAAGTCATCCGTCGATAAATATCTGCGAGTTCTTCCTTCGACTGATGGATTACTTTAGCCGTATAAACATCCGCCTGCTCGTGATAAATAAGAGAGTGTATCTTGCTCTCATCAATTGCCTTATAGATTTCCCTTCGCTCCGTTTGTGTCGTCCAAGTCGTTTGATAACTATTCGGATTCGACGCACCAGCAAAAGAAATAATATTGGTATATATAGAACTAAGCGCACCAATAGTCGTAAGCGTCGTCGCACTAAGCACCGCAATCATAGTGAGCGTCCCCGCCGTCTTCTTCAAACGATACCGCAACCACGTTACCGTTAAAATATTCGTTCCTCGATAAAAGAAGTTTTTCCGTTTAAACAATCGATATACCACGTACGGAAAGAAAAATCGTAGTAACAGCCAAGTACCTAAAATCACACTTAGCAAAATATACAACAACTCATAAAAAAACCAATCTTGGTTCCAAAAAGCTGATTCTTCCACAGGTTGCATCGCAAGAAAATACCCAGAACCAATAAATAACAGTCCTAAAATTGACATCATTAGCGAACCCTTCGGAGGATTCTTCTCACGAACATCCGCCTGAAATAGCTCCACCATACTATGCCTGAAAACAATCCAATAACCATTCAACGATGTCACCACTAAAATAATGCCAAACACAAGAAACGTCGAGACAACAGCAGAAAACGAAAGCGTAAATCCACTATGAATCGACAATCCCATAATCCGAAATAGCAACATCGAAAAAAATTTAGAAAAGAAAACTCCAATCAAAATCCCCGACACAACCGCAACCAGATGTAACATCACATTTTCGTAAAAAATGATGCGTCCAATCTGTTCTTTACGCAAACCGAGTAAAGCATACAAACCAAATTCTCGCTTCCGTCGCCGTGTAAAATAATTACTCGAATAAAAAACAAAGAAACCCACAAAGAAAATCAGCACAATCGCAGCAGCCATAAAGACACCCTGACCACCCAATTCCCATTTTTTGAAAATAATACCGATACTTCGATTATAAGCTAACGATACAAACGTAAAATAAATCAGCACACTCAAAACTAATGAACCTAAATACATCGCAAACTGACCAAAATTCTTCCGCATGTTCGTAAAAGCAATCTTAAATAGTGTCATCCAAGCCACCGCCTAACATCGCCAGCACATCTAAAATTTTCTGAAAAAACATTTTTCGCGTTGCTGTCCCACGATAAATTTCCGTAAAAATTTCGCCGTCCTTAATGAACAAAATCCGTTCACAAAAACTCGCCGCAAATGCATCATGTGTCACCATCATAATCGTCGCATGCCGTTCTTTTTGCGCCTGTACCAAACTTTCCAAAAGGTTCGTCGTGGCCTTCGAATCAAGCGCACCTGTTGGCTCATCCGCAAAAATCAATGCCGGATTTGTCACCATTGCCCGACTTACCGCCGTTCGTTGCTTTTGTCCACCAGAGACCTGGCTTGGAAATTTATTTGCCAATTCCAAAATCCCGAACTGCCGCATCACATCTTGTACCCGTTGCTCCACTTCCGCCGGTTTCACATTAGAAAGCGACAATGGCAACGCGATATTATCATAAATCGTCATCGTATCCAACAAATTATAATCCTGAAAAATAAACCCTAACTTATCCCGTCTAAAAACAGCCATTTCTTTCGCCCGCATCGTATCAAAGGCCTTCCCTTCAATCGCAATACTTCCCGAAGTCGCTTTATCAATCGTTGAGAGCACATTTAGTAGCGTAGATTTCCCTGCACCACTAGGTCCCATCACACCGACAAACTCTCCCTTATGTACTTCCAAGCTAACACTATTTAGCGCAGGGAACAGTGTACTTTTTGTACCATATACTTTTCTCACATTTTTTGCTTTTTAAAATCACACTCATCTCTTTACCTCCACGCCTATTCTTGCTATTAACTTATTGTACACCAAAAAAGTAGCAATGCCCACCTGACCTTAAGATGTAGATATAAAAAATAGTTGGGCCAGAACTCAGTGAATCAATGAATTCTAGTCCAACTACGCTATTATTTCATTTTCACATGAAGTGTCACGTCAACATTCCCACGTGTTGCCTTCGAGTACGGACACATCTCGTGCGCCAAATCAACTAACTTTTGCGCTTCATCAGGGCTTGCATCCGCAACTTCTGCCGTAATCGCGATACTTAACTTATAACCACCCAACGCATCATCCTCATTTATCGACACAGCTACCGTAATAGCCGCCTTCGCATCCGATTTCTCCTTACGAGCAACTGATTGAAACGCACTCCCGAAACAACCCGCATAACCTAAGGCAAAAAGTTCTTCCGGATTCGTCCCCGTTCCACCTTCTCCATGAAATGACTTCGGTCGACTTAATTTAAATGATAAATCCGTATCATTCGAACTCACCGTACCAGTTCGGCCACCAACACCCGTTGCACTTGTCGTAAACAATGTTTTCCCCATCAAAAACGACCTCCTTCACATACTTTCTAAGTTCCCTAAAAAGCAGCTAAAAAAACATCATTCATTCGTCTTATAACGATCCATACATTCCAAAAGCAACATTTCCAAATCGGCTAACGGTAAGTTCACATCAGCCGCAACGATATCCCAAGCCAATTCACGCTTGTCCTTAATCTTTGTATACACCAGCATCTTGCCTTGCGAGAAAAGCTTAAACTTCGGCGTCAAAATCTTCACTCCCGCCACATAATCCCAAGCTTGAAAATCCCCACGATATGCCATACCTTCCGTCGAAAGCTCCAACGTTGGTGACAAATTAAGCAATCGAAACAAAGGCCTCAATACAATAAAACCAATAAAAATAAGCAAAATCAGCTTCTCCGTACCGTTCACCGCTTTGATATGATCAAAAACCACATATAATAATATGCCAACTGCAATCCACAGCAAACTACTCGAAATAACTAGCGTATGATTCACCTTGAACTGTGCCTTTTCCCCATTTTCCATCTTATCTACAAAATTCTCTGACAATGCGCTAACCTCATTTTCTTAGATTTATCTTTATTGTACCCCGAAAAAACCAAGAAAGATAGAGGCAATATCGACAAATCCCTCCATTCTAAGGTACAATATAATACATTGGAAGGTGGTTAAAAAATGGCAATAGATAACTTTTACGAAACAAAAAATGGGCGGACTTCGTTCTTCGATGGCGGACTGTTCCAATTTATCGGGTGGACAATTCTAGGTATACTAGTGACTGTATTTACACTAGGCATCTGCTACCCTTGGGCGCTCACAATGATTTACGGTTGGAAAATCAATCACACGGTTATCGAAGGCCGACGCATGCGCTTTAGCGGCTCCGCATTCGGACTATTTGGTAATTGGATTAAATGGCTACTCCTAATTATCATTACGCTAGGCATCTATTCCTTCTGGGTTTTCATTAAACTAGAAGACTGGAAAGCCAAAAATACAAGCTTCGTCAATTAACTAGGAATGCCAACAAATCGGCGACAAACTCCCAAAATGCGGGTGCTTGTCGCCGATTTGCTGACAACTATTCTTTTATGAAAAAACCGGTTCTGTCAACGCTTGTAATAAAACGTCGGGGTTCGTGTCAATCAACTGCAACAAGCGAGATGCGGAACCATTTGGGTTATTCCGGCCACTTTCCCAAGCTTCTACTGTTTTTGTAGAAATGCCTAGTAACTCTGCAAAAGCGCTTTGTGTTAATTCAATCTTTTGACGAAAACCTTTGATTTCAGCTGCTGTATATTTTGGCAACTCGGTAATGACGATTTTTTTAGTGCGGGCTTTCTTTGTGTTGTTGGCGTGTGCAACAGCTTGTTTCAAACCGCGTTCCAGGGAATCAAATAGTTCGGACATGTTTACCACTCCTTATTCATATATAGTTGCTTTAGCTGGACGACAAACTTACCGAGATAGCGGAGTTCTTCATCGGTGAGATTATCCGCCTCTCGTTTATTGATCAGCGTAATCATCACAACGATATTATAGCTTTCAATATCCACATAAAAGATTCTAAACCCGCCACTCTTTCCGCTTTTAAAACGTATTGGTGCGTAACGCAACTTTCTGAGGCCATTCGCAAATTGTAGTACAGTGCCTTTCTTAGGGTCTGATAGTAGCAGCTGCTCGATATGGAAGTAATCTCTGCTTGTAAAACCGTATTTCTGCGCACTTCTATCAAATTCATCAACATAAATAAATTCTCTTGTTAGTTCGAACTTCATGCCTTTTCGCTCCTTTATTTTACCCTATTAAATAGGGTTTGTCAATCCCCCCAAAAATTTTGTCCCCCTGTACTACCATGTCAATATCCTTATGTTACATCTGGCATCTCTTACACCAAAAATCTGGCAAAACGGATACATAGGTTTTGTCAAAGGTCATCAAATCATACAACATTTTGTCGTAATAACCAAATGCATCTTCACGCCCTAAAGCATCATTCACGGCTTTCATTCGCCCTAGCGCATCATGTGCCATATCTTTTAACTCAGGAATAATATATCCTGTAATCTTGATTTGCCCAAATGCCGTTGCTAGAACAACTTGGTCTGACATCCAAACATCTTTTTCATGCTCTGCAATTAGTTTCGCAAGCGAGCCTTCGTCCATATCTTTCGGTGGATAATAGGTAAGTTTCCACTGGTCCTCCATCACATGCCTTGGAAAATCAGATAAACTAACACCCTCAACTTCCTTATCTTGAAAAAAACCCTCTAACTCTACCAACACATCTGCACCTTCATCACTTCCAAATGGAGATTGCTCATCCGAACAATCGAAATAAAAATCCGATTTAAAATGTGCTACAAAATGCGGATGACTCGTTTTACGGTCCAGACCAATTTCCTCATCATCAAAATACATGTTAATTGCCATTTCTGTTACCTCCTCATTTGTGATTTACTATACAAAGCTATTTTACCAAACCTAGCATCAAAAGTCCTCTCACATTGAAAAAAGCAGCAGATTATTGTAAGATGAAAACAGTTTTCAAAACGAAAAGAGGGGAACTTATGGTTAAGCTATTGCTTATCATTCCATTTTTATTTCTATTAGCCGGGATACCGTTTGCGAATAAGATTCATCCAATGGTTCTCGGTATGCCATTTAGCTTATTCTGGATTGCAGCAGGCATTCTGTTATCTACAGCCACACTCGCTGTCGTTTACCATTTTGATCATCAGAATAAGGGGGAAGAGCAATGATTGCACTAATTATTTTAACGGCCTTCTTCCTCCTCACGATTGCTATCGGTATTCGCGCTCGTCAAAAGCAAAAAATGAACCTTGAAAATTGGGCGGTTGGCGGTCGTAGTTTTAATACGGTTTTCGTTTTTTTACTAACCGCAGGAGAAGTGTATACGACGTTTTCTTTTCTTGGTGGTAGCGGCTGGGCTTATTCCAAAGGCATCTCAGCGGTTTATGTGATGGTTTACATCGCTTTGTCTTACGTCACGTCTTATTTCCTACTGCCACTTATTTGGAAATATGCGCACGAACATCGCCTTGTCTCTCAGTCCGATTTCTTTGCTAAAAAATATGATAGCAATCTACTCGGTGTCGTTGTTGCCCTCGTTGGCGTAATTGCCATTATCCCGATTGTCGTCATCCAACTAAAAGGTCTTGGCATCATCGTTTCGCTCACATCCTATGGTGCTATCCCGATGAAAACCGCCGTCGTTGTTGGAACAATTGCCATCATTATTTATTCCATCATCTCGGGAATTCGCGGGATTGCGTGGATTGCCGTTCTTAAAGACTTCATGATTTTAGCCGTCATTGTGTTCATGGGTATTTACATTCCGATTCATTATTATGGCGGAATTGGCCCGATGTTTGAGCAAATCGAAGCCGTCAAACCTGAACTACTCACATTTCCGCATACAACCTATACAGTGACTTGGTTTATTTCTACCGTCCTGTTCTATGTCCTTGGATTCTATATGTGGCCGCAAGTTTTTGCATCGACGTTCACTGCTAAAAATGCACGAACATTCCGGAAGAACGCGATTATAAGTCCAATTTATACATTAATGCTCTTATTTGTTATTTTTATCGGGCTTGCAGCAGTTTTACAAATTCCAGGATTAGAAGGTGATGAAAGCGATCTTGCGTTGTTGCAACTCGCAATTCAAACATTTGATCCGTGGTTCGTTGGTATTATTGGCGCCGCTGGAATGCTGACTGCTCTTGTTCCTGGCTCGATGCTACTCATGAGCGCTTCTACGTTGCTCACAAAAAACATCATTTACAGCTACAAACCAAACACACCCGATGCAAAGATTGCCCGCCTTTCAAAAATGTTACTACCAGTTCTCGCGATTATTTCTTGTCTCTTCGTTTTTCAAGGCGGAAATGCACTGGCAGCTATCTTACAAGTCGGTTACAGCTTGATTGTGCAACTTTGTCCTTCTTTATTTGCCAGTTTAATGAAACGCAATCCGGTAACCAAACAAGGTGCCTTAGCGGGAATTATCGTCGGTATTCTGATCACGATTTTCATTAGCAATTACAGCATGACTCTTGCAACCATTCTTCCTAACGTGCCAACAGCCATCAGCGATATCAACATCGGCTTCTTGCCACTAGCAGCCAATGTTATCGTAACGATACTCGTCAGTCTCCTCACACAAAAGAAACCTCGGACAGCGCTTTAAAAGCCATTGTCCGAGGTTTTTTTAGTCCATATTTATCGTTGTATTGCGCTTGGTCAAACGAAGTATCATGTAATACACAATCCCAACCATAAGCCACGAAATACCGATAATTTTTGCCAAAATGTCTAAGTTAATCATGACATACAAAATAATTAAAAAGCCAATGATTGGCACGACAAGATGGAGTAAATAGTTTTTCGATTTCATTTTGATGATGTAGTGATAGACAACGGAAACGTGAATCACTAGAAACGCTGTCAACGCCCCGCAGTTTACGATGGAAGAAAGAATTCCGATATCATTAACAAAAACCAAACCAACTACAAGTGATACGATACCAACCATCAATGTACTTAAGTATGGTGTTTGGTATCGCGGATGCACTTTTGCGAGGAACTTCGGTAAGTTCTGGTCACGCGCCATTCCGAATAAAATCCGTGAAATAGCGGCTTGAGCAGCGAGCGCATTGGCAAAGCCCCAAGAAAGAATCGTTGCGATAATCGTCGTATTTTTCAAGAATGGACCGCCAGCTTCACCTGCAATTTGGTAAAAAGCCGTGTCAATATTGTCAAAATTGAGATAATCAGGATGAATCAACGCCGCAATATACGTCTGAATGATAAACAAGAATCCAACCAACATAAGCGCCCACAAAATCGCTTTTCCGACCGTCTTATTCCCGCCTTTCGTTTCCTCAGCAAGCGTACTAATTCCGTCAAAACCTAGGAAACTAAGTACAGCCACAGAAACCGCAGTCATCACGAATGGCAAGTTGAAATCAGCAGCATTATAAATCGGCTTGATTGTCACGCCGTCACCAGCACCATTCGAAATCGCAACAACACCAACCGCTATAAAAATGGCCAGCACAATCAATTCGCCAACAAGAAACACGATATTCGCACGTGCCGTGAATGCAATCCCACGAATATTAATCCAACTATTCACCAAAATAAAGATGACAAGCCAAATCCAAACTGGCACATCAGGCACAATCGCTTTTAACGAGTTGGCTGATACAACATAAAGTAGCGCTGGCACAAAGATATAGTCCAGCAAAATCATCCAACCAGCTAAGAATCCAACTGTTTTATTAATCCCTCGCTGAGCATAAGCATATACTGAGCCCGCGATTGGGAAAGCACGCGACATCGAGCCATAACTGAGCGCCGTAAATAACATCGCAATCATACCAATCATGTATGTAAGTACAATCATCCCTTTCGATGCTGTTACTACTTCTCCGTAAATCCCAAACGGGGCAATTGGTACCATAAAGATAAGTCCATATATAATTAAATCTTTTAAAGTTAATGTTCTTTTTAATTCTTGCTTGTAGCCAAACGACTCCAAACTACCTTTTTCTGGTTGTGTCATATTAGTTCAGCTCCTCTGTGCTCCATTTTGTAAGATAGGTAAGTGGTAATTCCATTCGTGCGGTCTTATTCGGATCAACAATTTGACATACTCGCAAATTTCCTGCCAGTGACAGTAAATGAATCGCTTCCCCTTTCGTCAATTCCGTGTAACTCTCCACAAAGTGAACCATTTGCTTCGTTGCCATGATATTTGCCGCGTCAATCGTTTTTGCAGAGGCAATCGTACTTAACTTACCGTCGCGCAATAAGAACGGTGTCGGCCAATCTTTATTTTTGAAAACTTTAATAGTAACCGTTATGTCACAAGGTACTTCAGCGCCACAAACAGAAACTTCGCCGTCTCCCATTGCTGCATGGCAATCGCCCATCGCAAGTAGCGCACCAGCCACATTTACTGGCAGAAATAAAGTCGTTCCCTCGCCGATTTCCTTACAGTCCATATTCCCACCGTGCGCATCCGGCGTTCCACAAGAAACTGCCTCTCCCGCAGGCGCCGTGCCAATGACACCAATCATTTTATTTAGCGGCAAGTTTATGTTTTCTGAAAATTTGACAACTCCATTTTCAATTGAGAGACGACGAATCGTATTTTCTGTCAACTCATCACCCATAACACCAGAGTCAGGCCCAGTAAATAATGTCGCAGTATCACCAATCTCTAGTTTCTCAATCGTTACGGCTAAAATATCACCAACCTCTGCGCCTTCCACATAAACTGGCCCTGTTGCAGGATTAATACGATTCCAGTCCAACTTCTCAAAAGCATCGTGCGCATCTGTAAGCTGGTCTTCAAAGCAATCGTACGCCTCAAAAACTAAGCGGTCTCCGTCTTTTGCTGTTGCAACGGGACTATTGTTTTTGTCCATCGCGTAGATTGGTGAGCCTTTTCTTATTATTTGTACCATGATGTTTCACCCTTTCTGTTTTATTGCATTTATCTTATAGCTAAATCGGGCGTTTGTCAATGCAAATTTTAGACAATTTCGAATGATGACACTAAATAAAAACTAGGCATAGACTCACATTCTCCGTAGCACATACGAAAACCCTGCCAAAGAATCTGTCAATATATAAAAAAAAGCGCTACATAAAAATGCATAGCGTTATATGTTTATCGTCTATCTTATCAACTAATCCAAAATTATCTCCGCCTGCTTCTTCCAATCAAAAACAATCGCATATGGGTTACTTCGATTGAACTTCCTCATCGCTCGATTTAACATTACCTCAGGATGATGGAGACACGTTATATATTTCGTATTTTGTTCAAAATTTCGTCCCGTCTTATCCAAAGCAATAATAGCAATATACGTATGCATACCAGAGTTTGTCGACAGCAAGCACAATTGAAATCCGTTCACTTGTTCCTTGAATTGAAGTTCCCTCATCCCGATTCCTCCTTGCCATTTCATACATATCTCCGCATTTCTACTTTTCACAACATAAAAGGCTAGAACACGAGAAAATTTCAGATTCCTCATGCCCATCCTTTCATAACCTGATTTCTCAGTTTGTTATCACTCTATCGTATTTAATTGCTTTTGTAAATTCACTTTAAAGGTCTCAACCATATCAAAAACCATCACAAAGTCAAAATCACTCATATTATAATGGCAAACAAAATCACCGTCTCGCTCCCGAATCATGAGCGAAGCACGAACCGTATCACCAACCGCATCTTTATTCGTCGCACCACCGTAGAAAACCCAATGCGTTGCAGTTGGTGGATTATCTGCTTTTTGTGTCAAGTCCGCCCTTACAATTGAAACAATGTTTTCTTGTAGCGCATCATCCAGATCCCCCTCCACATAACCATACCAAATCGTGCGGTAAAACCTTGCCTCAGATTCATGTGTTTCATCGAATAATTTTTTCATTGGTTGATTCCTCCTTGGTTTTGTTATCCGTTTTCATTATAGCATATTAGGTCGTCAAATGATTATATAGCCATAATGAAAGAAATTGCCAAACTACTAATCAAAGATGTCTATTTAAAAGCGAGTAACTATCCACCCGTGTGAACGGGTGGCTTTTTATTAGCCCTAGAAGGGCTCAATACTCGCTTGGCCCCTAAAGGGACCCTTCCTAAGTGACCGCCAACCGCTTCTATGCTGCTGATGTTGACAAATTTTTATGTTTTGAATGGGTCCATGTATTCTCATTTGCTTATACTAGCCTTAATCCAGTCCTCTGCTTCTTGTTCTCTTATATACTTTTGGATTGTTTTTTGATTCAGTCCCACAGTAGATACATAATAGCCCTTAGACCAGAATGTGCGATTGCCATAATTGTATTTTAAATTGGCATGACGCTCATGGATTAGTATAGCGCTACGCCCCTTCAAAAAGCCCATAAAGCTCGAAACACTTGTTTTAGGCGGTATTCCGTACGAGCATATGAATATGATCTGGCATGGCATGAGCTTCAATGATTTCTACATCTTTCATTTCGCATAATTTTCTTAAAATCGCCCCAATATCTTTTCGAAGTTGACCATAGATAATTTTTCGTCGATATTTTGGAGTGAACACA
>NZ_AODL01000002.1 GCF_000525995.1 Paenilisteria riparia FSL S10-1204 | reverse complement strand
TTTGGATCGAAGCTGTCTCCTACTGTTAATGTTTTATCGCTTCGCTGGTGATTTCCGGTTTGGTTTGTTGTCTGGAGCATCGTTTTACTTGTGACTGTGATTGTTTTTGTCGCTGTATTTCCTGCGGCATCTGTCACAGAGTAGGTTACATTGTAAGTGCCGGCTTTAGATGTATCCACATTGTTGCTTGTCACTTGGATTTTGCTAGTGATGTCGCCGTCTTTGTTGTCAGTGGCTGTAACACCTGCTTTTGGATCAAAGCTGTCTCCTACTGTTAGGGTTTTATCGCTCGCTGTGATTTCTGGTTTGGTTGTGTCTGGAGCATCGTTTACTGTGACTGTGATTGTTTTTGTCGCTGTATTTCCTGCGGCATCTGTGACCGAATATGTTACATTGTATGTGCCGGCTTTGGATGTGTCTACATTGTTGCTTGTCACTTGGATTTTGCTAGTGATGTCGCCATCTTTGTTGTCATTAGCTGTAACACCTGCTTTTGGATCGAAGCTGTCTCCTACTGTTAGGGTTTTATCGCTCGCTGTGATTTCTGGTTTGGTTGTGTCTGGAGCATCGTTTACTGTGACTGTGATTGTTTTTTTGTCGCTGTATTTCCTGCGGCATCTGTCACGGAGTAGGTTACATTGTATGTGCCCGCTTTGGATGTGTCTACATTGTTGCTTGTCACTTGGATTTTGCTAGTGATGTCTCCGTCTTTATCATCGCTGGCAGTAACGTCTGCTTTTGGATCGAAGCTATCGCCTACTGTTAGGGTTTTATCGCTCGCTGTGATTTCTGGTTTGGTTGTGTCTGGAGCATCGTTTACTGTGATTGTGATTGTTTTTGTTGTATTGTTTCCTGCGGCATCTGTGACCGAATATGTTACATTGTATGTGCCGGCTTTGGATGTATCCACATTGTTGCTTGTGACTTCAATTTTGCTGGTAATATCACCATCTGTATCATCATTTGCAGTGACATCCGCTTTTGGATCGAAGCTGTCACCCACTGTCAATGTTTTGTCACTGGCTGTAATTTCCGGAGGCGTCGTATCTTTTGTTACATTTTCGATAGTTCCTAATTTAGGGAAAAACAGTTCTCCTCCATTTGGTGACATTAATATTTGTAGGTATGTCTGATTTCCAGTTGCAGTAAATGTTACTGTATCCGTATAGGTGTCACCCCAATTTTGCAATTCTGGGATATAACTTTTAGCTAAAGGATTGGAATGTTCTAAATTTTGTAGTAAACCACCTGTGTAGTTACTGAACGCAATAACCCCGTACCTAGCAGGAGTTCTGGAAGAACCCAATGCCGTATACGTAAAACTATACGTACGTCCTGGTACGGTATTGAATACTTGGCCAAGCCCTTGTGTACCCGCAGTTGGGTAATCACCCGCTTTGACACTCACCATCGTCCCATACTCGGTATTTCTCATAATACTAGCAAGAGGTAAATAATGCCCGTTTTGCGCACCGTCAATAGTATAGTTGTCTTCGACATCAGATGAACCATCATAATGGTCTGTCGACTCATAAACAAATTTATTAGTAGAAAAAGTACTTACAATTGCCCCCCATGCGGACAAATTATTTAGTGATGTGTCTAATTGGATATCACCAGAGTCTCCAACTGTAGCGCCAACAACTGGTTTAGTTTTTGTGCTTGTCGTAGTTGACTTATCTATCGTGCTTGTTACACTTGGCACATTTGTTTGATTTGTCTGTACTTGATCGGCTAGTACGTTGTACGGTATTGTCGAAACAAATTGACTAGCTACAATAGCTGTTGTGAGCGCCCCTATGCCTACCTTTTTTAGTAAACTGTTTTTATTCATTTTGTAGTCTCCTTTTTTAATTAATTTGTTACCATTGCCTTTTTACACATTCCTAGTAGTCGGCTTTTGATTTATTAAGAAACAAGAATTTGGTGTTAAAAAAATATTTATTAGCAGATAATTCCGAATTTTTACTCTTTTTAAAGCAAAATGGGAAGTTTGATTATCTATTTAATAAAATATCCCCTAGAAAGATGAAATGACAGCTTCTCTCATGAATCAAAATAGGAATGTAACACAAATTATACATTATTTCTTTCGGATTTTTACGAGTAATTTAGGCGATGTTTTTTTCTTTTTTTGTATATATATTGTTACAGAGGTACTTTAAATTATACATAAAAGATATAAAAACTAATTAAATCTTTATATATATACTATTATACTTAATATAAAGGATTATATAGATAAATAATCTATTATTATCCTTCTAACCCTTAAAATTGCTTTTCTTTTCATTATTAAGCATTATAAAAAAGTAGCGGGAAATACGAAACGTTTGGAAATGCTAAAAATGATGTATTAGCTCTACTTTTAATTTCAGAAATTATTTTTGGTGTTGTAGTTGTGCCAATTTGGAAGGGAGATTGTGTATATAAGATTTACTGGCACTATCTTTTTAAATGATGTGTGTTGTTATAGATGTGCAACAAATCTGGATTAAGGAGATTTGCAAAAAAAAATGCAGATATGGCTGTTCCTAATTAAGATTATGGAAGCGATTCTTAGTATAGGTTAAAATGCTCGTAAAAATGGTTCTATTAAGGATATATTAGTGCGATTATTTCTTGTATTTAGAAAAAATATGACTCATAAACTTCTTTGCATAAATTTATTAATAGAAGTAATATGTCGTTTTTTATAACACTTTCTGCCTTTTTTATTTTGTCTCAAAACGTTGTGCCATCTCACTTGTAAAAATTATTTAAGATTTGGGTTTACTTTTTGTTTAAATAGGAGTATGATATGTCGCATAGCTCGGAAATGGGAATAATAGTTCACTTTATGAAGTACTGGTATAACTAGGGTTTCGCGTTTTTTTGTAGCTATGTTGGCTTTTAAAAAATCAGTTTTTTAACAATTGCATAAGCGTGATTTATTTGGAGACTGAACCTCTATTTCACGATTTAGAAAAGGGAGATGAGATGGCGTTTAATTCCTCGTTCTATATCCGCGGATTGGGATCTGGGGTATTTTTTTATTGGAATGATGACTGAGGAGGATTTACGATGATTGCGATTTTGTTGTTTGCTGTATTGTTATTAGGATATCTCGTGTACGCACTGGTTCATCCTGAGAAATTTTAATTGAGGGAGATAGTTAAACGTGGAGATTTTACAGATAGTTGTTGTCATTTTGATTTTGTGTTGCTTAATCAAACCGCTTGGAACGTATATGTATGCGATTTATGCGGGGGCACCGATGAAAGGTAATCGTTTTTTTGAAAAGGTGGAACATGGTATTTACCGTTTGGCAGGCTTGAAGGAACGCCCAGCAATGAGTTGGAAGCGATATGCTGCTTCCTTGTTACTCTTGAATGGGATTTTGATAGTGTTTGGTTTTTTGGTTGTTTTTATGCAAGGTTTATGGGCGAACCCACATGGTTTACGTGGGCTTGATCCGACGCTTGCTTTTAATACAGTGATTAGTTTTATGACGAATACGAATTTGCAGCATTATAGTGGTGAAACAGCACTCACGAACATGACGCAGATGGTTTTTATTACGATGATGATGTTTACCTCAGCGGCTACTGGACTTTCGGTAGCGATTGCGTTTATTCGTGGGATTACGAGTAAGGGCACGACGCTTGGGAATTTCTATGAGGATTTTACACGCTCGATTACGCGCTTGTTGTTGCCTTTTTGCGTTTATTTTGACGCTTGTCTTGGTGGCTCTTGCGGTTCCTCAAACGCTTGCTAGTTCGCATACGGTGACAACGCTAGAAGGTGTAAAGCAAACGATTGCGCTTGGTCCGGTGGCTTCGCTTGAGGCGATTAAACACTTAGGTACGAACGGTGGCGGATTTTTCGGAGCCAATTCGGCGCACCCTTTTGAGAATCCAACCCCACTGACAAACGTGATTGAAATGCTTGCGATGTGGGCGATTCCCGCTTCACTTACCTATACTTACGGACGTTTTGCCAAAAATCAAAAGCAAGGCTGGGTTATTTTTTCCGCGATGTTTGTGTTATTCCTTGTTTTTCTTGGTTTGATTTTCATGTCGGAAAAAGCGGGAAATCCAGTATTGACGCAACTTGGTGTTTCGAACGCGCAAGGCAGTATGGAAGGTAAAGAAATGCGCTTTGGGCTTGGTGGCTCCACCTTGTTTAGTACGATTACGACGGCCGCGACGACTGGGTCGGTGAATAATATGCATGATACGCTGACACCGCTTGGTGGCATGGGGGCGCTTGCCTTGATGATGCTTAATGTTGTGTTTGGCGGCGATGGCGTTGGCTTGATAAATATGTTGATGTACGCGATGCTTGGTGTCTTTTTGTGTGGTTTGCTCATTGGTCGTACGCCAGAATTTTTGGGACGCAAAATTGAGCCGCGCGAAATGAAGCTGATTACGCTAACATTACTCGTGCATCCGATTATTATTTTAATTCCAACAGCCGCGGCTTTGCTGACAACGGTCGGTACGGAAGCCATTTCTAATCCTGGTTTTCACGGGATGACGCAAGTTCTGTATGAATTTACTTCTTCTGCGGCTAATAATGGTTCTGGATTCGAAGGTCTTGGCGACGATACGTCTTTCTGGAACTTGATGACTGGAGTCGTGATCTTCTTAGGACGCTATATTTCCATCGTTTTGTTACTTGCCGTTGCAGGTTCGATGACGAAGAAACAATTCATCCCAGAAACGATTGGGACTTTTAGAACGGACAATGGCTTGTTTACGGGTATTTTAGTGATGGTGGTGCTCGTTATCGGTGCTCTAACCTTCTTGCCTGTTTTAGCACTTGGTCCAATTGCCGAAAGTTTAACTTTGTAGGAGTGTAAAAAAATGGAGAAAAAAATGGCGTTATTTAACCGTGATATGATATTCACTGCGATAAAAAATAGTTTTATAAAATTAAATCCTGTTGACATGATTAAAAATCCCGTCATGTTTGTTGTCGAAGTCGGAACTTTTGTTGTCTTGTTGCTTATGCTTTTCCCTTCCTTTTTCGGCGTCACTGGCGCATTTGGTTATGAATTAGCGATATTTATCATTTTGTTCGTAACAATTCTGTTTGCCAATTTTGCGGAAAGTCTTGCGGAAGGGCGCGGCAAGGCACAAGCCGATTCGCTCAAGAAAACGAAGTCAGATACGACTGCAAAACTGCTTCAAAAAGATGGCTCAGTGAAACAAGTACCTGCATCTAACCTGCATAAAGGGGATGTCGTACTCGTGGAAGTTGGCGATTTAATACCAAGTGATGGCGAAATTATCGAGGGCCTTGCTTCCATCGATGAATCTGCAATAACCGGTGAATCTGCTCCTGTCATCAAAGAAAGTGGCGGTGATTTTGCTTCTGTAACTGGCGGAACAATGGTGTTAAGTGATGCCATTAAAGTCCGCATCGAAAGCAATCCTGGTGAATCATTTCTTGATAAGATGATTTCCATGGTAGAAGGCGCTAAACGTCAAAAAACGCCGAACGAAATAGCACTCACAATTTTGCTTATTACGCTCACGATTATTTTTCTTATTGTTGTTATTACACTTTATCCGATTGCTCGTTTTAATGGTGTTATGCTGTCGATGACGACGCTTGTTGCTCTGCTCGTTTGCCTTATTCCAACGACAATCGGTGCCCTCCTTTCTGCTATTGGTATTGCGGGAATGGACCGGGTGACTCGTTTTAACGTTCTAGCGATGAGCGGGAAAGCCGTGGAAGCTGCTGGAGACATCAATACGATTATTTTAGATAAAACAGGTACGATTACGTTTGGAAATCGGATGGCTAGTGAATTTTTGCCGGTTGGTGGACATTCTGTGGCAGAAGTTGCAGAAATTGCTGCGATTAGTTCTTTAAAAGATGACACGCCAGAAGGAAAATCCGTGCTTATCCTTGCAAAACAAATGGAAATCGCGTTTCTGGACGATACATCACAAATTGCCGAAGAAATCGAATTTCAAGCAAACACTCGTATGAGCGGTATCACTTTACTAGACGGACGCAAAATTAGAAAAGGCGCAGCCGACTCGATTAGCCGTTGGGTACAAGATTTAGGCGGCGAATTACCAGTAAATATGCAAGAAGTTGGCGACAGCATCGCTCGGCTTGGCGGAACACCACTTGCCGTTTCGGTTGATGATGAAGTATATGGCTTTATTTATCTAAAAGATACCGTGAAGCCTGGTATGCAAGAACGCTTCGCCGAACTGCGCAAAATGGGCATTAAAACAATTATGTGTACCGGCGACAACCCATTAACCGCTAAAACTATTGCGGCAGAAGCAGGCGTGGATGACTATATCGCTGAATCCAAACCCGAAGACAAAATCCAAGTCATTAAAGACGAGCAAGCACTCGGTAAACTCGTAGCAATGACAGGCGATGGCACCAATGATGCGCCGGCACTTGCCCAAGCAGACGTTGGACTGGCGATGAATTCAGGAACAATCGCAGCTAAAGAAGCCGCAAACATGGTCGACCTTGATTCGGACCCAACAAAAATCATCGAAGTCGTTTCTATCGGGAAGCAACTACTGATGACTCGTGGTGCACTAACAACATTCAGCATTGCAAATGACATCGCTAAATATTTCGCGATTATACCAGCGATGTTTGCTATTGCCATCCCTGCAATGAATCAACTCAATATCATGCAACTCGCTACCCCGACTAGTGCCATTATCTCGGCTTTGATTTTCAATGCGATTATCATCCCGATTCTAATACCATTAGCCATGAAAGGCGTGAAATACGTTCCAATGAAAGCCAGCAAGTTACTACAAAAAAACCTATTCATTTACGGACTCGGCGGAGTTATCGCCCCATTTTTCGGTATAAAAATAATTGATTTGGCCGTTTCGGTCTTCATCTAGGAGGAAAATAAAGATGAAAGCATTACGATTATCACTTGTCTTTATCGTTATTTGCGGACTGATTTATCCGCTCGCAGCAACCGGAGTCGCCCAAGTCATTTTTCCAAGTAAAGCAAATGGCTCCCTCATTGAAAAAAATGGAGAAGTCGTTGGTTCAAAATGGATTGGTCAAAATTTTGCATCGAATAAGTATTTTCACGGCCGCGTTTCATCCATTGCTAACAACGCTAGCGCCAGCGGTTCTGAAAACTTAGCTCCGTCCAATCCAGAACTAAAAAAAAAAACGCGTGGAAAACAGCATCGCAACACTACAAAAAGAAAACCCAACAATGTCTAGCAGCAATATCCCAGCCGATCTTGTCACTAATTCAGGCTCTGGACTTGATCCCGATATTTCCGTCGCTAGCGCGAAACTGCAAGTAGACCGCGTTGCCAAAGCAAACCAACTCGATACAAAAATCGTTTCAGAACTTGTATCTGATAACACGACAAACCGCTCCCTTGGTATTTTTGGCGAACCACGCGTTAATGTTTTGCAACTGAATTTAGCACTAAACGAACTCATTGATTAAGGAGGTGACACATCGATGTCCGAAGAACAAGATTTTTCATTCCGCCGCAAAACCCCTGAAGAACTTTTAGAAGAAATCGAACGGCTAAAAAAAAGGCAAACTAAAAATCTATATTGCTCTGCGCCTGGTGTTGGAAAAACGTACCGCATGTTGACAGAAGCACACGAACTTGCGAAAGAAGGCATCGATGTCGTTATCGGCCTTGTCGAAACGCACAATCGGGAAGAAACTGCCGCCATGATTGGCGATTTAGAAATTATTCCGTTAAAGAGCATCGACTACAAAAGCACCACCTTTCACGACCTCGATGTAGAAGCAATTATTGCTCGCAATCCTGATGTGGTTGTCATTGATGAACTCGCTCACAGCAACATTCCAGGCTCCAAGCACGCCAAGAGATTCCAAGACGTACTGGAAATTCTCGACCACCGAATCAACGTGCTATCTGCAGTTAATATTCAGCATTTAGAGAGTCTGCACGATGTCATTCAAACAATTACGGGTGTCAAGGTCCGCGAACGCATTCCCGATTATCTGCTAGACGTCGCAAGCGAAGTCATCCTCATTGACATCACTGCCGAAACACTTCAGAAACGACTACGCGAAGGTAAAATTTACGCCAGCAACAAGATTAATCAATCCCTTGAGAATTTCTTTACACAGCGTAACCTTTCCGCACTCCGAGAACTAGCTTTGCGAGAAGTCGCCGATGACGTAGATGACAAAACTGATAAAGAAGAAGCGAGGCGCCAAGCCATCGCCATGAATGAAAAAATTCTTGTTTGCATCAAAAACGATGACAACGCAGAAAAACTCATCCGTCGCGGCTGGCGTATTTCCAATCGGTTACGAGCCGAACTATTCATTCTAACGGCAATATCAGGCGATTACAATGAACTCGATCCCTATACACAGAAAAAATACAGCACGTGGAAAAAACTCGCCACAGAATTCGGTGCTACTTTTATCGTGGAGAAAAAAAATAACCGTAAAATTTTTCATGTCATCACAGAGATTGCGAAAAAACACCACATCACGCAAATCATCCTCGGCCAATCCGTCAAAACCCGCCTAGAAGAACTCACCAAAGGCTCCATTGTCGGCGCGATTATGCGCGAGACTGATGGCATTGATATTCATATCGTCGCTGATTCACGCAAGAATTAAACACAAAAGAAGGAACCTCCGCCATCGAGATTCCTTCTTTTTTCATGATATACCATTTAAAATACACGTCACCGTGCGTTCGATTTCAGCATCATCTTCCCATTTTGCGTGAGGCATAATCATAAATCGCGTTATTAAAAAGCCCATTATGTTTGTAATCAATGCCCGCATAATTGTACTATTGGGCATATCATTAACCTCCCCACGCGCTTTATAGAAATTAATAATCCGATCAAACTGATCCTTGACATGCACCATAAAAATTTTCGAAAACTGTTCTCTCATCTCATCATGATACAACAATTCCTGCATATAAATCTTTAACACACTACTATTCTCGCGCGCAAATTCAAATCTATTCCGAATTAACGCCATCAAAAACGACCTAAAATCAGGATATTCCTGCTCAAAAACCTCTGCAACAAAATTTCGAGCTAAAAACGGTGCAACACTCTCAATCATAATTGGCATCGTAATCGACGTCAGCAAATCCTTCTTCGTTTTATAATGCCTAAAAATCGTCCCTTCCGCAACACCCGCACGCTTCGCAATCTCACTCGTAGATGTTGCTGCAAAACCGCGTTCTGCAAACAATTCAATCGCCGCCGCAACAATTTTTTTTCTGTTTTTCACTCATGTTTTTATCTTGCTTCGCCACTTCTAGCATCTGCGTCAGAATATCATTATTATCCACCATTTCCGCTACTCCTTTCTACATTTTACGATATTTTTTCAAGGCAAAAATGTTTAAAATCATAAATACGAGTGCAAATCCTACTAAAATATAGAAATCTGTTGCAAAACCAGCAAATCCCTCGCCTTTCACCATAATTGATGTCAACGCATCCGCACCATAATAAAGTGGCATAATATGCGCAATCCACTGCAACCAGTCCGCCATTCCTTCTAACGGGAAAATCCCACAGAATAAAACTTGCGGTACAATAACAATCGGAATAAACTGCACAATCTGGAACTCATTATTCGCAAACGTCGATAATAAAATTCCCAACGTCAAAGCAACCATCGCTAACATCAACGTAATCAATAACACATACCAAATCGAGCCCATTTGTACCATATCTAGCACATGAATCGAGTATAGCGCCACGATAATCGACTGCGCCAAAGCAAAAATCCCGAAACCGAGTAAATACCCCGTTTCCAATTCCCAACGCCTAATCGGAGTTGCCATCAAACGCTCCAGAGTTCCCGTGGTCCGCTCACGCAAGAACGAAATCCCAGCAATCAAGAACACAAAGAAGAAGACAAAGAAACCAATAAAGATCGGTCCAATCGTATCAAAAAACGTCGTATCCGCATCCCCATATATATAATCCGTCGAGATGGCCAACTGCTGCTGATCTGGAATTTGCAAATTCACTTTTGGAATAGCTAATTGCTGACCCGTTTGTGCTGCATATTGTTTCGCCACAGCCGCCAAGGACTGTTGCACCTTTGCCGCTGTTTCCTGCATGGATTCCCCAAACTGTTTCATCGCATCTTTCTGCTCCGCCATCAAAGCCGCCTGCAATTTCATCTGAATTTGCTTACTAACCCCTGGATCACTATTCTCAAAAGTCAATTGAACATCTGCCCCATCTTGTTTGATAAAAGCATCCAGATCATCTGACTTAATCGTATTTTTCACATTAGAAACAGTGTCATACTGCTTCACCTTAATATCCGTGTCCTTCAGTTGTGCCACCATTTCCGATGACACGCCCTGTACACCGACTTTCGGGTCCACCGCATCTCCATCAAACAAATAGTTAATCAGCGTAATCAAAATCAGTGGAGCAATAAACATCAGTGCTAATGTTCGTTTATCCCGTCTAAACTGATTCGCAATCCGTTTCACAATCGCCATGACTCTTATCATGATTGCGCACCTCCGAACTGTAAGAAAGCATCTTCTAATTTTCCAGTAGATGTCTTCGCCTCAAGCTCCTGAGGGGTGCCTACCGCGATAATTTTCCCATTACGAACCATCGCTAGCCGGTCACATTTCTCCGCCTCATCCATCACATGCGTTGTCACAAGAATACATTTCCCCTGTTCCTTCAACGTATCCAGCTCATCCCAAATCGATTTACGCAACTCCGGATCAATTCCGACAGTCGGTTCATCCAAAATCAACACATCTGGGTCTTGCAACATCGAAATCGCAAGTGACAAGCGCCGTTTCATCCCACCTGAAAAATCACTTACCTGCTTGTTTAACTCATCTTCCAAATTTACTAATTTCGCCGCATATGCAATCCGTTCCTTGCGCTTAGCCCCTTTCAAAGAATAAAGCGCCGCGAAAAATTCCATATTTTCCTTCGCAGTCAAATCCATATACAGCGCATCCGACTGTGCCATATATCCAAGTTTTCCAATAACACCAAGATTCGGCATCCGCGTATCTAAAACCGTCACCTCACCAGTGTCTCCTTTTTCCATTCCAACAATAACCTTCACAAGCGTCGTTTTTCCAGCACCAGAAGGACCAATTAACCCAAAAATCTCACCCTTATTCACTTCCAGTCCAATATCCGTCAAAATCTGCTTTTTCCCAAACGATAGCGCAAGATTATCTACCCGAACTGCTACTTCTCCCATTTCAAAAAACCTCCTCCACAAAAAATGAGTGATTACTCACTTTTATTGTACATCAAAAAAAATAATTGTAAAGCAATACGCTACTAAGGGCTTAAAAATCCATATAATCATTTAAAAAACAACGTTGTGAAAAAAGCTTAAACACTGCCAACAGCCGTGCTATAATGGATTTGTCGTTAACCTTCGAGCTCATTTTTATGGTCCGATTCTTGTAGGAGTGACACTCGTTACTTACAAGTACTGGTTGGAGCATCGTAGCAGCCGGACCAAAAATGGACGATAAAAGTCCCAATCACAACGCAATAAAAAAAGCCCCGATGTCTTTGAGCAGCTTCGAGGCTCTTTTGTGTGTCTATCGATTCTCTTTTTCCTTAAAATCCTTTTAGCACATTTCTTATCTCTTTTCAACTCTATTTCTACTTCCTCAAATAAACGTCTGAAATCAGATGATCTGCGCCTTTTTTCAAAATGAGTTGGGCGCGGTATTTGGTTCGCTCAATGTTTTCCTTCAGATTAACCCCATTGATTTTCTCCCAAGTGTCTAAAGCAAACTGGCGAGCTTCATCTTCGCTAATTTCTGTATACCGATGAAAATACGAGCTAGTATCTTGAAATGCTGTCTCACGCAACAAAAAAAACCGCTCCAAATACCAGCGTTTAATCTGGCTTTCTTCTGCATCAATATAAATGGAGAAATCAAAGAAATCACTCGGAAAAACTGCCTGTTCAGGATCTACTTGTAACACGTTAATCCCTTCCACAATCACAATATCCGGCTGATTAATGACGCGCGTCTCATCCAAAATATCATATGTAAAATGCGAATACAGCGGTACTTCAATATTCTCTTTGTTACTTTTCAAATCATTCAAAAAAGCAACAAAACGCCCCCTATCATAGCTTTCCGGGAAGCCTTTACGCTCCATCAAACCTTTTTCTTCCAATACTGCATTCGGATGTAAGAAGCCATCGGTTGTGATAAGCTCTACTTTGCGTGTTTTAGAAAACCAGCGATCTAACATGATTTTGAGTACTCGCGCCGTCGTACTTTTACCAACAGCAACGCTTCCTGCAATCCCTATGACGAACGGTGTATGCGTGGCATGGCGCTTTAAATACTCCATCTTCTGGCCGTGGATAAACACTTGTTCATGGTAGTGAATCGCTAATAATTTAACGAGTGGTAAATATATTTCAGCAACATCTTCGAGTGAGATGCGATCGTTTAGTCCTCTAATATTTTCGAGTTCTTCCGCTGTTAACATCTGGTCTTTACTTACTTCCAGCTTACGCCAATCTTCGCGCGGAAAGTGAAAGTAGGGTGAATAATGATTCATATTCATTTCCATCCTTCTCTAGTTTGTTTTCGTTTTCACACGGTTAAGCATAACGCATCTTCTTCATTTACGCAACAACGTATATTGAGGCGCTATCTATAAATCAAAAACACGCCGCAATACACATTGCCTAAACTTAATAGGTACGATAGACATACACATCTTTCGGTTTTGGAATTTCGCCGTATTTTTCTACTTTTACAGCAGGAATATCCATTTTGAAAGGAGCATAATACTCTTGTGCAATCGTTCCGCTCACTTTCACCCATGTGTCATTCGCAAGGTCGGTCTCCCCATCCGGCATATTTACAAGCATACCGTACACGCCAGAGTCGGCCACACAGTGAATAATACCGAACCGAAAAACAAATAAGTTGCCACCTTTTGTTACAGGATCATTATACACAAAACCAGTAAATTCAATCTGTTTCCCTTCAAATTCACCAGGATACGTATAAATAATTTCCATTGTCATTAAATAATTCGCATCTGTCACCTTAATCGGATTGTCATGAATAATCGCGGCTTTTTCCTTAGCAATCATCTTATCGTAATCAGATTTACCAAAATAACCACTCGTATCAGGTTTCAAAAATTGGTTCATCGCGTAAGGATCATCACCAGCTGCATTATTCTTCGGAAAGTGAAAACCCTTCGCATCAACAATCGTTGAATTCAAGGTAGCGATTGGAAACATAAATCCAGCGACTAACGGATAAATTAGCAAGCCATACACTAAGATTTTACGCCAGAAAGTATTCTCGCCTTCATGTGTATGTCCATTATGGTCGTGGTCATGCTCCAAATCTTCGTCACGGAAAATCATAATTAACTGTACTAAACCGAGTAAAAAAGGCTGCAATCATCGCCGCTAGTGATAAATAGGAGTACTTCATATTGATGTACTTACTAATATCCCCAGTAATATGCAACTGCATCAAATAGAAGGCGAAACCAAATAGTATAAAAACACGAAACATAAAACGCCCTCCTCCTAAATTAATAATGCATAAACAAACACAGTAATGGTTACACCAACAACAATAAACGCGACAAATTTTGCTTTAAAAGTTGCCATCATCATCATCAAATTTTTAATATCAAGCATTGGGCCGAACACTAAAAATGCGACGATGGATTGTGTAGAAAAAACACTGCGGAATGACGCGCCAATAAAAGCATCTGCTTCCGAACAAAGCGATAAGATGAACGCAAGTACCATCATGAGTAAGATGGACAAAACAGGTCCATGTCCAATAGAGACAAGTGTAGATGTTTTAATATACGTCTGCATTGCCGCCGCAATCAATGCGCCAAAGACGAGAAATTTTCCCACTGAGAAAAACTCATCTACTGCGTGTTGTAGCGTATGCCAAACTTTGGACTTCATCGTCACCACTTCTGCTTCATGTTCGTGATGATGGTGCTCATGGTGATGTTCTTTTTCGTGTGCTAATGTATGCGTCGAACCTGTTGATATACCGACATCCATTCCTGCAATCGCCATGACTGGTTGTTGTTCTTTCGCCTTCTTCTCACCAGCAGTTTCATATAACATAAATTTCTCTTTCAAGCCGTTCCCTTTATAAAAATAAGCAATCGCGCAGCCAACGACCATCGCGACGACTAAGCTCCCTGCAACGCGTAATAATGGTATTTCCCACGTACTTCCAAATGCGACATATGTTGAAAATAGCACTACAGGATTAATAATCGGTGCCGTTAACATAAATGCAATTCCCGCATGCAGTGGTACTCCTTTTGCAATCAAGTTTCGAACGATAGGTACAATTCCACATTCACATGATGGAAAAAGTACACCAATCACTGAACCCACAATTACTGCTAAAAACCGGTTTTTCGGCATTATCTTAGCAATAAACGCTTCAGAAATAAACATTTGAATGAAACCTGCAATAAAAACACCAATCAATACGAACGGTAAGGCCTCAATCATAATTGAAATAAAAATCGTATTCATCTGTAAAAATGAATCAGGTAAATGTTGAAACATGTGTTCACTTCCTTGCACTTTAAAGTTTTGCTAAGCTAACTTCTTGATTTTATGCTTCTTTTGCAAGGAAATCAAGTTAAAAAAAGACACATCCTCGCTGAAACCGCAAGAACATGCCCTTTTTATGATTATTGTAATTTAGAATATGGCTGTGCGTGGAACATCCACAGAAGACCATACTTATCTTTAATGATTCCCATCTTGCCACCCCAGAATTGCTCCTTGAGTGGATCAATAATTTCAACACCGCTTTCTGTCACTCGTTTGTATAGTGCATCCAAAGCCGCTACATCATCTGCATCTTCTGAGTTGAAATCAAGCATTAATGTGACGCTTGATGAGAATGAATCCGCATCGCCGAAACGGTCACTGCAGAAAATCGTGTTTCCTAGAACAACAAACCCACCGTGGATTGTTGTATTTTCAAGGTTTTCCGTTGAAACTCCCCATGCTTTAGCCATATTTTCATCCATCGGCATGCGTTGCAATAGCGTTGCCCCAAATACATCTTTGTAGTAATCCATAGATTCTTTTGCATTCTCAAAATTTAAATAAGGATATAACTTTGCCATTTCTTTCTCCACCTTTCGAATTGTGCTACATCTGGATTATAGACGATGAAAGGTTTCATTACAATAAATAACTGTCAAAAACATCGTGATTGGGCGATTTTAGTTAAATGGTCTACTTGCGATACATCTTAAATTCTAAAAATAACTCATTGTAGTAAGACAACATCCGCTTACCGAGATTATCATACACTTCCAAGTTCTTCAATTGGTCTAGGTCTGGATAGAAACGTTTATCAGAAGACATTTCTTTTGGCAAAAGTTTCACTGCCGCTTCATTTGGCGTCGCGTACCCAACATATTCCGCATTTTGCGCTGCATTTTCAGGTTTTAGCATGAAATTGATAAATTTATGCGCCCCATCGACATTTTTAGCGGTCTTCGGAATAACCATATTATCAAACCATAAATTAGAACCTTCTTTTGGAATCACATATTCTAAATTCTTGTTTTCGCTGAGCATCTCTGCCGCTTCCCCAGAGAAAGTTACCGCCACGCCAGCTTCGTCGCCTGCCATCAAAATCTTGATTTCATCGCCAACAATCGCTTTTACGTTCGGCGTCATTTCTTTTAGTTTCATCAAAGCTTCTTGCAGTTCCGCCTTGTTCTTACTATTCAGTGAGTAGCCAAGACTGTTTAGCCCAAGCCCCATCACCTCACGCGCACCATCGATAAGCAAAATTTGATTTTTCAATTCAGGGCGCCATAAGTCATTCCAACTCGTGAACGGAATATCTTGAATCATTTTCTTGTTGTAAATAATGCCGAGCGTGCCCCAGAAATACGGCATCGAATACTTATTTCCTTCATCAAAAGACAAATCCATGAAACGCGGATTTAAATATTTCATATTCGGCAACTTCGATTTATCCAGCGGAATCAACAAGTTCTCTTCGCGCATTTTACTGATCGCATAGTCACTCGGAACAGCAATGTCAAACGTTGTCCCGCCTTGTTCGATTTTTGTCATCATCGCTTCATTTGAGTCAAACGTTTGATAAATAACTTTAATTCCTGACTCTTTTTCGAATTTTTTCAGTAAGGCAGGGTCCACGTAATCGCCCCAATTATAGATTGTTAGCGTGTTCCCGCCAGAATAACCTTCCGACTTGTTCAGTGAAAACGCAAGCACCATCATCAGCACCGCTGCAATAATAACCACACCAAAAACACGAACTAATTGCTTCATTTTGGCGGCACCTCCAATCCTTGCGTGCCCTTCGCGTTCCGTTTGTTAATGAAGTAATATCCAATAACAAGCACGATTGTAAATAGGAATAGCAACGTCGACAGGGCATTAATCGAAAGCGAAATCCCTTGGCGAGCCCGCGAATAAATCTCAACAGATAGTGTTGTGAAGCCATTTCCTGTTACAAAGAATGTCACCGCAAAATCATCTAATGAATACGTCAACGCCATGAAAAAGCCAGCAAAAACACCAGGCGCAATGTACGGCAAAATCACTTTGCTAAGCACATTCCATTGACTAGCACCCAAATCACGCGCTGCATCAATCAACGTTGGGCTCATCTCTTGTAATTTCGGCAATACCATCAAGACAACAATTGGAATACTAAACGCAATATGCGAAACAAGTACCGAAATAAAGCCTAATTTCACGCCTAAAATCGTGAAGAAAATCAAAAACGATGCCCCAATAACAACATCTGGACTTACAATTAAAACATTATTCAAGCTAAGCAAAGAGTTTTTCGTGAACGGACGTGGCATGTAGCGAATTGCAAGCGCACCGAGCACCCCGAAAATCGTCGCAATCACTGATGAAAGCAAAGCGACCACAAACGTATTCAACACAATAATTAACAATCGTGTATCCTGAAAAACCTCTTTATAATAATCCAGCGTAAAACCACTGAAATGGCTCATTTTCCCGCCAGCATTAAAGGAATAAAACATCAAATAAAAAATCGGTGCATACAAAACAATGAATACGACGGCTAAATAAATTTTGCCCCATTTGTTACCTTTTTTCATTTTGCCGCCCCTTTCCGTTTCGCGCCAGAAACAAACATAATGATAATCATCGCGATGATTAAGAATACACCAATGGTGGCGCCCATTCCCCAATCCTGCGTTACCAAGAAATGTTCTTCAATCGCGGTTCCAAGCGTAATAACGCGATTTCCAGCAATCAAACGAGTAATCATGAATAGCGAAAGCGCAGGGATGAACACCGCTTGGCACCCCGCTTTCACGCCATCCAGCGTAATTGGAAACACGACGCGCCAAAACGTGGTCCAACGAGAAGCTCCCAAATCTTGCGCCGCATTCGTTAGCGAGGGACTCATCTCCTCCAACGCATTAAAAATCGGCAAAATCATAAATGGAATAAAAATATACGTCGAAAACAAATAAGAAACTAAAATCCGTAAACAAAATCTGCTTCGTACCAACACCAATAAATCTCAAAAATTGATTCGCCGTCCCATATGTTCCGAAAATCCCCATAAACGCATAGGCTTTCAACAACAAATTAATCCATGTCGGCAAAATAATTAATAACAACCACAACTGCTTATGCTTTAATTTCGTCAAAACAAGCGCCGTCGGATACGAAATCAATAACGTAAATAGCATTATCAAAAACGCATACCAAAACGAACTCAGCGTCATTTTTAAATAAACAGGCGTGAAGAAATCAACATAATTCGAAAACGTGAAATTCCCATCAATATCAAAAAACGAGTAATACACAATCAACAAAATCGGTGCGATAACAAATAATAAAATCCAGATGGCATAAGGAACAAGGTAGAATGTACGCGCTCGCTTTGTCATCGCCTACGCCTCTTCATAACTTTCCAGACGCGCATCGAACTCTTCTTCTGTCTCACCAAGACGCATTACGTGAATCGCCTCAGGATCGAATGCTAGACCTAATTTTTCACCGATTTTTGCTTTTTTCGTAGAATGAACCAGCCACTCGTTGCCATCTTCATCAATACAACCAATTTCGTAATGCACCCCACGGAATAATACCCAGTCTACGGTGACACGCAAGTTGCCTTTTTCTTCGGTCGTAATTTCCAAATCCTCAGGGCGAATAATCACTTCCACAACCTCATTCGGGTTGAAACCTTGGTCGACACATTCAAAACGACGCTCCACAAATTCCACTTCGAAATCTTGAATCATCTTCCCAGAAACAATGTTCGACTCTCCGATAAAGTCCGCCACAAAGCGATTAATCGGCTCATCGTAAATATCAATCGGCGTTCCACTTTGCTGAATCTCGCCTTTATTCAAAACAAAAATCTCATCACTCATCGCAAGCGCTTCTTCCTGATCATGCGTCACAAAAATAAACGTAATACCAAGTCGGCGCTGCAAATCACGTAATTCATACTGCATTTCTGTACGCAACTTCAAATCCAGTGCAGATAACGGCTCATCCAGCAAAATAACTTCCGGCTCATTCACAATCGCACGAGCAATCGCCACACGTTGCCGCTGACCACCAGACATCTCCGTAATCTCCCGTTTTTCATAACCAGCCAAGTTCACAAAACGCAAAGCTTCCACGACTTTTTGCTGAATCACGTCTTTCTTCATTTTCTTAATACGCAAGCCAAAAGCCACGTTTTCAAAGACATTCAAATGCGGAAATAACGCATAATCCTGAAAAACCGTGTTTACAGGTCGCTTGTTCGCTGGAATTTCATTAATGACCTTATCGTTTAGAAAAATCTTGCCATCACTCGCCTCTAAAAAACCAGCAATCAGGCGCAAAATCGTCGTTTTACCGCAGCCAGAGGGGCCAAGTAATGTATAAAACTTCCCTTTTTCAATCTCAAAACTAACATTATCAAGTACCGGTGGATCATTATCGAACTGCTTTGTTACATTTTCAAAGCGAATAATTGTTTCTGCCATCCGTGTTTCCTCCTTACAAATACGAATCCGTCGCAACCAGAATGACGGTCGCTGGCGTGTCTTCTTCATTATATATTTGATGTTCATCCGAAGCATGGAAATAAATCGCTTCACCTTGTTTGGCAGTATATGTTTTTTTACCTAACTTAATCGTTACTTTGCCTTCTAATACATAGGCGAACGTTTCTGAAAGCGAGGGCTCGAACTGCTTAAATGCCCCTTTGGCAAACAATGTGACGTAGACCGGTTCCATTTCTTTCTCGTTAGACTCTGGAACAAGCCACTTTACTTGATACCCTTTTTCCTCATCTTCAAAAAAAGTATGCTCCGTTTCGTCGTACACTACTTTTTGTTCCTGCTCTGCTTCATCGAAAAATTCCTTTGGCGAACAGCCAAGCACTTCTAAAATATCAAATAATGTTTCGATGGAAGGTGAGCTTAAATCGCGCTCTAATTGCGATATGTAACCCTTTGTTAAATCCGTTCGTTCCCCAAGTTCTTCTTGCGTCAAATTCTTACTAAGTCGTAAATTCTTAATCCGCTTCCCTATATCCATAGTCGCAACCTTCCTGTTAGTTTAGTAGAAGTAAACTCCGAGTCATTATTGTTTAGTGATATTAAACTTCATGTTTACTACAGCATTGATTATTATACAACACGAAGTGACCTCCCCGCAATACTTTTTTACAAAAAAAAAACTAATGAAGATCTCATTGCTCCATTAGTTTTTTCATTTATGCTAAGTCTTCTGTTCCTAAATAATATGTCTCGTATAGGCTTAGATTTTGTCGTAGTTCGCGTGCTAGATCACGTGAAACTTTACCTTTTTCGAATAATTCTTGAATGATGTCTCGTTCTAGTTGAACAGCTTGTAGTTGGACATCTTTTTTCTGTTGTTCGAATTTCTCTCTTGATTTTGGTACAACGCGATCGCGGCGCATTTGTTCTGCGATACGTTTATTTTCATTAATAAGCGGCCAAATAACAGCCGGATTCATGTCTCCAAGGCGTTCGTTTAATTTCTCCGTCACGAATGCTGCATTTTTCTCACGTAGCAAACGGATTGTTTCCATTTGCGCACGGCCACGCTCTGGATCTTGTTTCATTTCGGCGATTCGTTCTCTTGCTCGCCTCCATTCTTTTGGATGTAACAGCTGACGGGTTAGGCGTTTAGCCATTATTCCCATCATACGATAACGCGTTCTTAATTTGTGCGTCAAAGCATTTTCTAACGCATCGATGTATTTTTCATAGCGGTACGCTGTTTTTTCATCTATTTCGCCGTTTTTAAGAAGTAGTTGGGTATTTTCGCGCTCCCAGCCTAAAATCTCTAAACGCAATTGTTGTTGACCAATCTCGATGTCACGCTGTTTCGTCATATCTAAATCTTGTTTTTGCACATCGCGCATCCGTTGCCGGTAGTCGTCCATCACAGCTTGTGCTGCAGCCTTGCTATCGGCATCTACTTCTTTGCCTAGGTTGTCAATCACATAGCGATAAACCATCAACTTCATTGTTTGTTCCGCGCGTGGACTGTCCGATTTCGTCTCATCTTTTCGAGCCAAAATTGGCAAAATCGCCGTCGCAATAATAAGCGAGCACAAAATAACGCCTGATGCGATACAAATGATGAGCGAGCGTTCCGGAAACGGGCTACCGTCACCAAGTACAAACGGAATCGACAGCGCCGAAGCTAGTGTTACCGCCCCTCGTACACCAGATAAGGAGGTTAACATCATAGCACGTAGATTTGGTTTACGCATATCCTCCTTTTTCATTAGATGCAGACTGAGCCAGCCCAAATGAATCCACAAGTAGCGAATCGCAATAAGCCCAAATGAGATAAGTAAAATATAGAGTAGCACCTGCCAATTACTAATGCCTGAGTTTTCCCATACGACTTGAATAATGTCCGGCAATTGCGTACCTAAAATAATAAACACTAAACCGTTCAACACAAAAATGATAACCGACCACGTTCCCTGCGATACTACGTTTAGCTTCACAGACATCGGGTCCATTTTCTTTCTTTCAAAAGCATGCATAATTCCAGCAGCAACAACGGCTAGAATTCCTGAAACATGAAATTCTTCTGCCACCAAATAAATCACAAATGGCGTCAAAATTTGAATTAACATATGTAATGTGACATCTTCCATACCCAGCTTGCGCATCCATTTTAAAAACCTGAATTTGATAAATGTTAACACGAGACCGCAAATAATCCCACCAACTGCAACCACAACAAATTCAACAGAGGCATCCCAAAGCGAGAACACACCAGTTACCATCGCTGCAATCGCAAATTGGAATGCTACAAGACCAGATGCGTCATTCATCAACGCTTCGCCCTCAAGCAAATGCGTGATTTTTTTTGGCAAATCAATACGTCCAGACAAAGAACTCACTGCTACGGCATCCGTTGGTGCAAGTGCCGCTGCCAGTGCAAAAGCTGCCGCGAGAGGTATCGTTGGAATCATCCAGTTAACAAAGTAGCCTACAACAAACACCGTTACGAAAACAAGCCCTAATGCTAACATCAGGATTGGTGCTCGTAAATTCCATAGCGCCTGTCGATCTGATCTCTTCCCGTCATTAAATAGTAGCGGTGCAATAAACAACACTAAAAATAATTCTGGGTTTAATTTCAATTCAAAAGCTAGCGGTAAAAATGCCACTAACACCCCTAATCCAATTTGAATTAGAGGTATCGATACGAATGGCACAAATCGATTAACAACATTCGAAATCAAGATGGCAGCTAACATAATGAGTACGTAATAAAATATATCCATCTTTTTTCCTCCCCTTACTCCTTGCCCTCTACCTCATTTTTATACTGGTCAATTTCATCATTTAAATATTTCATCTTATCATCCAAATGCTGAATAATGGCCGCAGCTTCATATAGTTCTTGCGTCAAATGCGCTGGAGCCGTTGATTTATACTTATAATAAATTTTATGTTCGAGACTGGCCCAAAAGTCCATCGCCACCGTACGAATTTGGATTTCCACACACATTTTGCGAGATGTATTTGTTAAGAAAATAGGTACTTCACAAATTAAATGAAAGCTCCGATACCCGTTCGGTTTAGGATTTTCTACATAATCTTTCACATTTAAAATAGTCATATCATCTTGGTTCGCTAACATTTCATAAATTTTATAAATATCTGAAACAAAAGAACAAGTGATACGGATTCCCGCGATATCACGAACATGAGCATAGGCGTTCTCTGGCGTTATATCTAAGCCTTTTCGTTCTAGTTTTGTTGTAATACTTTCAAAGCTTTTCACTCGTGATTTCAAATGTTCCATCGGATTATAATCATGAATAAATTGAAACTCATCATTTAAGATTTTTAACTTCGTATTGACTTCCTCTAGGGCGAAACGATGCATTAACATCACATTGCGCCATTCCTTTAATTCTTTTATAGAAGGTTGCTGCACAAAAATAACTCCTCTCTTCTTTCTATATTACCTTCTTATGTTACTACATTTTTGAATTTTTCGCACATCAATTCATCAAAATAAGGTGATTTCTTACTATTTTATCACCATTTTATTATTTTTAGGATTCCTATTTTTTATAGTTTTTGGTATGATAGGGTTGTGTAAATCAAATGGAATGGGTGTGTAGCAAGTGTTAAACAAGGAAGCGAAGTTACAATTTCGAATTATTTCTAAAGCATTGGATATGACTAGTGTTGGCGTAATTATTACAGATGGTGATCTTCCGAAAAACCCGATTATTTATGTAAACAGCGGATTTGAACGGATTACTGGTTATACATCCGATGAAGTGATGGGTAAAAATTGTGGTATGCTCCAAGGCCGCAAAACTGATAAAGCCGCACTTGCAAAAATTAGTCAAGCCGTGAAAAATCGAACAAACGTAAATGTTTTCCTGCAAAACTACCGTAAAAATGGCGAAATTTTCTTCAATGAGCTAACAATTGATCCAATTTATGACGAAGAGTCGGGTAAAAACTATTTTATTGGGATTCAAAGGGATGTTACTCGTGAAGAAAAATACAAGATGTTACTGGAGGACTCCATCGAAGAAATCGTGAAGATGTCTACACCTATTGTTCCCGTCCAGGAAGGCGTCGCCGTATTACCACTCGTTGGTGCACTTTCTACTGATCGTTTTGAAGAAATGACACAAAATGTCGCATCGTATCTCGATGATAACCATATTGATTATTTAATTATGGACATTTCAGGCCTTGCGGACTTCAATGACGATATTGCAGCCAACCTCATCAAGTTCCTAGCGTTGACGAAACTAACTGGTGTTAGTCTAATGCTTACAGGTGTCTCACCCAAATTCGCGATGTTAATGGTCAATTACGATAGTCGTTTGCCAAATATTCCAACCTTCAGCACCGTTCGTGAAGCGTTAAAAAATGTCTAACACCAGCAATCCAAAAACTTTTTTTTTTCAAAAAAAAACTTGCATTTACGCATTAGATTCGTTAGTATAGTACATGAAAAACTTAATAAAATCCTCATCAATGGTGAGGTAGAGGTTGCGAAATTCACGACTACCGGCTAATGAGGTGCATGACACACCAATGACTAGCCGCGAAAAGGATGCTCGCCGAAGTAAAAATAGGTGTCTGACTATTTTAAACTGGGGCTGTTATCGAAAGAAACAGAACTGCTGTTTTTGCCAATAGCTTGGCGGGACGGGTGTGCTATCTGATGCTATTTCGACGTTGGTATTATAGAACTGGTCTCTGAAGAAACACTTTCGAGATCGGTTTTTTTGTTTCCAAAACCTCATTTTCAGCAGAGAAAGAAAGGGAGTTTTACAAGTGAAAAAAGAGCAACAAGGTCACATACGGAGAGATTTAAAAACGCGTCATTTATCGATGATTGCGATTGGGGGCTCAATAGGAACAGGATTATTCTTAGCGAGCGGTAATGCGATTGCTACTGCTGGTCCTGGCGGTGCATTAGTAGCTTATGCTGCTATTGGTTTAATGGTTTACTTTTTGATGACAAGTCTTGGTGAGATGGCGACGTATATGCCGGTTTCTGGTTCTTTTAGTACGTATGCTTCACGCTTTGTCGATCCTGCGTTTGGATTCGCGCTTGGTTGGAACTACTGGTTTAACTGGGCGATTACGCTTGCTGTTGATATTTCTACGGCTGCACTCATTATTCAGTTCTGGTTCCCGCACGCCCCTGCTTGGTTGTGGAGTGCCGTGTTCTTACTACTTATTTTTGGTTTGAATGCACTGTCTGTTAAAGCTTACGGTGAATCGGAATATTGGTTCTCGATTATTAAGGTAGTTACCGTTATTGTCTTCTTAATCATCGGTGTCTTGACGATTTTTGGGATTCTTGGTGGTCAATTTATTGGTTTTTCTAACTTTACGACTGGGGATGCACCGTTTAATGGTGGGTTCTTCGCGATACTCGGGACGTTCTTGCTCGCTGGATTCTCTTTTCAAGGTACAGAGCTTGTAGGGATTGCTGCTGGAGAAAGCGCAACTCCTGAGAAAAGTGTACCGAAAGCGATTAAGCAAGTTTTCTGGCGTATTCTACTGTTTTATATCTTTGCGATTTTCGTCATTGGGATGATTATTCCTTATACTAGCCCGAATCTACTCGGCGGCGAAGCAACAGATGTAGCGATTAGCCCATTCACACTTGTTTTTGAAAAAGCAGGGCTGGCCATTGCTGCATCGGTGATGAATGCCGTTATCCTAACTTCGGTATTGTCTGCTGGTAATTCTGGTCTTTACGCTTCCACACGGATGTTATGGTCAATGGCCAAAGACGGCAAAGCACCGAAATTCCTATCAAAAGTAAATCGTCGCGGTATTCCGATGGCGGCGCTTATTTTGACAACGATTGTCGGAGCAATGACTTTCATCACAACACTTAGCGAAAATGGAACGGTTATTTATACGTGGTTACTAAGCGCTTCTGGTCTTACTGGCTTTATTGCTTGGGTTGGTATTGCGATTAGTCATTATCGTTTCCGCCGAGCGTATGTGAAACAAGGGCTGGACTTAAATGCCCTGAAATATAAGGCGAAATTCTTCCCGTTCGGGCCATTACTTGCGTTAGTACTATGTATTTTAGTCATTGTCGGGCAAGATTACAACGCGTTCCTACATCCCGACATTTCAAACCCCGAGTGGTGGCAAAAAATTGCGATTTCCTATATCGGACTCCCGATTTTCCTAGCTTTCTGGCTCATCTATAAATTTACGAAAAAAACAAAAGTGATACCGCTTAATGAGTGTTCTTTCGATGAACATTCGTATGTGGATGGAAAACGAGATTAAAAAAACAAATAGATTCCGGTCTTATCTTGGGCTATAGACAAAGTATTAAAATACGGCGCCTATAGTCTTTTTCTTATGCCTTAAATTCAAAGTCTTAGAAATTACGTCATGCCTTGATGTGATGTTACAATCGCACGCAAAAGAAAACTGTATAAGCAATGATCCTAAAATTCATTATTTACACAGTTTATTTTACATTGCATTTAATCCATTTCCATTATCTCGTTAACTTGTACTTATGTCTCTGTCTAAAAAGCTGATACTACTACTTTGCAATACACTAAATCAGACTTATTGATATTTGCTGTACAATCTATCTGCCTGATCTCGTAATTCTTTCATATCTTGGCGAGCTTTGTCGAGTTTTTCATCTGCTTCATTTTTAGATGTTGTTAACTGTGCTTTCTGAGCATTTAGCACTTCGACTTGTGATTTATATTGGTCACGTTCTGTTTTTAATTCATTAATTGTGGTATTTAATTGATTAATCGAGTTATTTAACTGATTAATTTGTGAATTCAATGCGCTAATATCATTATTTTTTTGATTTACTTCATTCTGTTTGTTTTGCAACTCGTTTATTTTTGCATTTAGTTCTTGCTGTTTTGATGCAATTTGATTATCTTTATCTGTCAATTGATTTTTCAAGTTTTGAATTTCATTAGTCAATTCATTAATTTTTTGTGTATTAACTTGTTTTGTTTGTGTGAGTTGATCGATTTTTTGATCCGCCCAATCTAATACTTCTGATACTCTAGCTTTATCATTTTCTCCGCCCCATAAAATAACACTAGTCCCAATTACAAGTGTACCAGTTCCAAAAATCATCAGACTTACTAACAAAATAACTGCAAACTTCTTTGATTTTCTCATGATCTCCTCTCCTTTTATTTTTTTTTTATGTATAAAAAGGAAAAAGTTACTTATTAGTTTATACCACCTTTTTTATTATTGAAACTAATCGATTCAGAATAATGTCTATTATTCTATAATTCTACAAAAAGAGTTTCCCCATCATAAAATAGTACCTATAGAATAGACACATCAAAAAGAAGCGCCTTCTATAGATACCATTTTATCGATAGCTTTGTCATTATGATTGATGTCGGCTAGAGCTAACATCGGAACTTGTCCTTTTTCGTTTACTCTGTCTTTAATAATTTCTCAATTTTGTGGTTAATCTCAATAAGTTTATCAATATCTTCATCGTCCAGTTCTTCGAGTGCCTTCATCATCGCTTTGTAGGCAAAAGCATTTTGTGTAGAGCGCTCCGACATTTCTCTGCCTTTATCTGTTAGTTGTAAGCGCCATGCATCGGTATTTTCTACGAATGCTGTATTTAACTTTTCAACAAGTCTGCCGTGAACAAGCCCGTTAACATTGGCTGTAATGACATCGGTGGAGGTAAACAATTTCTTTTTTAGGTCATCTATGGTGGAATCTGGTCGTGTGTATAAAATATTAATAATCGCCATTTGCTGTAACGACAAGCCCAAGCTTAGTGCGTTTTGTTCGGCGTGTTTGGCAGTGATTCGGTTAATAGCCCAGTAAGATCCTAATACTTCTTGAACGCGTTTTACTTTATCTTCACTTAATTCCATCTTTCTCACCTCTTTATTTCTATTTTACGCTATTATACATGATACACAAGCATCTTTACACAAATTTAACGAAGAAATTTTTATTTTTTACGCTTTTGTGTTGACTTACTTTTTACAAGTATGTTATTATTTGTTTGTAATATGTTTCGATATTAAAACATTTGACTGAAACGGGGTGTTTTCTGTGGAAGATATCGACTTGAAATTATTCACCGTCTTGTTGCGATCTGCCAATTGGATTCAGAAGGTTCATGCGAATTTAGTGGAGTCTCATGGAATTACGCCGAGTGAATTCGGTGTTTTAGAACAGCTTTATCATCTTGGCCCGCAGCAATTGCAGACACTTGGACAGAAGAATTTGATTTCTAATGGAAACACGACTTACATGGTTACCAAACTTGAAAAGAAGAACTATCTAGTCCGCGTCAATGATCAGAATGACCGCCGCATTGTTTATGCAAAATTGACCGCACAAGGTACACAATTTATCAGCAATCTTTTTCCCCAGTTTGAAGCCTTGATTAAAGAACAACTCACGATTTTAAACGAGGAAGAGAAAGAAATACTTATTTCGGGATTAAAAAAAATCGGTCTAAACGCCGAATCCCACTGGCGAGCTAAATGAAGATGGCGCCAAATAAAACAAATATTGGAGGAATTTTAAAATGACAGTAGAAAAATGGAATGTAGACCCAGCACACAGTTCAATCGAGTTTCAAGTAAAACACATGATGGTATCCAAAGTAAAAGGTGCTTTCAAAAACTTCAGCGCGGATTTAACGCTTGATCCAGAAGATTTAACAACAGCTAATCTTTCTTTCACAGTGGACGCAGCTTCTATCGACACACGTCAAGAACAACGCGATGGCCATTTGAAGGGCCCAGATTTCTTCGATGTTGAAAACTATCCATCGATTACGTTCCAATCAACAAATATCGTAGCCGATAGTAGCAACGAATATAAAGTGACTGGTGACTTAACAATCCGTACGATTACAAAACCAATCACATTTAACGTGGAATATGAAGGAACAAGCAAAGACCCAATGTCTGGTAACATGGTTGCAGGCTTTGAAGGAACTGGTAAATTCAATCGTAAAGATTTCGAACTAAATTACAACGCAGTGCTTGAAACTGGTGGCGTATTAATTGGTGATGAAGTGAAACTAAATATTCAAATCGAAGTTTCTAAATAAGATGTAAAAACCCGAGTGCGTGATGGTTGCACTCGGGCTTTGTTTTTATATTTTGCGCCAGATAATCGTTGCTGTGATAAAGCCTGCTACCCCTAGTATAAGTTCGATAAGCGCTCCACTTGAAATGACTTTTCCGAAGTTTGGTAGAATCATAAGTAGGAATACAAGCACGAACACGTACATAATGAGGATTCCGCTACCAATTAGAAAATATGCAGCGATTGATTTAGCAGCAGTCACAGTGTAGTGTTTCCAAAGAATATAGCCACCAACGAGCATACACACGATACAAATAAAGACGAGCAAAATAGATACGACAAATGTCCCGACGTAAAACACACGATCTTTATTTATAAAATGAATGATGCCCATCACGACTAAAAAAGCGCTCATGAGTAGTGTTCCAATAAAGAGGAATATTGGCGTTTGATTGGTTTGCGCTACGTCTGGTAATTTATGTGTGAGCTGTCTGGCGTACGTTGCTGCATCCATGCCAAGTGTTTCTTCTGGTGCTGCATCTTTTGCTTCTAATAGGCGTTCGATGGTTTTTAGCAAGGCCACTTCTTTGTCTTGTTCTGTAATATGTTTATCGGAAGCGACAACCCATTCCACCGTTTTTATGTAAGCTTGTTGTGGTTCGGTTAATTGATCGCTTTTTTCTTGAATTAGTTGTTTCTTGGTCAGCATTAGTTTATCTTCTCCCCTTCACTTCTTTAGTTAATCATATGCGAAAAAATATTTTTCAGCAACTTTCAGCTTTTCGGGGATATATATATGTTACAATGGTTCTATTATTTGTAGAAAAAGGTGAGGACATGTATTCAGAGAAAGAAAAAACGCTGGGGATTTTAACTGCGATTGCCGCGTATATTATTTGGGGCGTTTTACCGCTTTATTGGAAGTTAGCAAGCGGTGTTCCTGCCAGCGAAATTCTAGCATACCGCATTATTTGGTCTTTTGTTTTCATGGTTATTATTATTGTGTTGCTAGGTAAGACGAAGGAAATTTGGGCGGAAATTCAAGCCCTTTTTAAAAAGCCTAAATTGATTTTGGCGATTACAACAGCATCCGTGCTAATTACAGCGAACTGGTTTATTTTTATTTTTACGGTCAATGACGGGCATGTTATTAGTGCGAGTCTTGGCTATTATATTAATCCGCTAGTCAATGTGCTTCTGGCAACGGTGTTCTTGAAGGAAAAATTGAGTCGTGGCGAGATGTTAGCGGTGCTTTCAGCGGCAATTGGTGTATTGATTCTAGCGATACACCAAGGCGTATTCCCTTGGGCGGCGATTTCGATGGCAGTGACATTTGGCCTTTACGGTTTGATTAAGAAGTTAGTGCCAGTCAGTGCTTGGGGCGGGCTTACAGTCGAAACAATGATTATGACACCATTTGCCCTTGTATTTTTGTTGTTCTTTGCGCGCGATGCGTTTATGCACTTTGGCTTTGATACGAACCTTGTATTGTTTGGCGCTGGGGTAGTGACGGCGATTCCGCTTTTATTATTTGCGACGAGTGCGCGGCGGATTTCTTATGTCATGCTCGGTTTCATTCAGTATGTTGGGCCAACTTTGATGCTTATTCTCGGCGTGTTTGTATTCCATGAAGCGTTTGATTTCATCCAGCTAATCGCCTTCATCTTCATTTGGGCAGCGTTACTGATTTTCACTATCTCACACGTAGTCTTTGCCGCAAAACTCAAAAAAACAACCGTATCATAAAAATAGGATGGGGTGTCCGAGTCATGGACACCCCATCCTATTTTTTAGTTGCGAATCATGTAGTCGAATGCGCCGAGTGCCGCCGTGGCACCTGAGCCCATCGAGATGATGATTTGTTTGTAAGCACTGTCGGTACAGTCGCCTGCTGCAAATACGCCGGGAACGTTTGTCGCGCCATGTTTGTCGACAATAATTTCTCCCATTGGATTGCGATCCACGGTGTTTTCAAGCCATTCTGTATTTGGCGCTAGGCCGATCAGGATGAACACGCCTGCGACATCGATATGCTTTTCTTCGTTTGTTTCGCGGTCCACGTATGTAACGCCATCCACTTTTTCTTGTCCGGTAATTTCTTTTGTCTGTACATTTTTTAAAACAGTGACGTTCGCCAAAGAGTACAGTCGTTTTTGTAAGACATCATCGGCTTTTAGGTCTGGTGCGAATTCTAGTACGGTGACATGTTTTGCAACACCTGCAAGATCGATTGCGGCTTCGATACCGGAGTTTCCACCGCCAACAACGGCTACATTTTTACCTGCATAAAGTGGTCCATCGCAGTGTGGGCAGTACGCGATTCCTTTATTTTTGAATTCCTGTTCGCCTGGAACGCCAATGTTACGCCATCTTGCACCAGTCGAGATAATTGCTGTTTTTGTGGTTAAGACTGCGCCGTTTTCTAGCGTTACTTCTACGTTGTCTTTTTTCTGGATGCTTTTCGCGCGGACTTGTTTCATTACGTCAACATCGTATTCGTTCACGTGCTCTTCTACTTGAGCCATCAGTTTAGGACCTTCTGTATATTTCGTCCCAATCAGATTTTCAATGCTCATCGTTTCTAACACTTGTCCTCCGAAAGTATCGGCTACGATTCCTGTTCGAATGCCTTTACGGGCTGCATAAATCGCGGCACTGGCTCCCGCTGGACCGCCACCAATAACTAATACATCAAAAATTTCTTTGTCTTCAAATTCTGAAGCATCAGCTGCTCCAACGATTTTTGTTATGATTTGGTCAATGCTCATCCGACCGCTTCCAAACGCCTCGCCATTGTCAAAAATAGTTGGTACTGCCATGATATTTTTGGCTTCGACTTCGTCTTTGAACATGCCACCTTCGATCATGGTGTGTGAAATATTTGGGTTCAACACACTCATAATATTGAGCGCTTGGACGATGTCTGGGCAGTTATGACATGTCAAACTAACATACGTCTCAAAATGATGCGGTGCATTGATTTTTTGAATTTGGGCTTTGATTTTGTCATCGATTTTCGGCGGACGACCACTCACTTGAAGCAGTGCCAAAATAAGCGATGTAAATTCGTGGCCTAATGGAATCCCTGCAAAAACAATGCCGTAATCTTCGTCTTCACGCGCAACACTAAAACTTGGTGTTCTTGAAAGTGAAACGTTCTCCATACGAATTTTGGAAGACATATCCACGATTTCGCTAACAAATTCAAGTAACTTCTGCGAGTTTTCATCTGTTGCGACACTTACTTTTAAAACAATGTTTTGTTCTAGTAAATCCAGATAACCGGCAAGCTGTTCCTTGATTTCTCTATCTAAAGCCATTTTTAGATTTTACCTACTAAGTCTAGGCTTGGTTTTAATGTTTCGGCGCCCTCTTTCCATTTCGCTGGGCAAACTTCGCCTGGATTGTTGCGCACGTATTGTGCAGCGCGGATTTTGTCTACTAAAGTACTAGCGTCGCGACCAATACCATCTGCATTAATTTCTACTGTTTGAACTACGCCTTCTGGGTCAAGAATGAACGTTCCGCGATTTGCCAAACCTTCTTCTTCGTCTAAAACGTCAAAAATACGTGAAATCGTATGTGAAGGATCTCCAATCATTGTGTATTCGATTTTTCCAATGGCATCTGAGGAATCATGCCATGCTTTATGTGTAAAGTGTGTATCTGTTGAGACCGAATAAATCTCCACACCTAAATCTTTTAAAGTACTGTATTGATCTTGCAAATCCTCAAGTTCTGTTGGACAAACAAACGTAAAGTCCGCTGGATAAAAACAAACCACGCTCCATTTCCCTTTGAAATCTTCAGATGAAACATCGATAAACTCACCTTGGCGAAAAGCCTTTGCAGTAAATTCTTCTATCTCTTTTCCAATCAACGACATTATAACTCCTCCTTGAATCTTATTTATTGTGAAAGCTCACACTCAAAATTATCAACTTAATTAGCGATATTGTCAAGTATTGTTTATAATATATATTATTTGAAAACAAATATTGATTATGTTCACCTATTGCAAATTCTATTAAATTCGGATTTTCCCATTAAAAATATCGCATAGCATTGCTATTTTATCAATTATGAGCTATTTTTCTCATTTAGAATAATTGCCGTGAAAGATAGCTGGATGCAACTTTATGCTTTACATTTCGAACAGATAACAGTATACTTTAACCAACAGTTGTAACTGAATTAGTTACAACTAAAATTCCAAGGAGGTTTTTATAATGAAAATTGGTATTATTGGAGCAAATGGTCGGACAGGTTCCAGAGTTTTAACAGAGGCAAAGAATCGTGGGCATGAGCTAACGGCGATTGTTCGTAATGCTAGCAAGATCACAGATGCTTCCATTGATATATTAGAAAAAGATATTTTTAGCTTAACGAAAAAAGATGTTGCGGAATTGGATGTCTTAGTGGATGCGTTTAGTGCGCCGGTTGAGGAGTCAGATAATCATTGGAAAGCTATCGATCATTTAATTGCTATATTGAATGGCATGACTTCCCCACGCCTAATCGTCGTTGGCGGGGCGGCAAGTTCATTCGTGGATGATAAAGGCACACGTGTGCTAGATACACCTTCCTTTAAAGAAGCGCCTTATTATGCTACTGGTGCAGCGCAAGCAATTCAATTAGATCATTTAAGACAAGATGCCACATTTGATTGGACATTTATTAGCCCAGCTGGACTATTCGAACCCGGCGAACGTACAGGCACCTATGCAACTGGAACAGACGAATTAATCGTAGATGCGAACGGTAATAGCTATATCAGCATGGAAGACTACGCCATTGCGCTTATCGACGAAGCAGAAAATGCCAAACATATCCGCGCCCGCTTCACTGTTGGCCAACGCTAATAACGAAAAAGCGAACTCTCTTCAAATGAGACCAGAACGGCAACTCATTTAGAAAGGGTTCGCTTTTTTATTATTGAACAGTTCCAGTAAAGAATGCTAGGTAAAGACTTTGTGCAAATGTATCAGCGTCTTTGATTTTCCACTGATCTTTATTCGACTCTAAGTTCATCTTCACTTTGACAGCTTTATCAGAAACTTTCGCTTTAGCAATCGTTTCTTGATATACCTCAAGCATTGCTTTGGCTGCTTTTTTAGCATCTTTTTGAATCGAAGGATCCGCCTTTACTTTTTCTTGAAGCTTCGTTGACATGTCTGCTTGAACAGTTGTCATATCAAGCCCGTTGATAGAAATTTCAACAGTGGGTTTGTCTTTGTCGTCGTTAGTTACTTTTGTTTTGTATTTCGTCACTTCATCGACACGTTTTGTAAATGTGTCGTAGAGCGCTTCCACTTCTTTATCAATACTACCGTCTGTAATATTTAGGCTACTTGTGAAACCTTTTTTGAAGCCTTCTTTGATTTCTTTTTGTAAATTCGTTGCATCTTCACCGAATACATCTTTGAATTTATCCGTGTCTTTGTTATAAATGATGGTGTTAACAGCAGTATCAGCGGCCTCTGTTGGTTCTACTTGGCTATTTCCGCAAGCCGCTAACGTCACCGCAGCAGTTAAAACAGCAACAAACATTAAAGCTAACTTTTTTTTCATGTTGTACACTCCTCTTCCCATATTTTATTTTCATACCTCTCTTATTCTAAAGGTTTATATCGATATTACAAGTTTTTAGCCAATAATATCAGGAATAAGCCTTAAAATAAGAGTATCAAGCCTATTTATATGCGAAAATTAGAAAGGTAGTGGTTTTTACAAGATGATGTGAAAGCGATGCTTCATTCGCGTATTATTATTCTGTTTGTATATTCTCAGATTCGGTTCCTGCTTTTACTTTGCTAGCGATATGGCCAACTGGATCTGCTTCACGGGCGCGTTTAACGGTGCTACCGATTTTTTCGATTGGTGCTGAGTCGCGGACGCGTTTTGCGGTATCGACAATTTTGTCTTTTGGACGGAATGCTTTTGTTGTTACTGGTGCTTTTTCTGTTTGGCTCGTTGTTTCCAGTTGTTTTTTTGCGATAGACAGCATTAATTTGATTCGGTTAAGTTGGTTAACTGAGCTTGAGCCTGCGTCGTAATCAATGGACATGATGTTTGCCGCTGGGTACATTTTTTTCAAGCCTTTAATCATGCCACGACCAGTGATGTGATTCGGCAAGCAGGCGAATGGTTGGAGGCAAGCAATATTTGAAACGTTACTATCCAGTAATTCAATCATTTCTCCGGTTAAGAACCAGCCTTCTCCCATTTTATTGCCAAGTGATAGGAGTTGACTTGCTTTTTCTGCAATGACTTCGATATTTTCTGGCGCGGTAAATCGCTTACTTGCGCGTAGAGCGTCAGACATTGGCTTGCGATATTTATTAATAACTGGAATGGCGATGCTATGTTTAGCAAATGATTTCACTTTAGACATGCCGAATGTATTGGCTGCGAAGTGGCTGTCGTAGCAACAGTATAGCAAGAAATCTACGAAATCTGGAACAACTGCTTCCCCGCCTTCTTCTTCAATAACGCCGACAATATCATTGTTGGCACCTGGATGGAACTTCACTAAAATTTCACCGACAACTCCGACTTTTGGTTTGATTTCTTTTGTTAGTGGGATTTGATCGAATGCTTCCACCATCTCACGACAAAATTGAGCATAAGCCGATGGACTGTAATTCGCTAGCATTTCTTTTGCAGCTTCGACGAAATAGCGATGTAGTTTGTTCGCGCTACCTGCTACTCTTTCGTATGGTCGTGTTTTGTAAAGCATTCGGTCTAACCCGTCGCCAAGACAAAGGCCAACAAGGAATCGAACACCGACTTTTGGTGTGATTTTGAAACCTGGTTGTTTTTCAAGTCCGTTTGCGTTTAGCGAAATAACTGGAATATGATCAAGTTCAGCTTGTCCTAGTGCTTTTTTCAACATCGAGATGTAGTTCGTTGCGCGACAACCTCCGCCAGTTTGTGTCATTAAAACTGCCAAATTGTCAAGATCATAGTCTCCATGTTTTAAGGCATCCATCATTTGACCAATTGTTAAAATGGCTGGGAAACACGCATCGTTGTTGACGTAACGCAATCCCTCATCAACAGCACGCGGTGTTACAGCTGGTAAAACTTCCAAATTATAACCTACTTCGCGACCTGCTGCTTCTAGTAATTCGAAATGCGTTGGTGCAAGTTGTGGCGCCAAAATCGTGTAGTTTTTCTTCATTTCTTTTGTAAAAAGGACACGTGGTTTCGGAGCTTTCATCGCTGTTGGTAACACGTTATTGCGTTCGCGCTCGTCCATCGCAGCTTTTAAAGAACGGATTCGAATTCGTGCTGCGCCTAGGTTGTTTATTTCATCGATTTTTAGAAGTGTGTAGACTTTGTTGTGACCTTCGATGATTTCTTGTACCATATCCGTTGTAATCGCGTCAAGACCACAGCCAAACGATGTGAGTTGAACCACTTCGAGATTTTTCTGTTCTGCTACAAAACTAGCAGCGCGATAAAGTCGAGCGTGGTATTTCCACTGATTTTCCACGCGAAGTGGGTGTTTGATTTCGCCGAGATGTGATACGGAGTCTTCCGTCAAGACTGCCATGCCGTTCATTGTGATAAGTTCTGGTAAACCATGATTTACTTCCGGATCAATATGATAGGGATGCCCGCACAAGACGATACCGCGAATTTTGTTTTTGCTAATGTACTCGAGTGCTTCTTCGCCTTTTGTTTGAATGTCTTTGCGGAATGCTTGCGCTTCTTCCATGCCAGCTTTCACGGCACTTTCCATTTCAGCAAGCGGGATTTCTGGGAACGCCTCGTGCAATCCTTTTAGTAGTGCTTTTTCATTATCTAATGTTAGGAATGGCGCGATGAGTGGCACGTTTTGTTCTTCTAGCGCATCGACGTTCACACGGATAACTTCTGGATAGCCTGCAACAACAGGACAGTTGAAGTTATTCGTTGCTTCACCGTATTCCTTATTCTCATACACGACAGACGGATAGAAAATATAGTCGACCTTCTTCTTAATCAAGTCCATCACATGACCGTGCGTTAATTTCGCAGGATAACAAACCGCCTCAGATGCAATCGTTTCAATGCCTTTTTCATACAAATTCTTTGAAGATTTCGTTGATAAAGTGACACGGTAGCCTAAATTCGTAAAAATCGTATGCCATAATGGATAGTTTTCAAACACATTCAGCGCACGTGGAATGCCAATCGTGCCGCGAGTCGCTTCGTCTTTTTTCAACGATTTATAATCAAAAACGCGTTTGTATTTATATTCAAATAAGTTCGGTAACAAATTCTTCTTCGACTCGACACGTTCCCCGCGTTCACAACGATTCCCACTGACAAACTTGCGGTCATCACCAAATCTCGTAATCGTTAATTGACACGAGTTGCTACATAAATTACAGCGTGATTGCGAAGTTTCCGCTTGAAACTCTCGTAATTTCTCCAAAACGAGTAATTGACTAACTTCTCCTGTTTCGTAGTTTTCTTTGGCGATTAGCGCTGCGCCGTATGCTCCCATCATTCCTGCGATATCAGGACGAACAACTTCACGCCCTGTTAGCAATTCGAAAGCGCGCAAAACCGCTTCGTTATAAAATGTGCCACCTTGAACAATCACCTTTTCGCCGATATCTTTTGGACTGCGTAACTTGATGACTTTTTGTAATGCGTTTTTGACAACAGAATAGGCTAGACCTGCGGACAAGTCTTCCATTGATACGCCTTCTTTTTGTACTTGTTTCACTTTTGAGTTCATGAATACTGTACAGCGTGATCCTAAATCAACCGGTTCTCTTGCTTGGAGCGCTTTGTCTGCAAATTCTTGAATGGTCACGCCTAGCGTTTGCGCGAATGTTTCTAAGAACGAGCCACAGCCCGCCGAACATGCCTCATTTAGCATTAAACTGTCCAACGCTTTATTTTTGATTTTCATACATTTCATATCTTGTCCACCGATATCCAAAATAAAATCCACATCTGGCAAAAACTCGCGAGCAGCTCGATAATGTGCCACGGTCTCAATCTCACCAACATCGATTTTCAGTGCCGCCTTAATCAGTGACTCACCGTAACCTGTAATTCCCGACTGTCTAATTTTCACCGCTTCAGGCAAAATTTCATACAGATGACTCGTCGCATCAATCACTGACTGCAGCGGATTTCCTTTGTTGCTATCATAAAAAGAGTACAAAATCTCATTATCTTTCCCCATCAAAACAAGCTTAGTCGTCGTTGATCCAGCATCGATACCTAAATAAACATCGCCTTCATAACTTGCCAACTCACCACGTGGCGCTTTCATTTGATTGTGCCGATCACGAAAAGCCACTAAATCCTCCGCACGCGTAAATAAAGCCGGTAAAATTTCTGTATCTGTCGCCATACTCGAAAAATCCAAATCACGAAGTCGCGTAATAATGTCTTCTATCGCAAGCGCTTCGTCTTTCCAACCATTATAAGCCGTTCCAAGCGCGATAAAATATTCCGCATTCAGCGGCGCAATAATATCGGAATCTTTCATTTTCAATGTCTCTGTAAAACGATACCGCAACTGATCCAAAAATGTCAGCGGTCCGCCTAAAAACGCGACTTTTCCACGAATTGGGCGACCACAAGCCAAACCACTAATTGTCTGCGTTACCACACTTTGAAAAATCGAAGCCGCAATATCTTCTTTTCGAGCACCTTCATTCAATAAAGGCTGCACATCCGTTTTAGCAAAGACACCACAACGCGAAGCAATCGGATAAATCGTCTCGGCGCCCTTAGCCAAGTCATTTAAGCCATTCGGATCTGTCTGTAACAGCGAAGCGATTTGATCAATAAACGCACCTGTCCCGCCAGCACACGCATTGTTCATCCGTTGTTCGATGCCACCGGAGAAATAAATAATTTTCGCATCTTCCCCGCCAAGCTCAATCACGACGTCCGTTTCAGGAATAGCCTGTTCTACAGCTTCTGTGCACGCAATAACCTCCTGAATAAACGGCACCTGCAAAAATTTCGCAATCGCAAGTCCCGAAGAGCCTGTGATTTTAAACGTCATTTCAGTTTCCCCACACGTCTCTTGCAAATCACGCATAATGGCTAAAGTAACCGATTTAATATCCGAAAAATGTCGCCGATACGTCTGGAACACGATTTTCCCCGTCTCATCCATCGCTACCGTCTTTGCCGTCGTTGATCCCACATCTAGTCCTACATGAATCATAATTCTGTCAACCCCTTTTCAAGTATGAATGCTCATAAAATCACAATGATTAGCGCAAAAAATGAGTGATTACTCACTTTAAAAGTATAAAAAGATACCTATATATACATTTTTATTCTACACACTTACAATTAGAAAGTAAAGTAAAAACTAGGCGTCTGCATACATGCAAATACCTAGTTTCTATCGTTCTTATTTCAATAAGCTGATGCGGCGGATACTTTCTTCAGTCGCAGCATTTAAAATCTCATCTTTGCGCGTTGGATCATAGTCCACACCTTCCACAAAGACGCTTGGCAATGTTTCGATACCAATAAAATTCAAAATCGTATTGATATAAGGTTCACCGTGCGTTTCCAACTCCGATTCACCAGTAGAATAAACGCCACCGCTTCCATGAATTTGCAATGCTTTCTTACCTTTTAACAAACCTTCTGGACCTGACTCCGTATATCGGAATGTCTTACCAGCAACAACTACTGTATCAAAATACGCTTTTAACATCGGCGGGATGCCTAAATTCCAAAGTGGAGAAACGATTACATATTTGTCAGCATCGATAAATTGCTGTGTTAATGCGTCAAATTGCGTTAATTTTTGTTGCATTTCAGGATCTAGGTCAGTAAATGCTTTTCCTTCGCGAAGTGCGTTTCCGGCCGCCATAAATGCACCGTCAATCATTGGAATGTCATGCGTATACACATCAATCCGCTCTACAACATCATCTGGATTTTCTTGTTGGTATTTCTCTAAAAAGGCAGTTGCCACAACCATACTCCGTGATACATTATCAGGAAGCGGTGACGCTTTAATAAATAGTAATTTTGCCACTAGATTCAACTCCAATTTCTACTTTAAATGTGTTCTTTCTTATTCTATCCCAGTTCACCTACACTCGTCAATGTACAAAGCCGCAAAAAAATCAGGCGATTGACAAATAAATTTCGCATGCTAAAATAAATACAGTACAACGCTAGTGTATTAATACACTATTTTTCTACAAAATAAAATCGGAGGCATGTTATGAAACGGATTGAGCGAATCTATCACTATATGCAGCAGCAAAACCACGATAACTTAAAGCAACAGCTTGAACAAAATCAAGGTATCACAGCCACGGAAATCTCTGAAGCGCTGTCCATTTTACGAAATAATGTCAGTATGGAACTAAATGAACTACACCGCCAAGGTAAAATTATTAAGATTACCGGTCGCCCCGTGCGTTATTTTGACCGCCAATCTATAGAAGCAAAAATCGAAAATCTCCTCGAAGATGACGAATTAGAGTATGATAATTGCCAAGCCTTACTTGAAAAATTCTCAGAAAACACCGTCACAAGAAGCCCATTCGACGATTTAATCGGCTCTGATGCTAGCCTTAGAACACAAGTCGAGCAAGCAAAAGCCGCTGTCCTTTACCCACCAAATGGATTACATACACTTATTGTCGGACAAACTGGCGTCGGAAAAACACTTTTTGCAAATTTAATGTATCGTTATTCGCAACATGCCGAGCGTCTTAGCGCCGATTCCCCATTTATTATTTTTAACTGTGCCGATTATTATAATAACCCGCAACTTTTGATGTCACACATTTTTGGACATATGAAAGGTGCTTTTACAGGTGCTGAGAATGAAAAAGAAGGCCTTGTCGAAAAAGCAAATGGCGGTATTTTGTTCTTAGATGAGATTCATCGTCTCCCACCAGAAGGCCAAGAAATGATTTTCTACTTGATGGATACGGGGACATTTAACAAACTTGGTGAAACAGATCGACGTCGTAAATCCAATGTCTTAATTATTGGTGCTACAACCGAAGATCCCGAATCCTCTTTGTTACGTACCTTTGTCCGTCGAATCCCAATTGTCATTTCCTTACCAAGTCTCGAAGAACGCTCGCCGAAAGAACGCGTAGACCTATTGAAAAATCTACTTTCTAACGAAGCGCATCGAATCAGTAAGCCGCTTCGAATTGAAGACGAAGCTGCCAAAGCACTCATCGGTAATACTACGTTTGGTAATATTGGCCAATTGAAATCAAATATCCAACTTGTTTGTGCACAAGGTTTTCTCAACAGTTTTGATACGAATGAAGAAATTCTGATTGAGTTTAAGAAACTACCGATGAATATTAAGGATGGGTTTTTTCACTTTAGCGGTCGGCGGAAAGAACTACAAGAGATTTCTAAATATCTCGATCCCTATACGGTAATTATGCCAGAACGTGGCAAGCAGCTCATTAATTCTGATGAATATGAACCCGACTTCAATCTTTACAAAATCATGGAAGACAAAGCTTCTATTTTGATGGATCAAGGCGTTGAGAATGAAGACATCAAGAAGTTCATCACGATGGATATCGACGTCCACCTCAACAGCTTCTATGCCAAATTCAAAAACACCATTCACGACCGTGAAAATATTTTAAAAATCGTCAATGAAGATATTTTGAATTTTACAGAAGACATTCAAGTCAAGATTGAGCGCCAGCTTGGGAAGAAATTAAATGAACGTTTCCTACTTGCTTTTAGCCTCCATCTGACCTCCTTTCTAAAACGGGCGCGTAGTAACAAACCGCTAAAATACACTAATATTGAAAATGTTGTCAACGATAAACCGGAAAGTTATGCGATTGCCTTAGAAATGAAAAAAGAAATCGAATCCGAGTTTCACATTCGCGTGCCTAATATGGAAGTGCTTTATTTAACACTCCTTATCAGCTCGCTACTTAAAGACCAAGAAGAAAATCGCGTGGCTATTCTTGTTGCAACACATGGCAATAGTACTGCCTCAAGCATCGTCAATGTCGCTAAAAAACTACTCGGCGAAGGCCTAGTGGATAGTATCGATATGCCGCTTGATCTCAGCCCGAAAGTTGTCCTAGATAAAATCACGCAGCGCGCACGCGAGCTCGATATGGGACGTGGTGTTCTACTACTCGTTGATATGGGGTCACTCACTAGTTTTGGCTCGGTAATTACGGAACGAACCGGTATTCCCGTCCGCACGATTGACATGGTTTCCACCGCTACCGTTATCGAAGCCGTCCGCAAATCAAATATTTTAGATATGGACCTTGATAGCATTTACGATTCTCTGAAAGATTTTCGTGGTTATGGTGGTTACGATTCCGAATCGAGCACACTTGCAGGAGATAAAGCGCACGCTATCGTCACTATTTGCGCTACAGGTGAAGGTACCGCTGAGAAATTGCAAGCTTTCATTCAGCGTATCCTAGACACGATTACGACCGATAATATCAAAGTCATCCCTCTTGGCGTTCATGAAGCTGCTGGAAAAATAGATCAACTGCAAGAAGAATACGATATTCTGATGATTGTCGGCATTCACGATCCAAAGGTGCAAATCCCGTTCATTCCAATTGAGCGTTTGTTTGCCCAAGATGGTGAAGAGCAAATTATCCAACTCGTTCGACAACGCGATATCTTCATCAAAAAAAGCGAAACCAACTGGATTGCTCGTGAAGTCATCGAAGACAGTCTTAGCGAATTTCTCACATATCTCAATCCAAAAAAAATCGTACCCGTCTTATTAAAATTCGCTGCTTCCTTAGAAAAGGAATTAAATATGACGATGGAAAACACACAAAAAATCAACTTATTAATCCATGTTGGCTGTGCCATTGAACGTATGGTTGTCAAAGACAGTTTGATTTATCATGATTCATCTGAGTCAATCGTTCAGACTCCGATTTTCAAAGCGATTGAACAAACAAATCGAGATTGTCTAAGTCCGATGAAGCTTATGCTAACTACTGATGAGCAACTATATATATATGATATTTTAACAAAAACTCACCAACTAACAACATAATTTAGAAGTCATTGCGAGGCATTTCTACTTATTGGAATGCCTCGTTTTTTTTTATTTTTTTTTGTTTTTAAGCTTTTCAGATTAGGGTAATGAACATTGTATGTACGAAAGTTGATATTCTATTTGCTAGCTAGCGTATTAAGCATAAAATTAACTGTATCATGCTCATTCGCGCATATTTTTTCGGGATACCACGCCCTTACATAAGCCCTTATAAAATTGCCATAATAGAAACGTCAAACGTATCCTAAATTAAAGAAAAAAAGGAGGAATTAATATGCCAGTAGGTATCATTATTGGAACACACGGTGAATCAGCACGTGAATTGCTTAAATCAACAGAAATGATTATTGGTAAGCAGGAAAATGTTGAATTTATCACATTTGTTCCAGGAGAAAACACAGAGACATTAATTCAGAAATTCACCGAGAAATTAAACACCATTGATGCTTCTGATGGGGTTCTTTTTATGGTTGACTTATTTGGCGGTAGCCCATACAATGCAGCTAGTCAGATTGCATTACCTAAAGAAAAAATGGATGTCATTACAGGAGTTAATATTCCAATGTTATTGGAAACGTTATCCATGCGTGCCGTCAGTGGCTTCGACGAGCTACTTAGCACAGCACTCACTGCAGGAAGTACAGGAGTAAAGTCACTAAAACAATCACTAAAAGATGTCGAGGAGGATGATTTATAATGGATATTCGTTTAGCAAGAATCGATGACCGCCTAATTCACGGTCAAGTAGCCACAGTTTGGACAAAAGAAACAAAGGTGGAGCGTATCATTGTATGTAATGATGACGTTGCCAAAGATGAAATTCGGAGTACCTTATTAAAACAAGTTGCCCCACCAGGCGTTAAATCAAGCGTCGTTGATGTAGAAAAAGCGATTCGCGTATATAACAACCCGAAATATGAAACAACGCCAGCCATGCTTCTTTTCACAAATCCGACAGACGTACTTCGTATGGTTGAAGCTGGTGTGCCAATCAAAACAGTCAACATTGGTGGCATGGCTTATCGCGAAGGTCGCACACAAATCACAAATGCCGTTTCTGTAGGACCAGAAGATATAACAGCATTCCGCGCATTAAACGACAAAGGAATTGAACTTGAAATCCGCAAAGTTGCAGCGGATAGCAAAGTCATGATGATTCCATTATTAGATAAAGAAAGTCTGTAATTTTTTTAGAAAGTTAGATGTAGGTGTATACAGCTTGCATCTTGCAATCCCTAATTAAGGGGAATTTTCCAGCTAAAATCATTACATCACTTCTTTCAGCCATTATTCATTTGTTTCGTAAAGAAAAATTGGGAGGGAATTTTATATGGATGCAATTCAATTAATCCTTGTCTTCCTCGTAGCTTGTATCTGTGGTATGGGTAGTATCTTGGATGAGTGGCAGTCCCACCGTCCATTGATTGCTTGTACGTTAACAGGTCTTGTACTTGGCGACATGACAACTGGTATTATTATCGGTGGTTCACTTGAAATGATCGCATTAGGCTGGATGAATATTGGGGCCGCTGTTGCACCTGATACTGCACTAGCATCACTAATTTCAACAATTCTCGTTATTACAGGGGGACAAGACATCAGCGTTGGTATCTCCCTTGCGATTCCACTTGCTGCTGCTGGTCAAGTTTTAACAATTCTCGTTCGCACAATCACTGTAGGTTTTCAACATTCAGCCGATAAAATGGCCGAATCAGGGAATCTGAGGGGCCTCGATCTCCTGCATGTCACGGCACTGCTCCTCCAGGCGATGCGTATTGCGATTCCGGTTCTAATCGTAGCATTATCTGTTGGTACAGACGCTGTTACCAATATGTTGAATGCCATCCCAGATTGGTTGGTTAACGGGCTAAACGTTGCTGGCGGATTCATCGTTGTTGTCGGTTATGCGATGGTTATCAACATGATGGAGGCGAAATACTTAATGCCATTCTTCTTCTTAGGCTTTGTAGTCGCTGCCTTTACAACATTCAACTTAGTAGCACTAGGTGTATTAGGCCTTGTAGCCGCTATTATCTATATCCAATTAAGCCCTAAATATTATCTCAAAGAAGCACTTGCCCAGTACGAGGCGGCAGGTGGCGGTGGGTCGAAACCAGCGAACGATCTGGATGATGACCTAGACGACTAAAAAAGGGAGGTAACCAAATTATGAGTAATGAAACTGCAAAAGTAACCGTTGGCGAGAAAAAGCTAACAAAAGGTGACTTAATGAGCGTATTTATTCGTTCTAACCTGTTCCAAGGTTCATGGAACTTCGAACGTATGCAAGCGTTGGGATTTTGTTTTAGCGTTATTCCAATCATTAATCGCTTGTATGAAGGCGACGAACGTAAAGAAGCAATTAAACGTCATTTGGAGTTTTTCAATACACATCCATATATGGGGGCTCCGATTTTAGGGGTAACTGCGGCGATGGAAGAACAAAGAGCAAATGGCGCACCCATTGACAATGGCGCTATCAATGGTATTAAAGTTGGTTTGATGGGGCCACTTGCCGGCGTTGGTGATCCAATTTTCTGGGGAACAATTCGTCCAGTATTAGCCGCGTTAGGTGCATCTTTTGCATCAACTGGTAATATCTTTGGGCCACTACTATTCTTCGTGCTTTTCAATGGCATTCGTCTAGGCTTCCGTTATTGGGGCGTGTTCTACGGTTATGGTAAAGGTACAGACGTTGTATCTGACATGTCCGGTGGTGTACTTCAAAAATTAACAGAAGGCGCGTCCATTCTCGGTCTATTCGTTATGGGTGGACTGGTTAACAAATGGACAACCATTAATATCCCAATCGTCGTATCAAAAACAACCAACCAAGAAGGTAAAACAACAACAACTACTGTTCAAGATATTTTGGATAGCTTAATGCCTGGTATTCTTGCATTAGGTCTAACATTTGCTTGTATGTGGCTGCTCAAGAAAAAAATCAACGCGTTGTGGATTATCTTGATGTTGTTTGTTCTTGGTATCGTTGGCTATGTACTTGGTATTTTCTCAGTTCCGGGTGCGTGATTAATTCAAAGTGTGATGGAGCAAAAGTTGATTAATAGCAACTGATGCTCCATCTCTTTTCGCAGGACTTTGCTGATTTATACTCGAAATCAAACAGAAATCGTCTAATATGGGCTGCTACTCGCCAGCGTTCTTTGGGAGTGGTAGTCTAATTTTTGCTTGTCATATACTTATTCCTAAGAAATACGGCTTGAATGATGTGATTCGGTTCCTTTTTTTAGTATAGAATGGTACAATGAAGTGAAATTTAATGAATGTAGGTGTGGTTAATGAGCTTTGATGCAACAAATATTTTCTTGCTGATTATGATTGCTGGAGCCCTCTTATTTTCCTTGTATGACGGCGTTGTACTTCATTTTTGGAAAGGAACAACGGTTCGCAGTATTCCGCTTCGCTCGCGCGGAAAATGGGATGGATACATATTCGTTGGGTTAATTACTCTCTTGTTTATCTCCAATGCGTTTTTACGTCACGGACCTATGTCGACTTCTATTTTGCTGGCAATTCTTGGTGTTTTATTCTTCTATATTTGTTTTATCCGCAAAAGTCGTATTATTTTTAAAGAGCATGGTTTCTTTTATGCCCTACTCTTCTTTGAATATAAGAAGATGGAGCGGATTAACTTGTCTGAGGATGGTGTCTTGGTGATTGAAACAGGGCGTCAACGTCTTCTATTGTTTGCGCGAAATGAACAAGATTTAGCGGAGATGCTACAAATTTTTACAGAACGCAGCTAAAAAAATCGAGTCTGGGAGCTACCCAAACTCGATTTTTTATATACCGACTTTACTTAAATGAATCCGTTCTACTTCAAACTCGATAAATTTACCATGTAAGGCTTCGATTTGTTCGTCGTATTGCGTATTGAAACAGATGATGCTATCTTCTAATCGGAGTACCGCAAAACCGTCTTCCTCATAGTCTTCTAGTTGCCCGACGATGTGAACAAGTGCATCTTCGGTTGTCTCTAAAATACAATGTTTCTCGTCACTTTCAGCAAGCCTCGCCGCCGTCAAATCTTCTGGTATTTCAATTTCTACCGTATATTTGCGATTCGACTCCGGCTCGTCATCGTTCCAAATTCCTTCACACGTGCCGAAATCACTTTCAAATCTAACTTGCCCAGAAGCAAGCTTTTTCTGAACCTTAATTTCCACTAAAAAATTCCTCCTGAAGTTTTTCGCTTTATTGTTTATTATAGCACGAAATGAATAAATCGCACCTATTTTTTACTGCAAAAGCCCATAAATTTCTTTCGTTAATGCCGTGTTTCCTTTTTCTGAACGAATATTGGAAAACAGGATAACTGCATCTTTCCGATTCCTTGAAAAGCTGTTAATTGTTTCGTAGTTGTAAATAACACCTCGTGAAATATAAAAAGTATTGCGATCGTAAAAACCAAAACCGTAATCTCCTGCGCCAGATTGTAGCATTCTCGTAAGGCTTGCCTGATTAATTAGTTTACCGCTTGTCAATGCTTTATCAAACAAATAAATATCTTTTGATGGCATATACATATTTCCAGCACCAAATAATTGAGAATTGTCTAGGAGATATGGGTTTTTGATGAGGCTTCCGTTACTTAGCTTATAACTTACGGCTTCGTTTGGATTCGTGAAAAAGCCGTCGCCAATGCCTGTGTGTGTCATTTTAGCAGGGATAAAAATATGTTGCTTTAGATAATTGGTAAGGGATTGGTTCGTTAGCACTTCGATTAGGCGCCCCATCACCGCATAATTATCATCGCGATAGTCCCATTTGCCTGGTTGACGGTAAATGCCACCTGCTTCTATATCTCTCAAAATTTGTTCGGATGTTATTGGTTGATTTCCCTTCTTACGCCCTTTGATGCCTGATGTATGGCCAAGAAAATTCTTTTATTTTGATGTTCTTACCATTAGGGAAATTGGGAAAATATTTGCTGATTGGATCTTCAACATTTAGTATTCCTTTTTCTTGCAACTGCATGATTGCTGTTGCTACAACTGCTTTTTGCATGGAGCCAATGATATATAGACTCTTATCATCGTTCATTTTTCCAATAGTTTTGTTGGCAATACCGAAGCCTTGATTTAGAATGACATGGTTATCTTTTACAATATAGGCCGTACCGTTGAATTGATTCGCTTGTAAAGTCGTTTCAATCTTTACTTTCGTCGAAGCATGCGGGTCAACTACAATATTGGCCTTTCTAATAGTCGTTGTCTCATCATTAACGGTAATCTCGTTTGCTGTTACTTGAGGGTGCATCTTTACAAAGGCATAACTCCCTCCTACGCCTACAACTAACAAGCACACTATAAAGGTTGCAATGGTTCCTAGACGACGCTTACGACGTTTCTTGCGCGCCTTTTCTGTTCTATTCATATGCATGTTAATTCCTCCTTACAAAATAGCATCTGACACAATCGTAACACCTCGTAACATAATTGTAAAATATTTTTTGGCACAATCTATTTTTTAACACTTGTTTTTTGTTCTTCCGCAACGTATGCTTGAGATAATTCATAGCAAAGGAGTTAGATTAGATGACTTTATTAGCATTCGACATGGGTGGAACTTCCGTAAAATATGCACTCATGAAAAAAAATGGTACCGTTTTACAGAAAGGACACTTCAAAACCCCAGACACTTTAGAAAAGCTTACCATAGAATTGCAAAATGTCAAAAATACATACGCCGATAAAACACTGAGTGGTGCTGCCTTTAGCTGTCCTGGAGCCGTTGATAATGAAAGCGGTATAATTGGCGGTGCTAGCGCAATTCCCTATATCCACCACTTTCCCATTAAAGCATTACTAGAGGAAAAATTAGCACTTCCTATCACGCTAGAAAATGACGCGAACTGTGCGGCCTTAGCTGAAACATGGCTTGGCGTTGCTAAATCCGCGCAAGATATTCTTTTTATTATTGTTGGCACTGGCGTTGGAGGTGCGGTCATTAAAGATGGCAAAATCCATACGGGGGCTCATCTTCATGGCGGCGAATTCGGCTATATGCTGATGAATGATAAACTTGAGTCACTAAGCGACACAGGAACAGTTGTTAATGCTGCAACTCGAATTGCAAAAAGAAAAGGTATCCCAACCTTGAGCGGTATCGAAGCTTTTCAGTTAAAAGAAAACAATGACCACATCGCCATCGAAGAAATTCAAATAATGTATCAAAACCTAGCAAAAGGCATTTTTAATTTACAATATGTCTACGATCCGGAAATGATTGTCATTGGTGGTGGCATCAGTGGGCGTGAGGATTTTCTACCGTCTATTCAAGCTGAGCTAAACACGCTACTGGACAAGATAACCATCGCTAAAATCGCGCCTAAAATTGTGTCCTGTGCATTCGGTAATGATGCCAATCTCATTGGTGCCGTAGCGAATTTCAACCAAATTCACGCATAAACTAAAAAATAATATCTTAAAACACCGAACGCGTGTCTTAAGATATTATTTTTATTTTTTAACTAACTTGTCTATTTCCCCGCGCGTAGCAAGTACTTTTTCAATGGCAGCTAGCCACTTCTTCTGTTTATTAATGATAAACTGATATTTTTTACCACTCTTTGTTTCCACATCGAGCAAATTCGATAGCATGTTGCGACCTAACACCTTAGTCATAGCTCCCTCAATTCGAGCAATGTCATGAAACGGAATCGTTAAGTCTTCTGTGAAATAATCATTCGGCTTATGAATCAAATACGTTTCTGTAATGAATAGCTTTCCTGGCACTGGCTTGAAGCCATTCTTTAAGTTGGCTAAGCTTTATAAATAACATCAACCGTTTCCCCCATAAATCATCACCCTCATCCTTTTTTCCTCCTTACAATTGTATCAAAAATAACTTTAAATTTGTAGCAACTTTCGACATATCGCACTTTTGTTCACATTTTCTTAACATTTTTTCATAATTTCTCACAAAAAAGCCTTGGCACGAAGCTTTAAGAAGATTAGAATAAGACTATGTAATCTATGCTTGGCTTATTTGAGAGGGGCTAATTAACTTGCGCGCAATTATTTATATTGGCAATGGAACACAACTAGCAGAAGGTAATGCAGAATTCCACAGATTCATTAATCAAATGAAAAAGAAACGACCTGAACAAATTCAAGAGCTTGGCTTTCTAAGCATGAGCTATCCTACGATTGAAATTGCCTGCGAGAAAGCAATCATCGCTGGAGCTACAGACTTAATTATCGTCCCTGTATTCCTATTTTCTGCAACCAATATTAAACATGAAATTCCCAAAATTTTGCGTGCTGTCGAATTGAACCATCCAGAAGTCACCATAAAAATGACAAAAACATTTGGTTTTGACCCAGAAATAATTGCATTAGTGGAGCGAAATATCTTGCAAACAAATATCAATCAAGATGCCGCCGTTCTGCTGGTTGGCCTTGGGAGTACGCATGATCAAGAGCCTGCTAATAGGCTTCACAGTGTTGCAAAACTTCTCGAATCACAACTACACTTCCCGGTTTTTCATAGCGAAATCAAAGGAGAACCGGCATACCCAAAACAACTCGCACATCTCCTTTCCAGCTATAAAAAAATCTACATTATCCCTTATTTCCTTTTCACTGGTGCCCATGTTGTCACTATCGATCAAGAACGGATGTGCTTACAAAAAAAATATCCAGATGCAGAAATCGTAGTTTGCGAATCTTTCCATTATCACCCATTATTAGAACAAGCTGTCCTACACAAAATCTCAGAATTAGTAAACGAATGAGTATAAAAGCATGAGCTCAGCAAACCTCCTCTTCAATAAGGCTTGCAGTATCTCATGCTTTTTGTTTATCTAGGAACAAGCACTTCCAAATGTTCTTTCAAAACTTCAATCTTAATTGGGAACGTATCACCAGGATCTCCGTCCACATTCACCTTCACTTCTGGCTCCGCGCAGTCAATAGCAAGTGTCGTTGTTGAGAAATACATCACGCCATCCGCTTTTTTCAAAGTTCCTAACGCAATTTGTGGTAAAATTTTGGCTGCATCAATGATACCTAATTTCGTAATAATAAAAACATGTATCAACCCGTCATCGACCTCTGCTTCTGGCGCCCATTGCTCCATTCCTCCCACAGAATTCGTCAAACTAGCTATGACAAGTGCAGCCTCACCTTTCCACTCACCGTCATCATACATTATTTCAAAATCCAATAGCTCATGTCGTGAAAACGCCTTCAAACCTTCTGCAAAATACGCCACCGAACCGAATCGTGTTTTTTGTTCTACACTCACTTTATCGACAGCCTCTGCGATCATTCCTGCTGCCAACACATTCATGAAGTATGCGTCACCAATTTTTCCGATATCCATTGTTCGCTTCTTTGCCGTTTCCAGCGCTTTAATCGCCTTGTCTGGGCGTAATGGAATGCCAAGTGAACGAGCCAAGTCATTCACCGTCCCAAGCGGTATGAAACTAAATGCTGGTCGGTTTTCTTGTTCTGCCAAACCATTAATAACCTCATTTAATGTCCCGTCACCACCCATGGCTACTACGACATCAAATCGTTCCTGCGCCGCTTGTCTGGCGAATTCTGTTGCGTCGCCCCCTTTTTGTGTTTCTTTGACCACTACTTCACGATAGCGCCTAAGCAAAGCTTTCTTTGCCTTTTCTGCGTAGACTTTGCCTTTTTCCTTACCAGAAGAAGGATTAACTATTAACATCGCTTTTTCCATTATGTATCACTCCCCAACGTTACTATAATACATTATACCCCGTAACCCCTACAAAAAAACAGTATAACTATATATATTACTTGAAAAATTGTGCATTTGGCGTTAAAGTTAAAGCATAGTATTTCACTAGGATATACGAGGAGGAACGAAAAAATGGAACGAGTCACCTTTAAAAACAAAGCAGGCTTATCACTAGTTGGTCATTTTTATGCAGCTCCTTCGAAGTCTATCATCATTATGACGCACGGTTTTTTATCTAATAAATCATCCAGCGGCCGCTTTGATCGTTTTGCCTTAAAACTACAACAAAATGGTTATAATGTATTAACATATGATTGTGGCGGCTATGGTGAAAGCGATGATACCGCAATTCACTTCGAAAAGCAAGTTACCGATTTGCAAGCTGCAAAACAATTTAGCCAGTCGCTAGGTATGGAGAAATTTGCATACTGGGGCCATAGTCTTGGTGGTCGTTTATCGCTAGCATGTTATCAGGATGATATTGATACAATGGTGCTTACCGGACCAGTGACAGGTGCGATTTTTTATCAGCATGTCGATTATTTTTCACAAGAGCAGATTACACAATGCGAATGTAATGGTAGCATGACTGTTTATGTAGATGACCCTTGGCGCTCGGAAATTGTGCTGGATAAACAGATGCTCACAGATTTTGATACAATGAATCAGCAAGCAACATTAGCAGGCGTTCAATGTCCAGTTTTAATTATTCACGGCACAGAAGGCGCACTTGAACAGGAACTTGCCCACATTACAAAAAAGGGCTTAGACTTGTTTCCAGAAGGCTCGAAGCTGATTGAGCTGAATGGCGCCGATCATGACTTTATGAATCAGCTAGATGAAATCGAAGCACTAGGACTGCACTGGCTACATCAACAGTTCGCATTACAATAAAAAAAGCTTGAAATCTGGATACGAGAACCGTGATTTCAAGCTTTTTTCCTATTGTAATGCTGCTTTCATCGACATTCCTGGTACCATTCGTATGCGAGGTAGCGTGTACATGCCAGCTTTCTCGTTTGCTCGGCCAGGTTGTGTGGTAAAGCCCATCGTGTAGCCAGCAGCTTTTGCGGCTCGCTTTGTGTCTTCGTTGTAGCGACCAACGGGGTAGCAGATACTATTCACCGTTTTGCCTGTCAGTTGTTGCAATACGGCTTTTGATTCTTTTAATTCTGTAAGTTGCTGGTTGTATGACAACGTGTTTAACTCTTGATGATGCACTGTATGACTCTGCATTTCAATCCCATTATCGCTCATCTTTTTTAAGGCCACTTCATCAAAATGGTTCTTTTTCGCAATTTTATCTGTAATAACAAAAATATTAGCCTTTAGTCGATATTTCTTCAAAATCGGATAGGCATTCGTATAATTATCCAGATACCCATCGTCAAACGTAATAACAATCGGCTTTTCTGGCATATTCTTTCCTGTTAGAAGTAGCGTATCCAATTCTGATAAAAATAACGGATGGTAGCCATTTTCAGCAAGCCATTTCATTTGCGCATCGAATTCTTGTGGCGGTGTAATGAGGTTATTCTTCACATTCTCATTGATAGAATGATACATCAAAACCGGAATTTGCAAAGTTTCTGGATTCACATCTGTACCGGTTGGAATAATTGCCGGTTCTTTTTTCTGTGGTTCTTGCACGACTTGTTTGTGTGGTACTGGCCTAGGCTGCACTTGTCGTTCTTGGGCACATGCGCTAATAAATAGGCAGACTGCAAAAATCGCAATAGTTTCTATGAATCGTTTCATCTAGTTGCTCCTTCTTTCATCTAAAAATAAATAAAATCCGATCATTAATGATTTGCTTTATGACTGCCCGTGCTTCATCAAATTTATAAATCTCAATATATCTACCACATGCAATATAGTTGTCCAGCGTCTTATCAAATAACTTCATTGCCGACTGAAAAACATCTGGCTCACCAAATTCCAATAAATCATCATAAAACTGATTCACGACTTGCAAATAATATTCATTCTTCGCATAACCAAGTATTTCATTAACAAACCAACGTTGATATTCCATGCATTCACGATCTGTTGGGTTTTCAATACTTAAAAACTTCGTAACCATATCAAACAAATGTTGATTACTAAAATTCAACGACTTCGCCTCAATTTTATCAATCGTCGCCATCAAAAATAGCTCCATCACATCCAGCATTTCGATATAGCGCTCTTTCGTGATAGCACAATTTTTGACGATAACGCCTTTGTAGTCTTCGAATTCTAAATAACCGTCGACAGTCAGCATCGCAAAGGCTTTACGCACTGGTGTCCTACTCAATTCTAATTCCCTCGAAACATCCGCTTCAATTAGTCGCTGCCCGACTTGATACTCGCCACAACGGATTTTTTCCTTAATCATGCGATGCGCTTTACTTTCTAACGTTTCGTGTCCAGTTTTACTCATAGATAGACCCCTTTTAGTTCATTCTTCAAGAAACATCTCAGGCTAGAAAAAAGCCTTTTCCTCAATAATTTCTCGCAAAATATCATTATTCTGAATCACTACTTCCATCTCTCGATACGGCTGATATTCCGTGTTTTGCTGCGCTACATAACTTGCACGAAGCTCCTTCATATCGCGTAATAAAGCCATTACGTTCCGCTTCCTAGCATCGATAACATGAGAAAAAACATAGCTAATCCCCCGTAAAACAACGGCGCTAACCACCACAAGAATGGCAAGCAACACTGTCAATAAAATGCGATTACCCTCCGGATTGGCTTCTAAAATAAAAACAGCTCCAAGTGCTGCAAAAAGCAACACAATGAGTAAAATAGCCGTGTTTTTTATTGTTGCGCCTTTTGTAAGAGAAGTATTATCTTCTTCGATCATTTGCTGCAGCACCATTAGTTCTTCTGATGAATGAAAACCGTTGCGCGCCAAGTAATTCCGAAGTAAACATAATTTTAGTTGTTGCAGCTTCTGGAAATCACGAATTCGATATCGTTTCCACAAGACTTTACGAGCTTTGCGCACAATAAACATGTAGTAAAGCAAAATGAAAAGCATTGCATAAACCGCAATCCCCAACCACAGACCATCGATACCGTAAGCTAAACCAAAAGCAACGGGAAACGCCGTGCAAAGAATCATCGTCAAGCAAAAGCTTACAATATTCGGCACCATGAAATAATATATTAAATTATAATTACTCAGCTTTGTACGATAAAACCGAATTAGTTTCTCCCCTGCCATACACCCATCATTCCCTCTTATTTCTATCATTCAAGTTTATCACGTAAACCCAAATATTAAAAGCACTAGGTGGAGATATAATTCATCCACTAAAAAAGACACCCTATCTTTATCGATAGAGCGCCTCTGGCTGTAGAAATCTATATTGCTAGATAAAAAACTATCCGTGTCTCTGCAAAAAACTGGTATTTGCCGATAAGCTCGATTTTGCTTTGTCTTGATTTTTGCCAAGCTTCATCTTGATTAGTCGTCTTGTTCCGTGGATAATACTGCTAATGTTTTTGCATCTAGTTTCATATCGAATTTTTGGTTACCATTTATAATTTTCACTTCAAAATATGTTTGATTCATTTCACGTTCAATTGTCCATTCGGATACAGTCCCTGCTTGTTGCTTCAGTGCTGCTGTCATGGCTTCTTGCGGTGTTTTGATGCCGTCTAAGTCTAGTTTTTCATTTGCTCTTTCTTTGCCATTCGCATCCTCTGCATCTAGTTTTTCATTGTTATCTTGTAAAATTGCCTTTGTATCTGCATCGAATTTCATTTCGTATTCGTTATTATCGTCCACACCGTCAATTGTATATACATACTTGCCAAGTTCTTGAGATAGTTCAACAGACGTTATATCAGTTTTTGGATGCTTATTCTTAAAAATTTCGATGGCATCTGTATAGCTCATAGAGAATTTCTTATTGTTTAAATCAGATGTAGTGTTGGAATTTGAGTTGGAATCCGTTGTTTGTTCAGTATTATTGTTGTTATTTGATGAATTGTTCGAATTTGCATCGTCATCCCCACACGCTGCGAGCGCTCCAATCATCACCGTCGACATTGCTAATACACTAATTTTTTTCCACATAATTTCTCTCCTACTTTCTTTTGTTTATAGTAATACTGTAACATTTAGCTATTATGCAATACATCATACCAGAGTCTTATTTTATGTTTAGATTGAAAAAATATGTGTTGCCAATTCTGATTCCGTTATTTGACCAAAATAGAGTCGTACGTCAATCTGTTTTAGAATCCTCGCTAAATCATCTTGCGTGTATGGAATTCCTTGCATTTGCTGCTCCACGTCATGAATGTCTCCAGTTGCGAAAAAATCACCGAAAATACGGACTGACTGAATTCTGCCGTGCTCGACTTGCAACTGCATCTCTACTAAACCACCGGGAAATTTGTATTCTTTTTTTATATTGCATTTCGGAGATTTACCGTAATTCCATTCCCAATTTTGGTAGCGTTGCTGCTGAATTTCAGTGATTTTTTGCCAATCAGACGGTGTGAATTGGTAGGTTGGAATGGCGGATGATTGAAAAATGTGTTGCAATAGGATTTGCTTGAATGCTTGTATATTCATGTCTTCGGCTAGATGTTCACGAATGTTTGTCACGCGGGACCGAACAGATGGGACGCCTTTTGCTTTTAATTTGAGTGGATTGACATGAAGCGCTTTGGCAACGTTATCTAGTTGGACATCGAATAGCAAAGTGCCGTGGCTGTAAAGCCTTCCTTTTGTTGAGAACTGAGCGTTTCCCGAGATTTTTTTGCCGTCGATTTCAATGTCGTTGCGCCCGTTTAGCGTAGCATCTATACCCAACGATTGCAGAGCCTCAATGACTGGTTTTGTGAAGCGGACGAAGTTATGAAATGCATCGCCATCGTCTTTCGTAATAATGCTAAAACTAATATTGCCTTCATCATTGTACACCGCGCCACCGCCAGAAAGCCTGCGCAAGACAGGAATTTGGTGTTGCTCCACATAAGCCGTATTAATTTCTGCGAGTGTATTTTGATTTTTTCCCACAATAACTGTTGGATGCATGCGGTAAAACATAAGGTACGTTTCATTTTCATCCAGATGACGCAATGCAAATTCCTCTATCGCAAAATTTCTCGTTTGATCTAAGCAATCTTCATTATCAATATACATCATTCTTGTTCTCTCCCTGGCAAAAAGGACTTGAAACATAAGATTCGCTTCAAGTCCTTTGTTATTATTTGTTGTGCAGCGTGATGAGTGGCATTTCGGGTTCATTGAAAATACGTGGTATTATCGTAGCATTCCCGACGCCGCGGCTTACAATCATTTGCTTGTCGCCTTCTTCATGAATACCGGAAGTTAGCTTTGGCATTAAACCTTGGTGTGGCGCATAAAGTCCTTCTGTATATGGCAGCCTTACTTGGCCACCATGTGCGTGCCCACAAAAAACAAGATCAACCGGTGCTTGTTGGTAGATTGGCCATTTCTCAGGTCGATGCGATAACAAAATCGTAAACTGCGAATCAGGAATGCCAACTGTAGCTTCTTTTATTTTATGTTGGACAATAACTTCTTCTAACATAATTTCTTCATCGTGACTTAAATCATTCGGTTTATCAATCGCAATACTTGGATCATCAATACCTGCAATCGCGATGGATTTCCCATCACGCGTTATATACGCGTGGTCATTTTGCAAGTAGGTAACGCCCATTTTAGCAAGCTCAGGCAGTAAGTCTTGTAAATTCGCACTTCTTGCTTCGTGATTACCAGTCACATAATAAATCGGACAGACTTTAATTAATTTGCGCATCAGTGTAACAGCAATATTAATGCCTTCATCGCCATCGAGCAAATCACCAGTCAAGACTATTATGTCTGGCTGTATTGCCCAGATTTTCTTAATTAAACGGTGATTATAGCGGCCAAAGACATTACCATGAAGATCCGATAGTTGCAAAATTCGCAAACCATCGAGCTCTGGCGCGATTTTGGAAGATGTAATATTGTATTCTGTCGTCCTTAATTGTTTCGTTGACCAGTACGCATAGCCCGTAAAAAGGAGCGCAGCAGCACTGGTTGCTTTTAAAAGGGATTTTTTCATAGCTTTTTGATTCCTTCACAATAGTTTCCCTCATTATAACAGAGACATTCAAGATTCGTCTTCTATTTGCGTTTTCTTTTTCGATGAAAGCGTTAAATTTCATACGATCTGCTTGCTTCGCGTTCACTTTTATACGAGTTCCCTCTTCTTCATAAGCTGTTTCCAATACTTCGGCGTGCTCGTTCAAATACGACACAACATCCCCACGTTCAAAGGGGACATGTAGTGTGACAACTTCATAGTCGCCAAATACCTGCTCTGTAATCATTTGTACTAAAATATCTAAGCCTTTTTGTTCTTTTGCAGACATATAAACTGTATCGCCATCGCGACGAGGATAAATCGTATTTAGCGCCATATCCGCCTTGTTAAAAGCATACATAACCGGAATATCTACAACATCCATTTCTGCTAGTGTTTCTTCGGTCGTCTGCATCATCGCTTGAAAATGCTCATGCGATACGTCAACTACGTGGATTAACACATCTGCCATCGCAGCTTCTTCCAATGTCGAACGGAATGCTTTTACCAAGTGATGCGGCAATTTGCTAACAAAACCAACCGTATCTGTTAACAAAAATTGTTTCTTATCTGGTAAAATAATTTCTCGGACACTCGTCTCAAGTGTTGCAAAAAGCATATCTTTTTCAAAAACTTGCTTATGCGTCGATGTGCTGTGTGCCGAAACCATCGCATTCATAATCGTAGACTTTCCAGCATTGGTATAGCCAACAAGGGACACAATTGGGATTTCATTTTTCTGACGTTGCGTCGTTGCACTTGCCTTTCAGCAACAAGACTATCTAATTCTTTATTTAGCTGGCTAATTTGTTGTTTGATGCGACGACGGTCCATTTCAAGTTTCGTTTCACCAGCCCCACGGTTTTTTAGTCCTCCTTTTCCGCTTTGCTGGTCCATTCCTTCACCTTGACCTACAACTCGCGGCAACTCATATTTCAAACGAGCCACTTGGACTTGAAGTTGCGCCTCTCTTGTTTTTGCCCGATCCGCGAAAATATCTAAAATTAAACGCGTCCGGTCCATCACTTCGATTTCTAACAATTCTTCTAAATTACGAATTTGCGAAGGAGAAAGTTCATCATTGAAAATGACTAAATCAACATCTTCATAATCCGCTAGCCCTTTGATTTCATCTACTTTTCCTTTGCCCACATACGTCGCTTTGTTTGTGCGATCTATTTTTTGCGTAATGACACCGACTGGTTCAATCAAATTCGCTTCCGCTAAATTCGCCAGTTCTTCCATCGAATAGTCAAAATTGACTTGATTCATCGTTATTCCTACTAATATCGCTGTTCTTGTCATTGTTCATTCCTCCAGTGTTTTTTCTTTTACACGTGCGAGGGACTTTTGTGACCTTCCAACTGAAAGCGCCAACTATTAAGTTATGACCGTATTTAAGCATAACAAAAAGAAGCAAAAATTCATCTGCTCCCCTGTTAAATACCGTTGCGACTTAAAATTTATTAAAGCACGCAATCTATTTATTTTAGTATCACAACTAAAAAATGGGTTCCTTCTTGTAAAGGCAGACCAATCCCGTTTTGAGTGTAGAATATATCTTCTATACAAATGCATTCTAAACTCAATCTCGCACTATTTAATTACTGTTTGCGAATTTGGAATTCTAAGTCTAACACTCCACATTTGGCAACCCTCCGTTCACTTTAATTAGTCACATTGTAACATGCTGGAAAACGCTTGGCAAGTGCTAAATGAGTTTGGAAAGCCAATATGTATCGTAATATTCGTCTCCTATCATGAAAGAATCACGATGTGTGCCTTCAATTTCATAGCCAAGTTTTTGATATAAACGCAGTGCTTTTTGATTTTTACATAAAACACCAAGTTCGATACGACGAACCACACCTCGACTCCTAGCCCACGTTTCCATATACTCGAATAAACGTGTTGCAACGCCTTGTCCCCAATAATCTTTTAGCACTCCAACCGCAATATAAATGCTGTGTTGCATGCGATTTGGCGGATTCCCATCAGCAATTAAGAAACCAACCAAGCTCTCCGTTTCCATATCCTCCGCCACTAAAATAATCGAATACGGCAAATCCGAGAAATATTCCAATCGTTTCTTCGCATCTTTCGTTGAAATTTCTCGCTCTCCAGCGCCGTACAGCATATAATCCGTCTCTCCATCTATCTGTAATTGCATTTTTGCAAACCGCTTCGCATCATACTCACAAGCTTCCCGAATCTGAATCACTGGCGCCACCTCCTCAAAAAATGATTCTTTGTTTAGTATAACAGAAAAAAGACGATCAATAAAAAATCAACCGTCTTTCAAAAATTAATTGGGGCGCGCTACTGTAAACACATCGCCAATTTTCGCATAATCATTCCCAGCTAACCGAGCTACAGGTGCCAATTTGGCGGCATCAATATACTGTTTTTCCTCATCAAAAACCGTATTATCAAATACATAATAACTGATTTTCGCCAAAATTAAATCTGTCACGACTTTCCCAGCCTCGTTTGAAATCGGAATGTGCTGAAAAAGCTTAGCTTCCATCCTGATTTTCGCTTCCTGTATCGCAGGCGTTTTGACACTCATACTTGATGTTGTCGTTAACTTCGTTCGCAATAATTCACTGTCATTTGGCGCAAGTCTAGCAGCCGTCGCGTTCATATCTTCCGTCAACGCCTCATCGACAAGATGGATCACCAATTCGCCCGTTGCAAGCACATTTCGCGCTGTGTCTTTCATCGTGTTACCATCTCGCTGAATCGCCAGTGACACAATCGGCGGATTGCTCGACACCACATTGAAAAAGCTAAAAGGTGCTGCATTCAAAACACCTTCCTCCGAAACCGTTGTCACAAAAGCAATCGGTCTCGGAATAATCGCCCCACTCAAAAATTTATAATGATCCTTCGCGTCTAGCGTCGCTGCATCAAAAGCTATCATAACAGCGTCCCGTACCAATCTCTAGCCGCTTCAACTTCTGGCAGTGTCAACTGATGCCCCTGCTGCGTCCAAACATCCGTCACAACGGCACCTCGTTCCACCAATAAGTCAATCAATTGTTGCGAACCTTCCGCACTAATCAGCGGATCATTTACACCTGCCGTCAAAAAAAAGCGTCGCACTAGCAAGCGAAAAGTCAGGCATCGCAGCACCAGACGGCATCGCGTGAAACAAAATCGCCTTCCTAAAACCATCTTCCCGCGTCAAAATCGCATTCGCCGCAATGTTCGCACCATTCGAATACCCGACCGCAATCGCGTTCTCCAGCCTAAAATCATATTCCGTCGCCAATTTTGCCGTCTGTACCATAAGCTGTTCCGTTTTCTCCGCTAAGCTTTCCAAGTCAAATGACCCGTCCATATACCGCGTAAAAAACCGATTCGCGCCCTGTTCCGGCACATCCCCACGAAAAGCCAGCACCGCAGCATCCGGCGCAATCAATTCCGCAATCTGAAGCAGCGAGTGTTCATCGCCTCCCGTCCCGTGAAGCAGAACAAGTGGCGGTAACGCAGGATTTTTACCAGGAATAAAAATGTGTTCCATCATATTTACTAACCCCTTTTCGTATTTAATGGTCGAACCTCTGCCTCAATCGCGGCCCGCTTGCTCTCCAAAAACGGTGGTAAAGACAACTTCTCACCCATCGTCTCATACGGCTCATCTTGCGCAAAACCAGGACCATCCGTCGCAAACTCAAACAAAATCTGTTGCGAAACCGGCATGTATAGCGATTCAAAGTAGAAACGATCCACATAACCAGAATTCGGTGCTTGGAACTCATTCGCGCGCGCAATCCATTTCTCAAGTTCCGCATGATCTTCCACTCGGAACGCTACGTGATGCACATTACCATAACCTTGCATAGCCGGCAAAATATCCGTCCGTTCCTCCACAATGACTTGCGCACCATTTCCGCCTTCGCCAACTTCAAATAGATGTTCGCCACCCTCTGTTGCCACTTCACGGAATCCAAGAATTACTGTCAACACTAAGCTGATATTTTCCTTGTTTTGCACCGTCAAATACACTGGGCCCAAACCATAAATCGCGAATTCCGCAGGCACTGGTCCATTTTTCCAAGGAATTCCTGGCGCCACACCTTCATTCTTCTCATCCGAAATCAACTGCAACGACTGCTCATCAAAATCGCGGAATCCCAATACTTTCTTACCGAAACTTTCCGTAATCGCATCATGATCCACACCTAGCGAATCAAAGCGTTCCACCCAATATTCAAGCGCCGCATCACTCGGCACGCGGAACGATGTTTTCGAAATACTGTCCGTGCCCTTACGACCTTTCGGCAAATTCGGAAAATCAAAGAACGTCATATCCGTTCCCGCCGAACCTGCATCATCTGCAAAAAACAAATGATACGTCTGAATATCGTCTTGATTCACCGTTTTTTTCACTAATCGCATCCCTAATGTTTCTGTATAAAACGCATAATTTTTCTCTGCACTACTTGTCATCGCCGTTACATGGTGGATTCCTTTTAATTCTTTCATTTGTCATTCTCCTTTAAATTAGATTCTATTTGTTCCCGTTTCGCTTCCAAAAATGGCGGTAAAGCCAATGTTTCACCTAACGTATCAACCGGTTCATCAATCGCAAAACCTGGTGTATCGCTCGCAATCTCAATCATCAAGCCATTCGGTTCACGAAAATACAAACTCGTAAAATACGCCCGATCCACAAACTCTTCCACTTTCAGTCCAGCATCCAACGCCTTCTGATGCCACATAGTCACAGCTTCCTTCGATGCCACCCGGTATGCTACATGGTCAATACTGCCACGCCCCATCCGCGTCTGCTTATCCGAATCCGTCGCCACAAAAGATGTAAAGTCATCTTCCGGTAACGCCAAAAATTCCGTCGCAAAATCCGTCAAACGCCTCGTATCACGAACGTGCCAATCCACGCCCAGCACTCGAATAATCTGCTTATCCGCTGGAATATCCGTATGCCGCGTCGCATTTTCCGTCGCAATCCGCTCGTCTAACTCCACAAGCATAATCGCAAACGTATCCGCGTCTTCCAAATAAAGTCCGCGCTCCGTCCGCCGCATCACCATCACATCTGCCGCCACACGCGCTTCCCAATAGTCCAGCGACCCACGCGGAACAGCCAAATACGTCGTTCCATAATAATCCTGTTCTCGTCTCGCCCCGCCTAATCTTTTTATCTCAAAAAAAGTAAGCAATGTTCCTGGGTTCCCTTGATAGTCCCCATAAAATAAATGACGCATCCGCGTATTATTCTGATTCACCGTATTTTTCACAAGCCGCAAGCCAAGCACTTCCGTATAGAAATGTCGATTCAGCGCCGCCGATTTCGTAAACGCAGACACATGATGAATACCCGTAATCATGTTCGCCCACTCCTTTCTGTTATCTTTAAAAACAGTTTACCACTAAACCATAAAAGAGTAAAGCATTTTCTCTTACAAAAAGTAAGTACTTGAAAAATAGGCATTCCTGAAGCACCTACTTTAATAACAAAACCGCACACTGCCATCATCAATTAAGCCTTGAAATGTTTTATACATATAGCTCTTTTTTTGACTCTCCTTTTCATGGATTGTATTTCCACAAAAAAGCACTACTTACTGCATAGCATTATAGCTAAGTGCAGTAAGTAGTGCTTTCATACTGTTACATACTCTCTATTTGCATTGATTTCTTCAATACTAAGAGCCCTTCTTCTAGGTTTGTGCGTGCATTCCAACCCAAGGCTTCTTGAGCTCTTTTACTAGATAATACAGAGCGTTTTACATCCCCTGCTCTAGGTCCTTCTATCCGTATTGGAACTTCTTTATTAAATATTTTTAAAATCGATTGATAGATGTCTAAGATAGATATCTCTTCGCCTGTTCCAATATTAACTACCATATTAGGTGCTTTTTCAGTGGCTAATCGATTTGCCTCTACAACATCACCTACAAACACATAGTCGCGCGTACAACCTCGTGGCATGTCTGGATAAGTCATTAGTACCGATGTCTGATTCGTCACTATATTATTCACAAAAATAGGAACAACACCGCATTCCCCGTCTGGAATTTGTCGTGGACCATAAATATTGGCATAGCGCAATACCGTATAATCAAAGTCATATTCCTTGGCGTAAATCTCTAAATATTTCTCTCCCGCATATTTCGTAATCGCATACGGAGAAATAAGTTGCGGTGAATCAGATTCTGTAGATTTTTCATCTCCTAAAATAACCTTGCTTAGCGCACCACCAGAAGAAACATAAACAAAGCTCTGGATTGGATACTTTTGCACGCATTCAAGCAAGCAAAGCAATCCATTCAAATTAATATCTAAGTCATTTCTAGGTTCTTCTAACGATGTAACAACTGATTTTTGAGCAGCATGATGGTTTATAACATGTGGTCGAAAAGTTTCGAATACATGCATCAACCCTTCCAAATGACAAATATCTTCTTGGATAAATTGAAAACGTGGATGCCCTGACAAACTAGTTAAGTTCTCTAGTTTACCAGATGACAAGTTGTCCACACATAATACATCGTACCCCTCTTCCACATACATCTCGCATATATGAGAGCCTATAAAACCCGCACCGCCTGTTACTAAAACTCGTTTATTCATCGTCTCAACCTTTCTCAATATCTTTGATTTAAAATCTCTATAGAATAGAAATTCTAGTTTCATTTATTCTGTCCGAGATTGCACTACACTCTATATTTACTCTAACTTCTTTATCATTACAGCGCTTTTTAGGATTTCGCTACTTTTTCACCACTTAATATGCGCTTAACAGTCTTCAATAAAAATGGTGCATAGTATTGACCTGTTTGATTATGGTCGCTGTACTCTTGTAAATCTAGCTCATAAGGAATACCTTTAGCCTCACACCGCTTCAAGAAAGGCTTTAAATGCTCTTCATAATGAAAATCACCTGTCCCAACATGAAAAATAAATTCTGGAAAACTTTGCTCTGTTTCTAATAAATGCATAATGAGATCATCGTAATACTTTTCTCCAAATTCTCTATCTGGACCGATTAAATTATGAAATCCTTTCGTAATAATTGGATTATTCATCGCTCGGCGTTTTAAATATTTTGCAATATAGACTTGCGGCGCTCCGACAATTGCTGTACCAAAATGATATTTCATGGAATAATACAAAGATGTAGCGCCACCTTTACTGGAACCGGAAGCAATGATGTTATTAGGTGAAATGCCTAAATCATTGGCAATCGTCGTAATCAATGCAATAACGGAACGCTCGTAATCATGCTTACAATTGTGGCCCATATAATAACAAAATTGTCCTTTATATTCATCCAAAATAAACAACTTATTCACATCACACGGCCATAATGTGCGAAAGTGATTATATACAGGATCCCCGCCTTTAAATTCTTGCGAGTGTAGTCCTGAAAAAGAAATCAATAACTTTATCAGATTTTTTTTTTCGCCTTTTGGAAAAGATATTTAACCGGATTATCATTGTAATAAACCTGCTCTTTTTCAAGCGTCGTCATGACTGTTTGCTTATTAGCAACATCCACATTCAACATATTGGTGAGTTTATTAATAATTACCTGATCATTTTTTTTTTCAAAAATAGTCGAAGTTTATACGTGCCACTATGCAGTGGTTTGTAGTCAATAGAAACCTCTTCTTTCCCAATCGGCTCATACCAATTGCTTTCGATGAGTGTATCATTATAATAAATGTAATACGCATACGTGTAAGTTGCTTCCAATAAATAGAGGGCTTTAAAACGAACGGTTAAGGTACCTTCATGATAAACTAGTGGTGTCGCCGTCATTTTTTCGATAATTAAGTCGCTTGTCATACTCTCTCTCCTTATACATTTTTTACCCTAGATACGTTTCCCAGAGTAAAGTTTCAATTTCATGGCAAATTTTCGCTTTATTAAAGTAATGGTACGCGTAGTCTTTATAACTTTGCTGTTCTTCAGGATTTAATTCATGCGTACTGATAAATGTTGCAATATCTTCTGGTGTTTTAAAAATACTATCAGCAGGATATACCGTTTCTACGCCGGGCCAGTTGAGTAAACATGGTGTAGATCCTGCTGCCATTCCTTCCATCAACACAGTATGAAAACTTTCTGACTCACTTGTAGACAGCAAATAACCAATTTTTTGCAACCATTCATGCACATCATTACCATGTTTATCAAATATCACATTGTCTTTCCATTCCGCTTGCTGAATACGTGCGAATACTGCGTCGTAATACTCACGCTCAGCCGTCCGTCCCATGAGCCAGGCTACATCTTTTGGTAACTGCCCTTTGATGAACAAACGATATCGTCTATCCTGTTGCCAAAGTTGTTCAAAAATATCTAATGCTTTGTCGAGTCCCTTAATCTTTGGAATAACACCACAAATACCAATATTAAAACGAATGTCAGACTGTTTTGGACGATCGAACTTTTCTGTATCAATTGTATTGGCAATTAAAATCATCTTATGGCGAGGAATTTGGCAAATACGATGCATCTCTTCCATAATGAATGGACACACTGCAATAATATGGTCGATAGCATCTAAATTATAATTAAATGGATGCGGTGTTCGCTTTTCCTGCGCGTGAACACGGACGAGTAACTTTTGGCCTGGTTTCTTATTCTGGGAATACCATACTGCATTCCCAAGTCCCCATTCACAGAAAATCATGTCAGCCCACGCTAGTAAATCTTTACTTTCTGCTTCATTGTGTTCCGTATGATTAGTCCAAGTATCAAATTTGATACGAATATTTGATTGGCTCTCTAAGTAAGCAATGATATCCGTCATAAATTTCAAATCGTGACTAGCAAATAGAAGATTGATTGGTTCTTTGTTGTAGCTCCATAACAGGTTTTTCAGTCGATTGTAGGAAGCCTCTAACGTGAAGTTCTGACTCGCTCGGTACACAGCTTTTGCAGCACGTTTATACACCGCTGAATCACTTAATGCTATCTGTGCTTTTGTTAAAAATTCCTCTTCTGTGTCGACAAATAAAGCATAATCTTTACCTAGTAATTGTTCATGCATTTTTGTGCGGCGGAGTAATACAGGTTTTCCAAGTCTAGCGTATTCTAATAGTTTCGTAGATAATTCTACGGATGCATCATTATCAATAGATTCACTACGCCAGCTGATTCCAATATCAGAGGCCGCGATATACGCCTGAGATTCTGCACGAGAAACAGCACCCACCCAATCAATGTTGTCCGTTTCTTGAAAGGCTTGTTTAATCTCAGCACTACGTGGACGTAAGTCCCCTTGAAACTTATCTCCAACAATGCAAAAAGTGATATCTGTATCCGCCATTTTTCGCGCCGCTCGGATAATTTCTTCGGTATACCACTCCGGTGCAAATTTCCCACTATAAATTAATTGGTTATTGCGATTACGATAATCCGGAATGACAGGCTGTGCGGGAATCATTGGAGAAAGAATCGCTACTTTTTTTTCCGTCTACATCCATCAGCTCACTAAAAATTGCACGTGTTGCCTCTGTCTGCAGAAACATATTTGGAAATTGATTATAGATACGTCTCAAATCAGTACGCTCTTCGTCCGAAATTGTCTGTGGATCATGGTTGAAATCCGTAATATAAGGAATTGTTTTTTGCATTAGATTCGGATGTTTCATCATTTCCTTCACCAGTGCAAAGCCACGGATAATAATTAAGTGATAGCTGTTTTGCTTATCTAAAGCTTCCATTCTTGCGAGCGCTTCTGTCACATTAATCCGATTTGCATTATCAAAGGACATCGTTGGAAAAGTCGTAAATGGATCAATTAATGTCACATTCTCAAAATTTGAAATACTACCTGTTAGACGAGTATTCTGTTCTTTCGCCTTGAGTAGAATATCCGTTTTTACACTCTTGTTAATGGCAAGCATGGACGCCATTGATGTCAGCCATACTGCTGAACCATCCATAATATTCAAGTCCATATCCCCATATACTAAGATTTTTAACTGTCTCAAAAGTCATCGCTCCTATATTTCTACTTTTGTTTGGAAATGTTGCGGCGCTTGGGCCCCATCTGCGATAAAATTAAATTTATCTGCACTAAATAAGGTCACACCTTGTCTGAAATAGGGCGCCAGAGAGTCATCCTTAGCCATACTGGCGAGTAATGTCTGAACTTTTCCCATCCAAGGAAGTCCTGTTCGTATTAATGCTTTGTGATAAGTAATATCTTCCACAAATTCATACGCTTGCTCTCCCTGTACTTCTTGCAATTCCTCAGTGTCCCATTGGAAATAATTCTTCTTCCCAATCACATCTGCTTTTGTATATTCCGTTGCCAACAATAAATCCGTAAGATACTGCTCCCCGTAAAAATGTTGACCACTCATATAGCTGATATATTCAGTTGGAATTATTTCTTGCAAACGGTGATAATGATTCAAATAGGTAATTGCATACATACTTATTTGCTCTGTATTATACGTATTCATTACTTCTGTCACACCATCAAACATAGATGCGAATAGCACTAATTGCTTCTCTGGGTGTGCTTGACGATCAAAATTTGCTTTTACCGCTTCGATGTCCTTGATGGAATGTACTACAGAAACAACTGTGACACGCTTTGCTTTCTTATTTAACTTGATTCCAATGTGCTCTAGCATCATCTCAAGTCGATGTTTATACGTGTGATGTTGGTATACTTCGCGTACGCCTTCTACTGCTTTTTGTTGGTACAATGCATCATCACTCGTAATCGCTTGAATCTTGGTTTCTAGGTCTTCTTTGGTTTCGGCAATCAATACTAAATCACCAAACATCCGTTGAATTCCCTTGGAGTAGCTACTAATAATCGGTGTACCACAAGCAAGTCCTTCAAATACACGACGAGAAAACATCGTTGGAGACTGCTTTATACTGTTAATATTGAGCATGTATTTATAACCTTTATAAGCCATATTCATATCGTTATAAGACAAGCTTCCAAGAACGTGAGGTAAAAACCGCTCTGGAAAACGGAAATCTGGTGACTGGCGTTCATAATTACGATCATAAATAGCTAACCCATACTTTTGTGTTACATCTAAAATCTGATCCATATCTCGGCGACGGTCTTCATGACGGTTTGCATAGTACGAACCCGCAAAACACATTTTATCAATCCGCTTTTCATTCCATTTAATTGGATTATGCATCTCTGGTTGAATCGCAAAGCTTTGTGCATATACACGATTATGTCCTGCTGCTTTTTTATAACTAGGAATCATATCTGCATCTGTGGTGTAGATATAATCAAATAATTTTGCTGTATCAATAAATTTTTGATAGTGAATCGGGTCTTCTTTGTTCCAAAAAATGGTTGGAACCTCATTTTGACGGCACCAATCTAGTAAGTTAAGTAGCGCACTACGGTCCTGATTCGCATACCGACCAATCTTGTATTCCCAAGCCTTATTATTTCCATGCCATGCGGACTCTACCATCAGTAGGTGCGGTTGTTCTCGTTCCAGTACTTCTTCCCAATTGTCTGGTGTAAAAGAAATCAATTGCACTTCTTTTTCATAACAAGTACGTGTAAATTCATCAAAAATACAAGCTACTCGTAAATCACTTGTTTTTGTAATATCTTTTAATCCTAATCTCGAAGAAGCAAACGCATGATTATTTTGTTTAGCCACACTCACTTCATCAAAAGTCCGGTAAAAATCACATCCTCGAATTGTTACTACACTGTTATTTGGTGTTCGAATGGCGACACGCAAACGCACTGTTTCTGGACCTACTTTGAGCCGATTTTTCTTATTCGGATCAAACAGTGTTGATTTTACCTTTCCTTTGAGACTGTACTCAATAATTGCTACTTTGCATGGTTGCTTACCATCACTTTCAACATCCATATGCATCGTGAATTCAAACTTTTCACCTGGTACAGCTTCCAAAATATGCATCGGATATCTACTAAATAGCAAGTTTGTTTCTAAATACGAAAAATAAATAAAAACATCACTACTGTTAGTTGCTTTTACGGCACCAATTTCTTGTTCGAAAGTAAGCTTGTCATTGGAACTGTGCCAATTCTTTGCCTTCACAAAATCTTGTGTAGCAATAACTTCTGGCTTAATATTGCTCAAAATCCTTTTTTGCAAGTATTCTATTTCATGATACAAATTCTCCATCTTTTTCACGTGTCATTCCTCAATCTTCTTTTTTTTTTGAAATTCCAGTACTTCCTCATAACTCGGATGACCTTGGTATCATTGAGTCGCTGGTATTTTTCTGTCGCGATAGTTAAATTACGCGCTAATTTTCTGTTCTCATATCTTAAGGTACTAAGCTCTTTTTGTTGCTGGGTTTGACGCTTTTCCATCGTGAGTAGGACAGGTTTTTCTTCTGCTAGTAACGCGAAAATTCGTTTATTTAAATCATGATTCATCGCTTTCTCTGCGTTCAAAGCATCAGATATATGTTGTACTACTTGCCTTGCCTCTCTTGTTTCTTTCTGTGATTGTTTGTTTTCTTGCTCGTACTGTTTGGCTAGCTCAGCTTGCTGTTTCACTTCTTCTTCCAGCCTCTTTACAGTCGCACGATGTTCTGTCTCCATTGCTGCTATTTTTTTAGCCTGTACGGTTTTCTGTTTTGTCTCTTCATCCAATTTCTTTACAACCGCACGATGTTCTGTTTCCATTGTCGCTAGTTTCTTGGCTTGTTCGGCTTGCATGTGAGATATTTGTTGCTCGCATTCTTGTTGCAACTGATTTATTTGACGCTTATACGTTTCTAGTCGTTCCAACAGCTTCGCTTCCAGCTCATTTTTTTCCTTCTTCTGCTTCTTTCGTTTCTTGAGAGACATATATCGCTTGGTGATTTTGCTCTATTTGTAAACGATAGTGTAGTTTCTCTAGCCATTTCGCAATCTCCGCAAAATTATGGCTTGATGTGTCTAACCATAATACCGGCTTGTACTGCTCCACTTCTGTCGCAAATTTAAGAAGCAAGCCTGCCTCAATCACGGCTTTAGAAGCATGAATCACATCAGCTGACCTTGGTGTTACATGGATAAACTTCTCTTTATCTCGTCGCACAAACTTGTTAGTATCCCAGTCTGGTTGCAAACACTCGATACCTATTATATGATTTCGCTGCACATCACTGCGCGCTTCCCTGTATTTCGCTCGATTCGTCTCAAACAAATACACTTGCCTTGCATGGCCGTATTTCAGAAAATAAATGGCATGACTCACAAAGCGGCTATCCATCTCATAGATTATTGCTTGTTCTGGTATATACGCCATGAATGCTTCTAAAATTGGTTTTTGATAATAGTCTTTTGTTCGCGCCATCTCCATTGCAATCGAATCTTTTCTTCGATTCAATTTCACATTGTCGCTTAGTTTTAAAAGGGCATTATTTTTTGTCATGTCCATCCTCTACTTCTTTATAAATTTCTAAAAAATGTTTTTTCTCATGTTCCCAATTATAAATCTCACGTGCCCGGTAACAATTTTGATGATAAGTTTCTCGTAAAACCGGATTTGCAAGCAATTGGTTCACTCCAGCTGCAATCGATACAGGATTATGAGAATCCACAACCAATCCAACTGATTCTCCTTGTATAATCTTCTTAATTTCTGGAAAATCACTGCCGATAACTGGCACTCCGCTCATAATATATTCAAATAATTTGTTTGATGAGGCAGAATAATGATTAAAACAAATATTATTCAATACTTGAAATCCTAAATAGGCTTGTTTCGTGTAATATAATAAATCACGTAACGGAACCTTGGGTAAAAACTTGATTTTGTGTGTTAGTTTGGCATCAGTGACTTGCTGTTGTAAGTATTTTTTAATGCGACCATCTCCAATAATAACCACCACACCTCGGTCAAAATAGGGCACTGCTTGGACTAATTTGTCTAGGCCTCGTCCTATTTGCACACCACCTTGATATAATAAAATTGGTTCGTGTCTTGGAATCGCTAGTATGCCATGTAAATCAATGGCTGACTGCTTCTCTAAATACACTTTTTCTGGGTAATTATGAATGACTTTGGGATAAAAGTGATACCTTTTGGCGATATAGGCAGCACGTGTATCGTTTTCGTGGATGCACACATCTACAAAACGAAGCAACCATTTTTCGCTTATTCCGTATATGGGATGATTGTACCCTGTCCGACTAGTCTGTACCTCGTGCGAATCATAAATCAGTTTTTTTCGATGAAATACTTTAGCACAAACAGTAGCCTGCGGTAAGGTATTCAAATCATTCGCATGGTACAAATCATAAACATCCGCCAGCCCTTGCCGTATCATTCGAAAAACAAGAAATATACGCCGAATAATGGTGTGTGTTTTTTTGAGGAACATCGGGCTGATGACTACACTAAACACGATGGTGCTTCGAGGGAAGAGTAGGAGGAGAGTGATAAACAAGCACGCAATTAGCACGAGGCACCATACATGTTGTTGGACATATTTCAGCACAGCTTGGATGGAAGGAGGATAACCCGCTTTCATTCGATAGACTATAAAACGTTCCGCCGGTGATTCTTGAAAAGGGAGGTCAGGATTTTTAGCATCATGTATCGCAATTAAATCTACACTATAGCCAGCTTCTTGAAGTGCCATACATTCCCGCATCACACGTGCATCGTTAGTAAAATGATTCCAAACGAAGACAGCCACTTTTTTTTGACATATTTGTAATACCCGCCTTTTCTAAAGTTAAAAATTCTTTTCTGTTTCTTCAAAATTTTCTTCTAATTATAATAGTATGTTGCATATTTTAATCATAAGGATCTTCAATCTGTGTAAACAAGCCTTTATCCAAATGAAGCCACATTATAAGCCCTGATAATGCTATGCCTAGTCAAATCAATGTGCCGCCCTGTAGACCATCTTATTAAATGGAAATTTGATAGCCTCCAAAAAATAGACTACCGCACATGTTATCAGCCCCTAATCTATGCTAGTATTTAAGAAGTGTTACTCAAATATTATAGCATTATTTTTTTTTTGCTCATGTAACATTTACACAGTTTGTTCACTCATTTTTGACAAAACTATATATTCTTATGCTATTAGTAAGATTAAGTACTATATAGTAATATCAACAGGTAAGCTCACTTTTTAAGGTGTCGTTTTGTAAGGTTTTCCAAAAAAAAAAGAGTCAGAACGCCTCTTGCAAGGTTTTCCGACTCCATATACTTCAATATACATCGCGCTTCATAAATACCCAATAGGATACAATCAATCCAACCACAGTCCAAACGAGCAATGTCACAACAGAAAATCCAAGTGTCATTCCGTCAACTGGCGGGCTGGTGCCGTTTAAATAATTCGTAAGTTGCAAGTTCACCATAAATAAATATTTCGCGCTTGGCCATGATGAAACTAAATTACTCAATATTGACCCTGTAATGAGCGCCGACAGCATAATCCCCATGACCGCCGCCGTACTGCGAACAAGGACAGAACACATCAGCGTCAACACGCCAATAACCATCGCTACAAGCCATGCCAAACCGAATTCCATCAATAAATACTGCCACATCGGTAATGAATAAACGCCAGCTGTTCCAACCGTATCCCCGCTCACATCAAATCCTGTCAAAATTGGTGCCGTCCAGCCATTATAGCCAAATACAACACCCGAAATCGCATACGCAATCAATGCCGAAGCGAACAAAATAATGGAAACCGACAGCATCATCGAAAGAAACTTACTCGTCAAAATGCGCCATCGTTTCACCGGTCTTGTCAACAAGAACTTAATCGTTCCACTTCCCGATTCCGACGAAATCAAATCTGCCGCGATTACCATTACAAATAACGGAAACAGTAACCCAATGCCATTTTCCACAAATGATTTTAAGAACGTTGGTGCACCTGGCGCATTCGGGTTCACATCTTTATCCAAGTAATATTGCAATTGCCCTAGCGTCACACGCATATACTTCTTATACTCATCCGGAATCCGATTCGAACTCAACCGATTTTCAATATCCACCACTTGTTGCTGCACTTGCACATGCCAATCCGTCGTTCCCGATTTCTTCTCCGTCTCCTGATGTTCCCGAAACTGCGCATACGTAAAAATACCGACAATGATTGCGACAAGAAACAAAATAATCAGGAGGCGCCGCTTGCGATAAAGCTTCAGTTGCTCGTTGTACACTAAATTAATCAATGCCTTGCCCTCCTGTCAACTCAATGAATAAATCTTCTAATGATGGTGTGATTTTCTGCATTTCAAGCACTTGCACACCTGCACGAACCACGCGACTATTCCAAACTGGCAACTTATCCGCATGAAACGGCGTATATAGCGCTCCATCACGCTCTTCTACTTCTGTCATGCTTTCCAAAATCGCTTTTCCTTTTGCCATCGGTTCAAAGCGCCATCTTGTTTTTTCACGATCCGACAATAAACGGTGCACATCATCTGTTGCAATAATCTCACCCTGTGTCATAATCGCCACACGATCGCACAACAGTTGAATCTCACTAAGTAAATGTGAAGAAACTAGTACACTAATCCCTTGATCCTTCGCCAGAAAACGAATAAAATCGCGCATCTCTCGAATTCCTGATGGATCTAAACCATTCGTTGGTTCATCTAAAATCAATAGTTTCGGATTCGACAACAACGCTTGAGCAATTCCTAAACGTTGTCGCATTCCAAGCGAATATGTCGAAACTCGGTCATGTACGCGCGCTGTCATACCAACCAATTCCGCAACTTCATGCAGTCGTTCTGGTGGAATCGTTTTATCCATTCGTGCAAAATATGCCAAGTTCTCCCAACCAGTCAAAAACGGGTAGAATTCTGGATTTTCCACTATACAGCCAAGACTTTTCATTGCTTCCGTGAAGTTCTTGCGAATATCTTTACCACCAATTAAAATCGTGCCTGATGTTGGCTTAATCAATCCGACAAGCATCCGAATCGTCGTTGTTTTGCCAGCGCCATTCGGTCCTAAAAAACCAAAAACTTCACCTTCATTGACCTCGAAACTAATATCTTTAATAATCTGCCGCTTGCCGATTTTTTTATTTAAATCTTGTACTAAAAGCGCTGCCGTCATTTGCTATCACCTGCCCCATCGGTTGTCATTACGGTATTTAAGCGGTCCGCGAACAACTGATAACCCGCTCCATTCGGATGAAAATGATCGCTTGATAAATATTTTTTACCGTTCAAAATAAAGTAATCATACGTTGGCACATATACCACGCGTGAATACTTGCTCGCTAAGTTCTCCGTATCCATATTCCACTTAGATGCAATTTTTGCTAATTCGATGCGATTTTCCACATCAACAAACGGATTATACAAACCTAGATGGTACACGACAGCATCTTTATTCAGCTCACGAATCCGTTTATAAATTTTCTCCAAGTTACTCAGATATGCCGTCTCATTCTTCTGAATTTCCGCCGCATTCAAATTCTCAAGCGCTGCACCACCGCGGAACAAATCGTTCCCACCAATCGTCAAGAAAATCACATTCGCATTTGTCACTTGCTGGCCAATTTCTTTTTGTCCGAGTTGAGTCAGCAATTGGTTACTTCGTGCGCCGCTGATTGCAAGATTAGAGAGTGTTACATTCTTGCCATCTTTTTCAAGCGTATCAATAACACGACGGACATATCCTTTGCCATCTGTATCACCAACTCCTGCTGTTAGTGAATCGCCTAATCCCGTCACTTGGAATTGTGATGTTTTTTTGGTGTCTGTTTTTGTCTCTGTTGTTGTCGTCGTACTTTTACCTGTTTGACCTAGTGCCACTGCGGCAATCCCACCTAGGCAAAGCAACAATGCCAGCACAGAAAGCCACGTCATCATGACAACCCATTTATTTCGTTTCAAGTTATTTCCTCCTGTTCGCCTCTTTTAGCCCCAACTATAAATAAGAGGAAGCCTGCAAATCCAATAATACCTATAAACAACGGCAATAATTCTCCTACCGTTAATCCTGCTCCACTCGGTTGCCCTGCATTAAATTGCAACCATCCAAATAATAATTCCCGCAACGCAATGCCCATTCCAATATAAGCAAACACACGCCGCCATTTGACAAATAAAAGAACTGCCAAACAAAGAAACCCAAGGCCTACAAAAAGATATTCTCCAATCGCAATCATCGCTGGATAATAAACCGTTGTATCAAAACTAATACCACTCCATTTCGCCACACCTAAGTACATCTGATATCGCAAAATCGCTAACACAAAACTCAAGCCAGCACCAAGCAATAGCAAAACAAAACCGCTGACCGTTACCATCCGATTCTCCATTTTTGGCAAAATCGGCTCCGCTTCAATCGTGTAAAAAAGAACAAACGCGGAAAACATCGCTAGTCCTGCAATTAAACATAGGACATTTGCATTTTGAATATTCACAGTTTCTTCTACACCCATAACCGCACGAATCACAAAATACGTAAAGTAGGTGACAAATAGCAAACTCACGACCACTTCAGTTCCTTTTAGCTTATAGCCAGCATTCGAAAGCACAGCTGTTACAATCATAATAACCGCTAACCCTAATTCAACTATCCAATAAATGCTAGATCGTTCTTGATTAAGTAGCAAGATGTAAAGCACACGTCGCACCGCACCAAGACCTGTTGTCACTCCGAGCATTAGCATTAACGCTATACCAATTTGATGTCGATAATATTTACGCATCCCCTTATCAGCCCCTTTTACGAACAAACTCACTTTCGCTTAAGTATAGCAGAATTATCCGTAAACCTAAACAAAAAAGCCAGCACCGCGCAAAAACCAATCCATTATTGGTTCCTAACGGTTCTGACTTAATTTTATTCTTCCGCTTCGGCTAATTTTTCTTGCCAAAGTTCTAAAATCACTTCTAATTCTTCTTTAATATCGTCATTTGTCATTTCGTCTTTCAAATCGACAAGCTCTAGTTCCTCAAATTCAATCGTATCCAAGCCATATTTCGCGGCTTCGTCCGCCATAATCCAAGGCAACGCGCCCGGTGACTTCATCTTAATAGCGAATTGGTATTTGTTTTGAATACCTCGTAAATCCATGCTCGCTGCCAAAACATATTTCCCTGTTTCGCGGCTCACAAAGCGATACACGCCGGCCCGGTGCTTCGTCTGCTTATATTCATTGATCATTTTCTTCTTCGTATCTCGGTCCATGTTCACTTTAATAACCTGCTTCCTTCAAAATTCGGCTTAACGTGCGCAACCGCTCGCTTAAAAGCTCATCGCTATCGGTCATCGCTTGCTGGAACAACGCAATGTCCTCATCAATTCTTTCATTATCATCACAAACCGCAACCGTCATCGCGTCACCTTGCAAGCCAATCCGATCAATCTGCGGGTTCTCTTTATCATAAAAATGATCGTGTTTATACGCATCACGAAAATATAATGTCGAACGACTAATCAAAATCGCTAAATCTAACACACGGTGAAGCGGTAATTCTTCTGACTGGCGAGACCATTTCCCGCCCGTATGACGCCAAACTTTCGCTGAAATATCAACTTTGCCGCGATCATTCCATTGTGCCAATCCAAGTGACAAGCCTTTCGCATCTGAGTTGTAAGCGTATTTACCATCCACATCATCGTAGTTCTCTGCGACAATCACTGGCTTATGTTTCAAATTTGTTGGGATATTCATGGTATCTCTCCTCCTACTAGTTTAGTAAATTACTAAAAAAGTATAACAGTATTTGCGATAAAAAGCAACCTAACAAAAAAACACTACCTTATTTGGCAGTGTTAAATGTTATTCTTACTGGAGTCGTGGCTTCCGGTAACACAATTCGATCCGTGTTAATAATTTTAATTTGTTTTTGCTCACTGTTTATCATGATATCGTAGTCACCAGCTTTTGGGATAACGTATTCATCCATTCCTGTTAGCCAATGCATTCCACGCTTTTCAGTCACTTCTCCTTCTATAAAATAAGGATGCCCCAGCAAAAATTGCGCCGTCTCAAAATCCCCATCAACGATTGCTGCGCGAATATCTGTGGAACTAATTTTGTGGGCGCGATCTTTAATAAACGGTATTTCCGTCACTGGAACAGCTCGTTCGTTGCACAAAGTAATGAGCAAGTCGACATCTGAATCGCGTCCTTTTCCGAAGTTAAAGCTTTCTCCAACCACAATGTGTCGCAAGTTCAACTCACGCAAATGTTCACGAATAAATGTTTCTGCAGAGTTCTCAGCATATTTAGTTGTAAATAAAATGTTGTATACTTTATCCACTCCGTAATATTCCAGCCAATAGAACTTGGCGCTATCCGGTGTAATAGCACGCTGGTATGCTGGATCTTTTCGCAATGCCCATAGTGGATGAGGCGTAAAGCAAACGATAGCTAACTTTTCTTCCTTTGTGCACAATGCTTTGGCCTGTTCCAGCAAATACTGATGTCCTTTATGCACACCATCGAACTTGCCAATCACTAAAACCACAGGGTCATCACTAGCTGGCAACTTATCCGTCGCTTGAAAAATTTCCATTCTCGTCTCCCCCTCTTCTCTACAAAGATACTCCATTCGAAGCCTTTTTAACAACTTCTTTGCTCTAAACAGACTACTAATAAATAGTAAGCAACTTCTTTGAATTCACTGTTTAAAAAGGCTACACTAGAAGTAGTGTTGCAGTATTTTTTTAGGAGGAATAATCATGAAGGTAGAAATTTGGTCGGATTTTGCATGTCCGTTTTGTTATATTGGAAAGCGTAACTTTGAGTCTGGTTTACAGAAATTTGGCAAAGACGTGGAAGTGGAATATCGTAGCTTCGAGTTAGACCCTGGCGCACCAGTGACGTACGACCAAACACTGGACGAGATTTTGGCAGAGAAATACGGTATAACAGTCGAAAAAGCAAAAAGTATGAACGCACAGGTAAGCGCCCAAGCAGCAGCAGTTGGACTTGATTATCACTTCGATACGATGATTCCAACAAATACATTCGATGCTCACCGCCTGTTACAATTCGCGAAAACAAAAGGAAAATCTGAAGCATTAAAAGAAACTTTGCTTCACGCCTATTTCACAGAATCCAAACATTTAGGCGACCACGAAACATTGGCTACACTTGGCCAAACAGTTGGCCTAGACAAAGCAGAAATCTTGGCGATGCTAGCAAGCGACGCTTATGCCACAGACGTTCGCGATGATGAGCAAACCGGCGCAGCGCTAGGCATTCAAGGCGTACCATTTTTTGTTATCAATGGAATATACGGCGTTTCAGGCGCACAACCAGCAGAAAGTTTCAAAGAAGTGCTCGATAAAGTATGGAAAGAAGAAAATCCACTGACCATGCTCGATGGTGACGGAGACCAATGCTGTTCTGGTAATTCCTGTAATTGCTAAACCATGCTAAGAGTTTGGAACATAACCCAAATAAATTGGAGACAAGCGCTCGCATTGTTGGGACTGTTCGAAGTATTGAGTTACAGTCCCAATATAAGCGTGAACACAGGGAACGGTTATTCCTTTCCGACTGTTCGAAGTATTGAGTTACAGTCCCAATATAAGCGTGAACACAGTGAATGGTTATTCCTTTCCGACTGTTCGAAGTATTGAGCTACATCCCAATATAAGCGTGAACACAAGGAATGGTTAATCCTTTCCGACTGTTCGAAGTACTGAGTTACAGCCCCAATATAAGCACGAACAAAATGAACAGTTATTCCTTTCCAAATCCCCTGAATAAAAACGCTTTCGCTCGATTTGTGTATAGCAGAAATCACGTCTTACCCGAAAAAGGGGACTCGTAGTTTTCTGCTTATTTTGTGTGAAAATTAGTTATTTCTCAGATCCTTTTGCTATTTAGATTTCGTTTGATGACGTACCTGTGGACAAGTCTGTATCTGGATTTATCGATGCGCCGGAATTAGCGTCTGTGTCGCCACTTTGATCAGAGTTGCTTCCACTTTGGCCACCTAGTCCTCCGCTTGGTGGCGTACCATATGTTTCATCGGAACCTCCCATTTGAGATTGGCCGTTATTTGGCATATTTCCTTGCCCGTTCATCCCGTTTTGATTTTGCTGAAATAAAGCGAAACCCATAAAAGAGATTGTAATAAGTGAGACGATGCTCACAATGATGGTACTCCATTTCCATTTATTCACTGTTTTTTTTGGTGTTTCAAACTGATTTTCCATGCCATCTTCAGCTCCTTTCCATTACATGTATCTTATCTAATAAATAAGAAAAAACTATGAACGAGCCATGAAATTTATGATAACTTTCTAAAATGGCATTTCTAAGGCTAATAACCATTGTTTACGTTCAATGTCGCTACCGTTATATCCACCGATTTTCCCGTTCGCTTGAATCACGCGATGGCACGGAATAATGATCGGAATTGGATTAGCATGATTGGCTTGCCCGACAGCGCGCACTGCTTTTGGACTTCCCGCAAGTTTCGCAATATCTTTATAAGAAACGACCTCCCCATATGGAATCGTCCGCAACGCCTCCCAAACACGCATCTGAAAATCTGTTCCCACTACTTCAATTGGAACCGTAAACCTCTGAATTTCTCCTTTGAAAAATTGCTGTAATTCCACTTTCAATTCGTGCATCAGCGGTGTTTCTTCATCAGAAACCGCTTCATGTTGCGCTATAAAATCGGCTTTGTCATACGAAATATAGTTCACTTTATCATCAGAAACTCCTAAATATATCTTTCCAAGCGGTGAGTCTATTTCATTCACATAAAGTAACATGTCACCCCTCCTTTTTGTCTCTTTCAACATAGCATAGCCTTCATTTGATAACAAGTATCATATAACGATATAATAAAGTCATTAAGCTGATTGCCAACTTTTATAATTGCTTTACGATTTTGTCTATTTTTGTTATGATCATTATTTTTCTATGTTTGATACTGAAAATACGATTATTCTTCACGAAATAGGGTAAAAATACCTTGTACGTATATTTATTGCCGAGTTTCTTTATCAATAATTAATTTTGTAAAGAGGCTACGACTGATTTTTTCGATAATTTGTAAATAATCGTGTTGGAATCGTTATTTATTGGGATTGGCTTTTTCTTATCTAGCTCATTTGTAATGGCAATGTGGCAACCGATGATTGTACAGCAGACGTCGAAGTGGAAATCATGTATACGTATCGCATAGGTTGATTTTCACATGTATAAGAAAGAGAACATGGATGAAATCACAGACAGGGGGGAGAAAAATTATGTCAAGAACATTGGAATTAGTTCTCGGTCTCATTGGCGCTATCGTGGGATTAGTTGCTGGTTTTTGGATTGTGGGCTATGGAGAAGATATTTCGGACTACATCCAAACATTCACGTATTTAAATGGAGCCTTAGGAGATGAAATTGCGAACTTAGGCTGGGTAACGGTCGTGGCGTCAGCGCTAGCACTCATCGCTTCGTTACTCATTAAAAAAAGCCCACGCGGTTGGGGCGTTTTACTCGTACTTATTGGTATTTTAATGTTTTTCGTAGTCGGCCAAATTTGGATTGTTTCAGGAATCTTATTAATTCTTGCTGGTTTGATGGGCATTTTCCGTGTACCTTCACCAAAATACTAAAAAACAAAAACTAGCAGAATGCTTATCGTTTTGCTAGTTTTTATTGCACTACAGAAGGAATAATATGACAAAGGAGGTTATCCGATGCAACCGTATTTATTCCCGATTGAAATCGCGTTACTTGTTTTTCCTTTTCTGGCCTTCTTTTTGACGTTACCATTTGTGATTTATCAATATCATAAATTTGGTGGCTTACATTTTTTGCGAAATGTAGTTTTGTATACATTTATTTTTTACTTGTTATGTACGTTGCTACTTGTCTTGCTACCATTACCAGATCCTGATGATGTGGCAAAAATGACGGGTTCGCCTTTACAATTAGTGCCTTTTAAGTTTATTCAAGATTTCTTGACACACACGACACTTGTTTGGAATGATCCTAGTACATATTTGGCAGCATTGACACAAGCTGTTGTTTTGCAGCCTGTCTTTAATATTTTGTTAATTATTCCGCTTGGTGTTTATTTGCGCTATTATTTTCGCTTTTCATTTTGGAAGACGACATTGTTTTCGTTTTTGCTTTCATTGTTTTTTGAAATAACGCAGTTGACAGGAATTTATGGGATTTATCCGCATGCATATCGGCTTTTTGACGTGGATGATTTGATGTTGAATACGCTTGGTGGGATGGTTGGTTTTGCGATTGCGCCGATGTTTACGAGTTTGTTACCATCGCGAACGAAAATGGATGAAGCAACATATATCAAGGGGCAACAAGTCAGCTATTTGCGCCGATTTTTTGCATTTCTGGTGGACTGGACAATTCTGCGTTTTTTGACTTGGCTGCTCGGGATGCTGCATATATTGCCATTTACAACGCTTGAAATCGATGGTGGCTCGCGATTTACACAGCTTTGGTGGTTGCTTTTACTTATTTTTCTTTATTTCATCTTGCTACCTGCATTCGCACATGGACAAACACTCGGAAAAATGCTTGTGCGCATTCGAATCATTTCGACGACGCCATCGGATAAGGCAACATTGTGGCAGTTACTGATTCGAAATGGGTTGTTATATTATGTGACGTTGGCCATTATTATTTTCCCATTTAATCCGTTTTTTGTGAATCAATTACCACCAGTTCTGTTTTTAACGGTTCTCGGTGTTGGTATTATGAGTGCATTTATGTTTTTCATTCATTTTTGTATTAATTTTTTCTCGAAGGATCGCCAACTTTTTTATGAAAAATTAAGTCATACGATGCATATTAGTACATTTAAGAGGAAAGTATAAGAAAAGGCTCATCTAGGAAACGCGATACATGATGCGTAAACTAAACGAGCCGTTTTATTTATTCGATCGTTGTGCTATCGTTACCATACAATGATTTGTAGTAGCTTGCTGTTGATTCAGAGATGATTTTTTGTAGTTGTTTTGTAGAAATAACGTCAGATGATGATGGGAATTTGGGAAGCTTTACGGAATCCGTTGTTTTCATTGTCACTGTAAAACCAAGTGTTTCTGGCTTCACTTTTTCTGTTTCGGTAATTTTTACTTTCATTGTCATGTTCTTGATGTCATCATTTTTGCCCGGTGTGATTGTCACATCTATATTTATTTTAGCTTTAGTATCTTCTTTCATTTTTTGAATGGCATTATCAACGGATTTCTTCATAGCGTCGAATTGCTTGTCAAACTGGTCAGCAGAAACGCCATTCGCTTCAAAGATGGTTTGTAAATCTGCTTTGACATCTTTGTCATCTAGTAATTTAGATAGATTTGTTGCTAATTTTGTAATGTCATCTTGTGTAAGTTTGACTGTAATATCACCATTATCATTTTCTGTGAAACGGTCTTCTGGTAAACTGTTGAAGTAGTCATTCATTGTTTTCGTTACTTTTTTAGATAGGTCTTTGCTTGCTTTTTCGACTTCTTTTGAGTCTACATTCTCTTTCTTCGCTTCTGCACCAGAAAGATCTTGGGCTAGTGATGTCACTTCTACGTATTTCGTTGCTAAATCTGGATTTTCTTTTTTGATTTGTGAGAACATGCCGCTTGTTACTTGGTCTAATAATGTAGTCAGATTTCCCTTATCATCATATAAATCCGCTAATGGGAAGTATACTTTCTCAGCTTTAGAGTCTACAAGTAAGTCCAAATTTACGTCTAAGCTTACTAAGCCTGCTGTTTTTACTGCAATAGTTGTTGCTGTTTTCTGTGCTTTTTGGTCATTTGCAACGGTCATTTTCAAAGATAAGCCGTCTAACATTGCGCTTGTTTGGTCTGTTTTTAAGGTTGTAGGTAATTCATCTACTTTAAAACCGATTGTTGTTGTTGACTGATCAGCTGGCTTCGATGCTTTATCTACACTTTTTGTAAACGTTTCCTGCGGCGTATTTCCACAAGCAGCTAAGAGCAAACTCATTGCAAATGTTAAAACTAAAAATACTAACTTCCCTTTTTTCATAAATAGAAACCTCCACTCTCTTTGTATGGTCTCAATTTACCATAAACATAGCCTTAACTCAATCAAAAATAGATATATTCACAATTCCGACACATTTGTGATTGTTTTCACGTTTATTTTATTTCAACATTATATTGAATTATAATTTAGAAGACAGTATACTAGGAAATGAGAGAGGGAGATGATGATGCTTTTTGCAGAAATTGCTGCATTTTTTATTATTTTATTTGTTATTTTATTTATTATTGATAAGCGGCGAATTAGTAACGGGATATTTTTGACTATTGGGCTTTTTTTTCACCATTTTTGCTGTGGCTTATGGATTTATGGCCTCGCGAAATAATATTATGGCGATTATTGTAGTTGTTGTTTTCTTTTTGGTTGTTACCTTAATTCCTTTTACAATTATTGGCCTTGGAATTGGGCTCGTTGTGAATGGGAGATTGATGGCCAAACGTGAAGGCCGCAGAATTCCTAATTTGTTGACATTGTTTGTAGGGATAGCGATTTTAGGGCTAATCGTATTGTTTATTTTGCACATTACTATCTGGCCTTATGTTTGGCTGAGTATTTTCTTTACTGGAGTACTCTTTGTCGTCGGGTATTTTGCATTTATTTTGATAAGTTTCTTGCTTTCTTCTTACATTTATCAGTATAATAGGCCGCGTTTGAGGCAGGATTTTATTATTGTGCTAGGCAGTGGCCTGATTGGCGATAAAGTGCCTCCGCTCCTTGCTAGCCGACTAGACCGTGGCATTACTTTTTACTACAAACAAGCAGCGAAAAATTTCGCCCCCCAGTTCATTGTGTCTGGTGGACAAGGCCCTAATGAATGGGTATCCGAGGCGTTTGCAATGAAGCAATACTTGCTTGAAAAAGGGATTCCAGATGAGCATGTGTTGATGGAAGACTTGTCTGTCAATACGTTACAAAATATGCAGTTTTCTAAAACCATTATGATGGATTTGAAAGAGAAGTGCCGCAGTATTTTCGTAACGAATAATTTCCACTTGTTCCGTGCTAGCCTGTATGCGAGAAAAGCGGGGCTAAAAAGCCAAGGCATCAGCTCTAAAACGGCGCTTTACTACTTGCCAAATGCCTTGTTACGCGAATTCATTGCAGTTATTGTGATGTATAAATGGTGGCACATTGTTATAATTAGTTTCATTATGCTAATAACGCTGGCACTGGTTGCCGTATCCGTATTTTTCTAAAAAAAGCCTGTCCTTGATTGGGACAGGCTTTTTTTTATATTATGCTGTAAAATGAGACGTATCATTTAGCCGCTCAATTTTGAAAAGACCATTTTCATAAGAAAGTACCGTGACACTCGCATTGTCAAGAATAAAGTTAGCTTTTACAGATGGCTCTAGTTCATGCACGATATTACGAATGGTATTGCCGTGCGCCACAATCAGAATATTCCCACCTGACTCACGATGTGTATTAATCACATGCAAAAAGCCTTTTTCTACGCGATTCCAAAAGGTCATGAAATCCTCCGCCTCATGTTTTGGATCAGCAACTTTCGTTCCATTCATCGTTTCGCGAACATTTGCTTTCTCAAAAAGCTCTTCTTGGCTCGCATACCCCATAGATTTAGCCACTTTTGCCCAAGTCATCGCACTCGAATCTCCTTCAAAGGAACCGAAAAAAGTTTCCCGGAATTCACTCCGCGGCTCAAGCGTTAAGCCAAAACCATGTTTATTTTCTTTTAAAATCAGCTCCGCAGTTGCAATTGTCCGGTGTAAGTCACTAGAATACGCCGCAACAAATTCAGTATCCGCCAGGCCTCGGCCACTCTGTTTCACGATTTCCACGCCCTCAGGTGTTAGTGGAGAATCTGCCCAGCCTTGCATTTTTTCATATTTATTCAAATAGGTTTGTCCATGACGTACAAAGTATAGCGATAATGGTTTGTTCATTTCTCTTCCCTCCAAATGAATATGTAATAGCTCCTTCTTAACTATAGCATATTTTCAGAGGTAGGAAAAACTTAGGGAACTGCTAGCTTCTTGTCAAAAGTGAATAATCTTCCCACAAAAAGCTACTGCTAACATGGTGCATCGATTTCATGCGTTGCTCCGCCATCTGATTCGCTGCTTAGGCTGGCAATATTTGTTCTTCCTTCGCACTATCAAAAACTTTTCCAATTCGGCACGTAAAATAAGACTAAAGGCGCCCAAACAATACTTAGGCGCCTTCGTTTTTTATTCTGTTACAATCGCTGTAATTCCGTCGCGTTCTGAGAACCGCAATTCCAGCCCGCAATTCGGGTCAAAGTTACCCTCTTTTGTTGCCCAATAACGAATGGCTTGAATAAGTGAGAAGTGATCCAGTGCCTGAACTAGCTGGCCATTTTTCATCACATCAGCACCAAACCCTTTGCTCTCGTCATACGTCAACACCACTTCCACGTCGTCCAACTGCAGACCTTTTTCATGCGTGAAGAAATGAATCACGGCGTTCGAGATATTGCCTTCATCAAGAACCGTTGCCCCGTCGTTATTCTCAGTCGGACCTTGATGATCAAAACATTCGACTGCGGCTTCGGATTATTACGATTCCGCCATTTCTGGAAGAAGTAAATCAGAATACGAATCACTAAAATAATCGCAATCACGTTAATAATAAGGGCTAAAATATCACCAAACGCACCCATATTTCCTAACATACTGCCAAAAAGCAAACCGGCAATCCCACCGAACAAAAGTCCGCCTAGGAAACCACGATTATTACTTTTATTTTTTGTTGCTTGGTTATTCGTTGTTTTTTTTCGTCGTATCCCGTTTAATTTGGTTATTATTCGGGCGATACGAACGGCTCGGCGAACGATACCCCTTCGCGTGCGCTTCACTTACTTGTTCATATTTCGCTGGCACAATGGTGTTGTATGTCGTCGTTCCAAGCGGTGAGAACACGAGTACAACAGACATCGCAAATAATAAAACTAGTTTTTTCAATTGCTCTCCTCCTGATTTTTGCATTTTCTCATCAAGTCACACGAGCACAACTGGCCGTTTACACGCAAAAAAGAGACCTCACGAATAAACGTAAGGTCTCGCAAACAATCGAAAATTGCTAACAATGCCGGGGTTTTATCCCGTACTGACGACATTGCTATACTGCTACTCCCCTTATCGGGCTTACTGAATTTGAATAAGGTTAGTATATTATATTTTGCGTGGAATGGCAAGGGATTGAGAACAATACTACCACGAAAAATCAGCTATTTTGCTGGAAATCTAATTTATTCATCTAGCCCTAACAATTTTTCAACGTTTAGATGAGCGATTTTTTCCCTGTCTTCATCAGAAATCGGAGACCATTCTGTGCTGTTAAAATAGGTTTCCAAATCTTTTTGATACATTGAATTGATGAAAAATTAGCATCTTCATTCCCATCAATACTTAGAATAACTTCACGTTTTTTCCCAAACATTGTGATTGAAGTTTTTCCACTCCAATACATATCAAATTCTATTTCGCCAAATTAATCATCATTTATTTTTTCAGATTAAATCTACTCCTTTTTATCAACGCTCGAGGAAACACCCTAAACTTATTTTTAGGATTCATCGTCAGAAAATCCTAGTGATTCATTTCATATAGTACAGATCGTCTTCCATTATTTTTTCCAAAAACTCTTTAAGAGAATTGGCTATCAACGTATCAAATAAATAAATCGGACTTGTTTCCCCTTCTCCTAGGCCTATTAAAATGGTTGTACTCTCATCGCCTTCAAAAAAGACTAATTTATCTTCTTCTACCTCATCAAAAATTTCTATGTCTGGATAAAACTCATAATCGTCTACTCTCAACCTAAAATCTCTCACTGACTCTGGATCCATTAATCTATTTATTTGATACTCTGAGCCTTTGAAAAAACCATAGCCTATTTCTAAATAAAACTGTCTTAATTCACTTGGGAAAGTTAGGTCTAATTCATTTTCTACTTGTTCAATATCCTTTAGGTTCAATGGATAAAAACTGTTTTCAGGATTATTAGTCACAAATTTAAATTGCATTATTTTTTCACTCCTTTAAATAACTCTTTTGCAGGTGAACCAGCTCCATGAATACCCGCTTGATGCTCATCTGGGAATTTTGCTGGATGCATATTCCACCACTCATGTTCGCCACCGAATGTATTTTCGATAAGATGATGCGCGTCGTATGGCTCTCCTGTTTTACGTATAACTCTACCAGATTTAGCAGATAATATTTCTTCAGAATATCGTGGCCATGTTTGATTAGTTTTCTGCTCCCACTCTACGATAAGTTTATTTTTTACTTGTTTGAAAGCCAATCTGTGTTTATTTGTTTCCGCTGGAGTCAGCTTTGTATACTCTTTTGTTCGCAATGCATCCTTTAGAGCATCTATTTGAATTTTAGCCAACTTACGGCTCGTTCTCTGTTCTACATCCTTAATATAACTTCTAACTAACCCAGAATTAATGGATTTTTTAATAACAATTGGTTCGCCATATTCTTTAATTTTCAGCTCAGACTCTACTTTGCTGATATTACTTTTTTTTATATACCATGCCACGACCTTTGAAGGCAACCATGCCTGTCATGACTCCTGCAATAATAGAGAAGCTTTGCATCTTGGTTAACGGTTCTTCTGGATTCAGCAAATTAACGCCTTTGACAGCAGCAACCATATAATCGGTCATAAAGTCACCAGACGCTTCGTCTGCCATTTTAATTGTACCATCTTTTAACGCATCGTTATAGGCAATGGTCGCCTTCGCGCTTTCTTGGTCAGTGATACCATTCTTACTCAGTATCCAATAGTTTCCCTCCAATGTTTTTGTGTAGTCATCGAAGTTATATTGCTTCGGCTTTTTCTCTGTCACCAAACCATCTAGCCAGCCCATATGTAGCGCTTGTGTGTGGAAGGTATGACTGACGGTATTAAATGCTTTACTGCTTTGAATTTCTGCTAACCCCTGCTTCACTTGATACAGCTTTATCAGCACATCTTCCATCACATTTTGGTGGCTCATATCAAAATCTAAATAGCGTTCAATAATTTGCATTTCCTGTTGTAATTGTCCCATTGCTGTTTGCATGCCTAACTGCATCCCGATTTGTTGTCCTAAAGAAGATCCACCAGCCATCGATTTCATTTTTACTAGCAAGTCTTCGTAGCGATTTTGGCATTTTCTTATCTCGCCTTGTAGCGCTTGTAATTCATCGGAATCGATTCTCGCATTCATCGATGGATCCACTTGATTATGAAAATCTGTGATATACTTTTTTTAAAATTTCTTCGGCATCCGTCATACATGCCTTTGTTGTGTCCACAATGGGATAGTGAACCGTTTGGTAATAGTCTTTCGCACTGTCTGCGATGTCACCTTTGATTTCTTTATCTGCTACAATTTTTGCAACTGCTTTTCGATAGTTGGTCAGCGCTTCCTTCAATTTTTGAGACTCGTTTAAAAATTGGTCGACAAAATACCGTACTTCACCAATATCAATACGTGGCATCCGCTTTCGCCTCTTTCACTCGTTCGACGTCAGCTTTTGCTTGTTTGTGTTCGGCTTGTAGTTGGTCATCTAAGTTATACAGGCGCTTTTGGGTCATGCGTTGTTCTTGATTTAACTCTAATGCGATCGCGCCTAATTTGTTCTCCGAAAGGTTGCCTCGCCATGCACTCCCAATTCGTACGAGCAAATCTTCTTGTTGGCGTTTTTAATTGCCTAAAATCGCGTTCTACTTCTTCTAACTCCCGTTGTTTTTCTATACTTTTTCTTACGGCATCTTCCTGCTGTTTCATCCCTTCTTTTCACTCCTCAAGTTATTTTATTTGTCTAAATGAAGCGCTTTACTCCACATGTCCGCCATCTTTTTCTCTGAGGCAACAAATGCTTGCTCGACGTTTTTTAGATTTTGTACATCCTTGTTAAAAGCTTCTGGCATGGCTTTAATCATGTTTGCTGCATCCATACTGCTCTGTACCAATTGACGTGCAGAACTTGTGGAATACGACATATTAGGTCGCAAATCAAACGATATGTCATTGGCACTACTGCCGATTTCTTTGGCATGTTCTGATAGACGCCCGCTCGGTAATTGAATTTTCTTTGACATGGCGTTGCTTCCTTTCTAGTTGAATTTTCTGTGTAATCATTGGATCATAATTATATATATCTCCTTGATTATACCATTGATTTTATTGAAAAAATAGTACGCTAAATTATCATTTCAACATATTTAACGTTGCTCCAGAAATTCAGCTATCAGTATTTTTTCTTTTTGCTTACGCTGATCAATTGTTAACTCAGCAAGCCATCTCCTATGCTCAGCAAATGCTAATCCCCTAAGATTATTCCGGATATTATCAATATATGTCATTTATCCCTCTATATGGCATCTAACTTTAAAGAATAATCCAATTTGGAAAAACATAGTTACTGGAAATTTAACTATCCAAAAGCCGAAGCAAAAAAACAAAATCAAAACGCAAAAAAGACTCGATCAAATTCGACAAAGCCTTTCATATAGAAAATTATTTTAATAAATGATATCACTTAAAATTGATAAACTATTATCTGTAAAAATACTATGGTAATAAAAAACTGTTATCACTCGACATAAAAAAAAGCCCTAAAACCCCATCATTACTGAGTTTTTAGGGCTTTGTTTACTATTCCCACTCCACAGTCGCAGGTGGCTTACTCGTAATATCATAAACAACCCGATTCACATGCGCAACTTCATTCACGATCCGCGTTGAAATCAGTTCTAACACTTCCCACGGGATTCGTGCCCAGTCTGCGGTCATTCCGTCAATGGAGGTTACCGCGCGGATGACAACTGTGTGATCGTACGTGCGGCCGTCGCCCATTACGCCTACGCTGCGGATGTTTGGTAGTGCTGTGAAGTACTGCCAGATTTCGCGGTCTAGGCCGGCATTTTTAATTTCTTCGCGTAAAATGTAATCGGAATCGCGGACGATTTCTAGTTTTTCTTCAGTGATTTCGCCTAATACGCGAATGCCTAGTCCTGGGCCTGGGAATGGTTGGCGCCAAACGATGGCATCTGGCATTCCTAGTTCGGTTCCTAGTGCGCGTACTTCGTCTTTGAACAGCGTGTTTAGTGGTTCGATTAGTTGGAACTGCATGTCTTCTGGTAAGCCGCCAACGTTGTGATGTGATTTAATTGTTTGTGCTGTTGCCGTGCCGCTTTCGATAATGTCTGTATACAATGTTCCTTGGGCTAAAAATTCTACGCCGTCCAGTTTTGTCGCTTCGTCATCGAATACGTAGATGAATTCATTACCAATTGTCTTACGTTTTTGCTCAGGATCGGAAATTCCTGCGAGTTTGTTCATAAAGCGTTCTTTTGCGTCCACTTTAATGATATTCATATGGAAGTCACCGTATAGTGTCTCCATGACTTGTTCTGCTTCGCCTTTACGCAATAAACCGTGATCGACAAAAATACATGTTAGTTGGTCGCCAATGGCTTTGTGAATTAACACGCCGACAACAGAGGAGTCAACGCCGCCGGAAAGGGCTAGCAAGACTTTCTTGTCGCCAACTTGTTCGCGAATTTTGGCTACTTCAATGTCAATGAAGTTCTCCATTGTCCAGTCGCCTTTACAGCCGCAAATGTTTAGCGCGAAGTTCTTCAATAGTTCGTTACCGTGTACGGAATGGCGCACTTCGGGGTGGAATTGGACGCCGTACATTTTGCGGTCTTCGTTTGTAATCGCCGCGATTGGGCATGATGCGCTCGTTGCTGTTACTTCAAAACCTGCTGGCTCTGCAACAACAAGGTCACCGTGACTCATCCATACGATTTGGTCTGTTGGTAAGCCTGCGAAAAGGCGAGACGGTTTCTCCACGTTAATACTTGCTTTTCCGTATTCACGGTCTTTTGCGGGCTCTACTTTTCCAGCGAAATGGTTAGTCATTAATTGCATGCCGTAACAAATGCCCAAGATTGGAATGCCCATCTCAAATAGATCTTCGTCGCAACGGAACGCGCCTTCATCGTATACACTGTTTGGACCGCCAGAGAAAATAATTCCAGTTGGATTCAAGGCTTTCATTTCTTCTACTGTAATCGTATGTGGGTGTAGCTCACTATATACGCCAAATTCACGAATGCGTCGTGTAATTAGCTGATTGTATTGGCTACCAAAATCAAGGACGATAATTTTCTCTTGCTCTGTAAAGTCTTTCATCTTTTTTCACAAAACCCCTTTAAAATTTATTTATGTAAGCTGCGCATTTTGAATGTACTTCCTCTTATTGTAACGTTTGCTAGCCATTCTTGCAACCCGAAATTTGTATGAAATCAGTCGTTCATTAATGCAAGTCCTTGTTTTAAAATCAAATCGCCGCGCATTCTCCCAAATGAAAGCGAATCAATATTGTCACACGGAATTTCGAGTTGTTGTAATACTTTTTCAGCACTTTTGAAAAGATATTTGACTTGTGGTGATACTAAAACGGCGTCGACACGGCTGAAACCTTGAAGTCGTAGTGTGGTAATCATGTCGATTGGACCCATGACAACAACGAGGTCCTTGTCTTCGTGGGCTTTGACGCGGTCATATTTTAGGTCTTCTGGAAACAATAGCTTAGCTTTCATGCCTTCTTTTTCGGCTTCTTGTACGACGCGCTGAGCCATCATGCTCGATGTGGCCCCACCTGCGCATACGATAAGTAGTTTTTTCAAACTCGTTCCTCCTACTATAAAAACTGCCCTTAAAAAAATAAGGACAGCTTCTTTCAACTTATAAACCTTTTCCGCCTACAACGTCCATTTTTACGCTTTTTTCGATGGAATGGATAAGTGGTTTGGCGCGTTCAATGACGGCTTTGACTTCTTCGTTATCAAGTGAGGCTGCATGGTGGCCCTCGTCCGTCCATACTTCGCTAACGATAACGACATCGGGATCTTCTTCGTTCACACTAACAACGTACTGAATACATGCGTTGTATTTATCAAGCCCCGTCGCTGCCTCCAACAAAATGTTTACCAATGCTTTGCGGTCTCCTGGATGGGCTTTGAATTTCGTAATTAAGCCAAAAGCGATTTTCATTGTCATCTCCTCCTCCACTTTACTTCTTCCAAAAATCGTCAAAAATGGTGATTGCCATGTGACGCTTATGTTGTGTTTTTAAATACCAGTTTTCAATCATTATTGCGATTTCAGTTGGTACTTTCTTGCCTTCGAGATAATCGTCAATATCATCATATGTGACGCCAAGCGCAACTTCATCTGGTAAGGCTGGTTTGTTTTCTTCTAAATCGGCGGTCGGTTTTTTAAGATACAGATGTTCTGGACAACCGAGCGTTTTTAGAAGGGCTTTGCCTTGGCGTTTATTCAGACGGAAAAGTGGATTAATGTCTGTGCCACCATCACCGTATTTCGTGTAAAAGCCTGTGACTGCTTCGGCGGAATGATCGGTTCCTACGACAGCTCCGTGATTCATCGCCGCAATGCTATATTGGGCCTTCATGCGTTCTCGGGCTTTCTCGTTTCCTTTTGCAAAATCGGAAAGATCAATATCAGCGTCCCGTAACGTTGCTACACTTGCATCGACCGCCGCTTTAATGTTGATAGTTACAACCCGGTCTGGCTCGATAAAATCAAGGGCATCTTGGCAATCTTCTTCGTCAAACTGTGTTCCATAAGGCAGGCGCACGGCGATAAATTGATAGGACTCGTCCCCCGTTGCTTCGCGCAATTCGCTGATGGCGATTTGTGATAATTTGCCGGCAAGCGTTGAATCTTGTCCTCCAGAAATGCCTAGTACAAGCGTTTTAATAAACGGATATTTTGTTAAATAGGCTTTTAAAAACTCCACACTTTGGCGAATTTCAGCCGTTTCATCGATTTTTGGTAAGACGTGCATTTCTGCAATAATTTGTTTTTGTAAACTCATTCTCTAACCCCTTTCACTTGCTTAAAATGGGAGATCGAAATTGACCGGCGAATGTTTTTGGACTGTTTTGCGGACGTTTTCGATGTTTTGCATTTTATTTTTCCAGCACTTGACGCTTAGGTCTACAGGGTATTGTTCTGGGCGCACGGTACGTTGGTATTCATCCCAAAGCAAGGCTAGATTTTCTCCTTTGTATTTTCTCGTTTGTTCTAAAGATGGTCTTTGATATACTAATTCCCCATTTTCGTAAATTGGAACCAATAATTCTTTGGCTTCGAAATTTTCTACTTCTTTTGTGATATATGTGTGGACGGGATGGAACATCGTTAAACTTGTAACGCCTTCTAATGACTCGTTCTCTAGGCAAATGTAGTCGCCTTCCGCTTTTGGTCCATCTTCATGTGTGATGATGCGGTAAACGTTCTTTTTGGCGGGTGTTGTGACTTTTTCGGTGTTGCTGGAGAGTTTGATGGAGTCTTGTAGAACATCATTCTCATCCGCGATTGCCACGAGTTTGTATACGGCACCTAATGCTGGTTGATCGTAAGCCGTTATTAGCTTTGTACCAACGCCCCACGCATCGATTTTCGCTTTTTGGGCTTTTAAGTGTAGAATGGTTGTTTCATCCAGATCACTCGACGCAAAAATTTTCGCATCAGGAAAACCCGCTTCATCTAGCATTTGGCGGGCTTTTTTAGATAAGAAAGCCATGTCACCACTGTCTAAACGGATCCCGATAAAATTAATTGCATCGCCCATTTCTTGTGCCACTTTAATCGCGTTTGGAATACCGGATTTTAGTGTGTCATACGTGTCTACAAGGAAAATCGAATCTTTGTGTGTTTCGGCGTAACGCTTGAACGCTTTGTATTCATCTCGGTAAGCTTGAACCATCGAATGCGCCATCGTGCCCGAAACAGGAATCCCGAAAATTTTGCCCGCACGGATATTACTTGTCGAGTCACAGCCACCAATATAGGCCGCACGTGTGCCCCAAAGCGCTGCGTCCATTTCTTGTGCGCGACGTGTTCCGAATTCTGCTAACGGCTCTCCTTCGACTACGTTTTTGATTCTGGCTGCTTTTGTCGCGATTAGCGTTTGGAAGTTCACAATGTTAAGCAAGGCCGTTTCGATTAATTGCGCCTCCGCTAAGTTTGCCTCCACTTGAATAATTGGCTCCGTTTTAAATACAAATTCGCCTTCCACGACAGAACGAATCGTCCCAGTAAAGCGTAAATTCTTAAGATAATCTAAAAATGCTTCTTCAAAAGCTGTTTCTTCACGCAAGTAAGCGATATCGCTCTCGGTGAAGCGCAAATTCTCCATATAGTCGATAATTCGTTCGAGCCCTGCAAATACACAAAAACCCGTGTCAAACGGCATATCGCGGAAGAATACTTCGAAAACAGCGCGACGCTCGTGAATATTATCATCCCAATACGCCTTCATCATATTAATTTGGTATAAGTCTGTGTGCAACGTTTTACTATCATCTGGAAATAAAGTCATGCCCCATTCTCCTGTCTAAGTTTTCTTATAAAACATCATAGCGCAGTTACGCAAAAAATGCTAATGTTTCAAGCCTAATTAAACAAAAAACACTTCACTCACGATTTTGCGAGTCAAGTGTCCCTTATTTACAAGTTAAAACGATAGCCCGCGCCCCAAATGGTTTCGATGGATTCGGAAAAATCGCCGTGACTTTCTAGTTTTTCGCGGATTTTGCGGATGTGCACGACAACCGTTGATACGTCTCCCGCCGCCTGCATCCCCCAAATCTGTTCGAAAAGTTGCTCTTTATTCCAAACACGGTTCGGGCGCTTCGCAAGAAATACGAGTAAATCGAACTCTTTCGTTGTAAAAATGATTTCTTGATCTGCAACAAAAACTTTGCGGCCATCTAAATCAAGCGTCAAATCGTGTACTTGTAAAATCTCATTTTGTGATGCGATATTGTTTTTTGCAAGTCGTTCATAACGCGCCAAATGTGCCTTCACACGCGCCACTAATTCACTCGGGCTAAACGGTTTCGTAATATAGTCATCCGCGCCAAGACCCAGTCCACGAATTTTATCAATATCTTCTTTTCGAGCAGAAACAAGCAAAATTGGCACTTCCTTCTTCGCTCGGATTTCACGGCAAACATCAAAACCACTCATGTCCGGCAGCATGATATCGAGAATAATCAAGTCAAAATCGTCTTGTAATGCTAGTTCCAGACCACGTGCACCATTTCGCTCAATCGTCACTTCCATCTCATTAATCTCCAAATAATCACGCTCTAACTCCGCAATTTCCAGTTCATCTTCTACTAATAATATCCGCTTCATCCTGTTTCCTCCTCTTTCAATGGCAGCGCAACGCATACCGCCGTTCCGACTCCTAGTTCACTCGTTGCCCAAATCCGCCCTTGATGCTCCTCAACAATTTGTTTGGCAATCGATAAACCAAGTCCACTTCCACCTGTATTCGAATTTCGCGATTGTTCCTCACGATAAAATCTGTCAAAAATTGCGTTTAAGTTGGCATCGGAAATTCCTTTTCCATTATCACCAAATGCGATTATCGCCATGTCCTGTTGTTTTTCTAATTGAATTGTTATTTTTGCTTGCGTCTTGTCCATATATTTCATGCTATTATGAATCAAATTCTCAAAAACACGCTTTAATTTCTCACGATCCGCGTTCGTCATTAGTTTTTCATCTGGAACGGTAAGCGAAATCTGTGCATCTGGAAAACTAAATTCGGATTCCTCCGCAATTTGTGCTAGTAAGGCGTTTAAATCCACACTTCGCATGTAAAACGGCTCTTTATGCAAGTCTAACTTGGAGAACAAGAATAGTTCATCAATTAACGCGTTCATGTCTTTGGCTTTCGTATGCGCGATTTCTAGGTATTTCGCTTGTTTTTCAGGGGTATTGGCGACACCATCTTGAATGCCTTCGATATAGCCGACGATGGATGTAATCGGTGTTTTTAAGTCGTGTGAGATATTGGATAATAGCTCTTTACGGTTGTTTTCATATTGTTCTTGGACTTCGAGTGATTTTTTAAGTCTGATTCGCATTTTTTCGAAGGTGGAAATAAGTGTTGCGATTTCGTTTTTGCCTGTTGTCTTCTCCATTTCGAAGTCGAGATTGCCTGATTCAATTTTCTCTGCACCTTCTTTTAAATGCAAGATTGGCTGAATGACACTTTTGGCAACGAAATAACTAAGTAATGCGATGACTAAAAAGCCAAATAATAAAATAATCCCAACGATTGGTATGCCCCATTTTTGCATAATTTCGGTGTAAGAGTTCTCAGGCTGAAGCACCATCACACTGCCATGAGAGCCATCTGAATACAGAAAGTCAAACTTAATATAACGGAATAAATCGCCTTGATTATCAATGGTTCCGCGCATGTTCAAGTTATTGATTTCATACTCTGGCATGTGAACTAGCAGTGATTTCTTTGATAGTTCAGTGGATGAGTATACGATTGTATCATTTTTTCGAACGACAACTTGGATACCGCTATTTTCCAATTTTTCGAAGTTCTGATATTGTAATAGTTTGTCTGGTGTAATTTTTTGCCAATATTTTTAGCTCTAAAAAGGCGTTTTCTTCTCCAGTAGACAGTGGGCGTTGGAGGGTTGCTGATTTATAGAGTTGGCCCGGTGAGGCGCCAGTGATTGTACATACCCCAAGCACGAATGCGGAGATTAGAAAAACGCCAGTTAGCAAGATAACGGCAATATAAGATAGCATAAATCGCATTTTTATAGACATAAAACTTCCTCATTTCATTGGACTTATAGCAAGCATATAGTGAAACCACCGTTTTAACAAGCGCTTTTGGCGGAAATTAATGTTTATTTAAGAATGCAAAAAAACCCGACCAGCAAAAATGCCAAATCGGGGGTTACATTAACGCAAATCGTCTTTAATTTTTGTTGTAGAAATACCGGTTGTTCGCGGTAAATATACCACTTTGCAATAATCTTCTAGGAAATCAAATTCACCTTTCCAATCATCACCCATCACAAAAATATCAATATTATGGTCCTTCACATCTTGAATCTTCTGCTCCCAGTCATTCTCTGGTATCACTTCATCGACGTAGCGAATCGCTTCTAAAATTAATTTACGATGTTCAAAGCTGTGGTAGGCCTCTTTATGCTTCAAACGATTGAATTCATCCGTTGAAATCGCAACTACTAAATAATCGCCGAGTTCCTTCGCGCGTTTAAGCAACTTAATATGACCCCAGTGCAATAAATCAAATGTGCCATATGTAATTACTTTTTTCATGCAAACACCTACTTTCCTAGACCAGTATATCAATAAATTAGCCTTTCCGCCAGCCTATTCCTGCTCCATTTTCACTTTCAAAAAGTCTACAAATCGCTGACTTGAAGCTCCATCGGAATATGTATTCCAACGCGCACCAAAATCACGAATTTGCGCAGTATAATCGGCCGGATTCTCAATTTCACGAATCACTTCGCCTGTCATCGTGCAAAGCCTCCCTGGCAATCGATCCACATATCCATCCGCAAGGCCGCGACTCGTATCATACACATCCTTATCGTACGCAAAGAAAATCATCGGCTTTTCGAAAAACGCGAATTCAAATGGAATGGACGAATAATCGGTGATTAAAATATCCACGACCGGCAAAAGCTTCTCAATTTCCATTTCTTTGTCCACGAAAATACAGAAATCATCCTCTTGTTTCGGCAAATCTGTCAACATCGAAGGGTGTAATTTCAACAATAATTTATAGTCAGCACTAAGTTTCTCTTTCATTAAGGCGACATCCAAATGTAATTTTGTATCATCTAACGCCTCATCGCGAAACGTTGGCGCATACAAAATGACCTTTTTACCATCTAATTGATACTTTTTAACGCTGTTTTGTTTATTTTGCTGTAACGCTGCCTCATCGAAATAATAGTCCGTCCGCGGCACGCCAAGCTTCAACAAACGTGAATCATCTAGCAAAAATGCGCGCTTGAAAATTTCGCCCATCTCGTCTGAACCGACAAGTACTTTGGAGAACGTTTGATACACGGCTTGAAAACGAGCTTTGTCAGCATCCGAACGAGCTTGTGCGGCTTTGTCTTCCCAGCCGAACTTCTTAAGTGCACCATTTGCATGCCAAATTTGTACACATGTTGCACTATCACGCCATTTCACACCAGCGAGCTCCGCAAAATAATTATCCGTCACAACCACTTTTGCCGTGCTTAAATGAAACATCAAACGCATCAAATTACCATTTGTCTTTGGCAATGAACGCATGAAATTCCGCGCCATCCCGTCCACATTCAACCGTGGATCATAAAAAACGATTGTTTCCGGTAAATAATGCATTTTATCCATCTCACGTAAAATCGCCGTCGGATTTTCCGGAAAACTAACCAACATCACGACTTTTTGTTGCATTGGAAAACGTCTAAACACAAAGCCTAACACCTGAATTGCCGTCATATAAAGCCTGATTGCTACTTTTTTCATCTACACACACCTACTTTTTAAAGACAATTTTCACAGTTTTTTCCGCTGCGTGCCCATTCTCCCATTCACAAAACTGTCGGAAAAATTGGCGATGACTCTGCGCTGGTTGCTCCAATATCGCGGCAATCTCATCCATCAATTGCCCGTTTGTCTCCACCAAAGGACCCGGCGCATTTTTCTCAAAATCAAAATAAAAACCACGTAACGTATCGCGATATTCCGCCAAATCATACGTAAAGAAAATCATTGGCCGATCAAGATTCGCATAATCAAAAAAGACCGACGAATAATCCGTAATCAACATATCACTTACTAAATACAAATCACGAATATCATCATATGCAGATACATCGCGAATAAAATCCCCATACTGCGCAAAATCAAACTGCTCAGCCACCAAATAATGCATCCGTACAAGTAGCACAACATCTTCACCAAAATGTTCCTTCATCTGCGCAACATCGAATTTCAAATCAAATTTATACTCGCCCATCTTGTAAAAATCATTATCACGCCACGTCGGCGCATACAGCACGACTCGTTTCCCATCAGGAATCACCAATTTCCGCCTAATATCAGCAATCAGCTGCCCCTTATTCGGACTAAACAACACATCATTCCGCGGGTACCCTGACTCAATCATCGCACCCGTGTACCCAAATGCACTGCGGAAAATCTCACTCGAATATGCATTGGGTGCTATTAGATAATCCCATTTCGCAGCTTCACGTACAAAATCTGCCTTGTATTGCTCTGTCGTCTGGCCTGGCATATGTACCTCATCAATATCCACACCTAGTCTCTTAAGCGGTGTCCCGTGCCATGTCTGCACATAAACCGTCTTCGCTGGCTTCGGCAACTCAAGCGGCAGGCGACTATTCGAAATCCAATATTTCGCCCGCCCCATCGTAAACAACCATTTCACCGAAAACCGCTTCACATAAGGAACACCATGCTCCTCAAAAAGCTTCGTATGGCGCGGATTAACACTCCACAAAAGCGTATACTCCGGTTCCTGCTCCAACATATATTCATAAATCGCCCGCGGATTACAACTATACTGTTTCCCAGAAAAACTTTCAAACATCACTAATTTTCGTTTTCGCGGTAAAAAGCCTACTAGCCGGAATAAAAAATAATAGACTCCTTGTATTAATTTTGCCATTCGATGTACCTCTTATCTCTATTGATTCAGCGCTCGTTTCAACTTCAATCGCCGTTTTGCTTTTTTTCTAAACTCTACCGTTAGATTAAAGTCTTCCAATACAACTTTCTTCTCCGGGTTTTGATAATACCATTTTCCTCGTAATTCCCAAGGACGCAACTTAATTTTCGTCGCGGAAATGCTGCCAACTGGCCGCACCACAACATCCCAAATGAGCTGGGCTTCTTTTCGTTTCACAACGCTCGCCTGCTTCGTCGCAAACAGTGTCTTCACTGCGAAAAAGCCATCCTCTGGCAATTCCATTCGAGCTTCTTCCACTTGACAAATCAGCTCCGCATGCCCATTTTTATGCCATTTCTTGCTCATCGTAACAACAGGTATATCCGCCAGTTCCATCGTTTCAAACTGGATGGGCCAACCATTTTTGCGCAGTGACAGCATCATTTCCTTCACCACTTGTGCAGTATCCAATTCCCAAATAAATCGCGTCTCAATCTCACTAAAAATCTGCTGAAAGTATGACACAAATGCCACCTGTTCATCCTCTGTCAACACTTCTCGAAAATACACATTTTCTTTATAAAAATATAATTTTGCGTGGTAACTAATCAAATATTGTACATACGGAATCACTTTACCGAATTTCGACTTGGACTCCTGTAAATACGATTGATAAACAGCTTCCATAAACGGCTGATAGCGCGATTTATTTTGCCATGATTTATTTACAAGTGACTTCTCTTCTTTCATATTTCGGTAGTAAAAATAGCCAACATTCGCCACCACGCCATATTTCTCATCGGCAAGCAACAGCTTCGTCAGCAACAGCTGGTCTTCACCAAAGCGCAACGATTCGTCAAACGCAAGATATTTCAAACTGCTAAAACGCAAAAAAGTTCCGCCAATATAAAAATGGATGGCTTGGTGTTCTTTTTGAATGTCAATGACGCGGGTTCCTTGTTCGAATCGTGTGTTCAGTTTATGTGTCCCAATTTTTCTGCGCGAACCGTAATCGTCTAAATAATAGAAAGGCGGCACTATCATGTTTATTTCGTCATGTTTCTCGGCAAAGCGAGCCATTTCGCGTATCATATGTAATGAATATACATCATCCGCATCTAAAAAGCCAACGAAATCAATGTCTTCTTTTATATGCATTAAGCCAATGTTTCTGGCGCGTGCTGGACCTCCATTTTTGATTCGGATATGATAGATATTATTTGGATGTTTTTGAGCAAATTCGTCGGCGATAGAGCCACTATTATCTGTGCTTCCGTCATTGATGAGTAGGATTTGGATGTTCTCTGTGAAGTTGTATGATTGTTTGATAATGCTTGTGATTGAGATTTCTAAGCGGGCTTCGGCATTGTAGAACGGGACTATTATTGCAAATTTCATGGGTTCACCTCCGTTAAAAGGGCTATATCGATTAGATGGGATATAGCCCTTGATTTGTTGAGTTATTTGGTTCTTAAAAGATGGGACTTGTTCTCACCTGTTTGTTTTGTTTAGTGATGGAATAATGGAGCGGAAGTCTCCGCGATAGCTTGCATGGTTTCGTTGTTTGGTGGTCGTATTTTCTGCGGGAAACATTGCATGGTAGGCGTCGCCTTCTTGTTCTAGCTTCCGGCCTCAACAGCCAGCCCTTCGGAGATTTTACTGCGCCTGCTCCAAGCTCTTTCAGGGCTAAGCGGGCTGTTTTGGCACTAGGTTTGGCACTAGGTTTGGCACTAGATTCTCCACTCCATCACACTCTTACCCCACGGACTGCGGAGGTCGGCTTCGAAGGCTTCGATTACGTCTTGGATGCATTTTACGGTATGGACTTCGCCTACTAAGTTTTGCAAGTATTCGACACCGCGTTTGTTTTTGCTTAGGAATTCGACTGTTTTTTCGAAGTCTATGCGACCACTGCGGCTACTTCCATACACTGTTAGACCTTTTTCTAAAACCATGCGGGAATTAAATTCGATTGGATATTCGGATACGCCTAGTAATGAAATCGTTCCTTCTGGTTTGATTAGGTCAATGATTTGGCTTACTGCGTACTCGCTACCACGTCCGCCTGCACATTCGAAGGCTTGGTCTATGGATAAATCCTCTGGGACGTTGTCGATAGAGAAAGCTTCGTCGACAAACGAGAAGAAGTCTAATTTATATGGTGTTTTTCCAAAAATATAAACTTTGCTTTCTGGATACCAATTTTTTAGTAATAATGCTGTGATGAAGCCTAAATTCCCGTCGCCCCATACACCGAATGATTCGCGGTTCGCATTGGCTTTCTCGTCGAATCGTAAAATCGCATGGACCGCTACGGAGATTAGTTCTGAAAACGCGGCTACACGTGGGTTAATGTCATCTGGAAGGACAACGACACGGTCGCGACGCATGAAAACGTAATCTTGCATCAAACCATCGTAACCACTCGAACGGAACTTACTTGTACGCAAATAATTCTCATCAATAATTGGATCGGTTTCCATAGGTGTATTTGGAATCATGACTACCTTTGTGCCTGGTTTGAATTCTTTGGTTGCGTCATACACGATTTCGCCGATACCTTCGTGAATAAGCGCCATTGGTAGTTTTTTAGAAAGCATTTCTTTTCCACGAGAACCGGTATAATAGCGCTGGTCCGCGGCACAAATCGATAAATGGGTTGGGCGAACAACGACCACATCTTCATTCAAAGATTCATCCACATTGGCAACTTCGAATTGTCGCTCCGATACTAGTCGGTATACTTGGTTAATCATTGGCAATACGCTCCTGAACAATCGCATTAGCCACTTTTAGATCGTATGGTGTTGTAATCTTGATATTGAAGATTTCGCCCTTCACAAGCTTCACGTGGTCTCCTGCAAGCAAGCAAATCTTACAAGCATCCGTCAAAATTTGTTTCTCATCTGCCGTTAGCTTCTGATAGTGATTGTACAGCTTCTTAATGTTGAAGCTCTGCGGTGTTTGACCTTGGTACATATGATCACGAACTGGAATGTCCGTAATAAAATCATGATTCGATGATTCTACAATCGTGTCAATCGCTTCGATAACTGTGTCAACCGCGCCAGTTTCAAGTGCCGCGTCAATGTTATCCTCGATAATCCGGTGCGTTAAGAACGGGCGAACCGCGTCATGCGTAATAATAACATCGTCTTCATTCAAGCCAAAATTCGACTCAATATAGCGGATGCCATTCATAATCGTTTCATTTCGATCCGAGCCACCTTCAATAACAACCACACGGTCATCTGACACATATTTCTTAATATTATCTTCCGCGTGATTCATCCATTCCTTCGGGGACGAAATAATAATCTTATCAAAACGATTATTCAAAATAAACTTCTCCACGGTATGCACAATAATCGGCTTACCATTAAGGGATAGAAACTGTTTTGGCATGCTGACGTTTCCCATCCGCGTACCTTTACCTCCAGCTAAAATTTGAGCGTATATCATTCTCTAATCTCCTTTAACTGTTTTTTATGTTGATATGTTTCATTGTAACATAAAACTAGCGCATAAACTTCTCTTACCTCATTCATGCGCCAGTTTTTCATTTTTATTTAATTAATTCTCGTACAATCCGTTCTGCTGACTTTCCGTCTAAATCGTCGAAGAAACGTTTTTTGAATGCGCGGACTTTATCCAAATCAAAATCATTCGTCTCAATCGCGCTAATAATCTCGTCGTTTGTACGTACAATCGGACCAGGTACGAATGCTTCGTAATCGTAATAGAAGTTACGCTCGCCAAGATAATTCTCAAGATCGTACGCATAGAATAACACCGGTTTTTCCATAATGGAGAAGTCAAAAACAACAGAAGAATAATCTGTAATGAGGATATCCGTATTAATTAAGACATCATTAATGTCTTCACGGCTCATATTAAACGCAAACTCTTGCAAATCAAATGGAACACCTACGCCTCGTGTAACAGATGGATGCATCTTCAAAATCAGTGCATATTCGTCGCCAAGTTGTTCTGCTAGACGGCGAATGTTCAAGTTCATCACAAAATTCTGACGTTCTCCTGGTCCACCGCGGAATGTTGGCGCGTACGTAATAATTTTTTTACCTTTTAGATGCGGGTATCTCCCTAAGAAAGAAGCTTTAATATATGTTTTATAATCCTCATTGAAAAAGCGATCTGTTCTCGGAACCCCAAGAGGTACAACGTCTTTCACTGGGACATCAAAAGCATCCGCATAAAACGGCACAATTTCACTAGAAGAAACAACCACTTTTGAATAGTTCTTGTGCGCCGAACGTTCAAAGCTTTCCGTATTACTGTCCGCATAGCCAATGGAACTAAAACCGAACTTCTTGAAAGCACCAGCTGCGTGCCAAAGTTGAATGACTTCCGTACCATTGTTCGTCGTTAAACCGTACATTTGGCGATAATAATCATCTAAAAACACATATTTCGCCGTCGCCACATCTTTGTACAGAGCTAACAACTCACGAACAGAACGGTTTGGCTGTTTCAAGTAGCCAACAACTTCGTAATCAGGCTTTTGCTTCAATATTTCATCGTAAACAGCCTTAAACGAATCCGCCAAAATATCATGTTTATTCGTCAAAAATACGATTTTATTCTGCTTCTGGCCTAATTTGTAAATTGGAAACGCAATACGGCGCGCGTAGAAGTTCCGCGACATACCTTGAATCTTCTTCCACGTACCAATCACCACTTTTTTGAAACTAGCTGAAATCATCGTTCCAGCCTTCCGAACTGCTAAGCGATTATAAATTGGACGCACGGAATTACGGTTTGCCGCTTTTTGCCCAGCACGAACTTCTTTCGGAAAATTAGAAGAAAGCAATTTATTCATTGAACCTGGGTCAAGCTTGCTATACGCTAATTTCAATGCTCGCAAATAATTCGGGCGCGCTTTTTCTTTAATAAAAGTATAACGATTAATGGTCTCAAATGTTAACAAGCGCTGCAATACACCTAGACTATTATAGAGATTCACATCCATAGAATCGACTAATTCATAAAACGCATCGAACATTTTGACCTGCGTTCCAGCATTGCCTTCCATGATAATTCCTTTATATGCTGGCCAAATATCAGCAGATACAATCCGGTCATAATAATCTGTACGAATTTTTGCAAGAGCAATCGGATTTTCTACGTATTTTGTAAACAGCGGATCAGATAACTTGGTACTCTCAATAATATCTTTAAAACTTACATACGGATCTGACTTCACAATTTGTGATAAGGAGACATCTCCCTCATCTTCACGCGCACGGTAATTGTAAATGATTTCATCTACCGTATATATATCGCCAGACTTCAAATAGGCTTCTAAAACAAACGGATGATCCTCGGCAACTTTAATAGATGTAGGGAAACCAATATTTTTCACCACATCCGCACGATATAATTTATTACATGGGCCAAGCGTGTATAACATCTCTGGATTTTTCACAAGCGTCTTGCGCCCTTTCTTGAAAACCCCTTTCTTGAAATGTCCGCCGATAAACCACGAACGGCTACTATTGAAGCTTACTGAAATCCCAGTAACAACACCAACTTGCTCCGTTTCAGCAGCGTGATACATGATTTCTAGGGCTTTTTCCGGCAAAATATCATCCGAATCAACAAAACTAATGTACTTCCCTTTAGCAACAGCTAAACCATTATTACGTGCGGTTCCAGGCCCTGAATTAGGTTCTTTAACGACCACGATATTATCATGCGCATTTGCGATCTCGATAATACGCTCTAAACTGCCGTCTGATGAGCCATCGTCCACCAGCACAACTTCAATTCCGTTCAATGTTTGATTAAGTAAAGAGTCAATGGTTTCATCAATGTAGCGAATAACATTATACACCGGTATAACAACCGATACTTTAGGTTCTGCAATAGCAGCTGATTTTACAATCTCATAGAGCATTCTATTTCTCCCTCAAACTTTTATTTATCACTCTCAAATCTATTATAATTACAGCAAAATGTCAAGGACTCAGTAAATTTAAAAGGATGCACTCATATAGGCTTAAATAATTACGTTCACAAGAAATAAGACAATGCCTGCAAAAACTTGTAAATCAACGTACTTATCCCTTATAATGAATTACGTGGACGACAATATTTTTTTTGAAGGAGAATGCCATTATGAAAGTAAGGAAAGCGGTCATTCCAGCAGCGGGACTTGGAACTCGTTTCTTACCCGCAACAAAAGCAATGCCTAAAGAAATTTTACCTATTGTAGATAAACCAACGATTCAATATATCGTCGAGGAAGCAGTTGCATCAGGAATTGAAGATATTTTAATCGTTACCGGTAAAGGAAAACGCGCGATTGAAGACCATTTCGACTCTGTGCCAGAACTAGAAAATAACTTGCGTGAGAAAAATAAACTAGAACTCTTGCATTTGGTAGAAGAAACGACAAATATCAATTTACATTTCATTCGCCAGTCCAAACCAAAAGGTCTAGGTGATGCGATTTTGCAAGCAAAGGGTTTTGTAGGGAACGAACCATTTATCGTTATGCTAGGTGATGATATTGTTCAGTCCAAAACACCGTGCTCCAAACAACTTATCGATCAATATAAAAAAACGCATAGCTCCGTCATTGGTGTACAGCACGTTCCACACGAAGAAACATATCGTTATGGTATCATTGATCCATTAAATGAATACAGCAATGGCTTATATAATGTTAAAGGTTTTGTAGAAAAACCAGATCCAGACAAAGCTCCATCCGATTTGGCGATTCTTGGCCGATATTTACTAACACCGCAAATCTTTGACTTTTTGGAAACACAAGAGCCGGGTGCTGGCGGTGAGATTCAATTAACAGATGCTATCAATCGTTTAAATGAAATCCAACGTGTGTTTGCTTATGATTTTGAAGGTCAACGTTTTGATGTTGGAGATAAATTTGGATTTATTAAAACAACGATGGAATTTGCATTAAGACATCCAGAAATTAAAGACGAAGTTGCTGGCTTGATTGATGAGCTATACGTTGAAATTCATAAAAAAGACACGAAAAAGAAGAAATAACAAAAATGCTTGACCCGGCAGTCTCCTGCTAGGCCAAGCATTTTTTATTGATATTTAGGCACTTCAAAGTTTTGAATATAGCTTGTTAGTAAGCTATAGATGTTATACATACTCGTTGTTTGACTTGTCGCCCATTTAATATCTGTTGCATATTGATGTACGCCAGGATTAGCGGGATTCCATCTCATTTTATAGAGCGTATCTTGTCCTTTTGATACATAGTTTTGCGCAACGAACTGCGCGCCACCAATAATTGCTTTTTCAGGTGTGTCCCAGCCTTGTTTGTAAGCATATTCAGAACCACCCTTTAACGCATTACTATCTACAGCGCCAATTCCATACATGTTGTATACAGTCTTAGGTGTTACTGGTTTGCCATCAACACTACTTACTAATACACCATTAGCAAGTTGGGAAGAACCATTTCCTGTTTCTAACATCGCATGCGACATCAAATAAATTTCATTTACTTTATATGTCCTAGCGGCAGTTGCAAAGCTTGCACCTTTTCCAGTTAAGATTCCTTTGTTAGCAAGAACTTTACTGTTTACTTCGGCAATATTGATTCCTGCTGCTTTTGATAGAACAAGGAATTGCAAATATTCTTTAGAACCCTTCGTGAAATTGTTTGGATTCATATAATATTGTACGTCTTTTTGGTAGGCGTTAACCCATGCACGTGTGTAGTTGAATTTATACCATTTCGCGCCATCCGTTCCTGTTACAGTCCCTGTAATGGTGATAGTAACGTCTTTCGCGAGTGGTCCAACAAGGAATGCGTTCGGGTTTGCCGCATCTCGCACACTAGTTGCAGCGTTCATTTTACCTGTCCCACCACCAGCATTTAAAGTTACAAAATTACTGCGAACATAATTATTTGGTGGCTTCACGCTTGTTTGTGGTGGCGGTGATCCCGCCATTTGTTTCGCTAGCGCCGAAGCAAGTGTGTAGTTATACGGGATTGTTGTATAATTTTGCTCGATGCCTGTAACATAGTTGATATTGAAAGAAAGCGCTGCACTTCCCGTATCTTCCATGTATTCAATGATAAACTTATGGTTTCCTTTTGAAAGCGGGATTGTTTCTTTGTAATTATTAAGCCCCGCTACCCATTGCTGATACACAACTTGACCATCTACTTTTACACGGATACGATCATCGGCGCGACCCGTTATTTCATAGTTACCATCTTTCGCCATGTTTAATGTTGCTTCATAGCGAGCCGTGAAGTTGTCACTAGGAATGCTTGGTCCTGGACTACCTGTACCCCAGTTATCATTAATACTACTCATTGTTTTATAAACTGGGCGACCAGAGAAGGTATTTGTTGGATAATATCTTGCCACCCATGTGTTGGAAGGTAACATATTAAAATCAATAGATGCCGCTCCTGTACGTTCCACATATTCCACTTTGACATTATGCCAGCCAGCCGTTAAGGCTACGACATCGTTTTCTTCACGTACATAAGTTTGATTCCGATTATCGAAAACAACTTTGCCATCAATTGTCACACGCATACCATCATCAGCACGACCTACAATATTGTAGTTTTGCGCTTTTGGAGCATAGTATTGTTTCTCGATGACTGCAGAGAAATTGTCTGTTGGTATTGCTTTATCTGGACTACCATATGCCCAGTTTTGATAAAATGCGGTTTGTGTGTCATATGATTTCGTCACGTAATCACCTGTTAATGTGGTGTTTTTATAGTAACGCGCAAACCATTTATCTAGTTTTTCAATATTCATATTGATGGACGCTGCACCTGTCTTATGCTTGTAGGCAATAGAGATGGCATGTTTGCCTTTTGGCATCCAAATCACCTTGTTGTATTGTCCAGACACGGTACCCATATTTTTACCATCCATATAAATAATAGCTTCGTCTTTCACATTACCGTAAAAGCGATAGTGAAACGACTCTGGAACACTGATTTGACGGTGAATTCTTGCAGAGAAATGATCACTTGGTACGCTACTATTCGGTGAACCAGTTCCCCAGTTCTTCATGAGTGCTGTACCAATCACTTCGTCATATGCATATGGAAAACCTGATACAGTTTCATTAGGATAATATTTCGCATACCAAGAATTAGCATCGACGAGGTCAAAATTCACATAAGCTGCTCCACCGCCTTCTTTGAATTTAATCCGGATGTCGTGAGTACCTTTTGTTAAAGATACAACCGGATAAAATTCACCACGTGCTGTCTGGTTTACAACCTGCTTACCATCTACAAAAATTGCTGTTGCATCGTCTACATTACCAATAATGCGATAATCCTTTGCTTCAGTAATTTCGACTTGCTTATCCATAATACCCGTAAAATTGTCTCTGTTCACACTCGAATTCGGAGAACCAGTTCCCCATTTATGCGATAGCTTATTCGATGTCGAACCCACTGTCGTATAAACCGAGCTAAGCCCCCAAGTTGTATTGTTAAAATACTGTTCATACCACGCATTAGCCTTCACAAGGTTCATTTGTACATGAGCTGCTCCAGTCTTTTCGCGGTATTGAACGGTCACTTGGTGTTTACCTTTTGTCAGCGGGAGGGTATAGTTCAGATTATCCTGAAATGTATCCCAACTATTTACAACAGCTTTTCCATCCACATAAACACGTACGCCATCGTCTACTTTCCCAACAAGGCGATAGTTTCCTGCTTCCGTGATATTGTATTGCTTCGAGAAGAAGCCACTAAAGTTGTTCACACCAATACCAGCACCTGGCGAGCCATAACCCCAAACTTTATTCAAGTAGCTGTCTGTATTTAGCTTTTCTGTTCGCTTCGGCGTACCTGTCATATTGTTGTTCGGAAAATATACCGCGTTCCATTGATTCGCCGGAACTAAGTCAGCCGTAATATAAGCTGCACCGCCTGCTTCCAAATAATCTACACGTACTTCATGCGTACCTGCTGTCAGAGGAATCGTCATATTCAGATTAGCCATGCTTGGTTTAAAATTATTATACACAAGCTTATTATCTACATACACCCGAATTCCGTCATCAGCACGACCAATAATACGATAATCAGCCGCAGCATTTAGCGTAATATTTTTACGAAATGTTGCTGAAAAAGCATCTACTGGTAGCGCTGTGTTTGGTGAACCGTAACCCCAGTCTTTCTTGATTTTTGCACCGAGATCTTCAGAACCTTTAATCGGCAAGCTCACCGTTTTGTTCGGATAGTATTGCGCACTCCAATTGGTACTCTTCGTAAAGTCTACCCAGAGTTTCGCGGCACTTGATACTTCCACGTACTCCACTTTAATCTTGTGCGTTCCCTTAGTAATACTAACCAATTCGTTGAGTCGGTGAACATTATTCGTCCACTTATCAACTACCAATTTTCCATCGACATAGACCTTGACCCTATCATCCGCCACACCACTAATTCGATACGTCGCTGTTTCATTAAATGTCATGTCAGCTTCGTACTTCGCCGAAAAATTATCTTTATTAACTTTCGAACTTGGTGAACCATAGCCCCAATCAAAATGAAGTGCTTTCTCTGTTTGTTTCAGGACCGGCGTGCCAGAAAGCGTTGTGTTATTATAGTAACTTGCCGACCAAGAAGTCGCTGCCTCCGCTTGTAACGGTTCTTTCGTCACAAAAAAAAGTGCAAGTTGCTACAAACCCCAACGCTAATATTGCTATTTTTCTGATTGACCTTTACCTCCTTGAAATAATTTACGTACCTGTCTATTATTTCACAGTTGGCAGTCGAAAACAACATTACAAATGTGTTATTTTGCACCTTTGTATGGAACTATTTTTAGGGTCGTGCCTTTAGGTAGATTGTAATATTTCACAAAAACTGGTGCATGCGGTCCGTCCTGAATTGGCGTGCTCATCCATAAATACTGTTGATATGGAAGTCTCTCTAGTTCAACAACCTGCTTTCCAGCGGCGGCCTGCTCGCGAACACTCTTCATGCGTGCATCACTTGCTTGTCCGATTTCTGTAAAAACATAAGAATAAGCTATTACGAACAGTAAGACTAAAGAAAATATCGGTAAATATAAAGAACGCAAATTCAAATAGTTCTCTGTATACAAAAATTGCACAGTTCTAACAGCAAATAATACAAAAAACATATAACAAATAATAAAGTTACGTGGTCCAAATGGAGTCACAAAGAAGAGTGGTGCGGCCAATGTAACGACTGAAATAAGATAGAATGACAGCTCCGCCTTTAGATTCGCTGTTGGTATGAACATTAGCACTGTAGCAAGCAATACTAAATAAAAGAGTAAGGAAAAGTAGGCTTCAAAAGTAGTAGTCGCTTCTGAAGAAATTTGGAAAACACCTGCTACTAATGGTTTGTAAAGCGGATAAATAGTTAGTACTACAATGAATAGCCCCTTAAAGATAAGCTGCACTGTAGAAATGTTTTGCGCTACTTTCATTAATACGAAAATCGCAATGATTGCAAGTACAATATTCAGCCCCACATTATTCATAACAAGATACTGGTACATCGTTGTTTTAAATGTATCATAGACCCTTTCAAAAATCCCCATATCACTGTTGACAGTTCGATAGCCATCTTCCCCACTAAATATTTTTGCATATGCACCATTGGAAAACATAATTGCAGCTCCAACAATTACAGATACAAAGTACACAATGTGAAGAAGAAAGAATTTACGATATTTCACAAATGACCAAATAATAACAAAAATACTAGCAACAATCGTATACAGCGTTGCATGCTCTACAAAAAGTTGCCCAACAATCCCTAGCGGAATAACGAGTATAGTCAGCCATATGCTATATGTAGGCTTCTTATCATAAAAATATTTTTAATAATTAGCAAGTAGAGTAAAATAAATACTGCTGCAGTGTTATAGTTTGAAAAGCCAGCTGCCCATCCATAGGTTTGAGCAAACATATTCGCAGGAACAGTGAGGAATAATAAAAAGCTAAGTAAGTACACACCTAATGATGTCGTTTTCGAAATTAGAGCTGGTAAAATGACCATTAATGATCCAAATAGCCCCATAAGTAATATACGCAACCAACCGATACGCGTAATTAATAATTCCGTATAATTTCCAAAATAGCGTCCATTATAGTCTTTAAAACCATTATGGAATCTCTCCATTCCAACATTCATTCCCCAATTCCAATCATCATGTGTTAACGGCGTTCGATATGCAATATACGTATAAAATAAAAATACTAAAAACCCTATCAAACCTAATAATTTCCAATTTTTCTCTGTACGAATCATAATTTACCTACCTTTTACTTCCTAATTTTAAAGATTATCCATTTACTAAATACATAGTTCAAGACAAGTACAATGACATTTGTTAGAATTTTTGCTACTAGTGCATTTGTACCCAAGCCACTAATCAAAATAACCATCACTGCCAAATCGACCAAGTATGTCAAGAAACGGAAACCAAAGAATGATGACGCTTCACGCACACGATCTTTCCAAGTGGGTGTATAGCTTTCAAATACATATCGTTTATTCGTTGCATAAGCAAAAATAACAGATGCTATCCAAGAAACAGTATTTGAAGTCACATAATCAATCCCAAAAAATGAATTAACAGAGCCAAAACGACGCAATATTAACGACAGTCGTAAAGCCTCCCATGATGATATACATAATAATACTATAGAAATTGCCATGTTCTTTTCTGAAATTCGTGATTAAGTCCTTTATCTTTTTCATTTTATCGGCTCTCTCTCATCGTTGTATTCTTCGACAAAGTATAATGGTCGACCCTTCACTTCATTAAAAATTCGTCCCAAGTATTCTCCAATAATTCCAATCGAAATCAACTGAACTCCACCTAAGAATAAAATGACTATCATTAGTGTTGGGAAACCTTCGACGGCATTTCCCGTTACAAGCGTTGCAATGAATATATATATCATATAAATAAAAGCAACAATCGATACAATAAATCCTAAAATAGAAGAAATTTTGAGCGGTGTAGTGGTGAATGATGTCATTCCTTCCAAAGCAAGGTTAAACAGTGAGCCGTAGTTCCACTTCGTTTCTCCAGCAAGGCGCGGGGCAGCATCAAACTCAATTTCTACTTTCTTGAATCCCATCCAGCTGTATAGACCTTTGGAGTAGCGCTGTGTTTCCCGTAATTTTTTGAGTGCATCAATACAGCGACGGTCAAGTAGACGGAAATCACCAGCATCTGGAAGAACTGGCGTTTTCGACATTTTTTGTAGTAACTGATAGTATTTCTTAGATGTATATTTCTTTAGCCAAGTTTCACCTTCACGAATTTTTCGTTTCGCATAAACATCCTCGTAGCCCTGTTCCCATAGTTGTAACATTTCTGGAATCAACTCTGGTGGGTGTTGCAAATCTGCATCCATCGTCACCATCGCATCACCTTTTGCATAATCAAACCCTGCAGCCATAGCGATTTCTTTTCCATAATTCCGAGCAAGGTCCACATAAGAAACACGAGAATCCTTGGCGCGCAATTCTTTCATAATCTGAACCGAATTATCCGAACTACCATCATTAATGAACAAAAGCTCATAATCATAACGATCCGAAACCGTAGTCATGACTTCCTTTATACGGTCGTATAGGTGCGGTAATACCTCACTTTCGTTATAAGCAGGTACCGAGATTGTTATTAATTTCATATTTCACTACATCCTTATTGTTTTTTACATACTTATACAGTATAACAGAAAAAATTTATTCATAAAAGGAAAGACATGCAAACACATAGTTATTCCTTACACGTATCCTCTATTTATGTATGTGCTTATTAAACTATACAACCTACAATTCCTTTATTAAATTTAGAAAAAAAATGCAATAACACTACTGCTAAACAAAAAAATACCAATGGATATATAGTCCATCAGTATCTTCTATTTCTGCGTTAACTATTGAATACATAGACTAATACTCTTTATGTGAAAAAGTATGTGTAGTGGGAAGAGGTAAATAGATACTATCGCTATTCGCTAACTCTTTCCTTATTCTTTTTAAAGATTCGAAACCAGCTGTTGTCTTTCTCAATCGCACTTAGTCTATTCATGAATAAAGGATAATAGTCCATTGTGTAATGCACATAAAAAAGCCCCCATGGATGTTCATCAAAACTTAAAAACTCTCTATTTTTTTTGAACAAATCAATAACTTTAATAGATTGGTTACTTTCTCTGATATACGCATGCATTTCATCTAACATCTCATTGTAATAATCCACATTAATATTTTTCACCTTACCAGAAGTTGCAATGTCAAATCGATTATCATCAAAATTATAATATTCCTTCACATTCCGGATTTGATGAAGAATAATCTTACTCTTTGGTGATGCTTTTTTTAATTTTTCAAGAACTGTATCCCATGATTTTTTCCAGAGTTCCATGTACTGTTTGCGATCTTTATCGATAGATAGTTCTGCGGCTTTATCTTTTAATGCTTCTTTATAATACGCGGTACGCCACAATTTCCAACGATTATTCGACACATACTCTCCGGGTTCTATTTCTAAAACACCGAAATGAGCATCAGCAAATAAATCCACTATAATTGTATCTGGTTGAAGTCTCGCTAAATGGTCAAAGAATTCTTTTGTAAAATCGGATCTAACGCACCACTCATCGTATTCCGAAAAATTGTCTGCTGAAACCACTGGATTTTCTCTTTTTTTAGATGCCATGGAAATAATAGAGCTCTGATTCTGCATGAGAACACATTCGAATTTTTTTTTTTATAATTAACATTGAAAATAGAATTAAAGTTATCTCTTGTAGCACAACTACCCAGTACTGCTATTCTTTTCATTTCATTTCTCTCCTTCAGATACGCTCTCTCAAAAAATCGGACAGCCTTAGTAAATAACTGTCCGATTTTCATTATACTATTTATTCATAAACTAATAAAGCCGTTGTGCCTCACTTCTCGCATCCATTGCTGCATCAACATGCTTCACAATTTGCGGTTCATCGCCGCTCGCTTTGAACATACCTAGAACAGACTGACCTGTTCCTACGCAGTAGCCAAAGAAAATCGCCAATGCAATTAATACAGTAAGCGCAATTTTGTCGAACCAGCTTAGTTTGTATTTATTGGCATTTGGATTTGGATAGATGACTTTTTGTGGGCGTTTTTGCTTGCGTTTGAAGTCGTTTTGGTAGTCTTTTTTGTAGGATTTGGATTGGCCATTAAACCAGCGTACAAATGTATCGTACTTATCTGCGACTTCTTGGGCGTTTCCCATCTCACGGATTTGCCCGTAGTGCATCCAGATAATGCGGTCACATAAGCTTTTCATTTGGCCTAAGGAGTGACTGACGAACACAATTGTACGACCTGCTTCTTTAAATTCTGTGATTTTTTCTACGCATTTCTTGTAGAAAGTCTGATCTCCTACAGATAGCGCTTCATCGATGACAAGAATATCAGGATCGGTATGCACGGAAATCGCAAAACCTAGACGAGAGCGCATCCCACTGGAATAGTTCTTGATTGGTTGGTTCATGAAATCACCAATATCTGCGAAATCAATGATTTTTGGCATCAAAGCGTTTATTTCTGATGTTTTTAAACCATGCATAAGCAGTTTCAAGCGGACGTTTTCGTAACCGGTTAGCGGGCCTTTTAAACCGACGGCTATTGCGATTAGAGAAGTCTCGCCATTGATGACCACTTCGCCTTGAGTTGGTGGGATAACGCCAGACATGATATTAGATATGGTTGATTTTCCAGAGCCGTTAATTCCGATTAGCCCCACTGTTTCACCATCGTAAATGTTAAAACTAACGTCGCGTAATGCCCAGAATGATTGAGTTTGCTTATTTTTAGGTAAGAATAGACTCTTGATTTTGTCAGATTTATTTTGATAGAGGTCGTATTCTTTGGACACATGTTTGAATGCTACTTTGATATTTTTTGCCATTTGCCCTTACCTCCTATAAATAATCCACGAAGCGTTCGCGGAATTTCATGTGTAATACGGATCCTACGTACAGACAGACGATAGTGATGAGCCAGAAGTAGACGGTGTAGGATGGTTCTTGCCAGAAGCCTTTATGACCGACAAAACTCTCCCTGAAGCCCTTCAAGATATAAACAAGTGGATTTAGTTTCAAAAGGTCAACAACCCATCCTGGAAGTTTCGTGTCTAAGTTCCAGACAACACCCGAAACATAGAATAGGACACGCATAACTGATTGTAGCATGACGTAATAATCGCGCACGAGTACACTAATCGTCGCATTCAGCAATGTAACACTGAAAAGAAATGCAATCATCGCAACAAAATAATAGAAAAATTGAATCCAATACATCGAAACTGGAGCGCCTTTTACAAAAAGCAACGCAAAAAAGATAATCATCATTGTGACATAGCTAGTTAAGTTAGAAACAATTGTTATACTTGGCATAACGCTCATCGGAAACTTCATTTTAGAAACCATGTGTATTTTATTAAAAATGCTATTTGCCCCTTGCAGGATAACTGCGCTAATAAAGAACCACGGAATGATACCCGCCAACATCCATTCGATGTAGCTTGCTCCCGCAATTCCTGATTGGCCTCGCATCGCGAATCCAAATACAAAGTAGTAAATCGCAACTTGAATTAGTGGGTTTAATATTTGCCACGCAAGACCTAGGTAATGGCTTTGGTAGGTGGCTTTATCTTCATAACGCGCAATTCGAAAAATCATTGGCGCGTACTTAAATTGTTCTTTTAGGACTTCTAATACTTGTTTCACAAAAACACTTCTTTCCGGAATAATAATGCGGTTTACTGTGTCAGCAACCGAAAATCTCTTGCTACATGTCGTATAGGCTCCACCTCTTGTGTCCAGAAAAAGATACATAATGATGTCGTTTACGCGTGTCTTAGTTGCTCTTCTTGTTGTTATTTGTCGATTCTTCCGTAAATGTAAGCCATTTCTTCGTATTTGTAGTGAGACAATAAAACCCCACCTTATGTTAAATTACCGCAAAAACGGGCGTTTGTAAAGTAAGAGCCTTACTTTTTCAAAATTATTCTGGATACACGGCTTCAAAAATGGCTTCTTGCCCTTCGATAAGTCGTGGTCCTGGTCGGCTCACGATGGATGGATCGATTTCGTAGATGCGATTATTTTTGACTGCGGGGATGTTTTTCCATGCGGAGCGTTTGGCGATAGTTTCTTTGGCATTTGGGTAGATGGTGATGATGACGTCTGGGGCTGCTTTGATGACTTGTTCTTCGTTATATTGTGGGTAGCCTTCTTCGGAGACGATATTCGTTGCTTGAATATTGGTTAACATTTCGTTGATAAAAGTCCCTTTGCCTGCGGTGTATAAATCTGGACTGATTTCTAGCCACACTTTGGCTTTTGTTGTCACACGTTTTTTGGCTTCTTCGCGGATTTGTTTGTCTGTTGCTTCCATCGAGGACACGAGCTTATTCGCTTCTTTTGTCGTACCTGTTAGGTCACCGATTTGAGTGAATGTTTTGTAGACTGTGTCGTAATTTTGGGCGTCTTCTACGATAAATAACGGGATATTGGCTTTTTTGATTTGGTCGTAGGAATCTTTGCTGTACATCATCGTGGAGGCGTGGCCTAGGACAAGGTCGGGTTTCATGCCGATTATTTTTTCAACGTTGATTTCAGTTGTTGCAACGACTGGGACTTTTTTGATGGCTTCTGGGTAGTCATCGCTGGATGTGACACCAATCACATTTTTGCCTACGCCTAGGCGGTATAGTGTCTCGGTATTGCTTGGCATCAGTGAGACGATTTTTTTAGGTTTGCTGCTTAGTTCTACTTTGGAACCGGTCGCGTCTGTTGCTATGTATTCTGGTTTTTTTGCTTGTTTTTCGGCAGTGTTTTGGGCGCTGCATCCTGTTAGAACGAGGATGATGGCGAGACTTAAAACTGCGAGGCTTTTTTTGATTGGCATGTGTTATACTCTCCCTTTCATACACGTAGAAAGAGCCAGGCAAATGGATACGCCCGACTCTTCTGTTTTATTATGTGTTTATACGCGACCAACTTCCATGAGTAGGTCTGCTGATTCGATAGTGTCGCCGTCTGTTACGAAAATGGCATTTACTTTTCCGTCGAATGGGGCTTGGATGGTTGTTTCCATCTTCATTGCTTCTGTAATTAGCAATGGATCGCCTTTTTTCACTAGCTGGCCTTTTTCTGCGACAATCTTGATAACAGAACCGGTCATTGTTGCGCCAACGTGTTCTGGGTTGGTTGTATCAATCTTATGACGCGTTACAACGGTTGATTGAACGTTGAAGTCTTGAATCGAGATTTCACGTGGTTGGCCGTTTAGTTCGAAATAGATAACGCGTGTTCCGTCGGCAATTGGTTCTCCAATAGAATTTAACTTGATAATGAGTGTTTTTCCTTTTTCAAGTTCTACTTCTACGGTTTCGCCTAAGCGCATGCCTTTGAAGAATGTTGGTGTATCAAGTACTGTGACATCACCATATTTATCGATCATCGTTAAGTAATCTAGGAATACTTTTGGATAAAGGATGTAAGACATGACATCATGGTCTGTAGGCTCGGCATTTTGGCATTTTTTCTGCTAGCTCGGCACGAACTGCTTCAAAATCAACCGGCTCCATAAGAGCTCCAGGGCGTTCTGCTAGAGGCTCACGACCTTTAAGCACTAGTTTTTGTAGTTTTTCTGGGAATCCTTGGTACGGTTGACCGATTTCGCCCATGAAGAACTCGATGATGGAGTCAGGGAAATCGATGCTTTCACCTTTGTCGTAGATATCTTGTTCGCTTAGGTCGTTTTGGACCATGAATAGCGCCATATCCCCTACAACTTTAGATGATGGTGTTACTTTTACAATATCGCCGAACATGTCATTAACGACAGCATATGTTTCTTTTACTTCGTCCCAACGATCGCCAAGTCCAACTGCTTTGGCTTGTTGTTGCAAGTTCGTGTATTGACCGCCTGGCATTTCGTGAATGTAAACTTCGGTTTGTGGTGAGTTTAGCGCGTTATCGAAGTCTTTGTAGTATTTACGAACGTCTTCCCAATAATGGTTAATCATTTGCGAGTTATGTGCATTAAGAATCGCTTGACGTTTTCCATTTTCGAGACCGTAGTAAAGGCCTGTCATACTTGGTTGTGATGTGGCACCACTCATTGCGCTTGAGGCTACATCGACAATATCAACGCCCGCACTTACTGCTGCAGCGTACGTGTAAATACCGTTACCACTTGTATCGTGTGTGTGCAAGTGAATCGGTACATCGACAGTGTCTTTTAGTTCGCTAACAAGACGATACGCTGCTTGTGGTTTCAAAAGTCCAGCCATATCCTTAATTGCTAGAATATCGGTACCTTGTGCGACAAGTTCTTTCGCCATGTCTTTGTAGTAATCTACATTGTATTTCGTACGTGTCTGGTCTTCAATGTCACCTGTGTAACAAATTGCTGCTTCCACAATTTTCCCAGCATCACGAACAGCTTCAATGGATACTTCCATACCTTTCAACCAGTTTAAGCTGTCAAAAATACGGAATACATCAACACCGCTTTGTGCGGACTGCTTCACGAATTCGCGAATCACATTGTCTGGGTAATTTTTGTAACCAACAGCATTGGCTCCGCGTAGTAACATTTGGAACATCACGTTTGGAATTTGTTTGCGCAATGTTTCTAAACGTACCCATGGGTCTTCATTTAGGAAACGATACGCTGTGTCAAATGTTGCCCCGCCCCACATTTCAAAGGAGAACATGTTTGGCAATAAGTGAGCCATTGGATCGGCAATTTGGAAAATATCTTTAGAACGGACACGCGTTGCAAGTAACGATTGATGCGCATCACGCAATGTCGTATCTGTTAGTAATACTTCTTTTTGTGATTTTACCCATTCGACTACGCCAGCAGGACCTTTTGCATCCAAAATTTGTTTCGTTCCTGGTTCGATTTTTGCATCAAACGGGATTTTTGGAATGCGTAGCTCATCGTAAACTAATTTCTCACGTTGTTTGATTCCTGGGAACCCATTAACAGTAACGTTACTGATGTAGCGTAGCGTTTTCGTGCCACGGTCGCGTACTTTAGGAAAGTCAAACAGTTCTGGTGTGGAGTCGATAAATGATGTATTGTAGTTGCCACTAATGAAATCCGGATGTTGGACAACATTTAAGAGGAACGGGATGTTTGTTTTAACACCGCGAATACGGAATTCAACCAAGTTACGGATCATTTTACGAGATGCTTGTTCAAATGTCATACCCCATGTACATAGTTTTACAAGTAAAGAATCGTAAAAAGGTGTTACGACCGTTCCTTGGAAACCATTACCTGCATCAAGACGAACGCCAAAACCACCTGTTGAGCGGTATGTATTAATACGCCCAGTGTCTGGCATGAAGTTGTTCAACGGATCTTCAGTTGTAATCCGGCATTGAATTGCTGAACCATTAATATGAATATCTTCTTGTTGCGGAATGCCTACGATTTGATCATGCATCGACGAACCATCAGCAATAAATAATTGCGACTGAACGATGTCGATACCTGTAATCATCTCTGTAATCGTGTGTTCTACTTGAACACGAGGATTGACTTCAATAAAGTAAAATTCTTCGCCAGAAACTAAAAATTCAACCGTCCCTGCGTTCAAATAATTCACGTTTTTCATTAGTTTTACAGCAGCATCACAAATACGTTCCCGTAAATCAGATGTGATGGCATTACATGGCGCAACTTCTACTACTTTTTGATGACGGCGTTGCACAGAGCAGTCACGTTCAAATAAATGGACGATGTTACCATGCGAATCACCGAGTATTTGTACTTCGATATGTTTCGGATTAACGACGCATTTCTCAACGTATACTTCGTCGTTACCAAATGCCGCTTTTGCTTCTGATCCTGCGCGGTCAAATGCTTCTTTTACATCAGCTGGGCCTTGAACGACACGCATGCCACGTCCGCCTCCGCCAAGTGATGCTTTTACCATCAATGGATAGCCATGTTTTTCTCCAAAAGCAGCTACTTCCTCAGCGCTTACTACAGGTCCGTTACTACCTGGAATAACTGGAATATCGGCTAATAAAGCTTGTTCTTTTGCTTTAATTTTGTCACCGAACATGTCTAGGTGTTTCGATTTAGGTCCTACAAAAATGATGCCTTCTTTTTCACAACGCTTGGCGAAGTCGATATTTTCCGACAAAAAGCCATAACCAGGGTGAATTGCGTCAACATTTGCTATTTTAGCAACTTCGATAATATTATCGATATCAAGATAAGCATCGATCGGTTTCTTCCCTTCCCCTACGAGGTAAGCCTCATCCGCCTTATAACGGTGAAAAGCCGCCGTATCCTCTTGCGAATAGATCGCCACTGTCTTAATGTTTAGTTCCGTACATGCACGCAATACGCGAATTGCGATTTCGCCACGATTGGCAACTAAAACCTTTTTAATGTTGTTCATTTTTTTTCCTCCTAACCTACACTACCTAAAATTTTTCTCCAGCTCTTACTGACAAACACTGTCTTGGGCATAAAATAGCCAAGGTCAGGCTGCCGTGCACTGGATTTTTTCTATCTACATAGCTGCTAACATATTACCGTCATGGAGAAATTCGGTATATCCATTAATTATAGTATTAAAGTGCCCCGAATGTAAATTCTTTTTACCTATTTTCATAAAAAAATATTGTATGCGACTCTGATAATTCAACCTATACAGCCATTTATGAAGGAAAAACGAGCCAAACAATTGGCTCGTTATCTTCGTATTCCATTTTGCACCATTTTCACTGGTTTCTCTAACTGCCCATCTGTTCCGTATTTTTTCTGAAACTTACTAATCATTGAGACATTCAACACAATGCCAACTAAAATCGACAAAGACATTAGGGAGGAGCCACCAAAACTCGTAAATGGTAATGTTACACCGGTCAATGGGATCATTCCAGTCGCTCCACCGAGGTTAATGAATGCCTGAATGCCAATCAAAGTCGCAGTTCCATAGCAAAGCAAAGAGCCGAATGCATCATTGGAACGCATACCATTGGCAATAGAACGCAATACGATAAAGAAAATACCTCCAACTGTGATTAAAATCCCAAAAAAGCCTAGCTCTTCCGCAATAATCGCGCTAATAAAATCAGTATAGGCTTCTGGTAAATATCCCAATTTCTGTACACTTTCACCTAGACCTTGTCCAAAAAATCCGCCTGAACCAATCGCATAGAACGAGTTGACTAGCTGATAACCACTGGCTCCATGATCTGTAAACGGATTTTGGAAACTTGTGATCCGTCCAATCCGCTTTGGGGTAATTAATTTGGAACGGATATCTTCTGGTAGTAAAAATACGATAATACATAAAACCGCTAAGATGGCTAAGCCCAATCCTACGAGTTTGAGAATCGTTTTTAAGCGCATTCCAGACGCCATGATAATTCCGCACCCTGTCATAAAAATAATAGATGCCGTTCCAATATCTGGTTGCAACAAAATCAAAAAGCAAATCACAACGAGGAAGAGTACAGGGGGCAATACGCCACGGTTAAAATCATCAATATAGCGCTGCTTCTTGGAATAAACAGCCGCCATGTAGACAATCATCGATACTTTGATAAATTCTGATGGTTGTATCCGAATTGGACCTAACACAAGCCAGCTCTGTGCGTTATTAGCCGAATCACCGAATGCTAAAACAAGTAATAACAGGCTGACCGATCCAAACATAATCAACATCAACATTTTATTATTTTGCAAGATTTTATATGGAAAGACAGCGAAGAAAATCAGTAGAACAAGTGAAATAATCCAATTCTTCAACTGACTATTATAAAACGTTGCTGGGTCCCATCCTTTGTTAATGGCAACAAACATACTGGAACTATAAACCATAATTAATCCGAAGATACACACGATGAGATATACAGCTAACAATGTGTAGTCATAGGACTTGAGCATTTTCTTAAACATAGACATCTTCCAATCATTTCGAGCCTGTCTTTCGAGGTCCCTACTTTTAGTATATCTTTTCATTATATCGGAAATAGCTCTGAAAAGAAATAATAATTGCGCCGCATTGGAAAAAATGATTGAAAAGTCATCCGTTGTGTGTTAATTTTTACGTCGTTCATTGATGGCGCGAATCGCGGAGAGGTCCACTTTGTCTTTGCGATTGATGGTGAGCAAGCCATTAATTTCTTGCTGCACATCACTGACTTGCGTATAGCAAAAACCGGAAATATAATCGAGCGCTTGAATCGCACCTGTAATCTTGTCAAATCGCTCGATAAAACTCGCCTCGTCTTTGACTTGATTGCCGTAACCCCAGCCTGATTCGGATTGGAAAGCGATACCACCAAATTCAGAAATAATCACTGGCTGTCCTTTATCGACGTAGTTTTTCGCGAATGGATGGCGGAAACGGTTGTGTTGGAACGCGTTGGAGAGTAATTTTTCGCGATCGGTGTAGCGTTTGGTGAAGCACTCACCGATTTCTTCATAATCATGTAATGTGATAATATCAGAAATCGTGTGGTCCCAGCCGTCGTTTGTGATGACTGGTCGCATGCCGTCAAATGCTTTTGTTAGATAGTAGATGCCTTCTGTGAATTGTTGTTGTTTTTTGTTGCTGTGAATGTCGGAAACGCCCCACGATTCATTGAATGGCACCCATGTGATGATGGACGGGTGGTTGTAATTTTGTTTCACGATTTCGAGCCATTCGGAAGTGAAATTCGCCACGGCTTTGTCGCTGAAACTGTATGTGGAGCCAACTTCTGACCAGACAAGGACGCCTTTTTTGTCGCAGAGGTATAGGAATCGGTTATCTTCGACTTTCTGATGTTTGCGCACGCCGTTGTAGCCCATTTCGAGAATTTTGTCGATGTCCAGTTCGAGCGCGCTGACGGATGGCGGTGTTAAGTCGCTGTCCTGCCAATAACCTTGGTCGAGAATGAGGCGCTGATACAATTCTTCGTTATTTAGCAAAATTTTATCTCCTTCAATTGCGATCTTGCGCATGCCGAAATAAGATGTGACGTGATCGATTTCGGTGTTTTCTTCTATTAGTGAAAAATGAATATCGTATAAATTCGGCGTTTCGGTATTCCAAAGTTTCATACTCCACGGATTGCCCTTCGCAAGGACAGATGCTTGCATGGTTGCAACACCGTCTTTTACAAACGCGCTTACTTTTTCGATGAGTTCGCCGTCGAATGTGATCGTTGCTTCCGCGATTAAGCCGTCATGCCATGCGTTCGTTTCTAGCTCCAGATCGATTTTGCGGTTATCTACGTCTGGCGTCATTTTCACGTAGTCGATATGAATCGGTGACACGTACTCTAGCCAAACCGATTTCCAAATACCCGTCGTTTGCACGTACCAGCAGCCAAAATTGTCCTTAATCCAGCGTTGTTTACCGCGAGGTTGCGCTGTGTCCACGCTGTCTTGTACGCGAACAGTGATACGATTTTTGCCTTCGACCATGTAATCCGCGATGTTAAAAGAAAACGCCGTATAGCAACCGTAATGCTCGCCAACAACCTTACCATTCACCCAAACCGTCGTTGCATAATCCGCACCTTCGAAGTGTAGCAACACATGTTTATCCGTCATAAGCGTCACTTCTTTCTCATACCAAACCGTCGCGTGATGCGATTCATCATGAATGCCACTCGCTTTTGTTTCATAAGTGAATGGCACTTGAATCGGCGTCTGCTCTGGCAAACCATCATACCACCGCTCCTTCACGCCAACTTGCGCATCATCAAACGCAAATCCCCACGCACCGTCCAGACTCTCCCAATTCTCCCGCACAAACTGCGGCCTTGGATGTAAAATTGTCATCCTATTTCCTCCCTAATCGTCACATTTTGCCGCGCCTTCATACCTTTGTTTTTAGCCAAGCCAATAATTCCCGCGCTCATAAACAAGAAAATGTTTGGAATATCCATAATGAAGTAAGAGAAAATCCCACAAACGAGCAACCAAACTGGTAATTTCCAGCCAACTACGCCGTCCTTCCAATGTTTTCGCGCCAAATAAATATTCAATAATCCGAGTAAAATCAACAATACCCCGAAAATCACGACAAAGTTAAAAATACTGCCAAACAACGCCTTCATCGCCCGCATTTGCGCAACAGAAAGCCCCGCTACATCCAAGCCTTGCTTTTTAATAAATACGCCGTACACGAAGATTGTCAGCAAGCCGTCCAACAACTGCCAAGCCGCTGCGATATATATAAAGACTCGTTCTAATCGTCTGCTCATGCCAACTCCCCCTTATCCTTTTACGCCTGATGACAATGCCATAGACTGTAAGAAATATTTTTGCGCGAATAAATACAAGATAAATGTCGGTACAATCGCGACAAGTGCCCCTGCCATCAAATGCGCCGGTTGCGCTTGGTACATCCCTTGTAGCAACTGCAATCCTGGCGTAATCGGCATCATTTCAATATCATTAAACACAATCGACGGCCAGAGGAAATCATTCCAAGCAGCCGTAAACGTAAACAACGCCACAACCATCAATACGGGCCGCAAAAGTGGCAAAATAACCTTGTAAAAAATCTTGAAATCGCCAGCACCATCAATACGCGCCGCCTCATCAAATTCAATCGGAATATTCACCATAAACTGTCTCACTAAGAAAATATTAAAGACAGCCGCAGCACCAGGCACAATCGCCGCTAAATAATTATTCACCCATCCGAACGTGTCGATAATTTTATAAAGCGGAATCAAATTCACCACACTCGGAAACATCATCGTAGCCATCAAAAATACAAACATCGCATTGCGTCCGCGGAACTTTAAACGACTATAAGCAAACGCCGCCAACGACACCACAACGAGCACCAACACCGTTTGCGAAACCGCAATAATCATCGAGTTCATAAACCAACGTAAAAGCGGTGTCGCCGCATTATCAAATAGCAATTCCGTATAGTTCGTCGTCACCCATTGCACCGGCAAGAACTTAAAGCCCACCGTCGCCACTTCCGCCTCTGATTTAAACGACGTCACAATCCCCCAAGCAAGCGGAACAACCCAGATGATCGCCATCACAAGCAAGAATACAAAAGCAATTAATTTTGGAATAAAGCGCGAATCTTTTTTCATCAGATTTTCATTCCCCTCACTCTAGTTTTTATTCCGTAAAAAGAAAAATTGGACAGCAGAAACGGCCATGATACACAATCCTAGAATAACCGCCATCGCAGACGCAATCCCCGCAATCGACTGACCTGTACCAAACGCATTTTGCTGAATATACATCAAAAGTACCGTCGTCGAACCAGATGGCCCACCTTTTGTTAGCATCAACGGTTGGCCATAAACGTTAAATTGCGCAATCGTTGTCATTACGACGGTATAAAGTAACTGCGCGCGAATACTCGGCAACGTAATCCGGAAGAATTTTTGCACCGAGGTAGCTCCGTCAATGTCCGCCGCTTCATAGAAATCTTTCGAAATCCCATTTAGCGCTGCTTGGTAAATAATCATGTTCCCACCAATACACCACCAAACCGTTACAATCACAAGCGTCAGCCAGGCATAAGGCTGCGTTCCAACCCAGTTAACCGTCGTTCCAAGAAACTGATTAATCGGTCCGAAACTCACATTAAACATCAATCCCCAAATAATAATAACCGCTGAAATCGCAAATAGCGAAGGCAAATAAAACAACGATTGGAACAGCTTATTTAACTTCGGTTTCGCGTTCAACGCACTCGCAAGCAACAGCGGCACGATAATACAAAATGGCACAGTCAACACAACAAAGATGAAGGTATTGCGCAACCCATTATGTAGCTGCTCATAAAACGTTGAATCCTTCTGAAACAAAATCTCGCGATAATTATCAAATCCAACAAAATCAGGTGTCCCAACTAAATCCCAATCCGTAAACGAAATATAAATCCCATACACAACCGGAACCAAAAAGAAAATCAAGAAAATAATCAAATGCGGACCTGCAAATAACCACGGCGTAAAGCGCCAGTTCTTTTTTTTATACGTGATTGTTTTAGCATTTGCTTCCATTAACCAAACCCCCACTCTAAATTCTTCATGAAGGGGCAAGACATCTTCACATCTTTAACCCCTCATTTCTTATTTATTCGATTTATCTTTGGCGATTTTATCTTCGACTGCTTTTTGCATATCTGCGAGGCCTTTATCTACCGGTGTTTTGCCGAAAATAATATCATTTCCGTTCGCGTCCAGTTGTTCTGATACGTAACCATTGTATTTATAATCGAAAATTTTCAATGATTTTTGTTCTGCTGGATCAAGTAACAAGAAGGATTGTGGCATTTCTTTATACGTTGGGTCTTCTACAATTTTAAGTGATGCTGGGTTTTGACCTGATTTTGCCCATTCTAGCGAGTTGTCTTGTACCCAGTCGATGAATTTCAATACGCCAGCTGTTTTTTCTTTAGAGCGGCCTTCACTATTAAACATCGTGAATTGATGCGAGCTGGACCAGTTCACCATTTTATTTTTATCTTCGCTTAGTTGTGGCGCATTGGTGATACCCCAGTCGAACTTGGCATCTTTCGCCGTATTTTGCATCCAGATACCTTCCGGTGCGAAAATAACTTTGCCAGCGATGAATTTTTGGAAGTAGTCTTCGCCATCTTTTGTTGTGATTCCGTCTTTGTACATATCTTTCCATAAGTTGAATGTGTCTTTAGCTTGTTGGTTGTCAAGTGTTGGATCAATACCGTTTTCCGTTAATTTACCGCCGTTTTGTGCGTAAAGTGATAGGAACGTTGGTTTTACCCAGCTCACTGTTACGGCGTCTATTTTATCTTTTTTAGCTAATTTTCCAGCAGCTTGAATTTCATCGAACGTCACAACACCGTCGTCAAGCGCTGTCGGAGCATATTTTTTCACTAAATCCTTGTTGTAGTACATAATAAAGGAGTGAATATCTAGCGGAACACTATAGCGCTTATTATCGATTTGTCCGATATTCCAAGCTTCTGGTACGTAATTCTCGGCTTTAATATCTGGAAAATCTGCTAAGTAATCATCATATGACATCAGCATATCGTTATCCACATATTGTTTAATGCGCTCGGCGTGAACAATCGTCAAATCTGGAATGTTTTTGCCAGAGTTAACAACCGTTGGAATCTTCGTGTACATATCCCCTTCTTTTAATGACATGTTTTTCACTTTGAATTCAGGATTGGTCTTATTATATGCATCCACCATTTTTTGCATATTTGCGCCATCAGGACCCGTAAATGGATTCCAGAATATAATTTCCTTACTTTTCGCCGTATCTTTCGCGTCCGTCGAACCACCACATGCTGCCAACCCAACAACTAGCATTAACATACAAATTAGCCCTACTACCTTTTTCATCTCAATTCCTCCCACTTTCATTGTTCTAAAGTAAACGACTTTTCACAAACTTTTTGATGACATATTCGCGTATTTCCACATCAGCTGCAGTCCGATGTAAACGCCTACATATAATGTTGTAAAAAAAGAAAAAAACTTAGTTAACTAAAAAGTAAATTAAATAACTAAACTTCTTTTATATTTTTACTATAATTCACTAAAATTTTATTGTCAACACTTTTATTTCTTTTATTAGCAATTTTATGTTATGCTAAACTAATAGGTTTACTAAACTGATTTAAAGAGCAAAATTTAACTATTTACATCTATAAAAGTATTAACTAAAGGAGGTTTTTTATACATGCAGTTAGATATTTCTAAAGATTCCATTCCTGTTTACGAAGCCTTAGCTAGCGAGACGAGAATCCAAATTTTGAACTTACTTTCACAAAGTTCGATGAATATTAAAGAACTTGCACATGCCTTACATATGAGCAGTGCGATTATTACAAGACATATTAATCAACTCGAGAAAGCCCAACTAATCCGCACAGAAAAAAAGCCCGGAAAATCTGGTATCCAGAAGGTTTCCAAGCTTGTAGTTGATAAAATCGAGATCAATTTCCCGACGACGATTTATCCGAATTTCAAAATGCGTTCTGTTGCACTTCCTGTTGGGCATTATACGGACTATGATGTAACCCCAACATGCGGGCTTGCGTCGAGCAAAGCGTTTATTGGCCATGTCGATGAACCGAAATATTTCATGGATTCCAGCCGAATGGACGCACAAATTATTTGGTTTACACAAGGTTATTTAGAATATAAAGTCCCCAACCCGTTGCAAGCCAATGAGCGCATTGAATTATTGGAAATCAGTTTTGAGATTGCATCGGAATTTCCGTATTCGAACAATGTCTGGCCGTCGGATATCTCCTTTTATATTAACGGACGTAAATTGGGCACATGGACATGTCCTGGCAATTTTTCCGATATTCGTGGTAAATACACGCCAAGCTGGTGGCAAGACGCAAACAGTCAGTACGGGCTATTTAAAACGATTCGCATTTCGAAGCACGGTACGCACTTTGACGGAGATATCCTGTCCGAACTGACATTGGATGACCTAGAACTAACTAGCGACCTTGTGAGCTTTCGTATCGCCGTTGAAAAAGATGCAAAAAACATTGGTGGAACAACGATTTTCGGAAAAGGATTTGGAAATCATCAGAAGGATATTGAGTTTGGGTTTTATTATAGTGAGAAAAGCTGAATATCAAAAAACATCCCTCTTAACCGTTGCACTAAGCTCACGTTAAGAGGGATGTTCTATTTATTTACTCGTCGACAACTCATGCAACACCGAAAGTTCTTTCTCCAGCGTGTTTAGCAGGCTTTGTCCTTCTGCTCTATCAATCAGTCCTAATCGCACCGCAAAATTAATTTCGCGCGATAAGCCGTACATTTGAGTATCCAAAACTTCTTCGTAAGCTGGGCATTGAGGTAAAGTTAAGTTATCCATCTGCACTTTAATCAACTGCAAAATTCGCTTTGCGTCTTCTTTAAGAAGCTTTACGGCCTCTTCTCTGTGGTCTATTTGTTTGTCCGTCACTACAGAAACCCCCATTCAAAACACATCCTATGCGCCTAATTCATCTATTTCCAAAGAAAGTACAATTTTTTGAATTTTATCTTCCTAAAGTATAGCATATTTTTTTACGAAAGTAACCTGATATCAACATAATTTTTTATCCTAGCCACATAACTGTTAAAAGAAACATGCATACGGCTAAAACCAAACTCGCTGGCATGGAAAAATAAATGACGAGCATTTCAACTCCTGATAGCGTACCCTTCAATGAGCGTACAAATGAAATGCAGGTAGCAACAAGGTAACTTGCAATCATAATTCCTGCGGCACTAAACACCGTGTAGAAGTTATCAAACCAATACACAGCCTCTTGGACGAACACCAATGCCACAACAGCTAGTACCCCAGTAATCGAAGTCCAAATCAATTCTGTATATTTTTTCTGTATTTGATTCATAGGAAACAGCTCCTCTACGTTTTACTTTCTATTTTTCCATGCTATAATAAAGGCATGAGGTGAACGCAAATGAAGGCACAATGTATTTTATGTGAAACAGTTGATGAATTAGACGATAAGAAATTTAAGACGAAACAGCTACGCAATAAGCCGATTCGGATGTATCTTTGCCCAGAATGCGAAACCAGAATTGCACAAAAAACGGTGGAACGAATTAATTCTGGCAAGTTCGAATTTCATAAACCAAAAACGAAAAAATTTATCGAAAAACCCGCTAATCTCTAAGACTGGCGGGTTTTCGCGTACTTACGACTTTGTTACTCTGTGATGCGAAAATCTAAATCGATTGCCTTTTGTTGTTTTTACAGGTAATGCTTTGTCTGCAAATTCATTTGGGTTTGGTACGACAAGCTTCGTTAAATGGACAAGTGTATAGTAATTTTCTTTGTTGAGCATATACGTGATTGCTCCTTCACGTTTGGATTTCGCTGGGAAAATATTGTGTGATGTAGCGCTGCCGCTCAATTGGTAGGCAGTCGGCACAAAATTCTCTAAGCTAGCTCCTTTAGAAATGCCACCGCCATTAATCTGGATGCGCTCAGCCAAGTAGTTGATATTGCTTGCTGATGTGTTTTCAATAACGACGTCTGCTGTAACAACAAAACCATCTTGATTCGCTAAATAAGATTCTGGGCTATACGGGTCCATCTTCTTATTAGATCCTGTTACGCTTTCTAGTTTGTATTGTTTGATAGTTACTTTAAGCGGTCCAAAATCGGCTGTTTCTGGCGTTGTATTCAAATAGACAAGTGATACCGTTCCACCTGTTTTTGGCGCTACTGCGGATTGCTTGAAACCTGCTGGTGTTAAAGAAAATGTACCCGTTGGTGCTACCGCTTGTTTTTGTTCCGGGGATTTTTCTTCTGTTTTTGCTTCGGTTTTTTCTTTCTGCTTTTGCAGTGTCTGGTGTTTCTTTGGTTGTATCACTTTGTGCTTCTGATTCACTTGTTTTTTTCTTTCTGCCTTTTTGGGTTGCTGGTGTTTCTTTTTTTAGCTGTTGCACTCTCTTTATCTTGTTTTTCCTCTGTTTGTTTATTCGCATCGATATTGGAATTTACATCTTGCTTTGTTGTTTCCTCCTTCTTAGCCACTTCTTTTTCCTCGGTTTTGGGTGCTGCTTTGTCTTGTTCTGCTGATTTTGAATCTGCGTTCGAACCACAAGCCGCAAGTCCCACTAACATTGCACTCATCATGCCTACCATCAGTACTTTCTTCATGTAAATCCCTCCTTATTCAACATTTACCCTTACCCCAACTATACCAAAAAAGACACCATATTACAATCGTGTTACAAAAATAATTAATGCCATGAAGTTCCTACAATAAAAAAACCGCCTGATAATCAGACGGCTTCAAAAATTATTATTTATCAGCAGTTTTTGTACGTTTCGCTGCTTTTTCACGTTCGTTTTTGTTCAAGATTTTCTTACGCAAACGAATGTTTTCTGGTGTGATTTCGCAATACTCGTCGTCGTTTAGGAATTCTAATGATTCTTCTAACGTCAATGTACGAGGTTTTTTGATTACGTTTGTTTGGTCTTTGTTTGCGGAACGGATATTTGTCATTTGTTTCGCTTTTACGATATTTACTGCGATATCACCTTCACGGTTGTTTTCACCGACGATCATACCTTCGTAAATGTCTGTACCTGGCTCAACGAAAATCGTACCACGGTCCTCAACTTGCATTGTTCCGTAAGTTGTTGATTTACCTGTTTCCATAGATACAAGCACGCCACGGCTACGTCCACCGACACGACCTTTTTGCATTGGTTGGTAAGAATCGAATGTGTGGTTGATAATACCGTAGCCACGAGTCATGGATAGGAATTCGGTAGTGTAACCAATCAGTCCACGTGATGGTACTAGGAAAATCAAGCGAACTTGACCAGAACCATCGTTGACCATGTCAGCCATTTCACCTTTACGTAAACCGATAGATTCCATGATGCTACCAACATATTCTTCCGGTGTATCAATTTGCACGCGTTCCATTGGCTCACATTTCACGCCATCGATTTCGCGGATGATAACTTCTGGTTTCGATACTTGTAGCTCGTAACCTTCACGACGCATGTTCTCGATTAGGATAGATAAATGCAACTCACCACGACCTGATACAATCCAAGCATCTGGTGAAGCAGTAGGCTCGATACGTAAACTTACATCTGTTTGTAATTCAGCAAGCAAGCGTTCTTCGATTTTACGGCTTGTTACGTGTTTTCCTTCGCGACCTGCGAACGGGCTATTGTTTGTTACGAATGTCATTTGTAGTGTTGGCTCATCAATACGCAAAATTGGCAATGCTTCTTGGTGATCGTCTGGCGTTACTGTTTCCCCTACGAAAATGTCTTCCATACCAGAAACGGCAACTAAGTCACCCGCTTTTGCTTGCGTGATTTCGACACGTTTTAGACCTAAGAAACCGAACATTTTAGTTACGCGGAACTTCTTCACGCTTCCGTCCAATTTCATCAAGGCTACCGATTGACCAACTTCCATTGTACCACGGAAAATACGGCCAATACCGATACGACCAACATAGTCATTGTAATCAAGTAAAGATACTTGGAATTGCAATGGCTCGTCACTGTTATCCACAGGAGCTGGTACGTTATTAATAATCAAGTCAAAAATTGGGTCCATTGTTTCTTCTTGGTCATCCACATTATCGCTTAATGAACTTGTTCCATTAACTGCCGCAGCGTAAACAACTGGGAATTCCAATTGATCTTCGTCTGCACCTAGTTCGATAAACAATTCTAAAACTTCATCGACAACTTCTGCTGGACGAGCAGATGGGCGGTCAATTTTGTTTACAACAACAAGCGGTGTTAAATGTTGTTCTAACGCTTTTTTCAATACGAAACGCGTTTGTGGCATTGTACCTTCGTAGGCATCAACAACCAAGACAACACCGTCAACCATTTTCATAATACGTTCTACTTCCCCACCGAAATCGGCATGTCCAGGAGTATCTAAAATATTAATATGCACGCCATTGTGATTGATGGCTGTATTTTTAGCTAAAATAGTGATACCACGTTCTTTTTCAATTGCGTTACTATCCATCGCACGTTCAGCTACTTGCTCATGATCGTTGAATGTTCCTGACTTACGTAAAAGTTGGTCCACCAATGTTGTTTTACCATGGTCAACGTGGGCAATAATAGCGACGTTACGAATATCTTCTCTTAATTTCAAAACTAGTTCCTCCTAATATAAAATTACCTTTCGCGAAGCTGGCTTTTGTGTTCGTTAGCTCAGCGACTCAAATATTGGCCTAACTAAAGTCAAGCGCTCTACATATATGGTAATACGACTTAGCTACCAGAGCCAAAAAGAAAAAAGGAAAATTAGTTATTTTCCCCGTTCCTAGATCGTTTAGTTTTTCAACTCTCCAATTATAGCACATTTACTTTGGTTTAGCACGATTTTTATTCTAGAAGGAGCATTTTTTTACATTAAGCGCCGAATTGCTAATCATTGTAAATGATTTTTGAAGTTATTTAGGTTCAACAACTGACATTTCGCCAAAGTTCAACATATTATTAGATGTGCTCACTGGATTTTGATAAATTTGAAAAATATTTTTGCTTGGATATGACCCATCTAATATATTATTTATAAAGCTCGTGCCCATATCCGTTAGAGGCTCCAATAAATAATCATTTGTGCTATTGCCATTATTGTGCGATCCTCGAATTCCAAGGCTGGCTGATACCTCGTTTGATGGTGCCTCTTTCATGTCAGTAACCGTATTGTTTTCTAATATCGTTTTTTTATTAGAGCTCATCAAGACTAATCCATTAAACAGCGTATGGTCGACTCGATTAAATAGCACTTGAGCTCCATAGGTAACATGAATACTTATACCACCATGTATATTTTTTATTGTCTGAATATCGCTTACTTCATTATTTTTAATCGTCAATGTTTTTAAAAAACCCATATTCTCTTTAGTTAGGTCATTAAATTGAGTTCCAGTCGCAACAATTCCACGCTCAGATGAAATTGCCTTTGGTTTATAGCATTGTACATCTGTGGCTTGATTAATCTTATTTTCTGAAATTAAGATGTTCTCTGGTGGGTACGCTGAAATAGTTGCCCCCTCATAATCCATGCCACCTACAACAATTGGAAAACGAACACCCATCACATGATTCCCAATGAATTTAATATTTTTACCTGAGTGAGTATCTAATGCTTCCCAGCTCGCAATATTCATGATGACATTATTCTTTATAGTCACATTTGTGCTCGGATAATAACCATTCGTGTACGAGGCTTGTTTCCAAAGTGCCTCTCCATCAGCAGTATCTTCAAAACGACTGCGATCGTCATCTGCCAGTTGATTAGCATCCGTTGTACCTTTGTACCAGCTAACAGCAATTCCGTATGCTTGCTTTCCATCTAATCCAACATCACTTATCAATGTATTATGGATTTTCACATAATCCACCGAGTAACCAATGATTCCTCCATAACCAATGCTCTCAATACTATTACTTTTTTCTTCTTGGTCACTATTTATTTCTCCTATAGTTACATCTTTCACAAAATCCATATAAATACCTGATCCACCAAAATTACGAATAGTCATATCTTCAACCGAGATATCGTGCTTTCGTTGCACATCTTTATAGTAGCCGTCTCCTGCTTTTTTGCTTTGTGGAAACGGGGATAGAAAAATAGCTTTTTGGCTTTCTACTAGTCGATTTGAACTTGCATGCCATCCGCCATCTAAAATTAGGCGTCTAATTGTTGTGTTTCTCACATCAGTACCGCTATCCGCTGTTATAAGCGCTTGTGTATTCAATACGTGAGCTTCGCCTGCAACATTTAGCTCCGGTACTGCTAAAGTCGTTAAGTTATTCCCATTATCATCTCGGCTTCCCTCTAGCGTAATGCCACTTGGTACATTTAGTGTTTGATTAAGCTGGTAAGTGCCCTCTGGTAATTGTACACGCGTATAATTATACCTCACCGCAATATTTAAGCTCCCAGTGATGGAGTTTGAAATACTAGCAGGATCAAAATTTGAAATTGCTGTAGTTTTTGCTTCCAGCTTATCACCTGTATAATATTTGATATAAGCGATTTCTGCTGCTTTTGTATCCAAAGATCCATACCATATTATTCCCATCATAATAACTAAAATAGTTATCAGTCCATACCCTTTTTTATACATTTTCATCATTCCATACTCCCCATAATTTTTAAATTTTATTGGCAAACAATAAGAATTGTAAAACATACCAATGAAAAATGCAATCGTTCTCATCTTCAAATCTCAAAACGTAGAATCTCCCTGTGGACGCTAGGACTCGCAACGAATGAATCACCTTTTTCGGTAATTACCATTTCTGATCCACTTACGCGTGTCACGATGGCGCCAACTTCCTCAGCAATTATTTTTCCAGCACCGATGTCCCAAGGTGCTAGATTAGCACTCACATAGGCATCCGCACGACCTGTTGCCACCGCCATGTACTCAAGTGTTGCCGCGCCATATAAACGCAGCCCGCGAGCTTTTTGAATTACTGAAAGCATTTGTGGAAACTTGCGTATCGCAGTAGTGTTAATAATCACAAGCGAATCTTCTAATTTATTATCCTCTGCCAGCTTAGGTATTTCAACATCATTCACAAAAGCACCTTCACCACGCTTGGCATAATAGAACTCACCTCCAACGATATCGTATATATAGGCCAACTCCCCGACACCCTCCTGATAAATACCGAGCGAAATTGCAAAATTCCGTTTCTGCTCAACGAAATTTACCGTGCCATCAATTGGGTCTAATATCCAAACTATGCCCTCTAAACTGGTTATTTCTTCGCCATACCCCTCCTCACCAAGCAAGCGATGGTCTGGGAAATAAGTGGCAATTTTTTCCGCAAAATATTGTTCTGTTGCTTTATCAACATTCGTCACTAAATCATTCCTATCTGATTTTGCCTCCACTTCAACTGTTGATTGTTCAAGCGCCATGAAAATTCGATTTCCGGCTTCCTCCAGCCATTCCCGCGCTAGTTGATCGATTTTCTCCAGTATCATCTTTGTACCACTCCTTCGTTTTGTTTCTCATTTTTCCTAGCTTATCATAATTTCAAGCTAAATACAGCCTCTAAGACTCTTTTTTACGTTATAATGAAATAAACGTCTATTTTTTATGAAAGCGAGGAATCACAATGAGTTTTACGAAAAAAGATTTTAAAGCCATGCAAACACCGGGGTTGGAGGAACGGATGGAGGCTATTCAAACCCAGATTCAACCGAAATTCAGCCAAATTGGTGAAGGGCTTGCGACTTATTTAAGCGCCAAAACAGACGACGAGATGTTTCTGCATATTGCTAGACACGCGCGCCGCTCTGTAAATCCGCCTGATAGCACCTGGCTTGCCGTTGCGAATAACAAACGCGGCTACAAAAAACACCCGCACTTCCAAGTTGGGATTTGGGATGAATATGTGTTTATCTGGCTTGCCTTCATATATGAAACCGAAAACCGCCAAATTGTTGTCCACAACTTCCTAGAAAATCTGGATACACTCAAAAATTTACCAGCCAACTTCTCCATCTCACTAGATCATACAGAAAAACCTACAAGCCTTGTACAAAACACCGATTTGACGAAAGCGTTAGAACGTTTCCGCGATGTTAAAAAAGGCGAGTTTTTAGTTGGTCGTATTTTCCAACCTGGTGACGCGGCATTGAAGAACAAAACGGCTTTTACCAAGACATTGGAAGAAACTGTTGATTTATTGTTACCTCTTTATCAGATGAGTTTTGAAATGCAAAAAATTTAAGCGAATGGCATATACAAAAAGGGGAAATCTCTGTATAATAGAGGGGTTGTGATTATTTGAAAAAAGGAGTTGAGCACCATGAAAACGAATATAGCACCGAACGAACCTGATCCGCATCAGATAATAAAGGATTCTATTCATGGCGTGCATCAGTATCCCATGCATACGTTAGAATCCTAGAAAGGGAGGAATAAATATGCATCAAATATTCAAATCAAATGACGTTGGCAAATTAGAAGAATTAGAACATCCAGAACGCAATTGCTGGATTAACATCGTGGCGCCGTCGTCCGAAGAGATTAACCAAATTGCCGAACAATATACTATTCCATTAGAATTTTTAGAAGATCCACTTGATAAAGATGAAAGTGCCCGGATTGAGCGCGACGACGATACCGAAGCTGTCTTGATTATTTGTGACTTTCCGATTGTCGATGAGGACGATATTCATTACGCTTCATTTGAAACCATTCCACTCGGGATGATTATGACGAAAGATTACTTTATCACGATTTGCACGATTGACTCATCGATTATCCAATCATTCATTAAAAATCGCATTAAAGGCTTCTTTACCCATATGAAAACGCGTTTCGCCTTGCAGATTTTATACATGATTTCCACGCAATTCCTCCGTCACTTGAAACGGATGAGTCGCCAAACCGATGACATTGAAAAAGAACTACATGAATCAATGAAAAATAAGCAGCTATATGATTTGATGGGGATTGAGAAAAGCTTGGTTTACTTCTTAACCGCCCTGAAATCAAATAAATTGGTGCTAGATAAGATGATGCGCCAACATATCGTGAAAATGTATGAAGAAGACCAAGATTTGCTAGAAGACGTTATTATCGAGAATCGCCAAGGTATCGAGATGGCGGAAGTTCATTCGAATATTCTGAGTGGGATGATGGATGCTTATGCGTCGATTATTTCGAACAACATGAATATCGTGATGAAATTCCTGACCTCATTTACAATCATTTTAACGATTCCAACGATGGTTTTCAGTTTTTATGGGATGAACGTGCGGTTGCCACTTTCGGATATACCGATTGCTTGGGTACTCGTCATCTGCATTTCCTTTGGTATCGCGGGACTACTCGGCTTTGTTTTTTGGAGACGCAAATTCTTTTAAATATGACAAAATCACCTTCTTGGCTGGAGGTGGTTTTTTTATACTAAAATCGGGAAAACCCTATCAAAGAGGTGAATTGTAATGAACAAGAAAGTGGTAATACTTCCAGTTCTTCTAGGCATGCTGACGCTTGCAGGTTGCGGCGGTTCATACTCCTCAGATAGTTCTAGTGGCCACGGAAACTCGTATGGAAGCAATAATAATAACTACGGTAAAACAATGGATGATACCACGAATAAAGACACGAAAAGCAGTGCCAACACAACGACACTGTCCCAAAAAGATGTTTTCGCTACAGTAAAATCAAAATTGACTACTGATGCCATCGTTATGCTCCCCAAAAACATCCCGTTGTCTTCTAAAAAAGATTACCTAAGCGCTAGAACAACATCTTCTCCCGATAACTATCAAGTGGTATTTTATGAAACAAAACAACCAATTTCGGTAAACAGCGAGGACTTGAAAAATGCAGAAAAAGCTACCCCACTTGTGACTGTTTCCGGAAAGAAATATGCGACCGAACAAGAAGCAGCGGATGCGACAGGTCACATGGATAACGTGAACACAGGTATTAACGGCGTTGACTTAGGCTCTGGTATTACAGGATATTCAGAGGCAGGGGCTGGCTCTACTTTTCTCAGTTGGGCGGAAGGTCGTTGGAGCTTGAGTGTACGCAATACGACGAGCGGTGACCAGCAAGATTCGATTGATTTAGCAAAAAAAGTAGTCGCCAAACTAGAAAAAGAGACGCTTCCTGCACCGCATCAAGTTGGTGGTGTGAAGCTAGAGGCCGTGCCAAATAGAGCAGATGGAAATAGGATTAGCTGGCAAGACGGAGCGACTACTTATATGGTAACGCAGTTTGCTGATCCATTGGATGGCATTTCTGTTGCGACGAGTTTTACGGATTGATAAATAAACATACGGAGATAAGTAGAGGCTGGAACACAAGGGATTTTGAATATGCCCAAATGTTCCAGCCTCGTTCTTTGAAATTATTTTGTGCCGTGTTATTTACTTGTGATTAAACGCAATCCTGTCGAAGTAACTTGATATGTGACCGTTTCTTTAACTAGTAGTTTTGACCCTACTGATACATCTTGAATAACTAAACGACTTGCTGCTTCTCGGTGCATAATTGTTATCAAGGAACCTGATTCTATTGGCAATGTCTCATTTAACTCAGTATTCGCAACATTACCAAGAAAGTCTTTCGCAAAGATAACATTCCCTGTCGCATCCTCAATCTTAATAGTTGCATAAGAATCTTGGAAATACACATGCGGTTCCTCATCACTCACCCAAAGTTTCACTTGTCCCTTTACCAAATCCAAATCCATGCTTGCGAATTTATTATCGCCTAAACCATACAAGGAGAAATCGTATTGATCGCCATAATATTTTAGTTGATTCTCTGTTGGTTTTGGAATATCTTCTTTTTTAACGTTTTGTAAGCCTGTAGCAGTGATTTTAAAATGATTCTCTATTTGCGATGGGATTGTTTCGTTGGATTCTGTGTTTTTCATTTTTAAGCGGGTATTTGCTTCTCTATGCATCACCGAAATGTAATAGCCTGGTTCCACAGCGAAAGTCTTATTGAGTTCTGCAGGATTACTGATGTTACCAATATAATCTTGTGCGTAAATAACATTCCCAAGTTCATCTTTTAATTGCATTGTCGCGTAGGCATCTGCAAAGTAATCATGCGGTTCCTCACCACTCACCCAAAGTTTCGCTTGTCCCTTTACCAAATCCAAATCCATGCTTGCGAATTTATTATCACCTAAACCATAGAAGGAGAAATCGTATTGGTCGCCGTAATATTTTAGTTGATTCTCTGTTGGTTTTGGAATATCTTCTTTTTTAATGCTTTGTAAGCCTGTAGCAGTGATTTTAAAATGATTCTCTATTTGCGATGGGATTGTTTCGTCGGATTCTGTGTTTTTCATTTTTAAGCGGGTATTTGCTTCTCTATGCATCACCGAAATGTAATAGCCTGATTCCACAGCGAAAGTCTTATTGAGTTCTGCAGGATTACTGATATTACCGATGTAATCTTGTGCGTAAATAACATTCCCAAACTCATCTTTTAATTGCATTGTCGCGTAGGCATCTGCAAAGTAAGCATGCGGGTCCTCATCACTCACCCAAAGTTTTGCTTTATTATTTGCTAAATCTAGGTCAATACTCGCAAATTTGTTATCACCAAGGCCTAACAATAAAAAACGGAAATAATTCCCAACAAAATCTGTTGTTTCAGCTGTTGTATCTAATAAAGGGGGTAAAATTTCTTGATATTGTTCCACTGAAGCTTGTTTTTGTGCTTCTGGTAATGAATAGTTCGGGTCCACCTGTCTAATTTCTAATTCTTCACCTGCCGGCATGATAATTCCTAAGTCTTGGCGATCATAATAAATGCCTCGACTCAAACCAGCCTTGTCTAACGCTACTGGTTTTACTAAAGTATAAAGTTCTTTCGTCACAACTTCTTCTGCTCGAACGTCCGATCTATAGCTGTATACACCAACTAAGACTAACATTAGGACGCACATTCCGATTATTTTACGCATAATATATACCTCCTTTTTTTGAATTATTAAGTTATTATAAAAAATATTTATTCAACAAAAATTAAGTAAAAAATGGATCCCTTTTCCTCCTAACCATCGTCATTTTAGCATATATACCCATATGGGCTCAATATTTTTTCGTAATATGGTCAAAATCCTGCATCGTTTGGGCCGAAACATGTTTTTCTTTGAGATTGAGTTGTCCTAAAAACGCAAAATATACTAAAATAAGTAGGCAAGACCACGGACATGGTTTTACCTACTTATTTTAGTATATTTTTATTCTTTCCCTACTTCTTCTAAAATCAATTGCTCTAATTCTTCTGGTGAAATATGCTCATCGAAAATATGCTCGCCGATGATAACAGTTGGCACTAAACGGATGTTGGCTGCATTAGCTTCTGCGATGATTTTTTCTGCTTGTGCTTGGTTATCTTGCTTTGTAAGGCCTAATTCGTCCTCTGCGAAGTTCGCTACTTCTTCTAGGGTTAGCGAACCCCAAAGGTCTTGTCGTGCATAAATATCATCTAAAATGGCCAATGTTTCTTCTGGTGCTGCGTAATCAAGATAGTGATGGAAAACATTGCCGCGTTGTAACGATTCTTTTTCCTTATCAAAAGGCTTCACGATTAGTTCGATACGGCCAGAATCGATGTAACGGCTGAGCACATCACGAGACTTTTCATGCCATTCACGGCAGAACGGGCAACGTACGTTAATAAATGATAATACTTTCACGGGTGCGTCGCTTTTCCCAATATGAATGCCTGCTTCTGTTCCTACATTTCCTGCAATAATTTCACTAATATCCATTTAAAAATTCCTCCTAGGGTTGCATTTTGATTTTGCTTGTCGTAGCGTCTTTTACGAGTTGCATGACACGATATGCAGAATAGCCGCTTGCTTTTTCGAACTCGCGACCAAGACTCTTTTCTTCGCCGATGGAGCGTACGACTTGCTTAAAATCACTATATTTTGCTTTTATTTCCGATGCGTCAATTCCTGTTTCGTAGGCTTTTTCAACGGCTTGATAAAAGTTAATAACAATCGCTATTTCTTCTGTGGACCAATCGAGATTGAGCGGGTAACTATATTCCATGTTTAACCTCCCCTTTACTTTTGCGGCGTTTTCTTCTGATGCTTCTCCTCTATTTTAGCATGAACGGTGTGCGGTTTAAAATATTGTGATTGCAAGAAAAAAGCACTGACTCCGTAGAATCAATGCTCATCGTCGTTCTCTAAAGCTAAACGTTTGTTTTTCCGTATGTAGTGTGTCGCGATACAGAAAAAGGTTGGCAATACATAGCTTACAATACATAGTAAAATGACTTCGATAACTGATTTTTGAATATAGCCTTTTGTTAGCTTGATGAAGCCTGTAATCGGCGTTTCTAAAATCTGAATGACCGAACGCCACCCGCCTGTATCGTGTAAATGATGCATAAATCCAACAATAAATGCTAAGATTGTCAGCACAAAACAAATGCCTGATATAACATACAAAATCCAAAACAACGCGCGCTTTAACGTCCCCATTACTTCACCTAATCCCTTTAGTTTATGTGGTCTGTCTTCATTCTACTCCTTTTGTTATGTAAAATCACATAAAAACTGTTTTCAATGAAGAAATCTGCTGTTTTCGTGGGTTTCTAGGTAATCTTGTTTTAAGAAATACGTGGAAACACAGAAAAAGGCTGGCAATACGTAGCTTATAATGATTGCTAGAAACATCGACCAAATGTCATTGCCTACATGCACTTGGAAAATCGCGGGGTCTGTGACTGGGCTTGCTAATATACGCAAGACTGCGCGCCAACTATCTGTTTCGTGCATATGCATAATGAAACCATGCACGATGTTGACAATAAAACCTAGAAAGAAGATCGCTGAGAAACTGTAAATAATACCGAAGACTATTTTTTCAACTTGTCTTTTCAATTTTACACCTGGATTCTTTTATTTTATATGTTTATCATACTACTTTGCGTGTCGCTTCACAATTTTTTTACATGGGTAAAACGCTATCCGAGTTGCCCCGAATAGCGTCATTATAATTACATATGGATTGGACGTCCTAGCGCAAGTTCTGCCGCTTCCATTGTCAACTCGCCTAATGATGGGTGAGCGTGAATCGTAAGCGCGATATCTTCTGCTGTTACGCCTGTTTCGATTGCTAATCCAATTTCAGAGATGATATCGGACGCGTTCATTCCTGCTACTTGTGCGCCAAGAACTAAGCCGTCTTCTTTGCGTGTTACAAGACGTACAAATCCGTCTGGAGCATCAAGTGATAGGGCACGACCGTTACCACCGAATGGGAATTTAGCAGCTTTCACGTCGAAGCCTTTTTCTTTGGCTTCTTTTTCCGTTAAACCAACTGTTGCTAATTCTGGATCACTGAAAACTACGGCTGGTAATGCTGTGTAGTCATTTTCAGATGCTTCGCCAGCGATTGCTTCAGCGGCAACTTTTGCTTCGTAGCTTGCTTTGTGTGCTAGTGGAACACCAGGAACGATGTCACCGATAGCGTAAACGTTAGAGATATTTGTGCGACCTTGTTTGTCAACTTCGATCAAACCACGTTCGCTTACTTTAACGCCTAGTTGTTCTAAACCGATATCATCCGTATTTGGACGACGACCTACAGTTACTAATACGTAGTCAGCTTCGATTGATTTTGTTTCGCCGCCAGCTTCGTATGTTACTTTTACGCCGTTTTCCGTTTCTTCGGCAGATTTAGCCAAAGCTTTTGTTACGATTTCTACGCCTTTACCTTTAAGGTTGCGTTTTACAAGCGAAATCATGTCTTTTTCGTATGTTGGTAAAATTTCTGGACCGCCTTCAAGGATTGTTAGCTCTGTACCAAGGTTAGCGAACGCGCCGCCAAGCTCTGTACCGATATAACCACCGCCGATAACAACCAATTTCTTAGGAACTTCTGTAAGGGCAAGTGCGCCTGTTGAGCTAAGCACACGTTTGCCGAATTTGAAGCCTGGGATTTCGATTGGACGCGAACCAGTTGCAATGATTACGTTATTGAACGTATAAGTTTGCGCAGAATCAGGGTGAATAACGCGTAGAGAATGCTCATCAACGAAGAAAGCTTCTCCTTCTAACATTTCCACTTTATTCTTTTTAAGCAAGCCTTTTACGCCTGTTGTTAACTTGCTGACTACGGAACCTTTCCATTCTTGTGCTTTTGTGAAGTCAAGGTTTACGTTGTCTGTTGTAATTCCCATGTTATCGGAATGTTTTGCTTCTGCAAAGCGGTGACCAACTGTGATCAATGCTTTAGAAGGGATACACCCAACGTTTAAACAAACGCCGCCGTAATGTTCTTTCTCAATAATGGTTACTTTTTGTCCTAATTGTGCTGCGCGAATTGCTGCAACATATCCGCCGGGTCCTGCACCAATGACGATGGTGTCTCTTTCTTCTGGAAAATCGCCTACTACCATTTTTTTACGCCTCCATTAGTAAAAGTTCTGGGTCATTTAATAACCGCTTGATATTATTCATAGCCTTTTGAGCTGTTGCGCCGTCGATAACACGGTGATCGAAGCTTAGTGATAATGCAAGTACTGGTGCTGCTACGATTTCGCCGTCTTTTACGATTGCTTTTTCAGCGATACGACCTACACCTAAAATTGCTACTTCAGGGTAGTTGATAACTGGTGTGAACCATTGTCCACCAGCAGATCCGATATTTGAGATAGTAGAAGAACCGTGACGCATTTCTTCACCAGTCAATTTACCGTCGCGTGCTTTTGTAGCTAGTTCGTTAATTTCATTTGAGATTGCAAAAATCGATTTCTTGTCAGCGTCTTTGATAACTGGCACATAAAGACCGTGATCTGTGTCTGCTGCAATACCGATATTGAAATAGTGTTTGTAAACTAGTTCGTCTGTTGCGTCGTCAAGTGTTGTATTTAACACTGGGAACTCACGCAATGTGTTTACTAGCGCTTTTACCATATAAGGTAGGAAAGTAAGTTTGATACCTTTTTCTGCTGCTACATCTTTGAAACGTTTACGGTGAACCATCAAAGCAGAAACTTCGATTTCGTCCATTAGCGTTACGTGTGGCGCAGTGTGTTTCGAGTTAACCATTGCTTTTGCGATGGCTTTACGTGTTGGTGTTAATTTCTCGCGTGATTCTGGGTATGTGCCGCCGCTAACAACTGGTGCTGCTTTTGCTGCTGGTTGTGCAGATTTTGTTTCTTCTTTCGCTGCTGGAGCCGCTTCGCTTGAAGTGCTTGCAACTGCGGATGCGTCGCCATTTAGGAAAGCATCGATATCTGCGCTAAGTACGCGGTTGTTTTTCCCGGAGCCAGCAACTTGACGGATGTCAACGCCTTTTTCACGTGCATATTTACGAACGGATGGCATGGCAATCACAAGACCGTTTGGATCTTTTTGTGATGATGGTGTGCCGTTTCCGCCTGATACTGGGGCTTTAGCAGCGTCATTGTTTGCTACTTTCGCTGAGTCTGCTGGAGATTCTGGAGTAGAAGAATGATTAGCTGTTGTTGCTTCGCCTTCAAAGTCGCCTTCGAATGTGATTAAAACTTGACCAACTGTTGCTACTACGCCTTCGCCTACTAGAATGTCTTTAACCGTTCCAGCGACAGGAGAAGTAATTTCTTCTACAGATTTGTCATTTTGAACTTCAAAAATTGTTGCGTCTTCTTCGATTTGGTCGCCTGGTTTTACGAACCATTTGACAATTTCGCCTTCGTGGATGCCTTCGCCGATGTCTGGTAATTTGAATTCATAAATGCCTTTACCGCCTGATGCGGCTGCTGGCGCTTCTTCTTGTTTTGCAGCAGGTGCTGGTGCTTCTTCGGCGTCGTCTTCGTGACCTTCTACACCGTCAAAAGTAATCAATACTTGACCAACTGTCGCTACTACGCCTTCGTCCACTAGAATTTCTTTGACAGTTCCGGTTACAGGAGAAGTGATTTCTTCTACAGATTTGTCATTTTGAACTTCAAAAAGGGACGCGTCTTCTTCAATTTTATCGCCTGGTTTTACGAACCATTTGACGATTTCTCCTTCATGTATACCTTCACCAATGTCAGGTAATTTAAATGAATATGCCATTTTTTTAAAAGCCTCCTGATTTATTTTATAAAAGGACGTTTTTGAGCCTGTTCTAAATGAAAGTAACAAACTCAAGAAACGTCTTGTTTTACGCCTTCGGATCTAGCTTCACCAGCCAGCTCCCCGAAAACTTCACGCCCGCAACAAAAACCAAGTACGGGTTTTTATTGCGACCGCTTCAGTGTTTTTCGGAGCTAAACGGGCTGGTTCAGCTTTTCTAATTAAAACGCCAATACTTCTTTCACGCGCTCAACGATATCGTTATGGTTTGGTAACCAAACTGTTTCTGCTTGGGCGAATGGGAAAACGCTGTCTGGTGCTGTAACACGCATTACTGGTGCTTCTAGTGAAAGGATGGCACGGTCATTAATTTCAGCGATAACGTTAGCTGCGATACCAGCTTGTTTTTGCGCCTCTTGTACTACCACAACACGGTTTGTTTTCTTAACGGAAGCAACGATTGTGTCAACATCCAACGGGCTGATTGTACGAAGGTCGATAATTTCTGCAGATACGCCTTCTTTTTCAAGTTCTTCCGCTGCTTTTACAGCTTCTTGAACCATTGCTCCGTAAGTGATGATAGAAACGTCAGTACCTTCACGACGAACAGCTGCTTTACCGATTTCAACTGTATATTCGCCTTCAGGAACTTCTTGACGGAATGAGCGATATAGTTTCATGTGCTCTAAAAATACAACTGGATCGTTATCGCGAATTGCTGCAATAAGTAAACCTTTTGCGTCATATGGTGTTGATGGGATAACTACTTTAAGACCTGGCGATTGAGCATTAAACCTTCTAAGTTATCTGCGTGAAGTTCAGGAGTATGAACACCACCACCAAATGGTGCGCGAATTGTAATTGGAGCAGTACGTGTGCCACCAGTACGGTATCGCATACGTGCCATTTGACCAGCAACGGAATCCATTACTTCAAATACGAAACCGAAGAATTGAATTTCAGGAACAGGACGGAAACCTTCTAGTGCAAGACCGATAGCAAGACCACCGATACCAGACTCAGCTAGAGGTGTATCGAATACACGATCTTCGCCAAATTCTGCTTGAAGACCTTCAGTAGCACGGAAAACCCCACCGTTATTACCTACATCTTCACCGAAAACTAAAACGTTCTCGTCATTTTTTAGTTCTACTGCAAGCGCATCTGTAATCGCTTGAATCATTGTTTTTTGCGCCATGATTATTTCGACTCCTTCGCTTCAAAAATTGCCAGTTGCTCTTTGACTGGAGCAGTTGGTGTTTCGTACATATTTTTAAGAAGATCAGATACTTTTTGTTTTGGTGTTGCGTCTGCTTCTTTAATTGCTGTTTTGATTTCTTCTTTCGCTTGTTCAATGACTTCGTTTTCTTTTTCTTCGCTCCAAAGTCCTTTTGCTTCTAAGAAAGTACGGAAACGAACGATCGGATCTTTCAATTCCCATTCGCCGTCCAATTCTTTTGTACGGTAACGCGTTGGATCATCACCTGAAAGTGTATGTGGTCCGTAACGATAAGTCATTGTTTCGATAAGTGTTGGGCCATCTCCTGCAACAGCACGATCACGCGCGAATTTTGTTACGGCGTAAACTGCTAATGGATCCATACCGTCCACTTGTACGCCTGGAATACCAGCTGCAACTGCTTTTTGCGCCAATGTTACGGCAGCAGATTGTTTTTCACGTGGTGTAGAGATAGCGAACATGTTATTTTGAACAACGAAAATTGCTGGCGCGTGATAAGCACCGGCGAAGTTCATACCTTCATAGAAATCACCTTGGGAAGAACCACCGTCACCAGTGTATGTGATAACTACTGCGTCTTTTTTACGTTTCTTAAGGCCTAATGCAACACCAGCTGCTTGCACGATTTGTGCGCCGATGATGATTTGTGGAGATAATACGTTTAGTTCGTCTGGGAATTGATTTCCTACGAAGTGTCCACGTGAGAATAAGAAAGCTTTAGTTAATGGTAGTCCGTGCCAAATCATTTGTGGAACGTCACGGTAGCCTGGTAGCACATAATCTTCTTTTGTTAGTGCATAGTGGCTAGCAAGTTGAGACGCTTCTTGTCCTGCTGTTGGCGCGTAGAAACCTAAGCGTCCTTGGCGATTTAATGAAATCGAACGTTGGTCAAGCACACGTGTCCAAACCATACGCGTCATTAATTCTACTAACTGCTCGTCTGTTAAGTCAGGCATTAAGTCAGGATTAACAACCTCTCCTTTTTCATTTAAAATTTGGACCAATTCAAATTGATCAGCAACAGCTTTAAACTGTTCTTTCACATCTACTACTGTCTTCTTTGTTTTAGAAGCCATCGTGTAATCTCTTCCCTTCTGGATTGAAATATTTTAAGAATTGAATGCGCAAACATTTGATATTTTTTCCACTTCTAATGTAGCAAAAAGATAGCTCATCAGGCAAGCAATACAATGTTCGGTTTCATTCTCAAGTTTCCTAGCTTGACTCGTGTATTAGTTGCAAAAAACAATAATGTAGCGCAAACTTCTAGGGTGAGTTTGTGAAAAATAAACATTCTCACAAATTCATCTTGCTTCGTGATAATTCATGAACAAGTTCATCGCTGTTATATTTTTAAAGCACCTTACTATTAATACACCAATCTTCCCTTTTAATTTACACCATCCTTTCACTTTCGTCAATAACTTAAACTCACTTTGTTCTATTGCTGTTTCAGTGTTTTTTTAGTAATCATTCGCTTTTGAAAAACTGTATTACGATTCACATTTATCTAAGCAAACTGTTATATAATAAAGCAAAGATGGCTTAGGCTTCATATTTCCAATTTTATTTGTAAATAGCTTCTTTTGTTTGTGAATTCACAAACTTGTATGACTGTATAGGAAATTATTTAAACGAACATTATTGGAGAATAACATTAAAATGTTCGTGTTTATTATGTTTTTATTTTTACCAAAAAACTTTATTACAGTTCCATACCCTATTTAAGTAAAATTCATTCACAATATCCATTTTTTTTTGTTAAAATGAATAGTAGTTTATGAAGAACAGGAGAGAAAAGAATGCTTACAATGGATGATATTGTTCGCGAGGGAGACCCTGTTTTGCGCGCTGTCGCGGAACCTGTTAATTTTCCTCTGTCGGATGAAGATAAAGAAACTGGTCAAAGAATGTTGGAATTTCTAATTAATAGTCAAGATCCTGAAATCGCCGAAGAGCACGAACTTCGTGGTGGTGTTGGTATTGCTGCACCGCAAATTGGCATTTCGAAGCGTTTTATTGCGATTCATTTGCACGATGATAACGATCGCCTGTATAGCCATATTTTATACAACCCAAAAATTCGTAGCCATTCGGTGGAAAATGCATGCCTTGGCGGCGGCGAAGGATGTTTGTCGGTTGACCGTGAGGTGCCAGGTTATGTAGTGCGCAGTGCACGTGTAACAGTAGAAGCTTTTGATATAGACGGCAAACCATTAAAATTACGCTTAAAAGGTTATCCTGCGATTGTTTTGCAACATGAGATTGACCATTTAAATGGGATTATGTTTTATGACCATATTAACAAAAAAAATCCGTCATATTTACCTCCTGACGTAGTTGTATACGAATAATTGAGATGATGCGCCTTTTCCATAAGTAATGTGAAGGCGCATTTTTTTGTCTGAGTCATAGTAAAGACCTCTGCAGTGCACAGAGGTCTTTGGCTATTAGTCGATATTTTGAAGTTGTTTTAATTGCAAACTCGCAGTGCTTGCTAGTACTAAATCTGCTCGTCCAAGAATCTCAGCGTCGCCAATACCAACCGCCCGCATCTTCGCATCTTTAATCGCGTCTACGCCTGATGCCGCATCCTCCACACCGATACACACGTCCGCAGAAAGCTCTAGTAATTCCAGCGCCTTCAAAAAGACTTCTGGATCTGGTTTGGATTTCGTAATTTTCGCAGCATCTACGACGTAATCAAATTGGTCTCGAATTCCAAGTGAACGTAAAATCACTTCCGCGTTTTTCGAAGCAGAGGCAATAGCTGTCCGAATCCCTGCTTCTTTCAATTCTTTCAAAAACGATTCGATCCCCGGCAAAATATTGTTTGGTGTAATTGCTTCAATCATCTCTTTATATACTTCATTTTTCCATTCTGCCATTTCTACTTTTTCTTGGGCATCGAAATCGTCAGAGCGCCCACCATATGCTAAAATTCGTTCTAGCGAGTCTGTACGGCTAACTCCTTTTAGCGTTTCATTGAAATCCCGATCAATCTCAATATCCAATTTATCTGCGAGTTTCTTCCAAGCCAAGTAATGAAACTCCGCCGTATCTGTAATGACGCCATCTAAATCAAAAATAATACCTTTTATTTTTTCCATCTTAAACTCCTTTTCAAGCTTACTTATCGCCACCGATACGTACGCCCTTCATGAAATATTTATTCAAAACAATATATAATATCAAAATCGGAATAATTGAAACGACGGATGCCGCCATAATGTAATTCCATTGTGTCGCATTTTGCGTCTGAAACGACTGTAAACCGAGTGTTAAGGTGTATTTTTCGGGAGATGTAATGTATAGCAACGGCTTCATGAACTCATTCCACAGCCCAAGGAATACGAATACACCTTGTGTTGCAATGGAAGCTTGCGCCATGGGGAATACAATCCGGAAGAATGTTTGCGTCCGACTTAAGCCATCCATTTGTGCAGCTTCCTCTACTTCCTTAGGGAAATTCACGAAAAACTGCCGCATCATAAAGATATAACCAAAATTAATAGCACCAGGCAAAATCAAAGCATTATACGTATCCAAAATTCCGATAGACTTCATGATTAAGTAATTTGGAATCAACAAAATCTGCGCTGGTACCATAATAACTGCCAAAATCAATAAGAAAAGTTGTTTCCGTCCTGGAAAGCTTAGCCGTGCCAATGCATATCCAGCCATACTATTGAAAATAATATTTAAAATCGTACCTGAAATGGCAATAATAAACGAGTTCAAAATCCATCTTGGAAATAGCGGGTCACGCGTGAAAATATAGCTGAAATTTTCAATGGTTGGGTTTTTCGGTAATAAAGATAGTCCACCACCTATGATTTCACTGTATGGTTTGAACGCAGCCATAACTGCCCATAAAAATGGATAAAGTGTTACTAAACCATAAGCAATGAGCAATGTATACGTAATAATTTTCCAAAAACGCTTGATTTTCATGATGCCGCGCCTCCCTCTTCATTCACATCTTCTTTATTTAATTTCCGTGCAAGCATCGATACTAAGAAAATAATGATAGTGAGTAGAATCGCTATTGCCGAAGCGTATCCCATCGTATCGAACGACTTGAAGGCGTATTGATAAATGATGAGTGATAGCGTAAGCGTAGCATTATTGGGACCACCACTACCTCCTGAAATAATATACGCCTGATCAAACAACTGAAAACAACCGATAATGCCCATCAGTAAAACATAGTTCGTAATCGGCGCAATTTGAGGAACTGTGATTCTCGTCAAGCGTTTCCAAGCATTCGCCCCATCCACTTGTGCTGCCTCGTACATCGTTTTCGGAATATCTTGCAACCCTGCCAAATAAATTGTCATGAAAAATGGCACGGTCGACCAAATATTCATTACCATAATTGTTCCGAGCGCAAATTTCGTTTCATTTATAAAATTAATTGGCTCGGAAAGCACCCCAAGGTCAACTAAGACATTATTAATAGGTCCAGTCAAACTAAATAAAAACATAAAAATCATTGTTAAGGCTGAACTTGATGTCAGAGTAGGTAGGAAAAAGATTGTTCGGAATGTATTTTGAAATTTAATTCCCGAATTAAGTAATGAGGCCATCAATAAGGCCAAAACCGTTTGGCACGGAACAACGATTATAACGTAGCGAACCGTGTTTTTTAGTGCAATCCAAACGCGTTCATCCTGAAAAGCATTTGTATAGTTTTTCAAGCCAACGAATTGGTAGCTTGATTCTCCAACTAGGCTTACTTTATTTAATGACAGAAACAAGGCATAAATAATCGGTATCAATGTGAATACTGTCATAATAATGATTGTCGGTAGCATGAAGGTGATACCCTGTGTGGCCTCCTTCGCTTTGCGTTTCGATTTTTTCGTATCCATTTTTTCCACCCTTTCCGCATCCCCTTGTAAAAAGGAAGAGCGACTTCGCAAGTAGCCGCTCCCAGCTTAGTTAATTTTTGAGTTGCGTTTTAATGTCGTTATTCGCTGTTTCCGTTGCTTTTTTCATTGCTTCTTTCAGTGTCATTTCACCTTTCAATGCGGATGGTAGCATGTTTTTGTATTGATCGGAAACGATAGATAGTGTTGTACCATCTTGCCAAGGCGTTGCATACTCAGCACCAGCTACAAAGGGTTTTAAAATCGGATCTGATTCAATATTCATTTCTTTTGCTACAGATTGGCGTGATGGGAGAACGGAAGCTCCTTCTGCCCAAGTTTTCATTCCAGTCTTCCCTGTGAAGTATTCAATAAGTTTCCAAGCTGCATCTTTGTCTTTTGCTGCTGCATTCATGGCGTAACTTACTGTAAATACCATTGTCCCTTTTTTCCCATCAATTGTCGGAACTTCTTTCGTTCCAAACTTCACATCTGGGAAGTTTTGTTTTAAATGTGCGATAGCCCAGTTGCCTTCTACCATCATCGCCGCTTTACCTGCACCAAATGAGTCACCAGACCAGTCTTGACCCAAGTCAGCGGGACGTTTTATCAAACCTTTTTGATACCAGTCAACTAGTGGTTGTAGTGCTGTAATAATTTTTGGATTGTCAAGATTAGAATAACCATCTTTTGTAAGAATTGGTTCACCAGATGCTTGTGCGATATACATTTGACGAGCTAAGTCAGCTGTGAAAGCGCTCGGAACAACATCTTTTGGTAATTTTGCTTTTAAACTTTCTAAAAAAGGACCCATTTTGTCAGCCGTTGTAGGGATTGTGTTGGGATCAATTCCAGCGTCGGCAAACATCTTCTCGTTATAAAAAATGCCTAGTGTCGAATAATCTTTTGGCAAGCCGTATTGCGCCTTATCTTCCCCTGTAAAAGCTTTGTATACTGGTTTATAAAAATCTTCTGTATCAAAATCCTTAGTTTTACTAATATAATCATCAAGTGGAGCTAGCACTTTCTTCTCGATGAGGCTTGGCGCAAGATACGCATCTACATAAAACACATCAGGTGCTGTTCCGCCAACTAAATCTGTTTGAAGTTGCGTTTCGTAATCGTTGTACACTTTCTCTTTTACTGTAATACCAGACTCTTTTTCAAAATCAGCAATTAATTTCTTCCGTGTTTTATTCTCAGCTTCCGTCCCTTTCCAAACACCAAGCGTCAATGTTTTACCGCTACCGCTGGCGGATGAATTATCTTTATCTCCATTTCCGCAGGCCACCGTAAACATCAATGCACATATCGCTGTTAAAACTCCCATTAATTTTATTGCTTTTCTCATACCTTACCTCTCCTTTTCGTTATCATTATAAAGAAAGCGTCTTCATTTAAGATTATTCTAATCCAAAACGTTTCGGATGTCAAGCGCTTATTTTAACAAAAGAAAAAAGTTTAGAGTTGTAAGTTTCGCCAATATACCCTAAAATAGGGATAAATAGTAATTTAAAAATGGGGGTATAACGTTTTGGCAACAATCAAAGATATCGCGAAAGACACTGGTTTTTCAATAACTACTGTTTCACGCGCATTAAATGGTTATAGCGACGTAAACGAAGAGACGCGATCCATTATTCGCGCCTCTGCAAAGAAATTACAATATAGCCCGAACATGCTTGCTCAGAGCCTCGTCACAAAGAAATCCAAAACAATCGGCCTGCTAGTTACGGATCTAAAAAGAGAAAGCGTCAAAGACAATTTTGTATTTGAAGTCTTGTGTGGCGTAGGTGAATACGTTGCAACTATAGATTATGAAATGATTCTGATTAGTACGACGACATCAAGACAGCGTAACAAAACATTTAGTCAAGTTGTTGGCGAGCGCAATTTAGACGGCGTTGTCATTCAAGGTTTAAAAAAAGATGACCCTTATTTGACAGAAGCCGTGACGAGCAATTTACCCACTGTACTCATTGATATCCCAATCGAAAATAGTACGACTGGATTTGTTACGTCCGATCAGGAAGACAGCGTAAAAACAGCTATCAAGTATTTATCACGGCTTGGCCATCAAAGGATCGCCTTTATGAATGGTCATAAACATGCTTATGTAAGTGAAATACGTTTCAAGGCTTATCAAGAAGCTCTGGCTGAAATCGGCATTGATTTTGATGAAAAATTGCTATGTTACGGCGATTTCGAAGAAGAAAAAGCGTATCAAATCGCGCTTAACTTCCTACTTGCGACACAAGATGTTTCTGCAATTTTTTGCGCCAGCGACATCATGGCCTTAGGGGTTTTGCAAGCGGCACGAGAGCTTCAAATCCGCATTCCTCAAGAACTCTCCATTATTGGATTTGATAATATTTTGCTAACACGTTATGTCAGTCCCTCGCTTAGCACCGTTGCCCAAAACCCGTTCGAGCTTGGCAAGGCCGCGGCTCAACTTGTATTAGAAATTATAAACAAAACTTCCAGCGCACACCATCTTATTTTGCAAAATGAACTAATTGTACGCGAATCAAGCGGTCCCTATCTTTCAAAATAGTTTAGAGCACTACACAGATAAATCAGCGACAAGCGCCTGTATTCTAAAGACTATCCGAAATAAGCAATTACAATCTCAATAGAAGTAACTTGGAGTGTTTAGAATACAAACGCTGTCGCTCGACTTTTTATAGCAGAATCCATGTCTTACCTGAGAATGGTTTCTGCTTATTTTTTATGGAAATTAGCTTTTATTTCGTTCCTTTTTAGCGTGTTAATTGTTAGAAAAACAAATATAATCACTGAAAACCAATAAATCATCGTGAAATATGGGATAAAAAATCCAGTCAGTTTCAAGATTGTTTTAATCGCAAGTGGCAACGTTAAACCGTAGGACGCGAACATCCAAAGCTGCTGATAACGAACCCCAGCTCCCCTACCAAACGGTATCGAAACGAGCGCGATAACAAAAACAAGCACCGCGCTAATTAATACTTGCAAAAAGGCCTTCACATATTGGTAAAAAAACGCCAGCTGTCTTAGCTGTGACTCATTGTCCTGCAATAGATGCAATACATCCTCATTCTTGTAACTCTTTTGCTGCCCCCAAATCGGCAAGCTACTATACGGCGTAGCGTTCGGTGACATCAATCCACTTTTGCCAAACTTAAATCCATCGGCTTGCAACATAATTACATAATCCGTCTTCGCCCGCTGCTTCACATCCCCGATCATAATTGTCGTATCAAAAACCGGAATTGGCACAATAAGCGGCTCTCCGTCATAAGCTAAGCCTTGTTGCGTCAAAGTAAACGGCTCCATTTCCGTTAAAAGCGCCTCATAGTCTAATTTCGACGTCTTCTGGAAGCTAGAAAAACTAAGAATAAGCGATGAAATCAACACGATACACAACAAGTAAAAAAAAAGATTTCCAAATACTCTGTGGCTCCCATTTTCCAACCGCTTTCCACTGATAAAACAAACTTTGCTGAAACTGTTCAATAATCCCCATTTCGCATCACATCCAAAACGTTATTTGTCTTTAAAAATCATATTAAACCATTACTCTATTTAAATCAATCCTAAAAATAAATTTGACTTTCCGAAACGTTTCGTATAAAATTTGAATCACAAAGAAAGCGTTAACTATTCATTTATTAAAATTGCGAAAGGATGCTATTATGTTATTAAAAAATGATAATCAAGCTTTAAATTACGATAAAGGGACCGGAGAGGAGAAGAATTGGCTCGTAACCGAAACCCGCTTTAACCCAGAATCACTTGGAAAAGTGGAAGCTGTTTTTAGCCTTGGTAATGGGTATATGGGATTGCGCTCTGCTACCGAAGAACGCTACTCCAATGAAGTTCGCGGTAACTTTATTGCAGGTACTTTCAATAAATTTTTAGGCGACAAAGAGGTTACAGAACTTCCTAACGCTGCGGATGTACTAGAAATGTCATTCACTTTAAATGGCGAGACCTTCCAACTAACACAAGGCGACATCCTCTTTTATGAACGCACATTGAACCTTAAAAAGGCAGAGCTAAAGCGCGATATTCATTGGCGTTCGCCAGCTGGTGATGAATACAAAATCATCTTTTCTCGTTTTGTGTCACTCGATAACCTCCATGTAATTGCTCAAAAAATAGCAATTACACCGCTCACAAACGATGTAACATTAAAATTAAATTCGGGAATCAATGGTCAAATCACAAACACTGGAACACAGCATTTCGAAGAAGGAGTGCTCAGACTATATGACCAAAAAATTATGAAATTAGAAGCACGCACAACCGAATCAGCTATTGATTTTGTTCATTTTTCTCGCCATGCTTTCACTTTAGAAAACGAGGAATTTACACCTAAAAACACTATTTTTATGGACCGCCGTAAGATTTTTACAACATTTGAACCAGAAACAATCGCCAAAAACCAAACAATTACGATTGAAAAAATATCTGGTGTATATACAAGTCGTGATAAGGACTGGGCAAACGTCGAGACTGCGCTGGAAACCTTCTCCCAAGTTGGAGATTATAGCACCCTTTTTACTGCCCATCAAAGCGCTTGGCAACAAAAAGTTTGGGAGCAATACCCGATTTATATTGAAGGCGTTGATTTTGATCAACTTGCAATTCGATTTGCGGTTTATCATCTTACAGGTATGACACCAGCTCACGATAATCGTATGAATATTGGTGCTAAAGGATTTTCAGGTGAGGGCTACAAAGGCCATGCTTTTTGGGATACTGAAATTTTTGTTTTACCGTTTTTCACAACGTCTAATCCTACGATTGCACGCCAATTGTTAGAATATCGTTCACTTTCTTTACCAGGAGCTGTACGTAAAGCCGCTGAAAATAATTACGAAGGCGCTATGTTCCCATGGGAGTCGGCTTGGTTGGAAGATGGCGAAGTAACACCTGTTTGGGGAGCCGCTGACATTATTACTGGCGAACCGACAAAAATCTGGTCGGGCTTTATTGAACAGCATATTACTGCAGATATTGCTTTTGCGGTATGGCAATATTATCAGTTTACTGGTGATCAAGACTTCATGGAGAAACATGGTTATGAGCTTATTTTTGCGACGGCTGTTTTCTGGCAATCTCGTCTTGAGAAAAAGGGCGATCGGTATGAAATTACTGGTGTGGTTGGTCCAGATGAATATAAAGAACATGTGGATAATAATGCTTTTACGAACTATATGGCGCACTGGAATTTGGAGAAAGCGATTCATTATTACGAGTTGCTACAGCAGGAAAATCCAGCGGTACTGGCTTCTCTTTCTGCTAAATGGGACTTGGAGCGCAACTATCCGAAGTGGCAAGAAAAATCGGCCAAGCTTTATTTGCCACAACCAAACGACGAGCTCGTTATTCCGCAAGACGATACCTATTTATCGAAAAAAATTATTGATTTAACGCCTTACAAAGCTTCTGCACAAGTTGGTGCTCTCTTCTTAGATTATAATTTAGAACAAGTAAATGATATGCAAATTACCAAGCAAGCAGACGTGATGATTTTGCTTTATTTATTAGAAAATGAATTTTCTCCAGAAGTAAAACAAGCCAACTGGGATTATTACGAACCGAAAACATTGCATGATTCCTCATTAAGTCGGGCGACACATAGTATTTTAGCCTCTGATTTAGGTGACAAAGCATTGGCTTATAGTATGTTCGAAAAAGCAAGTCGCATTGACCTTGGCCAAAATATGAAATCAAGCGATGCTGGTATTCACTCCGCATCAATTGGCGGCATTTGGCAAGTGGTTGTGAATGGTTTTGGTGGCGTACGTATGTTGGATGGTAAACTATTCCTTCATCCGCATCTTCCAGAAAAATGGACCGAGCTTTCCTTCCCAATTTACTGGAAAGGTTCTAGGCTAATCATTCATGTCACACAAACATCCACGAAAATTTTGAATACATCGAATCAAGATGTTGTGCTTACACTTAATGGTAAGGAAATATCAGTTGTAGCAAATACCACATTTACAACAAATTAAAATAGGAGGGGCATGCCAGTCACGGTCTGCTCCTCCTTTACGAGGTGTGTTTATGAAAAAAATTAACCCAAGCATTATTTATCCCATCGAAAACTGGCAAGTATCTGAAACTGCTTTTGATATTACTACTAATCAGCGTAGCGAAACTATTTTCACTGTTGGAAATGGATATATTGGTATTCGTGGCTGTCTCGAAGAAGCTGGAATTGAACTTGAAAATCACACGTTACCGGGAACATACATCAATGGCTTTTACGAAACGGCGCCAATTGTGTATGGTGAAGCGGCTTACGGCTATGCGGAAAATCACCAAACTATACTAAATGTGCCCAATGCATTGCCAGTAACAATCACAATGGATGGCGAGAAAATCTCATTATTTGCAGGTAAAATAACAAATCACACACGAAAAATCGCTTTTAAAAACGGATTATACGAACGACATATCACATGGACTTCTGCAAGAACTGGTAAACAAATCGCTATCTCCTTTTCTAGGCTTGTCTCCTTTACACGAAAACACATCGCAGCACTGAAAGTCCAAGTAACACCCATCAATTTCACGCAAGCAGACATTACGATTGAATCGGCTCTGCAAGGCGCGGTAACCAATCAAGAGCATGACGGAGATCCACGTGCAGGCGCGGCATTCTCTGGACAAGTTTTGCACACGAAACAAACGATACAGGAAAACGGCATTCTTGGGCTGGTGCAGGAAACACGTACTTCCAAACTAGAAATTGCGAGCGGAATCAAACATAGTATGCCAGGCGAAATCACTCAAAAAACCGATTTTTGGTCTGAAAAATGGCATTTTGATGGTTCAGAGCCAATAGAAATCACGAAATTTATTAGCTATGTGACAAAAACAGAAAATAATAGCGAAACTTTATGCACTGAGCTTACCAACGCTTCTTCGCTCGGTTTCGATACCCTTTTACAAGAGCAAACGGCTTTTCTCACTGATTTTTGGGAATCGTCTGATATTCAAGTTGCTGGGGATGATGCTTTGCAACAAGCACTGCGTTTCAATGCTTTTCATCTTTTGCAGTCAGTAGGTCGTGATGGTAAGACAAATATTGCAGCTAAAGGCGTCACTGGTGAGGGTTATGAAGGACATTATTTTTGGGATACGGAAATTTTCATTTTTCCATTTTTTGTATTCACAAATCCTGAGATAGCGAAGAAATTGCTTGAACATCGATACAGCCTTCTTCCTAATGCTAAAAAACGTGCTCGCGATTTGGCCTGTTCGGGCGCCCTCTTCCCGTGGCGAACAATTAACGGCGAAGAGGCCTCTGCCTATTACCCTGCTGGGACTGCGCAAATTCATATTAATGCCGATATTATGCACGCCTTAAAACTGTATGTTGAGGTTACCGGTGACACGCAATTTCTACAAGAAAAAGGACTAGAAATGCTTATCGAAACTAGTCGTTTTTATATGGATTATGGCGATTTTGTCGAAGGTCGCGGATTTACAATCAATGGTGTCACAGGGCCCGACGAATATACAGCGCTTATTAATAATAATACGTATACTAACTTGATGGTAAAAGATCAGTTAGAGTTTCTAATCGCCTCATTAACAGAAGAAATAGGCACACGATTTGACATTACGGATACTGAAATAAAGCAATGGGAACAGGCGGCTAAAAACATGTACATTCACCGAACTGATTCAGCGCTCATTGGACAAGATGATTCCTTTCTAGCAAAGGGAAAATGGCCTTTTGAAGAGACAAGCGAAGCACAGTATCCATTATTACTTCATTTCCACCCTATGAAAATTTATCAAAAACAAGTATTAAAACAAGCCGATCTTATTCTTGCTATGGTTTTACAAAGTGAGCGTTTCACAGCGGAGGAAAAATTGGTAAACTACGATTATTATGAACCGTTAACAACGCATGATTCCTCTCTTTCACCAGCAACCCATGCCATAATCGCAGCCGAGCTGAATCGTATGGAACAAGCTGTATCATTCTTCTACTATACCGCAAGAACTGATTTAGATGACTACCATCACAATGTCAAAGATGGTGTACACACTGCCGCAATGGCTGGAAGCTGGCTTGCGATTGTTTACGGGTTTGCTGGTTTACGTATCAAAAATGGCAGCCTGCACTTCCAACCAAAGCTACCTAAAGAATGGGCAAGTTATCAATTCCGTATTACCTTCCAAGGACGGCTGATTGAAGTGACAACAAACTTCAAAGGAACAACATATCGCTTAATTCACGGAGAAACTATTTCTATTTTTTCAGATAATAATAGCGTACAACTGTAGCAGAAGTCTTGCTAGGAATAGTTACCCACAATAAAATGAGTCTGGGACATAACCCAAATAAATCGGCGACAAGCGCTCGCATTCAGGGAGTTTGGCGGACTTCCGGTTCTACTTCGCATACGCTACGCTTAACTTCTCGCATGGTCGGGGATACGACTCCCTCCCTGCTTTCAGTCATCACATACACCAGTATGCTCCGCTTCCGGCTTCCACCAAACTCCCTGAATACAAATGCTTTCGCTCGATTTGTGTAAAGCAAAATTTTTCGTCTTACCCAAAGTAAATGGCTCGGCGGTTTTGCTTTATCTTGAGTTTCGTCCTAACATCTTAGTATGTTTTTTACTTAACATTAAATTTTGGACGTAGTATTTCGCCGTAATTTGAAAAAGTTTCGTTGGCTCGATATCTTTCGAAAAAAGTGCTCTCGATGGAGAATAGCTTTTCTAAGAGCGCTGTTTTTATGTTTAATATGTCTTCCATATCAGGTAATGTCGTAAGTTGATTGGACAAGATAACATGGAATAGGCTTCTTATTTTACCTGGTCGCTTTAAAGGCATGTCAGAATCAAGTGGTTCTTCTGTTTTATAGCCTTTATACGTAATTTGTCTGTAGAAATAGCTGTTTTGTTGTGGGGTTAGAAAGCCTAATTTGTAAGCTCGCATTTCTAAAGCTTGAATGGATACATTGTATTTTGCCTTTAGTTCGATGTACGCATCTGGATTGGATACTTTTTTTAGCTTCTGGAATTCTGGTGATATCATTTCTTCAGGAAGCAGAAAGTTAGCGGCAAACTGGTTAGCCTCGCTTTCTAACTGATTATATGTTGTTTTATCCAAAGAAAGAATGTCGATGTCGTGGTGCATTAGTAAATGTCCTAATTCGTGCGCCAAATCGAACTGGCGGCGTACTGCTGATTTCTTGATGCCTAGCACGATAAACGCAACATTGTTCGCTGACCAAGCACTGTAAGCATCCGCCTTGTCTCCTATGTCCTTTTCTACAACATAAATCCCTGACTTCTCCAGTTTCAGAAGTAAGTCTCCATTATCAGGAGCTATTGCCAAAACTTTTCTTGCTAATGTGGCAATTGCTTGGATACGCTTTTCTGGGCTCGTTTCTTGATAGTATAGTTGTAACGTTTTATTTCGGAGGTCATGGATCTCCCCCATTGGTACATTTACGTAGCTTTCTAATTGCGTAATCACTTCATAAATAAATTGAAGATACGTAACTTCCGTATATGTTTTCTTCCGAGAATGAATGTCCGCTAGACGATAAGCTACCGATCCTTCTTGGAAAACGGCCTCTGATTTGACATCTTGAAGGAAAAATTGCGTCTTTACATCGAATAATTCCTTGAGTTTCACCATGACTTCAAATTTAGGATTCGTTAACTGGTTTTCGAATTGCCAAATCGCTTGCTCGGATAATTGTAATTGTTCACCTAATTCTTTTCTGGATAAACCATAGAGGGTTCGGATTTTTTGAAGGTTCTCACCTTGGAACATGAAAAATCCCCTCCTTGAAATAACTCATTAGTTTCCTGTCTCCTCTTCTGCTGGTGCTGTATAGCCATAATCATCTGTGCCAACAAACTCTCCTTCATTTGAAATCACAGAATACTCCTCATCTTCAATCACAATTCTACTTGTCGCTAAATAAGGCGTTAGATTTTGAATAAGGTGTAGCTCACGCGTTTGTGCATCTGGGGCAACTAGTTCGATTTTTGTTACCTTTTTTGTCACCTGATCGGTTTCATATGTAACAATATAAAATTTGGAAATTGCCCCTTCACTAATACGTTTCTCCAAATTTTCTTTCTCCTCAAAATCGAAAAACTGTAGTTGAATTGTAATATCATCCATTTTTACTTGTTTTGTTCGAAGCTCTTCAATCCAAGAATTATTAATCATTGCGAGATCCACTAAATATCGACTTTGCTTATGAGAGCTTTGAAAAGTACGATTTAATCTGTGCACATTTTTTACAATGAATAGACATGTATCGTCATTCTCAGAAAACGTAAATTGCAAGTACTCCCATGACTCGCCTGCTTTTGCAAGCGTATCCTCTTCTATCAGGCCCTGTAATTTCTTAGCAATTGTGTCATCAATATGGTTGCCTTTCGTGAACGCATAGCCAGCCGATACTCTAAGCTCTTCTTTTTTCTGTCTGCGCTCATCTAAATAATTTTTGTAGCCCTCAAGAATGCCATCAACAACAGCCTGTGCTTGAAACTCATTTAAAGTTCCCATATACAGCCTCCAAGTCTAGTAATATCAGACCAATTATAACATAAATAGATACTTTACTAAACTAAAAACGACAAAATGAGAGGGAAAATTAAAGTGCTATGTCTGCGCTACTCTTCGTCATACTGGTTCAATCCTGGACTCGATTTCGCGCACATCATCAGTAAAATCATCAACTGGCCCACTGCTGGAATCAAGCCGACAAGTGCAATCCAGCCGCTAACATTGATGTCATGAAGACGGCGGACAATCAGTGTGATGCACGGTAAAATAATGGCGATCTGGTACAGCGCTAGTAAGACACTCGAAACTGCGACAACGATAATCCCTACGTGGCTGTCAAAACCTAATAAATCAAAAATATCGCGCGTTCTTGTCATGCCTGCAAGAATACTTTCGATTGCAATGTGCCATAACAGGACATACCAGAATTCCCATCTCACGGAACGTCCTTTAAAATTCGTATAGTTTAACCAAAATAAGCGATATGCAAAAAATAAATTCATTGTAACCTCCTGATGTTTTCGTTAGGTTCTCATTATACAATAATTTGTTGTTCCTGCCTACTTTATTATTTTTTCGGGGTTTTTACGGTATTATCGGTTCTTGTTTTTCTGGTAAAATGGAGGAGCAGAGAGAAGGTGTTTCAGATTGAGCGATATGATAGGCAAATGAGAGTAGCGCAGATTGGTGCAGCTGGACAGGAGCGTTTAAACAAAAGTACGGTGCTGATTGTTGGTGTCGGTGCCATTGGAACGTATGCGGCTGAGATTGCGACTCGTATGGGGATTGGACGATTGATTTTAGTGGATCGGGATTTTGTGGAACTTTCGAATTTACAACGGCAGACGTTGTTTACGGAGCAAGATGCGGCGCACAAAGAAGCGAAGGCTTGGGCTGCGGCGAAGGCTCTGCGCGCGATTAATCAGGATATTCGAATTGATTTTCTCGTGGATGATGCGAACGCGACGTCCTTATTGCCATTTGTAGGTGAAGTAGACGCGGTGCTTGATTGTACGGATAATTTTGCGACGCGGCGGTTTTTGAATCGGTGGTGTTTGGAGCAGAATGTGCCATGGATTTTTGCGTCGTGTGCGGGGACTTTTGCGAATGTGATGCCGATTATTCCGGGTGAGACGGCTTGTTTGCACTGTTTGATGGAGAAAATGCCGCTTTTCAATGAGACAAGCTGTGATATTATCGGAGTTCATGGGGCGCTCATTCCGATGCTGGCTGGGCTTCAGGTGTCACTTTTGACGAAGTTATTGATTGGTGAACAGCATTTAGCGCGTTATTATCAGTTGGACAATTGGGACATGACGTTTCAGGCGTTTCATGTGAAGCGGAATCCGGATTGTGCGGTTTGTGTGCATCATGATTACGGAGATACTACTTTTTCGCGGCAGCCAGTTTTGCTTTGCGGGCGTGATACGGTGCAGTTTCAGATTGGAGCGGCACTTGATTTCGACGCATTGCAACAAGTGCTTGTGAAGCAACAAATATCCTGTAACACCAATCGTTTCGTGCTTACATTTTCATTTGACGGCTTTGACTTTACGGTTTTCCAAAATGGGCGCGTACTCGTGCACGGGACAGATGATCTGGTTTTGGCAAAGAAGCAATATCAGCATTTTTTTAACGAGGTTTAAAAGGAGGCAAAATGATGGAGCAAAAGGAATTTATTCAGGCGCGTGTCGGGATCTTGACGATCAGTGATACGCGAAATTTGGACACGGACAAAAGTGGACAGTTGCTCGTTGCGGCATTGGAAGCAGCGGGACATGTTGTCACAGAACGGCTTGTCGTAAAAGACGATGATTTTCTAATCAACACCGGCATCGCAAAATTAAAATCACAATCTGATTGCGTCATTTCAAATGGCGGGACTGGAATTGCCGTTCGAGACGTCACGTTTGAAGCGCTTTGGGATCAGGTAGAGCAAGAGATTCCTGGCTTTGGCGAGCTATTTCGGATGTTGAGTTACGAGGAAATTGGAACCCGAGCGATGTTATCACGGGCCTTCGCAGGTTTTACGCACGATAATGTCTTGTTGTTTGTCGTTCCTGGCTCGACGAATGCATGTAACTTGGCAATTAATAAATTGATTATTCCTGAGCTGCCTCATTTCTTGGCGGAACGTAGGAAATAAGCGAAAAAGCGTTTAGAAACTCTAAAATCGGGTTTCTAAACGCTTCTTTTATTTAGCTTTTCTTCTATTACCCGCCGATTTGACTCATGCGTCTTGTCGTTGGTTTATGTGATTGCATTTCATCTTGCAAAGCAATCGCCATCTCATGACTTTCTGGCTTATTATCAATTGATTGCTGCACAAGTTCCATCAGTTTTTCCGGATTTTTAATCAGTGGACGAATGTTCATTTCTTCATCCCAATACAAACACGCCTTAATATAGCCGTCCGCCGTCAACCTCAAGCGATTACAACTCGCACAAAAATGAGAGCTGACTGGGTGAATCAAGCCAAATGTTCCTTTAGCCCCTTCCAAGCGAAAATTCTCAGAAGGTCCGTTACCGCGAATCGAATCCACAGGCTGATACGCAAATCCAGCTTCATCACAGGCGTCAAAAATCGTTTGCAGCGACAAATATTGTTTTTTCCAGCTATCTCCGGCATGACCAATCGGCATGTATTCAATAAAACGGATATTAATATCTTTATCTCGCGTAAACTCCAAGAAGTCCAGAATTTCATCGTCATTCTGCCCCTTGATCAAAACCACATTCAGCTTGATTGGGAAAAAGCCAACTTCCTCTGCTTTAGCAATGCCATCCAAGACTTTCTGTAGGCGACCGCCTCGCGTTATCGTTTTAAAACGGTCCTCCTGCAACGAATCCAAACTAATATTAACACGTGTTAGCCCCGCCTCTTTCAAGGCCTCCGCTTTTTTAACAAGATACATCGCATTGGTTGTTACCGCGATATCTTCAATTTCCGGAATTGCGCTAAGACCTGCAATAATATCCACAATATCCGTACGCAAAAGCGGCTCTCCGCCTGTAATCCGTACTTTCTTAATGCCGTATCCAACCATAATTTTCATGAAGTCAATAATCTCATCTTTCGAGAGAACTTCCTCATGCGGCAGGAAAGTCATACCTTCTTCAGGCATACAGTAGACACAACGCAAATTGCAACGATCGGTGACGGAAATACGAATATAGTCATGGACGCGTCCAAAACGATCGGTTAATAATGGCATGATATCAAACTCCTATCGTTATTTATCAAAGCGAAACTTACCGCTTTTGCCTCCTGTTTTTTCAACAAGATGGGTTTTTTCGATGACTATTTTTTTTATTCAATTGCTTTACACATATCATATACAGTTAAGGCGGTGACGGTGACTGCTGTCAGTGCTTCCATCTCGACGCCAGTTTTTCCAATTGTTACGACTTCGGCTAAAATGGTTAAATGATCTTTGCCGTCGTCAGTGAACATAATATTAACTTTCGTTGTCATAATCGGGTGACACATCGGGATTAGTTCACTTGTTTTTTTTGCGGCCATAATACCTGCTACTTGCGCAACGGCTAGGACATCGCCTTTGTCAATAAGACCGTCTTTTATGCGTCTTAATGTCGCTTCTTCCATCTGTAACGTGGCTGTGGCGATAGCGCGTCGCTGGGTCTCGCTTTTCTTTGTTACATCCACCATGTGGGCTCGCTGTTCTTCATTGAAATGGGATAATTCATCAGTCATCATATCGGCTCCTTCATCTCATCCTCCGCTTACTGGAGGGATTATCGCGATTTCTGAAACGTCTGTAAGCGCTGTGCTGTCCGTTTGAAACTCCATATTCACGGCAATCATACATTTATCCATATCTTGCGCGATTGCAGGAATTTCCTTACTTACTAACTGTCTCACATCTGCGACAGTCTTGCAATTAGAAAGGTCGAGTTTCACTTCCGAAGTGCCCGCTTTTTGAATGAGAAACGCGAAAAATTTAATGGGCGTCATCTCGCTCACCTCCCCAACGAATGCGATCCGTGTCGACTTCTTCTTTCCATATCGGCACGCGTTTTTTTAGCTCTTCGATAATGAAACGCGAACCTTCATAAGAAGCTGCGCGGTGCGGCGTGGCAACACCGATAAATACGGCAATATCCGTGAGCTGTAACTCTCCTAAACGGTGAATCACGATAACATCGGCATCCCATTTTTCTTCTACTTCGTTTGCTAGTTTGGAGAGTTCTTTTAGCGCCATTTCTTTGTAGGCCGTGTAGCGAATCGTCTTGGTTTGGATATCTCCCGTCCATTCTCGAATCGTCCCGGCAAACATGTTAACGGCACCAAATCTCGCATTTACAAGCTGCTGGTATGTCGAGCCAACATCAATCGGCTCATGTTGTAATCTAACATCTATCATGGCAAAAATTCCTTTATTATAGTTTGGCATAGTCGCTCTTGCTCTTCTTGCGTACTTAATTTCAAAATGGTATGCGGTAACCCGTCGCGAAAAGTACCTATCGTATGGATATTCGGAAGACTTTCGAGCGTTTTCACATCCTCTTCATCACGCACCATCACCAATTTTGGAAACGGACCTTCTTTATAGCCTTCAATCAAAACAACATCCGTACGTGGCAGTTTGGCAATCATGTCTTTTAACGTGATTCCTTCGTTTGCCATAATGGCATATTGTGACGAGGAAGAAATGGCAACCACATCGGCGCCGCTTTCTCGAAACGAGAACGTATCCGTATTAGGATGGTCCATTGAAAACACATGGGCATCATGTTTTATAACCGCAACCGTATAGTCTTGCGCTTTTAGCTGGTGTACAAAGCAGTTTGTCATCGTTGTTTTCCCGCTCTTTTTAAAGCCGGTTATTTGGAAGATAAACGCCATATCGAGACTTCCTCTCCTTTTAATTTACCCGTCTTGCCATGCGGAATCTCGATAAGGCATTCCGTTAAGTGCAGATTCCCGAGCGCACTGGACATATCACTGCCAACTGGTATTGCCGTCAGCTCGCCATCCTCATACAGCAATTGCCCGCGCAAAAAGCGATCATAAGCATTGTTTTTCGAATAATCCGCGCCTAATTTTGCTTTTTGGAACACGAACTGCGTTTCTATATCACCTTGCATCTTGGCAATCACTGGCGCAATCAGCAAGTGAAAAGCCGTGAAGCACGCACCAGGATTTCCAGAAAGCGCAGCAACGAGCGTATCCTCATAAACCATCGCCGTTGTCACACTACCCGGCCGCATCTGAATTTTATTATATAGCAGTTCTGCATCCTGTTTTGCAATAATGGCCATAAAGTCAAAATCGCCAACCGACACGCCTCCCGTTGTCAAAATCAAATCCGCCCGTTGCGCCAGACTTTGCAATCGTTCTTTCGTCAGCGCCAAGTCATCCTCGATTTGCTCCACCGCAATAACCTGCGCACCAGCATCCGCCGCCAGTGCCGCCAACATTAAATGATTACTATTGAAAATTTTACCATCAGAAAGTGGCGTCCCTGGTTGTACAAGCTCAGAGCCCGTCGACAAAATCGCCACACGCGGCTTGCGGAACACCGCCACATCAGGCACCCCAAAAGCAGCTAGCAGACTAATCGAACCCGGATTCAGATGATGATGAGGTGTCAACAACGGCGCACCGTCTTGAAACTCCTCACCGCGCTCCGTAATGTTCGTATTTTTGTGCGTATTTATCAGCTCAATCGTGTCCGCGTCATTCGTCTCGCGTGACTGTTCCAACATAATCACCTTGCCAGCGTTCTCCGGCACCTTGGCTCCCGTCATAATTCGCACCGTCTCGTTCTCCTGCAAATCATGATTATACGTCGCACCACACGGCACGTCCGCTACAACCCGAAATGTCCTCGGATAATTCGCATCATCCTCCGCCCGAATCGCGAAACCGTCATATCCCGAGCGTCTGAAATAAGGCATCGCCATCGTCGCATGCACCGTTTCCGCCAAAATCCGCCCGTTCACATCCGCAATCCCAAGCCGCTCAGCGCCCAGCATCACCGCCTTATCCAGTAACCTCCGCTGTGCTTCTTCCACACGAATCGCTACCCGTCTATCCAACATTCCAGCCACTTCCTTTTTCGCAAATTTCAGCTAGTTCTACTATACATCAAGCACCTCAAAAATAATAGTGTAAGCGCTCACTTCGAATCACTTTCCTGTGCCAAATCCGTATTTTTGCAAAACTTTCTGCGCTTTCTTCCCCTTCATATAATCCAAGAATTCAGAAGCCTCATCTTTCACGTCAGAATCTTTAATGACTCCTGCATAATACCCAATTGGGCTATGTAATGCATCATCAATCTTATATACCGTTTGCACCTTTTTTGAAATCATCGCATCCGTCGCGTATACAAATCCGATATCCGCATTCCCAGCTTCCACATATGCCAACACTTGACGCACATCGCTAGCCTTCACCAATCGTGATTTCACACTATCCATCAACTTCTCATTCGTCAAAAACTCCTCCGCATATTTCCCAGCAGGAACAGAAGCCGGGTCACCAATCGCAACCACGCGGGCTTTCGCAAGTTCTTCTTTAATGTCTCCCACCAGCATACTTGCTTTTGGCATAACCGCCACCAATGTGTTTGAAGCCACTTTTTGACTATCTGCAATCAATTTCTTGTCTAACAATTTATCCATATCGCTCTGACTCGCAAGCACAACACCATCCACTGGCGCACCATTCTCCACACGCTCACGAAGCTGTCCAGACCCACCGAAATCAAATTCCAACTTAATAGTATCATGTTCTTTCTCAAATGCCGGGCCAACCTCATCCATCACATCTTTCAAACTTGCCGCCACTGAAATATGTACCGTCTCCGGCTCCTGCGTCCCACACCCAACGAGCACAAACGCCATCATCACCATAACGAAACTGCCTGCTATCCATTTCTTCATCCGAAGTCCCCCTCCTATACATCCTATTGTACGAAACTTCCTAAAAAAAGACGAATATTAAACCAACAAAAGTAAGAAGCAAACCTAAAATAAAGCCGGAAATTGCCTCACCTTATAAGTATGGGTAAGACGTACATCCGGCTTTACACAAATCGAGCGAAAGCGTTTGTATTCAGGGGATTTGGTGGAAGCCGGAAGCGGAGCATACTTGTGTATGTGATGACTGAAAGCAGGGAGGGAGTCGTATCCCCGACCATGCGAGAAGTTAAGCGTAGCGTATGCGAAGTAGAACCGGAAGTCCGCCAAATCCCCTGAATGCGAGCGCTTGCCGCCGATTTATTTGGGTTATACCTCTGTCTTTTATTATGCTGTTGCAGCTGGTTTTCTAACATACACTGCCCATACCGTAACAAGACAGATAACCGCAAATACACCCAGTAAAATAAAGCCTAGTGTGTATGTTCCTGTTGTTTGTTTAATAATTCCTAATATCAACGGTGGGAAAAATCCACCAAGTCCGCCAGCTGCGCCGACAAAACCTGTAACCGCACCTGTATTTCCTTTTGAAACCATCGGTACCATTTTGAAAATAATCCCGTTTCCCAGCCCAACCGTCAGCGCCGTTAGGAAAATCATCGTTGTAAATAAACCATATTGTGTTAGTGAAAAGGCAATAATACAAGCCATCACAGCTACAAGCGCAAAACCTGCTGTCAAAAGCTTTGTCGGGTTCAGTTTATCCGCTAAAATACCGCCGACTGGGCGCATAAACGTTGCCGTAGCTGCAAAGCCTGCCGAGAACAAGCCCGCATTGACCGCACTAATGGAGAACTGGTCCCCCATAAATGCTGGCAAATAATTACTAAGTGCCACAAAAGAACCAAACGTTAGAAAATAAAACAAAGATAAGTACCATGTATTTTTGTCTTTTGCAACAGAAAGGGATTGTTTTAGCGTCTTCTTCTGTGCCGATAATGTCATTTCTTTCGCAAAAATCGCAAAAATGATGACGATGACCGTAATCGCAATGATAAGCGAGTAGTAAACCCAGTCAAAGCCCCAATTTGCATTAATACGCGGAATAATGAGTCCTGCAAGTGCATTCCCGATATTCCCCATTCCCGCAATTCCAAGAATAAGTCCTTGCTTTTCAGCTGGGAAAAAGGTTGAAACGTAAGAAATCGCGATAGCAAATGTTGTTCCTGCCATACCGATGAAAAACGCACAAAGCATTAAGAACAAATAAGTGCTCGCAAATGGAATCAATGCTAGTGGAATCAGCGTGAATAACATGGTGATAATGTAGATTTTCTTCCCACCAAATCGGTCACTTAAGATTCCCATTGGTATGCGCATGATTGAGCCTAGCAAAACAGGCGTTGCAATAAGTAAGCTTTTTTGTGAAGCTGATAAGCCGAATTCTGTTGCAATCTGGTTAGATACTGGAGATAAAGATGCCCAGACCATGAATGAAACGGCCATTGCAATTGTCGCAATGGTGAGTGCGATATACGCGTCTTTTTTTGATGTTTGTTGCATTTTATTTTCCTCCCTGTACTTGCTCCTCGTTATAACAAACTTCGGAACAAGCGTTTATCTTCTGTATATAATGTAACTTCTCTTCAGATACGTTAACGGTACACTCCATGCGTGAACCAGCCTTGTATAAGGAAATAGTGCAAAAATCAGAAAAGCACTAATAATATGGAGCTGGAAAAGCACAGGAACATTCGCCATCAGACTTGCATCCGGCTGAAATACGAACAACTGGCGGAACCAAATCGAAATCGACTCACGATAATCAAAACCCGGATTAGCAGGGTTCGCAATCATCGTACTCGCCATACCGAGAAACAACGTAAACAATAGCGTCAAATTAACAATAATATCCATAATTGAACTCGTCATTCGCACCCGAACATGCGACAAGCGCCGGAACGTTAACAAAAACATCCCAACAAATGCCATAATTCCAAAAACACTACCAATCCCAACAGCTACGATATGATAAGCATGTTCACTAATACCAACCGCCTCTGTCCAAGTTTTTGGAATAACCAAGCCGATAAAATGGCCCCCGACAACGAAAATAATCCCAATATGAAATAAAATACTGCCAATCATCAATTGTTTTTTCTCAATCATTTCGGACGATTTTGCCGTCACTGTGAAATGGTCATAACGATAGCGGAAAATATGACCGAACACAAAGCTCGCTAACACAAGATAAGGCAACACCACCCACAAAAAATTATTCCACATGTTGTTGTCCTCCTTGTTTTACGCAAACGCGCATTTCTTGTCGCAACGCTTCGATAATATAACGATACGGATTTCCAGCTTTCTCTAACTCTTGAAGTAAATGATAAGAACCGTCTTCGATAACACCAATGAGCAACTCGATACTGTCGCTAGCACGCTCATCCATGTACCAATCTCCGGCATCAATGAACTCAAGCATGAGCGGCAAATAGTCCGTTAATTCCGCATCATCCGGCAGTAAGCCAAACATTTCATACAACACTTTCAACTTCGCCAACATCTGGCCTCGCTCACGCGCATCTTCAAACTTGTAGAAAGTCATATAAAGCGTTGTTTTCTTATTGAAATCAAATGTATCCACATACGTTTCTGTAATTTCACCGAACGTTAACGCGGACATCTCTTTCCAAAAAGCGTGCAGGAGTTCCCCTGAATCCGCTTTTCGGAATACTTCTGAGAATAAAACTTGTCGTTAATGAACCGTTTTTCTGGATAGGAAAGTATTGCTGATAAAGCGCCAAATACAGCTCTTTTTTCGTTTAAAAGGGCATAATCAATCACGCCAAATCCCCCCATAGAAGCTTTCTTCATACATTTCTTGCGTTGATTTCGATGGTTGCTGTGTGCTATTTCCGATTGGTGCAGGTGCTGGTTTTGCGTCTGGTTGATTCATTTGATCTGCTAAGCTACAACCGCTACACACATCCGCAGAATAACCTGAGGAACCTTGTGCTTTGTACGTGTCAATGTAGTCTTCTTTATGACTTACCGGAATAACAAAACGGTCTTCATATTTAGCAATCGCAAGCAAACGATACATTTTCTTTACTTCTTTTTCTGTCATGCCAATACGTTCTAGTTTTGTTATATCAAAGTCTTTACCTGAACTTACTGCACGCATGTAGGTCCGCATCATCGCCATTTTTTGCAAGGAAGTTTTGATGACATCGGTATTTCCTGCGGTTAAAATGCTCGCCAAGTAATCGACCGGAATTCGCATTTCGTCAATCGCTGGGAAAATCATGTCTGGATTGTTAATCGAATCTTTCCCTTCAAAATAGTTCATGATTGGTGAAAGCGGCGGAACATACCAAACCATCGGCATCGTGCGGTATTCTGGATGCAATGGGAAAGCAATCTTGTATTCTTTTGCCATTTTGTAAATTGGTGAATTCTGTGCCGCTTTAATCCAGTCTTCTTTAATGCCGTCTTTGCGCGCCTGTTCGATAATCGCCGGATCATTCGGATCGAGAAACAAATCGAGCTGTTTTTGGTACAGTTCTTTCTCGTCTTCTACAGATGCGGCTTCTTTCACGCCGTCTGCATCATAAAGCATGACGCCAAGGTAGCGAATACGTCCAGTACACGTTTCGGAACAAACCGTTGGCAAGCCTGCTTCAATACGCGGGAAACAGAAGGTACATTTCTCAGCTTTGTTTGTTTTCCAGTTGAAGTAGACTTTTTTGTATGGGCAACCTGTCATGCAATAACGCCAGCCACGACATGCTTCTTGGTCAACAAGGACGATACCGTCTTCATCGCGTTTGTACATTGCGCCACTTGGGCAAGATGCCACGCATGATGGGTTTAAACAATGCTCGCACAAACGAGGCAAATACATCATAAACGCTGTTTCAAAATTGGTTTTGATTTCTGTTTCGATATTTTTCATGTTTGGATCAAGCGGCATTGTGTTTGGTGCGCCTGCTAAGTCATCTTCCCAGTTTGGACCCCATTCGATTTCCATATCTTTGCCTGTAATCACCGATTTAGGACGGGCAACTGGTTGATTTTTGCGTTCTTCGGTTGTGAAAAGATTGTCGTAATTGTACGTCCATGGCTCGTAATAATCTTTTAACTCCGGCATATCCGGATTGTAGAAAATTTTGCCGAGCATTACTTTATTTAATTTCGAGCCTGCGGCAAGTTCTAATTTGCCTTTTTTAAGTTTCCAGCCGCCTTTGTAGCGTTCTTGGTCTTCCCATTGTTTTGGATAGCCGATGCCGGGTTTTGTTTCGACGTTATTAAACCAAATGTATTCTGCTCCGGGCCTGTTTGTCCATGTATTTTTGCACGTCACACTACATGTATGGCAGCCGATGCATTTGTCTAAATTCATTACCATTCCAATTTGCGCTTTAATCTTCAAGCCAATTCACCTCGTTCAATTTCCGGACTGCAACATAGAGATCGCGCTGATTTCCAATTGGTCCATAGTAGTTGAAACCGTAGCTTAGCTGTGCGTAACCGCCAACCATTTGTGTAGGTTTCATGTGGATTTTCGTTGGCGCATTGTGACTGCCACCGCGTGTTCCTGTAATTGACGTTCCTGGAACATTGATATGACGGTCTTGCGCATGGTACATATACATCGTCCCCTTCGGCATTCTGTGACTCACGACTGCACGCGCCGTCACGACACCATTACGATTGTATACTTCTAGCCAATCATTATCCTTAATATTTCCAGCCGCCGCATCTTCGTGGTTAATCCATACGTTCGGGCCACCACGGAAAAGCGTCAACATATGCTGATTATCTTGGTACATACTATGGATATTCCATTTACCATGCGGTGTCAAATAACGCAATACAATCGTATCTGGCGTCTCCTCAATCTGCTTATCCCTAGGTGCAAAAACTTGAGGTGGCAACGTTGGCTTATAAACCGGCAATGCCTCACCATATTGTAAAAACATCTCATGATCAATATAAAAATGTTGGCGTCCCGTTAACGTCCGGAAAGGTACAAGCCGTTCAATGTTCGTTGTAAACGGTGAATAACGCTTGCCGTCAGTATTTGAACCCGTAAACACTGGCGTTGGAATAACCTCACGCGGTTGCGCCGTAATACTCTCAAACGTAATCCGTTCCGCTTCCCGTGATTGTGCCAAGTCGCGAAGTTCCACACCCGTCGCATCCTCTGCCACTTTCCAAGCTCGAACCGCTACTTTTCCGTTCGTCGCACTTGAAATATGCAAAATTGCATTCGCTGCTTGCCGTTCCGTCTCCATCACTGGCTTCTCATTTTTAATCGTGTCATCCTCATAAATCCCATTAATGCGTTTCATTTCTTCATATTCTTCAGCAACCGAGAACTGCGTCCCGTGCGCGCCGACCTTGCCAGTCCCTACATTTGGGCCAAGCGTAATGAACTTATCATAAATCTGCGTATAATCCCGCTCGACAAATTGGAAATGTGGCATTGTTTTACCAGGAATAGCTTCCACTTCGCCTTTCTTCCAGTCTTTAATCTCACCGTAGGATTGCGAAATCTCCATTTGCGAATCATGATTTAGCGGCAACATCACAACATCGCGCTGCACTTCATGCAAGTGAATTTTGGCCATATCAGAAAACGTTTGGCTTAAATCTTTAAAAATGTTCCAATCCGATTTCGACTCCCAAAGTGGGCTAATCGCAGGGTTAAACGGGTGAACAAAAGGATGCATATCCGTACTAGAAATATCCGTCTTCTCATACCACGTCGCAGCAGGTAACACTACATCCGAATAAATTGGCGTCGCCGTCATCCGGAAGTCAAGCGTCACCATCATGTCCAATTTCCCTTCCACTTCATCATCACGCCATACAATTTCCTCTGGCTTGAACTCATCATTTGGCGTCGACAACAAATTATTCGTCGTTCCAAACAAATGCTTCATGAAGTATTCCTGGCCCTTCCCACTAGAAGAAACAAGATTGGACCGCCATACAAAAAGGCCACGCGGGAAGTTCACTGGATTATCCGGATCTTCCACTGCAAATTGCAACTTCTCATTTTTCAAATCATCGACAATACCCGATACAATTTCCGCATCCGATTTGCCTTCATTTTCAGCCGCGAATAACAAGCTGTTTTTGTTAAACTGCGGATACGATGGCAACCAGCCAAGTCGCGCAGCTAAAACATTGTAGTCCGCTGGATGTTTGTAGCTCGTTTTTTGCGCTAGAGGAGACTTCAACGCATCCGTGTCCATTTCCTCATAACGCCACTGATCCGTCGCAAAATACCAGAAGCTCGTCGCGTTTTGTTGTCTCACAGCGCCTTGCCAATCTTTTGCAAAAGCCACTGTTTGCCAGCCTTCAATCGGGCGACATTTTTCCTGACCAACATAATGTGCCCAGCCTCCGCCGTTCACACCCTGAGATGCCGTCAAAATAACCAAATTCAAAATCGAGCGGTAAATCGTGTCACTATTAAACCAGTGATTAATGCCAGCACCCATAATAATCATCGAACGACCGCCAGTATCAATCGCATTTTGCGCAAACTCACGAGCAATTTGCGTCACAATATCCGCTTTCACACCAGTAATCGGCTCTTGCCAAGCTGGCGTATACAAGCTATCCGAGTCATCCAAACCTCGCGCCGCCATCTTATCTTCCGCATGACGCGACACACCATATTGACTTAACATCACATCATACACCGTCGCCACTAAGCGCTTTGAACCATCCGCAAGCGTAATTTCCCGAACCGGCAACTCCCGTTCAAAAATCCCGTTACCATGATTATCAAAATAAGGAAACGCAACCGTATCAAAGCTATCTAGTCCAACCGTCATCGCTGGCTGAATCATCGTGCCATCTTCCCGTTCAAGCGACAAGTTCCATTTCACGCCATCTTCCCAGCGCTGCCCCATCGTCCCATTTGGCACGACAATCTCACCCGTCACCTCATCGATTAAGCACGTCTTCCAATCCGCATGCGACTCACTAGCAAGCCCACCGTACAAATCTTCCTGACGCAAAAAACGTCCTGGCGTCAAGCCTTTTTCCGTCTCATCCAGCAACAACAAGAACGGCAAATCCGTAAACTGTTTCGCATAATCTATAAACAAAGGCTCCGCGCGCTCTACATAAAATTCCTTCAAAATAACATGCGTCATCGCTTGCGCTAAAGCAGCATCCGTCCCGGGATTCGGCGCCAACCAGTTATCAGCAAATTTCACATTCTCCGCATAATCCGGCGCCACCGCAACCACTTTTGTCCCCTTATAACGAACTTCCGTCATGAAATGCGCATCCGGCGTCCGCGTCAGCGGCACATTCGAGCCCCACATCATAATGTAGCCCGCATTATACCAGTCACTCGACTCCGGCACATCCGTTTGTTCTCCCCAAATTTGAGGCGAAGCAGGCGGTAAATCCGCATACCAATCATAGAAACTCAACATTTCCCCACCAAGCAACGTCAAAAAGCGCGAACCAGCCGCATAACTAATCATCGACATCGCAGGAATTGGCGTAAAACCAGCCAAGCGGTCAGGACCATATTTTTTAATCGTGTAAATCAGCATCGCCGCAATCATGTAGTACGCTTCTTGCCACGTCACCCGAATTTGTCCACCCTTACCACGCGCACTCTTATAACTTTGCGCCTTCTCAGGGTCTTCCACAATGCTCGCCCACGCATCCACAGGATTGTTATACTGGCGCAACGCATTTTGCCATAAACGCCACAATTTCCCGCGCACGTATGGATATTTCACACGTAAAGGACTATACTCATACCACGAAAAACTCGCCCCACGAGGGCAGCCACGCGGTTCAAATTCCGGCATGTCCGGACCACAACTCGGGTAATCCGTCGCTTGGTTTTCCCACGTAATAATCCCGTTTTTCACAAAAACTTGCCAACTACACGAACCCGTACAGTTCACACCGTGCGTTGTTCGAACGACTTTATCATGACTCCAACGATCACGATACATTTTCTCCCAAGCTCGACTTTTTTCCTCCATCACGGTCCAATTTCCGTTAAATTTCTCCGTTCTCTTAAAAAAACGCAAACCTTTTTTCCTCACTATGTACCACCTCATTCTTGTTATCATATTCACAAACAAAGTTATTGTTTCCTTACTTGATTTGATAATAACAACTTCGAGTACTTTTTGACATCGGGAAAATCCCTATATTTTTTCACTTATATTCTTTGACATTGCACGCTCGGAACAACATAATAGAAAAGAATACATAGTAAAACCGTTCTTGGAGGTCCTAAACAATGCTCACACCCGTTTTGCATTCACTTATCGTCGCGATTGTATCCACATTTCTCGCGTTTTTATCAATGCTACCGCTCAGTTATTATTTTGCTAACCATAAATCAAAATTCCAATTAGGTATCGAAATCATCATTTTACTACCACTCGTATTACCACCAACCGTCGTCGGTCTCATCCTGCTAGGTCTCTTCGGCAAGAACGATTTGCTCGGTGCCTTTTTGTGGAATAGCTTCAACTACAGCTTCATCTTCACACTAGCCGGCGCCATCATTGCCACAACTATCATCATTTTGCCAATTATGTACCAAGGCCTAAAAAGCGCCTTCTTATCCATTGACCACGACTTAGTTTGGGCCGCGCAAACGCTCTCCGCCACCACAAGAACCATCTTTTTCAAAGTCATTTTACCGAATTGCTGGCAGCCAATCCTAGCTGGGATTTTACTTAGTTTTTGCAGAGCGATGGGTGAATTCGGAGCCAGCCTCATGGTCGCAGGATATATCGAAGGCAAAACCAATACAATCGCATCTAGCATTTATTTCATGGTGCAACAAGGTGACATGCGCACCGCGATTTACCTTGGCATCATCAATGTCATCATCGGCGTTTTCGCACTACTAGTCATCCATATCCTAACCGTCCGCCAAACCAACCTAATGAGAGGAATGTAACCCATGGGAATCCGTTTAAAATTCAAAAAGAAACTCCCCTTTCACGATCTTGACATCGATTATGACCTTGTCGCACCAATCACAGCTATCATGGGCGCAAGCGGCTCGGGAAAATCTACCTTATTTCAATGTATCAGCGGCTTAAAACGCATCGACGAAGGCATCATCGAATTCAACAACACATCGTGGGACAACACCTACAGCGACATCTTTGTCCCAACATCCGCCCGCAAAGTCGGCTATCTCTTCCAAAACCTAGCACTGTTTCCAAATATGAACGTCTTTAACAACATCGCATTCGGCCTTGTAGCAGCAAAAAAACAACGCCCAGAAATCGAACAACAAGTCCGCAAAATAAGCGACTACTTAAAAATATCCCATCTACTATTCTCCTCCGTACAAAAACTATCTGGCGGAGAGAAACAACGCGTAGCAATGGCACGCGCCATGATTACGAATCCTAATTTACTACTCCTTGATGAACCGTTCAACGGCCTTGACGAAGACACACGCAACATCTGTATCGAACTCGTCGGGCAAATGGCACGCGATTTCGACATTCCCGTTATCTTTGTCACCCATTACCACCAAGAAGCAGCCTCCCTAACCGGAGAAATTTTAAAAATAAAGGATGGTCGTCTTGTCAAAAACTAAACTAATCGCTGGCATCGTTTTAGCTGGTGGAAATTCGACACGATTTGGTGAAGATAAAGCATTGTATCAAGAATCTTCCAACGCACCAACTTGGGTCGAACAAACCGTCTCCAAAATGCTCCCACTCGTACATACCGTATTCGTCGTAACAAACGAACGACTTTTTCCAGCCATTCATCAACTGTTCAAACACACAGCGGTCATAGTTCTTTCCGACCAAGCACCATTCATCGATAAAGGCCCACTCGGCGGGGTTTACGCAGCGATGTCACAAAAACAGGCGTTCAGTCATTACCTGCTATCCCCACCGATACGCCAAACGTCACCTCAGAAGTTTTCGTCACACTCATTGAACAAAACAACGCCTACGCAGTCACAAACACCGCAGAACATTACCTCACCGCCTGCATCCCTTACTGCAAAGACGAAATCGAGACATTATTATGCGACAACAACCTACGAATACGTTCCTTACTCCAAGCATTACATACAAAAAAACAGCCCTTCCAAGACGAAGCACCGTTCTTTAACCAAAACTATCGTTAGATTTTTCAGGAGGTTTCCCATGCGTTTTCTAAATCTACTATGGCAGTTCACATGGCAACAAATGCTCTGCTGTATTTTCCCAGCTATCATTTTCCTGTCCCTAGCCTTTTCCAAATACTTGCCCATTCCGTTCCTTCCGAGGTACGATTTACTGCTCATCATCTGCATTATTGCACAACTTCTGCTCATCAAATTCGGCCTCGAGACGTGGGATGAACTCAAAGTCATCATGCTTTTTCATATCATCGGGCTTGTCCTTGAAATTTACAAAACCCATATGGCTCGTGGACCTACCCCGAAGCCGGCTACGCAAAAATTCTTGGCGTCCCATTGTACAGTGGTTTCATGTACTCAAGCGTCGCCAGCTACATTTGCCAAGCCTGGAAACGATTCGATCTAACCGTCACAAACTGGCCAAAAAGCGGACTGGTCATCACACTCTGCACCGCCATTTACCTAAACTTTTTCACTCACCATTACATCTGGGATTTGCGCTACATTCTCATCATCGCCGTCCTGCTCCTATTCCTGCGCACCATTGTCTTTTTCACAGTCGGCGACAAACGACTTCACATGCCGCTATCCCTCTCCTTCCTGCTCATCGCTTTCTTCATTTGGGTTGCAGAAAACATCGCCAGCTTCTTCGGCGCGTGGTATTATCCCAACCAAGAAGTCACTTGGCAACTCGTCGGCTTCGGCAAAATCACAAGTTGGTATTTGCTTATCATCATCAGCATCATGATTATCGCCGAGCTTAAGTTTCTTAAGAAAGATCTACAAGAAGACGAGAAAAAACCACTGATTCGCGATTAAATCAGTGGTTTAAACGTTTTCGTACATATTTACTAATCTCAAAAATACAGAGGAACATCACAACACTAATCCCAAACCTGGCTAACAAAGGCAAGTCATCAATCAAATTAAAAACAATTATCGCTACGCCTACAGTGACGATAAAAATTATCATCTCCCAAAGAAATGGCTTATTCATGCACTGCTCCTCCCTTTTCATGCATTCTTCGTACGGTGTCAAACCAAAAATTCTTAGCAACTAAAAAAATCATTTCGCGATTCCCCATGTCGATATTCCTATAAATCATACCATATTTTACACCAAAAAATAGTGGAGACCAAATCCTGATCTCCACTACCCTCTTATTCTCTTTCCCATTTCAACCAACTATACGAATCCATCACTTGCAAAAAACGTACAAGTCTTGCCAAGCTCATGCCATCTTCATTTCCAAACGTCCGCGAAAACCGTTCTTCCATCTCAGGAATCGTTGTTTTCCCGTCCATTTGCGTTAAAATAAAATAGCCATGTTCATCAAGTTTAATCCGCCGTATCGCTGGTTGTTTCAAAACCCTGATGGCCACGCGCTCAAGCCAAGCCGAACGCGGGACAATCAAGAACTTCTCTTTTTCTACGACTTCCAGTTTTAAGTTATCCTTCAAGTTCGGAATCTCTTCCAACATATTTCGTCGTTCTTTTCTCTTCATTTTTCAAAGCTCCTCAATTACGCTTTTTGCTTACGCGGCACTGTGGAGAAGTAAAGTAGCGCGCACACAATCAAGAACACCAAGAATGGCAGCCACTGATTCGAAAGCAAGTATTCTGTCGGAATAATATTCGGGTTAATCGAAATGATGAACGCGATAATAACGCCTAGCAACGACTCCCCTGCAATAAGTCCTGAAGCAAACAATGTTCCACGCTCAATACGCACCGCTTTTTCCTTGTCTTTTTTGCGCTTAATCACTTGGTTCACGATCAATCGAACGAAACCACCGAACATAACTGTCGCACTAATATTTAGCGGCAAGTAAAGCCCAACCGCAAAAACAAGCGAGTTCAAACCTAAGAATTCAATCACAACCGCAATCGCTACCCCAATGAAAATTAATGTCCACGGCAAGTTACCATTTAAAATACCTTCCGCCAAAATTTTCATCAAAGCTGCTTTCGGTGCTGGCAAAGCTTCAGAGCCCATACCGTACGCATTATCTAGCAATGTCAAAATGTACCCCATCACAAGACCACTCGCCATGACACCAATCATCATCGCCACTTGTTGTTTCCAAGGCGTTCCACCAACTAGATACCCCGTTTTTAAATCTTGGGAAATGTCTCCAGCTACAGCAAGCGCCGTACAAACAATCGCAGCAACCGTCAATGTTAAAATAATTCCCTCTGTCCCCGTGTAACCAAACGATTTATACGCAATCGCCACAATGAGAAGTGTCGCAATCGTCATCCCAGAAACAGGCGACGAAGAACTACCAACAATCCCAACAATCCTTGACGCAACCGTTACAAATAAGAAGCCAAAAATCGCAATTGCAAGCGCTCCGATAACCCCGACATTCGTAAATGGATCAAAAGCAATCACCACAATCAAAACAGCAATCCCAATCAGAACCCATTTCATCGGAATATCTTTATCCGTACGCTCCAATTCCATGACTTTATAACCTTTACTCTTATTCAAGCCTATCATCGTACTACGAAGCGTCTGCCAAATCGCTGGTAACGTTTTCGCAAGTGTAATCAAACCACCCGCAGCAACCGCTCCCGCACCGATGTAACGAATATAATTATCCCAAATCATACTGGCATCTAATGTTTTCAAAGCTTCCGTCGCTGGGAAAATAACGTCTGAACTTCCCGCTCCGAAAAATGCAATCGAAGGAATCAATACAAGCGAAGCCATCAAACCACCGGCAACCATCTGCCCAGCAATCTTTGGTCCGATAATGAAACCAACACCTAGTAATGCGGGATAAATTTGCGTCCCGATAAACGCATTTTGGAAATTATAAATACCAGTCTGCACATCGCTTCTAAACAATTTAAACCCATCTGTAAGAACCTTGACAACACCACCAATCGCAAAACCAAAAACAACAAGTTTTGCCTGTGTGCCGCCACCTTTTTCACCGGTTTTTAGCACTTCGGCACATGCGGTTCCTTCTGGATATGGTAAAGTTTCATGCTCATTAACAATCAGCATTCTTCTTAGCGGCACCATCATGAATACCCCTAGGAATCCACCAGTTAGAACAATAAACACGAGCATGATTTGTTTGATTTCCACCCCCATCATGAACAACGCTGGAATCGTGAACACCGCACCAGCACCAAGCGCTTCCCCTGCAGTTGTCATTGTCTGTACAATATTGTTCTCTAAAATAGAATCACGCCTAAATATCCCCCGCAAAATCCCCATCGAGATGACCGCTGCCGGAATCGACGCCGATACAGTCAAGCCCACTTTAAGACCTAAGTAAGCATTAGCTGCACCAAACAAAATCGAAAGAATAATACCAAGAACAATAGCTGTCACGGTCAATTCTGGTAATGATTTAGAGGCAGGTATGTAAGGCTGAAACTTCTTGCCACTACTATTATTACTCATTTTGCAACTACTCCTTTTGTTTTTTGTCTATGTCATCTTTGCCCCTTTAAAGCAAAAATTCATTATCTATTTTACGCCTTTTCTTTCCATTTCGCAATGGATATCTGGAATAAAGAGCGCCATTCATAATTCGAATTTTATATTATAGCATTCTCTCTTCGCATGCTATAATATAATCATTAAAAGAGAGCCATGTTGTCGCATGACTCACTCTTTGTGGAGTTACATAGATCGTTGCAAAGACGGCGACTTTCCAATTTAAATGGTTAAAACCCATCTAAATCTCTGGTCAGAGAATGGTTTAGATGGGTTTTATTTGTCGTGTCTTGATGTGTCCACGATAACAATAACTAACTTGACTAATGATACAACAAACATACCAAAGCCAATAGCCACTGTTAACGCTTCTGCGACTGACATCAGGCATTCCCTCTCTCCAGATTTGTTTGAATTGAGAGCATACCCCAGATAAATCGGCGACAAGCGCTCGATTTGTGTACGGCAGGAAACACATCTTACCCGAAGAGAAAAATTATTCTATCACCATGTATTTCCTTGCGATTCATGAAACTCTAGTGGCACTACAAAAATGGCGAATCAGAGTTGACTCGCCGTTTCTTTTATAATAATCCTAAATGTTGTAATCCCTTTAACAGACCGTCGTCATCCACCGAATCCGTCACATAATCCGCCACTGCTTTTACTTCATCGCGACCATTTCCCATCGCGACTCCCGTGCCGACTTCTTGTAACATTTCAATATCATTTAAACCGTCGCCAAACGCATAGGCATCTTCAATTTTGAAGTCGAGACGTTTTAGCATTTCGCGAATTCCTACTGCTTTAGACCCATTGGCTGGTGCTACATCCATCGACACATCATGCCAACGCAAAAAGCCGTATTCCGGGAAATTTTCTTTGTAAAACGCATCATAACTCTCGTCCGCAAAAAGCAAACATTGATATAGTGTCCGGTCTTTATAAAACTCGGCATCAAGCTCAGGATATCCTTCTTTCAGTGAATTCATCCCTTCATGTACTTTATGATGATCCGGAATATTCGTGCGAAGCGTCTCCTCATTCATGAACACAAGCGGGTGATCCAACTCCTCACTAAGCACAATCAAGCGCTCCATCGATTGCTGTGGTAGCGGATTATCAAAAACCATCTCCCCTTCAAAAACCACGTATTGCCCATTAAAGCTCACATACGAATTAATATTTAGTTCTTTACATATTTCTTTTAATAAAAATGGTGCGCGACCAGATGCAATAGCTACGTAAACATCCTTGTCTTGCAAAGCTTTCACAGCTTTTCTTGCCGAATCTGGAATTTCTTTCTGTTCGTTCACCAATGTACCGTCCACGTCAAAAAACACAATTTTTTTCATGACCAATCTCCTCAAAACCAAATTTGCGGGGAAACAACACCCAAAAAAAGTTCTCCACATCAGTATACCAAAAAAAACACAAAAACGGGCAATTTCGAACGAAAAAGACGACTGTTTGCGACTAAAAAAATAAATTTCGTAAGTACTTCTTGTATTTTCTACCCTTTTTTAAGATATTGTAGTAGCATTTATTGATTTTTATGGTATATTAGAACTCAAGGATAAAAGTTCGGATTCTTTTTCAAAATGAAGTGACTCGTTATACCTGCCATGAATTGAAATCATTTTCTTCCCATTTTGTTTAAAATGCGCAGAATAATGGTATTCAATTGTAGTAGGGAGAAGATGCGCAGAATGTCATGTTATAAGCTAAACTCGTAGCTCACCTTAGCAATATCGATACGTATGGCTACCATTGTTTCTTTTTGCCTTTTTATTAGCGTCGTCACCCTTTTTATCCATGAAACTGTATGTAAATAGACTGCAAATGAGGAGCAGTGCTGTTTTTACAATGAATATTAACTTAAACATAAAGGAGAGAAAAAAATGATTTTTAAAGTGTATTTTCAAGAAACAAAAACGGAAACACCAGTAAGAGAGAAGACAAAATCGATTTATGTGGAAGCAAGTGGCGCGCCAGAAGTTCGCGTTATTCTTAAAGACCAACCCTTCCATATCGAACTAATAGAGGAACTTAGCGAAGCACACCTACAATATGAAAAACAAAATGAAGATTTTCAACTGTGGGGGCAGTAATCTGCTATGAAATTTGTAAAAAATAATGAAACAGCCGTTTTCGCACTCGGTGGTCTAGGCGAAATCGGAAAAAACACATACGGCGTGCAATTTCAGGATGAAATAATCCTCATCGATGCTGGTATTAAGTTCCCAGAAGATGAACTGCTAGGCATTGATTACGTTATTCCTGATTACACCTATCTAATAAAAAACAAAGAAAAAATTAAAGGCCTTTTCATCACCCATGGTCACGAGGATCATATCGGTGGCGTTCCTTACTTGCTTCGCGAACTAAATATCCCCGTTTATGCTGGAAAATTAGCTGCAGCATTAATTCGCAATAAATTAGAAGAACATGGCTTGTTACGCCAAACAAAAATCTATGAATTTGAAGAAGACGATGTTTTCAAATTCCGCAAAACTAGTATTTCATTCTTCGCAACAACACATAGTATCCCTGATTCCTACGGGATTGTTGTCAAAACACCATCTGGTAACATCGTCCACACAGGCGATTTCAAGTTTGACTTTACACCTGTTGGCGAACCAGCAAACTTAACAAAAATGGCGGAAATCGGAAAAGAAGGCGTGCTTTGCTTGCTATCTGACTCCACAAACGCCGAAGTTCCAAACTTTACAATGAGCGAACGCGTTGTTGGCGAAAGCATCAAAAATATTTTCCGTGATGTGGACGGCCGAATTATTTTTGCAACATTCGCATCCAACATTTATCGTTTACAACAAGTTGTTGAATCTGCAGTTGAAACTGGCCGTAAAATCGCTGTTTTCGGTCGTAGTATGGATTCAGCAATTGCTATCGGAATTGAACTTGGCTATATTCAGGCACCAAAAGACACGTTTATCGAATGGGGTCAACTGAACAAACTGGCAGCCAACGAAGTAACGATTCTTTGTACAGGTAGCCAAGGAGAGCCAATGGCAGCACTTTCACGTATCGCTAACGGGACGCACCGCCAAATTCAAATTCAACCAGGCGACACTGTTGTTTTCTCATCTTCACCGATTCCAGGAAACACAATCAGCGTAAACCGCACAATCAACTTACTATATCAAGCAGGCGCTGAAGTTATCCACGGTAAAGTAAACAACATTCACACATCTGGTCACGGTGGCCAACAAGAACAGAAACTAATGCTTCGCCTAATGAAGCCTAAATATTTCATGCCAATTCACGGCGAATTCCGCATGCAAAAATTACACGCCCAATCCGCGTTTAATTGCGGTGTTCCATTAGAAAATAGCTTCATCATGGAAAACGGTGATGTCCTTGCTTTAACCGCTGATTCTGCACATGTTGCAGGTAAAATCCAAGCAGCAAGCGTGTATATCGACGGAAGTGGCATTGGCGACATCGGAAACATCGTATTGCGCGATCGCCGCGTCTTGTCCGAAGAAGGACTCGTTATCGTTGTTGTTTCCATTAGCATGAACAAAAACAAAGTAATGGCAGGCCCTGATATCATTTCCCGCGGTTTCATCTACATGCGCGAATCAGGCAACCTCATCAACGAAGCACAAGGCTTACTGCGCCGTCACCTAAACAAAGTGATGGATGGCAAAGCCACACAATGGTCTGAAATCAAAAACGAAATTACCGACACACTTCAACCATTCCTTTACGAAAAAACAAAGCGTCGGCCAATGATTTTACCAATCATTATGGAAGTCTAGGCGTCAAAAAAGCATCAAATCCTGAGGCAAAGCATTCGCGCTCTTGTCCTTTCGATTTGATGCTTTTTATTGTTTTCTAACAGCTACCGTATCCCCTAAAACAAGTTCGCCATCTAACAACACGCGTTCCGGTTTAGCGTCCCCTGCAATGGCCCGTTTTAAAAGCGCCACAGCCTCTTTAGCAATCGCAACCTCATCTTGCTTCACATGCGTAAAACAAACCCCACCAGCAAGCTCCTCTGGCGAATCAAAGCATATGAGCGAAATATCTGTAGGCACTCGATACCCCAAGCTTTGTAAACTCTCCCAAACACGAACCGCCAATTCATATTCAGCCACAAACAATGCCGTCAACGTCGGATTTCGCTGTAATAAATCAACCAATTGCCCATGCAACAAATCCACTTGGGCATCAACCAGCCAAGCCTCACGCTGAATCGCAATGCCCTGATCCGCATGACTCTCAATAAACCCTTCCAGACGCTCCTCCACCGAAGAATTAAAACTTGGCTCCATCGACACAAAGCCAATATCCCGGTGCCCCTGCGAAAATAAATACGCAAGCGCCTCCTTCGTCATTTTCACATTATTCGTGCCAACCGACTTCGTCTTCATACCTTTCACTTGGCGATCAATCAAAACAAACGGATACCGATCCACAATCAACTGCAAAATCTCGGCCCCGAGGTACTCCCCAGAAGAAGGCCAAATCAGCAATCCATCCACATCCAACTGCTTCAACTTCAAAATTGCATCCGCCTCCAAATCAGGCTTCCCATGCGATTGCAACAATAATAACGAGCCTTCCCGTTCCCAAACTTCCTCGCTCAATGTCTCAATCAAACACTGCCCAAATGGTGCAGCAATCCCAGCAACAACAGCTCCAAACATCGCAGTCTGCTTCCGTTCATGCTTCTGTGGCTCACCCAAAACAAACGAACCCCGTCCCGGCCTGCGAATAATCAACCCATCCTCCGCCAAAATTTCCACCGCGCGCTTCGTCGTAATTCGGCTTACCTGATAGGCCTTCGTCAGCTCCATCTCCGTCGGCAACTTAGCACCCACAGCAAGTTCCCCCGTCGCAATTTGCCGCTTCAAATCATCACTTATTTGCTGATACATTGGTTTCGTTCCATTTTTCATGCCATCATACCTTCCAGAAATCTCATCATGTCTTCATTATATACTAAAAACGGTCAGGCGTACCAGTTAGGCACGCCCGACCATTCCGAAATTATGCAGCTTTGCGTCTTAAATAATAGACAGCCGCACCAATCAATACAAGTCCACCAAAAATGGCACCCGTTTGCGTTTCATCACCAGTCTGCGGCAATGCCCCGTCTTGCTTCACAGGAACAATAGCAGAAGGCGTCTTGCTTCCATTATCCGTCGCCGCTGGAGGTGTCACAGCAGGCGTAGTCGTACCACCATTATTACCATTCGGGTCTGGCGTCGTTGCTCCACCACTATTGTCTCCAGGTACCTCTTCTCCACCACCGTTATCAACCGGATCAGCCGCCATCACAGCTACCGTAAACACCTTACTATAGCCATTCGCGTCCGTCACCGTCACATCAAACGTATCGCCCTCTTTCAAGTTCTCACTGCCCATATCCACTTCAAAGTTACCATCCGCATCTGCCACAATCGGTGCAGCCTTCGCCGTCTTCACAGCTAGCGTATCAATAGCTACCGTCGCACCAGGAACCGTTTTCCCTTTAAAGATAGCATCTTTTTCTTTGTACGATTGGAATGTCGTGCTGTCCGTAATTGCTTGAATAGCCGCATCTTCTTTTTCCTTCGCAATCTCAGCTTCTGTTTTGAATACCTTGCGGCCTAATTCAGGCGTTACAAGCTTCGTTTGGGATTGAATATAGTTAATAAATGTATCCGTATCTGGATCAATAACATCGACTTGCTTACCTTTCGTGAATGCCGAGAACGAATCTCCGCCACCGAACAAAAAGTCATTAATTACCACACGATAAGTCGCAGATTCATCCAGCTTCGTGCCATCCTCTTTCTTCACATCCACCACACGCTTCTCACCCGCATCATTCTTCGTGTACGTATACGTCAAACCCGATACTTGTAAAAAGTACTTCTCAGACTCATCATATTGCTGATTCAGCGCTTCCACAATATCCGCGCCAGTCAATTCTACCACTTGCAAAATGTTCCCAAAAGGCTGTACCGCTTGCGCCGCGCCCCACGTCACTGCGTAAGACCCATTCGCCGCTGTACCAACCAAGTCCGCACGAATACCACCGTTATTCGTCATCGCAAAATCCACAGAAATCCCTGCTTTTTTCGCCATCTCGCGTTGACCATCCGTAATTAAATTGCCAAGTGGCGACTCATTATCCGCATTCGTATCACGCGTCATAACCGCACTATCCATTTGACCAATCGGTTTACTAATCACTGGATTCACAAGCGCATACGCCTCATCAATTACCGAACGAACTCCAGCATCTGGTGTCACATCTTGCAAATTATATTTAACCTCCGCATTCGGCGTTGCTTCAAAATCTTTCGTTGTTTTATTGAGCACACCCGTCACATTCGAATACGCCTTCCCATTATTATAACTTTGCACAATACGTGTATTACCAACTTTGCCATTCGTATATTGATGATTATGTCCCGCTAGAACAAGATCCACACTATTATCCGGAGCGATTTGGTTCACTTTATTCATCATGTCAACCGCAGCACCAGACACACTACCTTCCCCATTCGTCGGATTTCCAGGAGTCAAAGCAGGCACGTGAGAAAGCACCACAATCGCCTTCACCCCTTTTGCTTGCAGTTCCGCAGAATATTTCGCAATCGTTTCCGCCTCATCCAAGAAATTATAATCTTGAATATGATTCGCCAAAACTAAAGAAGGAATCTCCGTCGTCACGACGCCGATAAAGCCAACATCAACGCCACCCATATTCTTAATCTCGTATGGTTTAAAGCCATAAGGAATCGTGCCATCCGACTTCTTCACCACATTCGCCACCACAATCGACATATCAGATGCCTCATGATCATAGTTCTGCGTGATTTCATTAAAATCAGTCGTATCGCCACCATCTAAAATACGCTTAAACTCCGCCAAACCTTCATCAAACTCGTGATTCCCAAGCGTCCCAATCTCGAATTTCATTCGATTTAGCACCTTAATAGTTGGTTCATCTTGTAGCAAACCAGATACCGCAGGGCTAGCCCCCACCATATCTCCAGCTTGTACACGAACCGAATTCCCCGCCGCATTGTCTGCTAGTCCATTCGCCGTTAAAAAATCTGCTTCCGTATTATTCAGATTCGTCGCTAAATAATCCGCGCCACCAATCTTACCAAGCGGTGAACTAGAAGGAGTATCCAGCGCCCCGTGGAAATCATTAATACCCAAGATCTGTACAGGCACCAAATTTGAATCTAACGCAGCATCCGCCGTATAACCATTACTCCCAATCGCCGTCGTGCCAATCCCAAGTGTTAAACCTGCTGCTAAAACTACCTTTAACCCTTTTTTGTAGATATCTTTCACGTTTTAAAAGCCTCCCTTTAGTTTTTGCAAAGCAGTCCACGCCTTTTGTTATGTATATTATTTCATTGTCCCGCCTCACTTGTAAGCGTTTTTCAAGCTTACCCCATCATTGTAACAAAAGCGCTCCTAATTTTCAATGCGACAAAATTTACAAACGCCTACCTAAGAAAGTAAGCGTCTGCATCTAAAATCTTATTTCATCATCACTTTAAATGTTTTTACCTCGTACGGTGTTACCGAAAATACAAAATCACCTGTTTTTAATTCGCCTATCGGTCGCTCCATCAAATCGCATTCCTGCCATGACACAAGCTCAAAATCACTCGTAAGCGTAATATTGCCACGTCCACCAGTAAACTCATGCAAGCGAATAATAACCGTGTCGTCATCTTCCGCCTTTTTCACCGCGTCAATCTGCACTTGCTCCTTATTCGTCCGTAACAACGAACGATTATCATGTGCTCCCAACGCTACGCGAAGTGGATTATTAAGCATCCAAGCCTCCTGCACAACGTCACCCGCTACAAAATCACCAACATGCGGCAATAACGCGTATGTGAACTGATGCTCGCCCTGGTCTTGCGTAACATCCGGGTAGGTCGCTGATTTCAACAACGTCAAGCGTATCACATGATCCTTAATATCATGCCCATATTTACAATTATTTAAAATACTCACACCATATCCCGTTTCACTCAAATCCGCCCATTGATGTCCAACCGTTTCAAAACGCGCATAATCCCAGCTCGTGTTCCAATGTGTTGGACGCTTCACATTGCCATATTGAATATCATATGTCGCTTCCGTCGCCATCACATCCACAGGGAATGCCACTTTCAATAACTGCTGCTGTTCATGCCAATCTACTTCCGTTTCAAAATCAATCCGCGCACTATCCCGATACAAATGCATCCGCTGACGAATTTTTGAATCACCATAAGCCCACACCATTTCCAGCGTCACTTTTAGCTTGCCATTGTGCACCACTGTCACACCTTGCAAGTCCGTTACTTCCCGCATTTTTTCTTGGTAATAAATATCAATATCCCATGCATCAAAATTCATCGGTTTATCTTCAAAAACTTGCAGCACATTGCCTCGTTCACCGCTCGCCAATACTTCTCGCTGATTCTGCTTATCATAGAGCCGTGTCCATTGCCCCGCCTCATTCCAAGTCAGCACATAGTGATTCGTTTCCAAACATTGCTCACCAACCTCCGCAAGCTTCTCCTCATTCACGGCGCCATCAGCCACCTCATAAACAAGCGTCCCAGCTCCCATCGAAGGCAACTGTTCCACAGCCACAAGCCAGCTTCCAGCCTCATTTTTCTCCGCATCCAATAACTGCCCAGTCTCATCCTTCCAAACAACAGTATCCTCCGTCGGAATCGCAATCTCCGCCAAACGAGGCCGCTCCCAAATCGAACTATTTAGCAATGTCACACTACCAGCCGCTGTCTCATCCATCGAGCTCATTTCATCATATGCCGCAAGCGCTAAATTCTCTGCCTCCTCATATTCCACAACACAGTCCTCATATACCTCCTGAATCGAAGAACCCGGAATAATATCATGAAACTGATTCCGCAACACAATGCGCCAACTCTCACGCAACAAATCGCTCGGATACGCCGCGAAATCCCCATTCGAAAGTCCTTGCAACACTTGGAACCATTCCGCATCCCGCAACAACAGCTCTAATTTTCGGTTCATCTTCTTGTTATACGCCTGCGAAGTATACGTCCCGCGATGGTACTCAAAATAAAGCTCCCCATTCCACGTATGCACATAATCCTCCGTGTTCTCAATCCGCTCATGCAACCGCTCAAAATAAGGCCCCGCAAGACCTGTCTCCACTTTTGGCATGCCTGGCATCTTATCAAATCGCGCAATCATCTCAAGCATTTCCCGCGTCGGACCACCGCCACCATCACCAAAACCATACGACACCAGCATCTCATTGTTCAAATTCTTGTCCCGATAACTATTCCAAACACCCTTTACTGTTCGCGCCGTGATATTCCCATTATACGTATAATAAATATCATGCACTTCCGGCGTCGTAATAAAGTGCGTCAAAATCTCCGAACCATCTATCCCACGCCACCAAAACGTATCATGCGGCATTCGATTAAACTGATTCCAGCTAATCTTCGTCGTCATAAATGTCTCAATCCCAGACTTCTTCAAAATCTGTGGCAGCGCCCAGCTATAACCAAACACATCTGGTAACCACAGATATTTACTCTCCTTACCAAACTCCTCCTTAAAGAATCGCGTTCCTTGCAAAATCTGCCGTACAAGAGACTCGCCCGAAGGAATATTACAATCCGCTTCCAACCACATCGCGCCTTCCGCTTCCCAACGCCCATCCGCAATCCGCTCTTTCATTTTCGCATAAATGTCTGGATAGTCCTCTTTAATATACGCGTACAACTGCGGCTGAGACTGTAAAAATTCATAGTTCGGATACTGCTCCATCAAACGCATCACCGTCGAAAACGAACGCGCCGACTTCTCACGCGTATGCTTCAATCGCCATAGCCAAGCTACATCAATATGCGTGTGCCCAACACACGTCACCGTCACATCGAAATTTTTAGGCATCGCATCTATTTTTTCATTCAGCAAGTTTCCCGCAACATACAATGATTCCAAATGCATCTGACTCCCCGGTTTCGTCCAATCAATTACCCGAAAGCTATGATCCAGTGCCTGCAATAAACCATGGCGCTCCGTACTTTTCTCATCCAAATAATCCAACGTTTGCACAGCCGCATGCGCCGTATAATACAAGTCATCAATTGTCATATCTAAGTAACCAATAAACGCTTCATTCAAGCGATGCTCCTGCGTCGTTACCTTCCCTCCGCCTTCAAGCCCCGACCAAAGTCGAAACGTTAATTCTAGCGTCTCCCCGGCAAGCCCATCATCAAAAAATACTTCCTTATGATTCTGATCTACGCCTTGATACGGCTTTCCGTTCACATACAACAATGACTCAAAACCAGAATTGTTCCCCGCTCCCGTTTTACCAAAATCAAAAAAACCCAGAATTCGCTTCCCATCCTGTTTCTCCGGTAACGTCACAGTCGCACGCAACCACACATACCGATCTCGACCTCGCCAATCACTTCCAAGACCAATCGTGTCTTTAAAAACCAAATTATCCGGCCGGCTCCCAATCTCACCAGCCATATCTTCCAATATACCAAACTCTCGAATGACTTCCGATTTGTTATAGCGATACAACTCTACCTCACGATTCCGATTTTGCACCTTTTCCTTCGTCCAAAACATTCATAGCCCTCCTAATTTAAACGCTTTCATTTATAGCAATTAATATATCATATAAACCAAATATGTCAAATAGACAAATTAAAGAAAGAAGCCACAGCAAACATGCTAGAAACCGTATTTCTACCTATTAATGCTATATACATATGGACAACCCACCTAAAAAACAGGAATCATCGCTCCGTTAAATAAATATATAGCTCCAAATAGTTACTTTTCATGGCAAATTTTCTTTATTTTATCATGAAATTCTAATTTGATTTCTCCCCCTTGGGATGATACGATAAGTAGTAAGTATCGATTCTCACACTATTGATATTTCTATGCAATTTTGTAATTTAATCTACTAAAATAAGACGTGTCAATACACAGAAAGACAGGCCAAATTATGGATACTATTGATTTTCAGCCGTATGAGAAGAAACCGTCCAAGCTTGCACACTGGTTGCAAGTATCATTTGTCGTATTATTAGGTATTGCTTTTACAATCGGTACCTTTGGAATTCATTACTATAACAGTATTCAAGAAACGTTAAACAACATCCATGTGCCACTTTCCAAAGATAAAGCTTCTACAAGTACATTAACAGATGGGCATTCTTTTTCTATTTTACTTATCGGAACTGATGCTCGTGCTGGTGAAAAGAATGGTCGCTCCGATTCGATGATACTAGCTACAATTAATAAAGAGAAAAATTCTGTGAAGATGCTTAGTATTCCACGTGATACAAAAGTAACGTATGACAATGGTGATATCGGAAAAATAAACGGGAGCTATTCTAAAGGTGGCGCAGAAGGTACCGTAGACGCGGTTGAGAAGCTAATGAACGTTCCCATCGATTATTATGTTACCATTAATATGAAGGGCTTTAGCGACCTTGTATCAGCTGTAGGCGGTGTTCGCGTTACAAACGACATCAACCTAACAGAAGTAAATAAGAAATTCGTCAAAGGAAAAATCGACTTAACCGGAAAAGAAGCATTGCAGTACGTCCGTATTCGTCATGAAGATCCTCGAGGCGACTTTGGTCGTCAAGACCGTCAACGCGATGTAATTATGGGAATCAGTAACGAGCTTGCTGGCACTACATCTATCACACACTTCAATAAATTGATGAAAGCAGTCGGCGATAATTTCACAACAAATCTCAGTATGGATGATATTGTTGAAGTTGCAACAAAATATGCAAGCGTCCGAAATGACGTAGAAACACTAAAAATGGAAGGCGAAGGCGTCTCTATCTATAGTGAGGCATATGGCTTTAACTTATACTACTATGAATTAGACAGCAAATCTAAAGCCGCAGCAACAAAAATTTTCCGCAATCACTTAGGCTTATCTACAGATACCACAACAACCGAATAACAAACAAAAACCAGCTGGACAGGAGGATTTTTCTTCCTAACAGCTGGTTTTTATTATATCGCCTGCATTTTTTGCTCTGTTTTCATATATAACTTCTCAAAAATTTGTTCATGGAACGCAATCACTTCCTGTACTTCAGCATCTACTTCTGGATGATGATATAACACTTCCATGTTCTGTAACATCTGTTCCAAATCATGAATCATCAACAGCATTGGCTCAGCTTCCTCTATTTTCGGTACAAAACTACTATCTTCTATCATTTTCGCCCGTTCTTGCTTCAGCCCCTGTAATGCCTTCCAAGCCGCTATCAAATCGTCATGTAGATTTTCCTTATTTCCATACTTCGTTCGAATGTCCCTAATCTGGGCAAAACAAGCTTTGGCATGGTAATTAAAAGTTTGATTCATCTCCGTCTTTTTCTTCGGATACAAGGCGTAAATAATAAAACCAATTGTCAGGCCGACTAACGTATCAATCATCCGGTTGTTAATATAAAGCACTGGCTCTCCCTCACCCTTACCAACAAGTACCATCACCGTAATAACCGCAATAACTGGCGTAAACTTCCCAACAAATAAATAACCCCATAACACAGCAATCGTTGCACCAATCGGAATCATCAAAAAGTGATTATCTGGCAGCAAAAAATAAAAGAAAACACCTGTCAAGCCACCAAGAATCGTCCCCAAAATCCGCTCCACGCTCGATTTATATGTCGCACCTTTCGTTAACTGGGCCGTGATATAAATCGCATTAAATACATATGCTGGATATACAATATACTTCCCGAAAAACGGATACAACAACACACAAATTAGCAGACTAAGCAAAACTTTGGCTACGCGTGGATCTAACGCTACACGTTCTTTAAATGTTGTTTTCATTCTGCTTGTCCTCCTTTCAGTGTTTCTAAACTTGTTCGTATTTCTCGCATTCCCTCCACGTATTCGCCAAGATGGAAAGCCAAAATAGGATCTTCCATTTCGCTTACAGGAACTTTTTGAAAGCCGAGGCTGGCAAGTTCTTTCGCTTTTGTCTCACTCACTTGATATTGATTCAGCTCTGAAATAGTCGTTAAACTAAAATAGACACGTAAATACGAAGTTAATACCTTTTGATAAACAACAACATGTGCCTCCTGCTTATTTTTGCCACTCGCATATTCATGAATCAACATCTGCGATTGGATGAAAATTCCATACAATGGTTTTGGACGACCTTTTTCACCTTTTATGAGCATAGTTTGTAATTCTTTTTGAAAGAGTCCCATTGTTTGCTTCATCATCATTTGGATCATTTTCTCGATTGGAATGTGGATAAAATGAACAATGAGGCGGACAACTACGAAAAAAATAGCAACGTCAATAAGCGCAATAATCAGTACAAACCAGTATGGCACGCTCATATCCGATGTATCAAGAAAGAACAATGCCGTTCCAACCGCCATCGTGATAACCATATATTTTTGCGGCATTAAAAAGTTGATGATAAGTAACGCAATCACCATCACGACAAAATAAACATATACATTCGTATCAAAAAATGTGGACGATATGCCAACGATAAAGCAAGCCGCAGCAAACATGATACCGATTTTAGGCATCGCCTTTTTTGTGAATCCGCTTGTTGGTTGAATAGATATAATCCCCATTAAAAGTGCGATGGGAAGAAGTCCAACGAATTGAGGAACAAGTACCGTATGGGCAAACACACAAATAACAGAAAAGACAAAGACTTGGAGCATATGTATTAATCCCTTAATTCCCAGTTTTGATAATATTACTTTTTTCATTCTATGTTGCCCCTTCTTTTTTTAGTTTATATTACTTAAAAATTTTATCACACATTGCATTTTTCCGATAGTTGTTTCTTCTTTACCCTTATTTCAAGCCACTAAGACAGCAAAAGCCAAAATAAAAAGGCTTAGCACACAATCCGTCACTTCGCCTCCTTACTTTATTGAATTTGTTCTTGCAATCGTTCAATATCATCATCGCTACCTATCACAATCAAAACATCGCTGGATTGTAGAACATCGTTTGCTTCAGGTGTGATAATCATTTGTTTGTCGCGCTTAATACCTACAATATTAACGCCAAACGAGTTTCGGAAATCGAGTTCATGTAAGCTTTTTCCGAGAAAGCGACGATTTGAAACAGAAATTTCGACCAAGCTGTATTCATCGGATAGTTCCAAATAATCCAGCATATTTTTGGAAACAATGTAATGCGCAATGCGTCGACCCATATCACGCTCTGGATGAACAACTCGGTCCGCACCAATTTTGTCGAGTAACTTAGCATGTTTATCGTTAGTTGCCTTCGCAGTGACATATTTTACGCCCATTTCTTTTAAAATCAGCGTCGTTAAAATACTGGATTGAATATCTTCACCAATGGACACAATCACATGTTCAAAATTACGAATACCGAGTTGGCGTAATGCATTTTCATCCGTCGAATTACAAATTACGGCGTGTGTCGCAATTGACATGAATTCATTTACGCGCTCCTCATTGGAATCGATGGCCAACACTTCCATCCCTTGTTCCACAAGCGATTTACAGATGCTCCCGCCGAAACGTCCTAAACCAATAACCGCAAATCCTTCTTTCATCGCAGTAATCCGCCTCCTTACTCTTTTTCCACTAGATCATGCTTAAACGCATAGATTGCCGCTTGTGTACGGTCTTGTACGTCTAATTTCGATAAAATATTGCTGACATGTGTTTTCACTGTTTTGAGTGTAATAAAAAGTTCGTCCGCAATTTCTTGATTGGACTTTCCTTCTGCAATCAGTAACAAAATTTCATTTTCACGATTCGTTAAATCATCATGTAGATTCTTCTCTGGTTTCGCCGTCAAACGTTGCATCATCTTACCAGTCACTTCTGGTTCTAAAACCGAGTCCCCACCGTATGTAGCACGAATAGCATCCGCAATTTCGCCAGCAGTCGATGTTTTCAGCATATAACTCGATGCACCAGCTTCAAGTGCAGGATATACTTTCTCATCATCAATAAAACTCGTCACAATAATAATTTTGGCTGTCTTCCATTGACGCATAATTTCCTTTGTCGCTTCAATGCCATCCATTTCATCCATTACTAAATCCATTAAAATAATATCTGGGCGCAATTCCATCGCAAGCTCTACGCCTTCACGACCATTTTCTGCCTCGCCAACAACTTCCATATCGTCTTGCACAGAAAGATACGCTGAAACACCAATGCGCACCATTTCATGATCGTCAACTAGTAATACTTTTATCATTCGCTGTCCACATCCTTTTTCACCAGTGGTATTTTAATTTCCACACTTGTTCCCTTCTTAGGAAAACTGATAATCTTAATTGAGCCACCAAATTCAGCCACTCGTTCACGCATATTTTGCAAGCCATAAGAACCTGTCTGTACTTTGTTCATATCAAAACCAATCCCATCATCGACTACTTTTAGTACAACCAAATTATCAATGACAATCATCCGCACTTCTAGTAAATTGGCTTTGGAGTGGCGCAACGTATTCGATAACAATTCTTGAACAATACGGAATAAATGATCTTCAATTCCTTTTTGAAAAGAAATGTCCTCGATTTGCCATTCGACTTTGATCGGTAATTTTGTCGTTAATTCTTTTAGCAACTGCTCAATTCCCGTTTTTAGCGACTTTCCTTCTAGCTGGATTGGTCGCAAGTGAAGTAAAAGCGCGCGCATTTCAGATTGTGACTCGTTGACGATGGATTCTACCATTTTCAATTGTTTTTGCATCGTTGGTGTTGCATTCTTCTCGCTTTGCTCGTTCAATGCCGATAAAAGCATCATTGCAGCAAACAACTGCTGGCTCACCGAATCATGCAATTCCCGCGCAATCCGGTGCCGTTCTTCCGCCAAAATGGCTTCCTTTGACTGGCCTGTTGTCTCGGCACGCTCATTCGCAATTTCTTGTGTCATAACAGTCTGTGCTTTCATTTTATCGCGTAATCGGTCAATTTGTTTATACACCTGCTGAATTTCCGCGTAAGTATCTTCCTCATCCGCCGAGCGTTTCTCAAGCTCGCCTTGTTCTAGTAATCGCAACGAAAAATCAATCGCTTCAAACTTCCGCTTAATGATGTAGCCAATAACGGCCCCAACAATCAATCCAATCGAAATCGCCATCAGTACAATAAAAACAATATACGGCAAATAAAAAAATCTTCTGGCCTATCAATAAATCATACCAAGACATCTTGCTTCCCGTCTGATAAACCAAAGTCGTTCCAAGCGTTGCTAACAATAATAAAGTCGTCGTTGTTGCCATCGAGATACGTGTGAACGTCATAAGCGAATCACCTCTAAATCTCCAAGCACAACCGACGTTATAATTTTCACCTTCCGCGGTGCTTTCTCATAATTATCCGAGTAAATCTTAATCGTGTCATTTTGGACAACCGTACTTTCTTTATCGTACTGCAAATGACCGAAAATCGCGGAGTGCTCCAGACAAATACCTAAGTCAAACGGCACAAGCAAACGAATTTTCCCTGAAAAGCTCCGAATTAGCACAACACTATCTCCTGTTGGCAAAACCGTATTCCCAAGATCAATAATCGTATCACCAATTCCAGTCTGAATATTAATATCATCCCATTCATATACAACATCTAGCACCCGCTGGTTACCAAACCATTGATTGCGAATAAATGTATTACGCGGATTGTTGTTCTCTGCGGTCTCTTTCGTCTTCACCATCAACAATTGTGGCGCACGTTTCCTGCTAATATAATAATAAACTGCAAAAATACCCGCAACAACTAAACCGATTTTAAATGTTGCCGTTAATAATACCGATATCAGAATAAATACAGCAGCAATAAAAAGTCTTGTCCGCGCTTTCTTTTTCGGTATACCTTCTTTCCGCGATATGAACAAGAAGCAAATACCAATCGCAAACAAAACAAGCAATTCCCACCTAAAAAGCATCTCAAAAGCAATACCTACAGCAATTAATACCAAAAACAAGAAAATAAACGAACCTTCTAGTTTTTTCATCTGAATACACCCCCCTTCGCTGTTCATTTTTTGAGTTAATCAAACCTCAAGGAACGGACACTGGAAAACTAGCTTCTGCTCTATTATAAATAGTTTGGCAGAGCGAAAACAGCCGCTATAGCTGGACATTTCACTCATACTCGAGCCCTATTTTTTCGCTCGATAGTTATAGTATTGTCCAGCATATTTGTTCAAAGTTAGGCTTCTGATGTTTCGTCCTTTTCGACGAGGTAGGTGAAACCTTCTTCTTGTTTGATACGGCGTTCTTTCATTAGTGTCCCAAGGGCGCGTTTAAACTGTGCTTTGCTTACACCAAATTTAGCGCGAATCGCATCGGGATCAGATTTATCGCCAAATGGCATTTTGCCCCCAACGCTTCTTAAATACGTTAAAATCATTTCGGCATCATCACTTAATACTTCGTGTACACGTCCACGCAATGATAAATTTAGTGTGCCGTCTGGTTTTACAGCGATAACTCGCGCGTCTAATTTTTCACCGACGCGAGGTTCTGATGTACGCTCACTTTCATGTATAAACCCGATATGAAAATCATCCGTAATCACAAACGTACCAACTTTTAAAAGACGATATACAGTTCCTGTCACGTTTTTATTGAACATGTCTTGTGTTGCTTTAGTTGCGATAGCTTTGAATTCTTGTTCCTCACCTAGCACACCCCAAATGCGCTCCTTCTCATCTACGCGTAATGCAATCATTAGGCGGTCGCCTTTTTTGGGCCACAAATGGTTTAATGCTGGCATGTCATCCATTGAAACAACTACATCTTTTGGAATGCCAATGTCGACGAATACGCCTAAATCTTTTCGAACATCCGTCACCGTTCCCCAAGCATAACGTCCCACTTGAATTTTTGGAATAATCGTTGTTGCCACAATTTCATGGTCATAGTCACGATAAATAAATACAGTTTCCGTGTCACCAACAGTTAAATTCAAATTCGCAGCATTCGTAAATGGCAGCTTTACTTGTTCTCCATTTTTTTCTAACAAAAATGCCTCTTCTTCTCTTGCAATAACGGTCATTGTTTGCGCCGTTCCAATCATATTTATCAACGTCTCCACCTCATTAGTTATTCTTTCCTCATTATAGCTTAAATAAATAGTCCGGTACAGCTAAATCGAGTAAAAAGAATTTGGAGATTTAGCCCAAATGAATCGACAGCAAGCACTCGCGTTATTGAGGTAGTTCCAGGGCACGAAACTAAATCCTCCATATACCTAAGAGTCTGCGTTGTATTTCAGTATAACTCGTATCCTAGTCAGAGTATAGAATTGGTGGATTCCTGTGCGCTTTATTTGAAACTGATTTTTACCTCTGTTTCTTCTTTCTCTTATTTTATAGCATCTTGCAAAACTTTAACCTTCTCTAAATCGAGTCCTTGGCTAAAATCTCCGTCAATTCGCGCGCCGCCGCCAACATGGTATTGTCCGTTTTGCAAGTTTTCATGCAACAACGCTATATTTTCTGTCGTCACGCCACTACCTATCAAAATTTCAAAAGAGTTGCTGTCCTTTTTACTATCAGTAATCCATTGCGCTAAGCGATCTATCGAATCTGTTGCTTTTGCGCCGCCACCTGATGTTAAAATTTGTGTAATGTCACTACCGTATTCGCGGAGTTCTAAATACGCTTGATCAATGTCTCGTGCATCTTCAATTGCGCGGTGGAACGTTAAATCCATGCCACCTTTCCAATCAATAACGTTTTCTAGTAGGTCACGATCAATATCTCCATATTTTGTCAAAGCACCGAAAACAATGCCTTGTGCGCCGAGCTCGTTTGCCATGATAATATCTTCTTGCAAGACTGCAATATCGTAATCGTCATAACAAAACGAATAGCTATGCGGACGAATCATAATCATTGCCGGTACTTTAATGTTCTCCGTAATTTGCTTGATGACACCATAACTCGGAGTCAAGCCACCTTCACTAATTGCCGAAACTACTTCCAACCGGTCTACTCCAAAATGCTCTGCTTGTGATGCCTCTCGAAGATTTTCCACGATAACTTCTAAAACCACGGACTCCAACTCCTTTTTTTCATTATTGCTATGTATTATTTTATCCTAATTTCTTTACAAAAGAAACGAAAAGCATTACTCTGCCGCTTCGCAAAATAATGCTTTCTCGTCTCTTATTTATTTTCCAGTTAAATCATGCATTTTATCCGCTACAAACTCGACGTCTGCGCCAACGATGATTTGGACATTTTCTTTGTTTAGTTTTACGACACCACGCGCACCTGATTTTTTCAATTGGGCTTCGTTTAGAAGTTCGGAGTCTTTGACTTGTAAGCGTAAGCGAGTTGTACAGTTGTCCACTTTAACAAGATTATCTGGACCGCCTAGACCTGCTAAATAGCCAATTGCCATCACTTCATATTTATCGCGTTTTTCACCACCAACTGGGAAATCAGCTTCCGATGAACCTAATGCAGCAGTAGCCTCTTGAACGCCAACATTATCCATCTCTGCGGCCAGCTCTAATTCTGACTCATCTTCACGACCCGGTGTTTTCAAGTTGAATTTTTTGATGATAAAGTAGAATAAGAAGAAGTACACGGCTGCGAACACGAGCCCAATTGGAACAAGCATCCATGCTTTTGTCCCCTTCGTAAAGTTGAGTGCAAAGTCAATGAAACCGGCACTAAATGTAAACCCGAGCTTAATGCCGAGCAAATTCGTAATGTACATCGATACACCGGTTAACACAGCGTGAATACCATATAGGAATGGCGCGATGAACATAAATGTAAACTCAATCGGTTCTGTAATACCTGTCAAAAAAGCTGTGAAAGCAAGCGAGAACATCATTCCGCCGACTTCTTTTCGTTTGTTCTTTTTAGCAGCAAGCGTCATCGCAAGCGCTGCACCTGGAAGAGCGAACATCATGATTGGGAAGAAACCAACTTGGAATGTTCCGGCAGTTGGGTCGCCCGCGAAGAAACGGTTAATATCCCCTGTCGCAGTAACGCCAGTAACCGGATTTGTGTAATCGCCATACGCGAACCATAAATAGGAGTTCAACACGTGATGCAAACCTGTTGGAATCAAGCCACGGTTTAGTAAGCCAAACACACCAGCACCAAACGCGCCCGCACTTGTAATCCAACCATTCAATAAGTCTAACCAATCTTGAATCGTTGGCCAGCACCAGCCGAAGATTGCTACAAGTAACAATGCAGCGATTGCATTTACAATAATCGCTAAATGCTTCCCATCAAAAAATGCTTGATCTCCGAAAGGCTTTTTATCATACAATTTGTTATATAAAATAGGTGCACATAAACCAGCAATGAAACCTGCAAATACACCCATTGCAATGCTATCATTAACACCGATAACACCGAAGTTCAAAATAAAGTAAACAAGTGCTCCATTCAAACCAGCAGCCCCACTATTGTCTTTAGAAAGACCAATAGAAAATACCAATTGCAAAAAGTAATGCTAGAAAATCAAATATCGCGGCTCCACCAGCATGAATAAAAGGTACATTGAAAACGTCGTCCGCCCCAAGACGGTTTAATAGTCCCGCTGCCGGTAATACGGCAATCGGTAACATAAGGGCTTTCCCTACTTTTTGTAATCCACCTAACATTTTTTCTCCTCCATTCTATTCTATATCTTTAGAATATTGCTGCAACGAATGACCCGATAAAAAGTGCTACAACAGCAGTAATAATCGGAACGAAACGTCGCCCTCCGAAAAATGCCAACCATTCTGGCAAGCGAATATTATAAAATCGGTTATAAAGAATTCCAGCAGTAATCCCCATATAAATACCGCTTAAAAAGTTAAAATTCGCAGACATTGTTGTTGGATTAAATGCACCATCTTTTGGATAGTTGAGTGAAACGATGACCGCTCCGTAAACTAACCAACCGACTGCACCAGCAAGTGCTGCGGCTCCACTTTGATCTTTTGACATCCCAATTGCAATTCCGATTGAAACAACAAGTGGGAACATCAAGATGAGTCCGTTATAAATTGAATCCATTGCCTTCAAACCGCTTAGTTGAGCTATCCAAAAAATACCGATAATAATTAATACAACAACTGGATAAACGGCACCAACGGCGAATCTTTTTAAAGCATCCATTCCTATTCCTCCTAAAAATTATTTTTCCCAAAAACTCTGTAAACGTTCCACATGTAGCGCTATATATCCTAATTCCGCATCTGGCAACACTTTGTTATAGTTCTCCCTTAACAAGTCAGCTACCTTCCTAGCGGTATTAAAACTAAATTCAAACTTACTTTTAATCATGTTTAACATTTCTACATCCATCGTGTGCAATTCTCGTTGGTCGACACGATTCAAAACAAAACGTAGATGTGTCATCAAGCGTTGGTATGCAATATCATGTTCGGATAAATCAATTTTTAACTCGTCCGTAATAACCTGCACCATGCTTGAGATAATAGTTGCTTGACGCACCGTTTCGTGAATATCGCTTGCCCCTATTTTTGCTGTGTGAATATGTAAGGCGATATACGCGGCTTCATCAATTGGAATGTCCATTTGAAAGCGTTCCTTAATAAGTGCTACAGCCCATAAACCGATTTTAAATTCTATATCGTAGAGCACCTTAATCTCGCTTAGCAGCTTATTTTTCAGAATAATTCCTTCTTTTAGACGCTCAATGGAAAAAGCGATGTGATCCGTCAACGCGATATGAATATGTTCGCTCATCTTGTTCCCTAATGTGGCTTCTGCATATGAAATGATTTCCTCTGAGACGACGAAGTATTCCTCGCTAATATGTTGTAATAACTGTTGAAAACGCTCATTTTCTTCTGCCATAATAAACATTTTTTCTATCTTGTTCACATTGACAATATCATTTCTTTTTTTTCTGAAAAGCAATACCAGCGCCAATCGCAATTTTTTCCTGGTCTCCGTCCATTACAACCACTGCATTATTATTCAATATTTTGCTTATTTTCACGCGTTTGGACTCCCCTTTACGATTGGCTTGGTGGGAACGACATGGCTCCCACCAAAGCGGTATTATTTTGTTTTTGCTTCGAAAACGACTGTTTCTCCGGCTACAACGTCTGTTATCTCTTTCCAATCGAAATCGAATTTATCTTCCATGCTGTTTGTTACAACAACGGGAATGACTGTGCTACTTGCATTTTTTTCGATGAAATCAAGGTCTGCTTCTACAACCGGTTGGCCTGCTGTTACTTTATCACCAAGTTTTACAAGAACATTGAAGCCTTCCCCTTTAAGTGCTACTGTTTCTAAACCGATGTGTACTAGAATTTCTTGACCTAACTCAGTTCTAATACCAAATGCATGTTTTGTTTCAGCAACTTGAATGATTTCTCCTGCTGCTGGTGCAACAATTGTGCCGTTTGTTGGCTTCACCGCAACGCCTTCACCCATCATTTTTTGGCTGAATACAGGATCTGGAACTTCTTCTAATTTCACAAATTGTCCTGTTGCTGGAGCAAATACAGCCTCTTCTTTGTCTTTTTTAAACATCTTCTTAAACATATTGAATTCCTCCTTAATAAAAATACATCTCTTTCATTGTACATTAAACAGCAAAAAAGGCACAGAGAAAACCTTAGTGAACGTAAACTGTGTCACCGAAGTCTCTCCATGCCTGTTCGAATCAGTAACATGAATTACGATATGTAGATTCCTTACAAAACTTATCTTAACGCGTAGCTCGCAAAATTGCAACCCTTTTTTCTGCAAAAGTGAAAAAATGTTAAATTCAATTCATTTTGTTATATATTCTCGTATGATAGACAGTTGCTTTGTTTTTTTGGTAGAATAGACTATAAATGCTTGAGGGTAGATAAGGAAGTGACATTGTTGGATCGTTTAATGCAATGGTTTTCCCAAATTGATTGGGATAAATTCTGGCTAGATATGATTTCAAAAAGTATAAAAATATTGATTTTGTTAATTTTATATTTTGTATTGTCTTGGGTTGGACGCAAACTAATTCGTGGCTTTTTCCGTAGATATCGGACGCAACAGATGGTGTCGGAAAATCGAGCGAACACATTAGAAAGCTTGATTCTAAATTTATTTGGTTACCTCATATTCTTTACGTTTGCGATTCTGATTTTGCAGAACTTTATTAATGTAACTGCGATTATTGCAGGAGCCGGTGTTGCCAGTTTGGCGATTGCATTTGGTGCGCAAGGCTTAGTCAGCGATGTTGTGACTGGATTCTTTATTTTGCTTGAAAGACAGCTCGATGTTGGTGATAGTATTACGCTAGAGCAGGTAAATGGGAATGTGGAGGCGCTAGGATTGAGGACGACGCAAGTGCGAGATTTTGATGGTACATTGCATTTCATTCCAAACCGCCAAATTATGATTGTCAGCAATCATTCGCGGGGAAATATGCGTTTTTTGGTAGATGTGCGAATTGCGCCGAAAGCTGATGCGGAAAAGGCAATGGAAATTATTAAACTTGCTTGTGAACAAGAAAAAGCAACAAATAAAAATATCGTAGACGGGCCAACTGTACTCGGTGTGCAAGAAGTAAGCGCGACAAATACCGTGATTCGTGTCATGGGAAAAGCTGTGAACGGAGAACAATTTGAAGTCCAGCGTAACCTTCTGAAAGATATTCGTGAAGAATTGGTTGCCAATCAGATTGAGCTACCGCTTTCTTACTTAGCTCCTTTAGAACCAGGAAAATAGCAATAGCGCAAAACCGCTTTCTACATTGCAGTTTTGCGCTATTTTTATATACTTTTGAGATAACCTGTTAAAACTTCGATTGCAAATGGAATTGCATTTTCATCTGGGTTTAGTTTGGCATGATGTAGACTATATTCTGAGTCTACGCCAAGCCAAAACATGAATCCAGGTATTTTTTCAAGAAAGTACCCGAAATCTTCGCCTGTCATAGCTTCTTTGCATGGGATGTAGCTTTGCGGATAGTTTTTTTGTAAGTAGTCGATAAATTGTTCCGTTTGGGCTGTATCGTTGTCAACTTGCATATAATCAGAACCTGGAATAAAGTTAACTTCGCATTGATATGCTTCTTCCCAGCCTTTTGCGAGCTGCTTTAGACGTGCCCAGACAATATTCATCGTCTCTTTAGAAAGCGTGCGAATCGTGCCATCCAAGTAAGCTTCTTCAGCAATGACATTTTGCACTTCCCCGCCCCGAATTTGGCCAATCGTAATAACTGCGGAGTCAAGTGGATCAATATTTCGGCTAATAATCGTTTGCATTTGGCCGACAAATGCACTTGCCGCTACAACCATATCATTCGCTAAGTGAGGATATGCCGCATGTCCCCCTTTGCCTTTAAACGAAATAAATAACTCTGATGTATTCGCAAAAAGTAAACCAGGTTTCACTGCGATTTCTGAAACTTTGTATTCTGGCGCAATATGCAGCCCCACCATTATATCCGGCCACCATGATTTAAACTCGGAGCTCTCCATAATTGGTTTCGCGCCGCCTGGGCCTTCTTCTGCTGGCTGGAAAACAATCAGCAAATTATCACGTAAAGGCTGACTTGCAAAATGTGTCAGCAATCCAAGCGCAATACTCATATGGCAATCATGACCACACGCGTGCATTTTTCCAGGATGCTTACTAGCAAAAGATAAACCTGTTTCTTCAGTGATTGGCAACGCGTCAATGTCTGTCCGATACCCAATTGTTTTCAATGGCGCACTCCCTGCTATGCGAACCAAGACACCCGTACGCCACGTCTTCACTTCCAAATGCTCTTGCGGTAATTTCGCTATGTAATCTAATAAAAATTGCTGCGTCTTCACTTCTTCATACCCAACCTCAGGTATTAAGTGAAGTTCCCGTCGCAATTGTATAAATGGATTGATTTCTGTCATACATATCTCCTCCTAAAAAAGCGCCCATCTCCAGCAAAAAGCCGAAAACAAACGCCATTTCGTAAATGCCTATAATTCGCGAAGTTCTTGCATAATTTCTGTTTTTGATTGTGTTTTCGCGTCAATTTTCTTGATTTCCTTTGCCGGAATTCCAGCTACAACTGTGTATGGTGCCACATCCTTAGTAACAATCGCGCCAGCTGCTACGACAGCACCTTTTCCAACGCGCACACCTTCTAGTACAACAACATTTGCACCAATAACAACATCGTCCTCAATGATGACTGGTTGCGCAGATGGTGGCTCAACAACGCCCGCTAATACGGATCCTGCACCAACATGGCAATTTTTGCCAACAGTAGCGCGACCTCCAAGAACTACATTCATATCAATCATCGTACCTTCACCAATAACAGAACCAATATTAATGCTTGCGCCCATCATGATTACTGCATTGTCGCCGATTTCGACTTGGTCACGAATTACTGCACCCGGCTCAATCCGCGCGTTAATATTTTTCATATCTAATAATGGAATCGCGGAATTACGACGATCGTTCTCCACCACGAAATCCTCAAATTTATCTTTATTCGTCTCAAGCAGCTCACTAACAACCGCCCATTCACCAAAAATTGTTCCAACTTCACCAGTAATAAATGTTTTTACATCTTCTGGAAAAGTAATATTCGCCAAATCACCCTTCACATAAACCTTGACAGGTGTTGCCTTCTTGCTATTTTGAATAAACGCAATAATTTGGTGTGCATCCATTTGTTCCATCAATAAAAAACCCCTTTCAAATATGTGTCTACCTCTAATAGTGCCATAGCTAGTTATGACTTTCAAGATATTTATCTACAATTCCCAAAAATGCCTTCACTTGGGGCAATGCGAGCGACTGCTCATAACCAATCAACGACGTATCACGGCTTAAAATTTCTCCTGTTTTATCCACAAGTGGGATTTTGTGAATATCGTCTGAAGCATCCATTAGAGTCACCTCTGGCAAAATCGCAAATCCAATACCGTTAAAAGCCATTTGGCGACATGTCTCAATCTGATCCATCACCATCGCTTGACGCGGCATTTTTCCATAGTTTCGTTGCCAATAATCTTGAATAACTTGATAATAATTCGAATCGCTTTGAAACTGGATAAATGGACGCTCCGAATCTAATACATCTTCTAATCGATTAATTTCTTTGTCCACTAAGAATAGCTTGTCTTGGAATAACGGTTTATGGACACTTTTCCAAGCAATATTTCCACGAACAATACCGACATGCGCCGAACCATCAACAAGTGCCTGATGAATCTCACTACTCCAACCAGTTACAACAGAAATATGGACGTCTGGATATGCTTTAATAAATTCCTTTAGCACACGAGGTAACCACATTTGCGCGACGATGCTAGCACACGCAATTTTTAGAGTGCCTCGAACAACACCATCTTGGGCCTCTAGCCGCTCTTGAATTTGCCGTTCTCGCTCAATAACGCGCTCGGCATGCTGAACGATAGCTTCTCCTTCTGGCGTTAATAATAAGCCTTTTTTGCGTTCGTAAAAAAAATCTTGGTTTCCCATCTGCTTTCAATGGTTTGTAAACGTTGTGAGAGCGCGGGTTGCGATAAGAATAACTTCTCGGCACTTTTTCGCATATTAAGCTCTGCCGCTAAGCAAACTAACAATTCATATTCGGTGACAATCACTTGGCTCTCTCCTATCTATTCATGAATATAGCGTTGTACTTGTTTTAAAATTACATGGCGCGTAATAATACCTTCAAAAATACCAGCATCGTCTACTACGCAAATAAATGGGTTATCTACGAGCAATTTCACGATCTTTTCAACATCGGTAGCATTGGTTAGCACGGGCATTTTGGTTTGCATCACGTCTTCCACTTTCAATTGTTCTAACCGCTCATATTCAATTCGTTCCAAGCCAAGGATGGCATCGGTTATCATTGCTGAGCTAATAAGTCCGTGTAATTTGAATTCAAAATCTAAAACAGGGATAACAGAATAGCCACATTTAGTAAGAACTAGTAACGCATGCTCTAAGTTATTTCCCATCTGTACATGGGCAACTTTCTCGGCCGATATCATATAGCTATCTAACTTATCACTTAAAAAATTCCCTAATTTACTAGAGATCATTGCAATCTCCCTCTTCTCTATACGTATTGGTGGTTTGAAAATAAAGCCGGCCAGTTACTGAAAATCAGTGTATTTGGTTGTTCATTTCAAGTCCTCTGTATGTTTAACCTTAAATGGAAGCCATTAAACCTGTCTGTGTTTATTTTACCACAAAGGAGAGGGATTCTAAAGAGAATGGGTTGGGGGTTAAATGAGCTCTTTCGGCTTTTCATACAAAAAGATTACCAAAAGCAACAGAGTTTGTCGTCTTTGGTAATCTTTCCGTTTTATTTTGCTTTGGAGACTGATTTGCTTCGTATTAGTCGTTTACTGCTACTGCAAGATGTCGTAGATTTCTAGTGTTGTCATGTCGATATCGTCAAATTGATATTTGTTGTTATCGCCATAGATTTCAATTTCATATGAGTTGGAAGCATGGAAATACCTTACTTCGCACAACGGTTCACCGTCTTTTTCGAATCGACGCGACTGCGTTTCAGATGATTCGTCCTCCTGCATTGCTTGTAAACGTTGAATAATTCCCAATAACTGAGACATTGTACATTCTCCTCTCTATTCAACCATGGATTGTCATTTGTTTAAAACCGTACTAACAGATTTTATCGCACATCGTACCTATTTAGCAAGTGTTCTGTTGAATTTATAATAAACAAATAATTTACTTCTCACTATTACTGCTTTCCTCCTATCACCCGCCTTGAAACCTAAATATGAACGAAAGCGTAAAAAAACTGCAAATCAGACTTGAAAGGCCTTATTTACAGCATCATCTATTATTTCAAAATTTTTAACCTTGTTTTTTGTTCACATTTGAATCCAACATCATTTTCACAGAACGCATAATTGTTTTGTGACGATGGAACCCTTTAACACACACTGTTTGTTCGTTTAAAGTCGTGTATACTTCTCCCCAAGAACCTACTGGATTAAAGCCATATACATACAATTTCAACATCCCGTCCTTGGTCGGGAAATAAAATGATTCTACTTTGCCGATTTTATTCAATTTCCATCAAGCTCCTTCCAAAACAAATCCAATTCTTCTAAATGAAAATGATTATCATTATTGATAGTATACTCGAAAATTTTAAAGAATACAAGTAACGATGCAAAAAAATTGTTCGACAATTCTATAAATGTTGCATTATCGACTGAAATAGTTCAAATCGCCGACACATTTATGAATTTTTTAAGTTTTTTTAGCTATTTCCCTTTTTTCAATCCTTGTTTTCCGTTATAATTAGTTATAACTGGAAAGGAGGTTCACAATGTCTGACTCAAGCAAGAAAATTGCAGAAGCCATCTTTATTGTCAATCGTCATAGCAAAGCCGCCACTGATCCGCGTTATTTGTATCGTTTGAAGAAAGCTGCGATCGAGAAACTCATTCAAGAAGGCCAAGCGAAAAAGTTAGGATTACAATATTCTAATAATCCAAAAAAATCGTATCAACATTCTAATCTATTAATTGATTGTCACGGCTTCTTATTTCACCTGCCGCCTCAAAAACAAGATATGAAAGATTTGCCACATTTGGGTACTATGCAACCAGTGAAAGCAACGGCGCAAGTACGAATGTCGCTTTCCCATGCCAAATCTACCTTAGAGAACTACACCGGCGTCAAGCCTGACCCTCTAAAAAAATCTGCATTTTATGAGAATGCCTCCCCCTATTTCCGTTAAAAAATGCTATGATAGAACTAGCCTTATGTTGGAAAGGAAGTTGTATCATGCAAAAACATGTAAGACAGTCCGTTCAGGAAATTGAAATTAGTGGTATTCGCAAATTTAATAATCGTGTTGCAGGCATTCCCGATATGATTCGGTTAACGCTTGGTGAGCCTGATTTTCCGACTCCCGATCACGTTAAAAATGCAGCGATAGAAGCCATTCATCATGATTTTACGAACTACACACCGAACGCTGGGACACAAGAACTCTTACAAGCAGCCTCTCATTATTTCTACGATAAATATGACCTCACTTACAGTCCGAAAGAAATTATTGTTACTGTTGGTGCTACAGAAGCAATTAGCGTTGCCTTACAGACGATTTTGGAAGCCGGAGATGAAGTTCTATTGCCTGATCCGATTTATCCTGGATACGAGCCGATTATTCATTTAATGGGCGCCGTGTCTGTCAAAATCGACACCACGGAGACTGCATTTAAGCTAACTGCCAAACAATTGCGCGCAGCGATTACGCCAAAGACTAAAGCACTCATTTTGCCTTATCCATCTAATCCGACTGGCGTGACACTAACTGCTGAAGAATTAGCGGAAATTGCAGAAGTTGTGCGGGAAACAGATATTTTAGTTATTGCCGACGAAATTTATAGTGAGTTAACGTTTTTTGGGACACACACCTCGATTGCCACAATGATTCGCGAGCAAACCATTGTTATCAACGGGTTATCTAAGTCACACGCAATGATTGGTTGGCGAATTGGCTTCTTAATGGCTCCAGAGGCACTAATAAGCCAGATGATAAAAGTCCACCAGTACGCCGTTACATGCACGTCCTCGATTTCACAAAAAGCAGCCGAAGAAGCGTTGCGCAACGGGAAAGACGACGCGGTGCAAATGCGTACGGAATACAATACTCGTGCAGGTTTCGTCCATGAGCGCCTTATCAAAATGGGTTTTTCGATTATTGAACCCGATGGCGCGTTTTACTTTTTTGCGAAGCTACCTGACAGTGTGTCGGAGAATTCTTTTGACTGGGCAATCGCACTCGCCGAAGAAGCCAAAGTCGCAGTTGTTCCAGGCGATGCTTTCTCTGAAAAAGGAGATCGGTATTTCCGCCTATCGTTCGCAGCATCCTTTAGCCAACTGGCCGAAGCGATGGATCGGATGACATCTTTCATGAATAAGTATGCATAAACAAAAGCTGTGCTTGGCGCCTAAGACGTCTCGCACAGCTTTTTTGCTATTTTTCATAATGTTTAATTAGTGCCTGTGTTCCATTTTCTGCAAAGCCAGCATCAGCTAGCTGCTGATACATCTGCTCTGCTAGCGCCAAACCTGGAAGCTCCAAGTTCATCTGTTTTGCCTCATCCAGCGCAATCCGCATATCTTTGATGAAATGCTTAATGAAGAACCCCGGTGCAAAATCGTCTTGTAACACGCGCGGAATCAAGTTGGATAAAGACCAGCTTCCTGCCGCACCGCCAGATATTGAAGCTAGCACTTTTTCAGGATCTAACCCCGCTTTTTTCGCATAGCAAAGTGCTTCTGTCACGCCAATCATGTTGGATGCAATGGCGATTTGATTGACCATTTTAGTATGCTGGCCTGCTCCTGCAACGCCTTGTAGAATTACGCTTTGCCCCATCGCATTTAGCACAGGCTCAGCCGCTTCAAACGCTTTCTGTTCACCGCCAACCATGATTGTTAGCGTTCCATTTTTAGCACCGATATCCCCGCCAGAAACTGGAGCATCAAGCACCGCAATGTTCAGCTCCTCGCCCTCTTCGGCAATTTGTTTCGCCAGATTCGGAGAAGAAGTCGTCATATCAATAGCAATAGCTCCCGAACGAAGCGTAGTCAACAGCCCGTCCTCCGCCAAGTAAAGCTCTTCCACATCAGTCGGATATCCAACCATCGTGATTAGCACATCAACCTGAGGCGCCAAATCTTGCGGTGTCTCATGCCAGATTGCCCCCTCTTGCATCACGCTTTCCGCCTTACTTTTTGTCCGCGTATAAATATGTACCTCAAACCCCGCCGCCATCAAATTCCGCACCATACTAGCGCCCATAACCCCAACACCAATAAATCCAATTTTCGTCATCGCAAAAACTCCTCCTTCTATCCCGTTCACGTCTAAACAAAGTGTACATCTGGGGGAGTAAAAATGCAAATGGAGTTGGTTCGAGATTGTTAAATGATAATTGATTCTTTAAAAAATGACTAAAGCGCTGGAATATAAGAATGACTATCACACTTCGCGAAAATTTACATTTCAGATTACTTAGATAAAAACAAAGCTGGAATCATTGTAGATCGTGACGGCGAAATGAATTTACATTTCACATTACTTAGATAAAAACCTTACCTTGATGCGAAAAGCGCAAAAAAGGCAGGTGAATTTACATTTCACATTACTTAGATAAAAACGCCGTAAGCCATCGTTATTTCGCTTTCTAATTGTTATTTACATTTCACATTACTTAGATAAAAACAAAATCGTCTACACACTGCGGCACCTTAACTAACGCATTTACATTTCACATTACTTAGATAAAAACTCGGTTCGGTGTGCATAAAAAACCGAGATATGAAATTTACATTTCACATTACTTAGATAAAAACCATTGCGGCGGGAAGAAAAGCCGCGACTGAAAAAGGATTTACATTTCACATTACTTAGATAAAAACATCCATATGACAGAAGGCGAGAAGTTTATCAACTATATTTACATTTCACATTACTTAGATAAAAACCGAAAGCGAAAAAAAACAATTATTTAGCGCCAGCAAAATTTACATTTCACATTACTTAGATAAAAACCAGCAGCAGTGGCATCGGAAGCCATTGCCAATTGGTATTTACATTTCACATTACTTAGATAAAAACGGCTAACGAATCGGGAGCTGTGTCTAAAGCGAACGTATTTACATTTCACATTACTTAGATAAAAACGAGGAGGAATACGCATGACAGCAAAATTTAAAGATTTACATTTCACATTACTTAGATAAAAACCGCTTTTCGTGCTGCCAGTACTGCTTTTGGAACAACATTTACATTTCACATTACTTAGATAAAAACTCGTTATAACTATAGTCATTATCAAATGTGACTTCTAATTTACATTTCACATTACTTAGATAAAAACGAGGAATTTAAATGTATAACGTAGACACAACAAAATTTACATTTCACATTACTTAGATAAAAACGGAAAACTGTCCGCACTATGTACTTGAGTCCTCTATTTACATTTCACATTACTTAGATAAAAACTAGGATGTTTTAAGAAACATATGCAACTTACTAAATTTACATTTCACATTACTTAGATAAAAACGAGGCGCGGATCCTTTCTAACGCAACGTGGGTTAATTTACATTTCACATTACTTAGATAAAAACAGGTGGCATGATTACAGGCGATTTAGATAAATCGCATTTACATTTCACATTACTTAGATAAAAACAATAGGCGCAGTGCTTTTAAAAATGTAGCAGTTGGATTTACATTTCACATTACTTAGATAAAAACAAAATACTCGTCCCGAAGCTGCAACTTCAAAGACGAGATTTACATTTCACATTACTTAGATAAAAACAAGAAGAGCGTGTGCAACATAAAGTAGGCGGGCAGATTTACATTTCACATTACTTAGATAAAAACAGGTACCCCATCAACGCCTACTCCCATCATACCTCAAACACCCAAATCTGTCGACCGGTAAACAAATTCTAAATTTCCGCTCTCTAACCTTACAATCAAATCTTCGAAAAAAGGCTCAAACCCTTTCATACCAACGCTTAACAAAAATCTGTCGATGCCCCCATTATTTTGCACTACTGGAGGTCGACAGATTATTGTATCCGCTTTTCCAAACACCATCTATCTGCCGTCCTCTCTTTTTCCACAAAGAAAAACCCGAGGAACATCCTCGGGCCTTCCGAACAACGAAATTACTCCGCTGTATATTTATTAACTAACGCTACAACTTCTTCTTCTGTAGCTTGTTGTAGGGCTTCGTCCGCTAGTTTCGCCATTTCTGTGCGATCTAGGCGTTTGATTAATGAACGTGATTTTAGAATGCTTGATGCGCTCATAGAAAACTCATCTAGCCCCATTCCTAACAACAATGGTACAGCTGTTTGATCGCCGGCCATTTCGCCACACATACCAGCCCATTTGCCTTCTTTATGCGCTGCGTCGATTACCATCTTCACAAGGCGTAGAATAGAAGGATTGTATGGTTGGTACAAGTAAGAAACTTGTTCGTTCATACGGTCTGCTGCCATTGTGTATTGAATCAAGTCATTTGTTCCAATACTGAAGAAATCTACTTCCTTCGCAAATTGATCCGCTAGAATCGCTGCTGCTGGAATTTCAATCATGATACCAAGTTCGATGGTGTCAGATACTGCAACACCTTCGCTTGCTAAGTTCTTCTTCTCGTCTAACAAAATTGCTTTTGCTTGGCGGAATTCATTTACTGTCGCAATCATTGGGAACATGATTTTTAGATTGCCGTGAACACTTGCGCGCAACAAAGCACGTAATTGCGTACGGAATAATTCTTCATTTGCAAAACATAGACGAATCGCACGGAAACCTAGGAAAGGATTCATTTCATGCGGTAAGTCAAGGTATGGCAATGTTTTGTCGCCACCGATATCCAGTGTACGAACAACAACTGCTTTTCCGTCCATGCCAGAAAGCACGGCTTTGTAAGCTTCATATTGTTCTTCTTCTGTTGGGAAATTCTCGCGGCCCATGTACAAGAATTCTGTACGGTAAAGTCCCACTGCTTCCCCACCGTTTGAAATAACACCTGTTAAATCTTCTGGCGTACCGATGTTCGCACCTAATTCCACGTGATGACCGTCTTTAGAAACAGTTGCTTCATTTTTTAGTTTCTCCCATTCCGCTTGTTGTGCTGCAAAATCAGATTTCACTTTTTCGTAATGAGCAATTTGTTCTGGCGTTGGGTCAATGATAACATTGCCTTCTAAGCCATCAACGATAATCATTTGGTTCTCCTTCGTATCATGTGTTACATCACCAGTTCCAACTACTGCTGGAATTTCTAGTGAACGAGCCATGATTGCCGAGTGAGAAGTACGTCCGCCGATATCTGTTACGAAACCTTTGACGAATTGACGGTTCAATTGTGCTGTATCAGAAGGCGTTAAATCTTTTGCTACAACGACAACTTCTTCGTCGATAAGTGCTGGGTTTGGAATAGTAACGTTCAATAGATGCGATAGTACACGTTTGCGCACGTCGCGAATGTCCGCTGCACGCTCACGCATATATTCGTTATCCATGGATTCGAACATGCCGATAAACATATCCGTTGTTTCTTGTAACGCAGATTCTGCATTCACTTTATTGTTCGTAATGTTCTCAGAGATTGGTGAGATAAGTTCAGGATCATTTAGAACCAAAAGATGCGCATCGAAAATTTGAGCTTTATCTTCGCCCAAGCTTTCTTTCGCAATATCACGAATCTTTTCAAGCTCTGTACCTGAAACAGCTACTGCATCCTGAAAACGTTTAACTTCAGCTTCTGTATCAGCAACTTCCGTTTTATCAAACGACAAATCTGGTTCCACTAATAAATAAGCTTTTGCGATAGCGATACCATCGGATGCTGCGATACCTTTTAATTCCTTAACCATTACTCAGCCAAGCCTTCTTTTTTAAGAACTTCTGTTAAGCCAACGATTGCGTCTTTCTCGTCGCTACCTTCTGCATAAATAGTGATATCAGCGCCTTTGCCAATTCCTAGAGACATAACACCCATGATTGATTTAAGGTTTACTTTCTTACCAGTATACTCAATTTGTACATCAGAGCTGTATTTGCTTGCCGCTTGAACTAATAAAGTAGCTGGTCGAGCGTGAATACCTGTTTCATCAATTACTACAAAGCTTGCTTGTTCCATAATTACATTCTCCTTCGTATAAGAAATTTTATTGTGACTTTCCTCACTAAAAAAAAAATTCAGCAAAAAAAGACTATCCCTCAATTAAAAAGATTACCATGTTTTCGCGACTGACACAACTATTTGGTGCAAATTTTATATCGAAAAAAGCTAATTTATTTAAAAATGGCATAAAAACAGCAAAAGCGCTTCCTATTTTCAACCATTTTCAGGAATATTTACAGGAGGTTTCATTTGCATTATCACCGTATTTCAGGCAGAATAGATTCAAAGTTCTATCAGTTAGTAGAAAGACTTGAATTTGACGTTTCTAATGAATTAGGAGTGATAAACATGGCAAAAGCACAAGTTGGAGATATTATCGAATTTAGAGATGGCCTTACAGGTGTCGTTGAAAAGATAAATGAAAACTCTGTTATCGTAGACCTAACACTAATGGAAAATTTCAAAAGCCTCGCTTTAGAAGAAAAAACCGTCGTAAATCATAAGAATTATAAAGTCATTCACGCTGCTAATGAAGAGAAATAAACCTAGAACGAACATGTGAGACTGATACAAAACTCGAGATAAAGCAAAATCGCTCATCCATTTACTTCGGGTAGGATTGAAATTTTGCTTCACACGGATCGAGCGAAAGCGTTTATATTCAAGGAATTTGGTGGAAGCCAGAAACGGAACCTACTTAAATATATGAGCAATGGAAGTCCGCCAAGTTCCTAGAATACGAGCATTTGTCGCCGGTTTATCGGAGGTATGTCCCAGACTTACAGATTCACTTAAGGGGATGAGCAACGATGCCTACGAAACAAAAAGTAATTGTAATCGGTGCAGGGCCAGGAGGACTTGCTGTTGCAATGCAGCTTTCCGGACAAGGCTATGATGTACATATTTATGAAAAGGCTGCCAGTATAGGTGGACGTACTGCGCTTCTTAAACAAGATGGGTTCTCCTTTGATTTAGGTCCCACTGCTCTAAACATGCCGAATGTTATCACGACACTATTTGCTGATTGCGGTCGTAATATTAGCGACTACGTGAACCTTATATCTATAGATCCTTTATATAGCTTGCACATTGGTGATATTGTTTTTAATCCCTCACACGATAGTGAAAAAACAAAACGCGAAATTGCACGCTTATTTCCTGGTGAAGAAGCTAACTATGAACGTTTTATGCACGATAACGCAAAAAAAAATGGTCTACTTACTTCCCATCTGGCAAGAACCGTTCACATCGCTTTGGTCATTATTTAGCATGCGAACTATTCGCGCCTTGCCTAGCTTAACATTAGGAAATCATCTCATTGACGAACTCTCCAAATATTTTGAAGATCGCCGGCTACGCCTTGCTTTTTCTTTTGAGACTAAGTTTTTAGGCATGTCACCTTGGGAAACGCCCGGCGCTTTTTCGGTCATTCCTTTTGCAGAACATTATTTTGGTGTTTTTCATATCATGGGCGGGATTAATCAGTTAACACGTGCTATGAGTGAAATTGTACTAGAAAAAGGTGGTGTAATCCATCTAAATCATGAAGTAACGCAGATTCATACAAGCCACAAAGAAATAACGTCCATCACATTAGCAAATGGCGATACCGTCGAGGGCGATTATTTTTTCCTGAACGGTGACTACGCCTATACGATGAGCCATCTTTTCTCAGAATCTAAAGCCCCTATTAGCCAGCAAAAATTAGCCAATAAAAAATATTCTTGTTCAGGCTTAGCCATTTATCTTGGCTTGGATACGACACTTCCACTAAATGTTCACACCGTCCTATTTCCTGACGATTTCCGCACACATATGGATGAAATTATGCAGCAACAACGTATACCTGACGACTTGTCCATCCATATCTCCTATCCAACAGCAGTGGACCAAACAATGGCGCCAATAGACATGTCATCGATTCGTATCCTCGTCCCCATGCCAAATAACGAAAGTGGCATTGATTGGGAGAAAGAAAAATCAGCACTGCGCCGAAAAACACTAGACACTATCGAACGCAAATTAAACATACCTGATATAGAATCCCACATACTGACCGAGAAAGTCATCACCCTTCTGACTGGGAAAACGACTACCACATTTACAAAGGCGCAATCTTCAATCTAACGCACCAATTATCACAACTAGGTCCATTTCGTCCTAGCAAAACACCCACTATCAAAAACATGCAAATTGTTGGTGGCGCAACACACCCAGCGAACAGCCTCCCATTCATACTAGAAAGTGCCAATATCGCCGTACGAAAATTTACTAAAAAATAGTTATTGAAGCCTCAAAAAAGCCGAAAATCTCATCAAAGATTGCCGGCTTTTTTTCATACAGTTATTTCCTTCTCGTCAGGGCCTAAACTTAAGTAGTAACAGATTGTAAACAAAACATTACCGCCTAATGTAATTAATAAAATATTGCCAAGACCCATAAAGTACCCTAGCACGAGAAAAAATGACAATACAATCCAGTAAACAAGTACAAGTTCTGATTTTAGCGATGGATAATGCAATTTTCCCCACTGATCTGTCAGACTCAACATGAAATAAATCATCAGATGCAAAATCAAACCAAGTAACCACCAGTTCGCCGCATCCGTCATTTGAATAATCGTCAATGTTGGGCTTTCCGTCGCCAATTGCTTCACCTGCATCGCAACTGGTTCAATTAACATTTCAAAAACCATCACCATCGTAGCTGCAATAACAGCATAAATTCCGCCGCGAATCCAGTCAATTTTGATTTTCAATGTAATTTCGCGGGCAACAACATGCGTTGCAACAATAAGAACCAGCCATATAAAGCCAAACGCCACCGGTATGCCATTTATAACTAAACCGAAATTTGTTGTCACCGAGCCACCACCTGGACCACTATTCGTCAAACTCGTCTGCATCCATTCAATACTCGTACTAACCACAAATATCAAAATTGTAATCGCCGAGCCAAGCCCTATTCCGTACTGCAAAATTAGAAACACCACAGCAAAAACGCCCGATACAATAAAGAATAAAGCGTGAATCACCGTCAACCGTGCTGGCAAAATATCCAACACAATAAAAACCACGGCTATAAAAAACAAGGCCATATAAAGCCAAACAAAAAATCGAAATCGCTTTTCTACCATGCCATAACTCAACTCCTATCCTCTAATTATAAAGGATTTTCCTAAAACTACAATCAATTACCGTCCTATCTTCCGAAAAAGTAGAGTTCTTTGTTGCTAAATCTTCTTAATTACATTAAAGTATTTATAGATGGTAATGGAGTAAAGAGGTGTAAATATTGAAAAGCAGCAAGATTGATTACCGCCTGTTTTTAGGACTTATACTAGCAGCCGGGTTGATGTATGTGACATTTGAGTACAAAGCCGTCTTTTGGTACTTATATGGCGCATCCATGTTATTTCTTATTAGTTGGGTTATTTTAAACGATGAATTAAAAAAGCATTTTTCTTTCTTTAGAAATATTATTCCAGGTATTTTTAGTGGCATTATTTTGTATATCTTGTTTTACATAGGTGCACTTATTTTGAAATTTATTCCGGGAAATCTGGACGCGCTTGTCGCGAAAGGCTATGCGAAATACGAACCAGATGTCTGGTATATTTGGCTTCTACTCGTGGTGGCTATTATTCCAGGAGAAGAGATTTTCTGGCGCGGTTTTGTTTTAAAACGATTAGAAAATGATTTAGTTCCTTGGGTAGCCGTTGTGATTATGGCGGTTCTAAATGGAGCTTTCATGTTATTTAGTGGTAACTTTATTATCGCACTCGCAGCAACACTTGCCTCCATATACTGGGGCTTTATCTACTTGAAACGACCAAGTTTATCGCTCGTCATTGTCTCCCACTGGACGTTTAATCTACTATTACTACTACTTTTACCAATCTACTAAAAATCAGCGTGTCGACAAGCATCCATTTTCGTCGTTAAAAAGCTCCGTTCCGATGCTCACGTACGCTAGTACGCTCCGCTTCGGTACTCGCTTTTGCCTAGAAGCTAGGCATTGGTCGACACGCTGGGGTTTGGAAGCACGGACAGGCTTTTGCTTATATATGTTTTTTCTATAGGCTGTGCTAAAGCTTTTTATCTTAGCAAAAATTCATTCACCTTTATTATAACAAAAATATAGTGAAAAGAATTAATTTTCTTTTTGATTTTTTACCGCTCGTTCATAACTATACTTCATTATGCACCAATGCGTCATAAATTGCCTAGGCCTGTGGTTTGATTTTTTATCATCCTTACGCCTTTATTTAAGAAAACACAACTTTCTCGATGATCTCGATTTTCGGATCAAGAGACATCGCTACTGGACATGATTTCTTCACGAGATGCAGTGCCTTCTCTGCCTTATCACGGTCTTCTTGTGCAATTTTCAAAGTAAATGTTACCTCAATTTTTTTTAGAACATGGATGACTGTTTCTTGATCTTGTTCGAATGTCACGTTTATCCCTTCAATTGTATAGGCAACTCGCTTCTTCTCCAAAATTGTGTCATAAACATAACCGCTACATGCTGCGACTGCCGCGACCGTTGCTTGTGTTGGTGAAAAGCCTGTTTCGCGATTTAGTTGCCAATTACCATTTTCGTGAATCACTTCAAAACCATTTGTACCTCTAACTAAATCCATTTACTTATTCCTCCTAATATACTTCATAATTCTGACCAGTTTGACTGCCAGATACATTTTTCGCAAATGCTTTGGCAACTTTTTCTACGGGCACTGGGTTGAAACCTACGAAGTGGTCTTTGTATTTCTCCCGAGATTACTCTGAGCATTTCAATTACTGCTGGCTTTTAATAGCTAGTCTCACTCATTCAAATCGCGTCTCACCGTTTTCGTATTAGCAACAAGCAATGACAAGAGTAGCACCAGAATTGCTCCTGATAAAAGCAACGTCGTCATCGCACTCTTATGATCAATAATGATATAGCGTACAATCGCCGTAATTCCAATATAAATAAAATACCGAAGCGGAAAATGATATCCCTTCTCAAAGTATTTAATAATAAGCGCCAAAAATTCAAAATAAAGAAAGAAAACGAGAATTTCTTCTGTTACTTGATAAAAGTTTTCCGTGGTGTCATAAAACACACTATGAAAAATCTCCCACGTTTCTTTAAACATAGAGATCACCAATGTAATTGCAACAAGAATAAGCGCTACGTTCAATGCAGCTTGCAGTATTTTCGGTGTCCTATCCGACCATTTCTTAATAAACTTCACGTTGCATCTCCTTTCAGGTGCTCTTTATTGTACCAGATTCTAGGCTGAATTTCATGTTTTAAAGTAGCTACACCAAAAGCTGTATCATGTATCACTTTTATTTCACGATACACGTACAGCTTTTGTCTTATTTATTATTTTTAGCAACCTTTTGAACGAACGTTTCAAATAACGGGCACATTTTGTCGTCTTGTTTTACCATTATTTCAGGATGCCATTGCACACCGACAACGAATAAATCGCCTTCTCGCTCCATGCCTTCAATCACACCGTCTGATGCCCAAGCGGTAGCATGAAATCCGTCAGCCACGTCCCGAATGACTTGATGATGCAATGAGTTCACCATTGCTTTCTCGCCAAAAATCGCATGCAATTCAGAATCTAGTTTTGTCGTAATCGAATGAATCGGAAAAACAGGATCTGTGCGTTGCAAATGCTGGCGTTCAATATTTGGCGCATAACTAATATCTTGATATAGCGTCCCGCCAAACGCCACATTCATTAATTGTACCCCACGGCAAATCGCAAGTACAGGTTTATTTTGTGCCAAAGTCGCTTTTACCAATGCCATCTCGTAAAGATCACGTTCTGGCAACGTCGAGCTAAGTTGCGCCAGTGGCTCCTCACCATATAAAAACGGCGAAATATCATCGCCCCCCGTCAACACCAATCCGTCAATACGACTTACAATCTCCTCAGCATACGTCGTCGTTGTTACTGGCAAAATCAGCGGTGCTCCACCAGCCTTAGCAATCGCCTTGACATACGTATCATTCACAGTTGCCCGTGGTTCGAAAATATTTTGTGGAAACTCCATACTACGAAGCGTTCCAGAAATCCCAATAATAGCTGACATGATTTATCGCATCCTCTCTACTTTGACTGTTTCCAAGTTTTAGCTACCTCCCTTATAGTACATAACCCTTTTTCAAAATTCGAATCATCTGCCTTGCGAATTCGTGCCTATTTCTTTATAATGAACCATACCAATTAAAAGAATTCGGCTTTATAAAAGGAGGATTTTTATTTATGCATACAGACCAATTCAAATATTTACGTTTATTATCCCGTAATTATCCTACTATCGCCAGCACTGCCACGGAAATTATTAATCTTGAGGCTATTTTAAACTTACCGAAAGGAACCGAACATTTTTTAAGTGACTTGCATGGTGAATACGAAGCATTTGAACAAGTAATTCGCAATGGCTCTGGTGTTGTCAAGCGCAAAATTCATGATGTATTTGGCGACCGGCTATCCGATTCGGAAATCAACGGGCTTGCAACTTTGATTTATTATCCCGAACAAAAAATGGATATCGTCTTAGAAACGGAAGAAAATCTGGATTTTTGGTATCGAAATACACTTTTTCAGTTGATTGAGCTGGCGGTTCACGTCTCTTCTAAGTACACTCGTTCGAAAGTGCGCAAAGCAATGCCTGCTGATTTTGAATATATTTTGCAAGAATTGCTGCATGAAAATCATCATTTGATGGATAAATCACTCTACTATCAGGAAATCATTACAAGTATCATTGCGTTAGATCGCGCATCCGAATTTATTGGTGCGCTTGCACGACTTATTCAGCGCCTTGTGGTCGATCATTTACATATCGTTGGCGATGTTTATGACCGTGGCCCTTATCCGGACAAAATTATGGACACATTGATGACCTATCATTCCCTTGATTTCCAATGGGGCAACCACGATATGCTTTGGATGGGTGCTGCAAGTGGCTCACGTGTTTGCCTTGCTAATGTTCTCCGCATTTCCAGCAGGTATTTGAATTTAGATATCATTGAAGATAGTTATGGCATTTCGATTCGGCCATTAGCCTTGTTTGCCGAAGCACATTATGGTGAAGATCCTTGTACTGCCTTTTTGCCACAACAGTATGAACAAGCCCCACAAAGCACGACCGAGATTAACCAAATTGCGAGGATGCATAAGGCGATTGCAGTCATCCAGTTCAAACTCGAAGGAGAAATTATCGCGCGCCACCCCGAGTTCGAGATGGAACACCGACTTTTACTCGATATGATTGACTACAAAGATGGCACCGTAACAATTAAAGGAAAAACCTATCCGCTAAAGGATGCCCATTTCCCAACCATCAATCCCGCGAACCCTTACAAACTAACCACCGATGAAAAAGAACTCATTGACAAACTCACCGCCTCTTTCAAAAATTGCGAGAAGTTGCAACGTCATGTTTCCTTCTTATATGCAAAAGGAAGTATGGTACTCACTTACAACAACAATTTGCTATACCACGGCTGTATTCCACTAAATGAAGATGGCAGTTTTATGGAAATGACATTAAAAGGGGGAAAAATATGCTGGGCGCGCCTTGTTAAACCAATTCGAGCAAATCGCACGCGAAGGCTACTTCCGGCCAAGTGGTACCCCAGAAAAGAAATACGCCCTAGATATCGTTTGGTATTTATGGACAGGAGCTGCCTCATCCTTATTTGGAAAAAGCGAAATGACCACATTCGAGCGTTATTTTGTAGCAGACAAAGAAACTCATGTTGAGCAAAAAAACGCCTATTACCGGCTGCGAAACGAAGAAGAAACTTGCCAGAAAATTTTAGCGGAATTTGATTTAGACAGTAGCGGTCACATCATCAATGGCCACACACCCGTCAAAGAAGGAAAAGGTGAAAGCCCAATCAAAGCAAAACGGCAAAATGCTCGTAATCGATGGTGGTTTCTCTCCAGCCTATCAAAAAACAACAGGACTAGCAGGCTATACGCTTCTCTATAACTCATTCGGCTTACAACTCGTATCGCATCAGCCGTTCACATCCACCGAAGACGCCATCACCCAAGAGACCGATATTTTATCCACACGACAAGTCATCGAAACCGAAACAGAACGCAAATTAGTTCGCAACACAGACATCGGAAAAGAACTTTTGCAACAAGTAGACGAACTAAAGTGCCTGCTAAGTGCCTACCGTCAAGGTCTAATTAAAGAGCAACATTAAATCAAGTTGAAGCATGAGAATCTAAATTTGAATCTCATGCTTCATTCTGGTTATTGCAATTATTCTAAATACATATTGTCTTTTCTTGCAAAAAAGTTCATAATGGATAGATATAAAATAAAACCTAACAGGAGTGTGAGATATGAAAGTTATTAAATTCGGCGGAAGTTCGCTGGCCTCGGCTACGCAACTCAAAAAAGTATACAAAATCGTGGTAGATGATCCGAAGCGAAAGTTCGTTGTTGTATCAGCTCCTGGGAAACGTTTTGCAGAAGATGTAAAGGTAACGGATTTATTAATTGACTGTGGCGCGAAGCATCTATTAGGCGAAACAGCGACAGAATTAGAGCAAGCCGTCTTGACTCGTTACGCGTCGATTGCCGATGAACTCGGGCTTGGTCATGAAGTGATGGAACGAATTGAACGAGATTTCAAAGAACTTATTAGCTCGGATAAAACAAATCCAGATCGCTACATGGATCGTATTAAAGCAAGTGGTGAAGACAATAACGCCAAACTAATTGCTGCTTTTTTTCGCAGTCAAGGAACGGAAGCGCACTATGTAAACCCGCAAGATGCTGGGCTATTTGTAACCGATGAGCCTGGAAGTGCACAAGTTTTGCCTGAAAGTTATGAGAACTTATATCGTCTGCAAGATCGTGATGGAATCGTTGTTTTTCCTGGCTTTTTTGGCTATACGAAAGATGGGGAAATCAGTACTTTTTCGCGCAGTGGCTCAGATATTACAGGAGCTATCGTTGCTAATGGCGTCAAGGCCGAGGTCTATGAGAATTTTACAGATGTCGATGCAGTGTATGCGGTCAACCCCGCTATCGTACATAAGCCAAAGGAAATTATTGAACTGACCTATCGCGAAATGCGGGAGTTATCCTATGCTGGCTTCTCTGTTTTTCACGACGAAGCACTTGTTCCAGCCTTCCAAGCAGGCATCCCTGTACAAATTAAAAATACAAATCGTCCAGAATTACCAGGAACACGCGTGATTCACCGGCGTGAAGCAACGAACGGGCCAGTTGTAGGAATTGCGAGTGATGGTGGTTTCTGCAGCATTTACATTACGAAATACTTGATGAACCGAGAAATCGGTTTTGGTCGTCGCGTGTTAGAAATATTAGAAGGTGCCGGTTTGACGTATGAGCACATGCCATCTGGAATTGATGATTTAACGATTATTCTTCGAGAAAACCAAATGGATTGCCATACCGAAGATACCCTTTTAGATTGTCTAAAAAATGAGCTATCATCTGATGAAGTCGTCATTGAACACAAAATCGCACTCGTCATGGTAGTTGGTGAAGCCATGAAACACAATGTAGGCATCACCGCTCGTGCAGCCAAAGCTCTTTCCGACGCAAAAATAAACATCGAAATGATCAATCAAGGCTCCTCCGAAGTCAGCATCATGTTCGGTGTAAAAGAAGAATCAGAAAAGAAAGCCGTACGCGCATTATATAATGAATTTTTCAATTAACAAAAAGGATTGGCGTAGGAACTCCTGCACCAATCCTTTTTTCAGTCTTTTGCTCCAGCCCATGTAAAACGCATAATCAAATGCCTGATAAACCAATACAACGGTCCGCATGACACGAGTAGCGGTACATAAATCAGCATCATTTGCCAGTCGAAAATCGATACTAATGAGAATATTTTGCCGCCGAATAAGAACAAACAAACGAAAGCCACCATTAAAGTTCCAACGAGGAGTTTTGTTTTGCGTCCAAATGGATGTCCAACACTAATCAAAGCGACGAAGCATGTCGCACCCGTAAGCATGACATTCATCGTTGACGTTTGTGCGAAGTTCAGACCAAGCATATTGCCGAATCCTAAAATCAACATGATATACGTAATAACACAGGTCGCAGCTGGTACCGATGTTTGCAGTACTTTATGCAAAAATTGCCCTTTAATCCGTTCATAATTCGGTTTCAAAGCTAGGAAGAATGACGGAATCCCAACGGTCAACGAGGAAATCGGGCTAAGTTGAATCGGCTGGAAAGGATACGCCCCAGCTAGAAAAATAAAAGCAAGCGCCAAAACCGTTGAATACATCGTTTTAATCAAATACAGTGACGCCACACGTTCAATATTATTCACCACGCGTCGCCCTTCACGTAGCACATTTACCATCGAATCAAAATTATTAGATAGCAAAACAAAATCCGAAACACTGCGCGCCGCATCACTTCCCTCAGCCATCGCAATACTACAATCCGCTTCTTTTAAGGCGAGGACATCATTGACACCGTCACCAGTCATCGCAACGGTATGTCCTTCCTTTTTATACGCTTGAATCAAATCTTTCTTTTGATGTGGTGTAACTCGTCCGAATACTGTATAAGCTTCGATGAGTCCCAACATATCCGCGCCCTCGCCAACCTCACTCATGTCTACATATTTATCGCCATCCGCAATACCCGCACGAACCGCAACATTCGACACCGTCACCGGATTATCACCTGAAATCACTTTAATCGAAACGCCCTCATTCGCAAAAAACGTAAATGTCTCAGGAGCCTCTGCACGAATATTATCCGCAATTAAAATAAACGCTAAAAGTTCACATTGCTCCGGCAAAACATTCTCTGATAGCATCTCTAGCGAATGCGCCACAGCCAAAACACGGAAACCTTGATTCGCATAGCCATCTAACTCCTGCCGATTTGCCGCAGATAAATCTCTAAAAATAAATTCCGGTGCACCAATCAAAAACGTCCCTTTTTCCGCAAAACTGCAACCGCTCCATTTACGCGCAGAAGAAAACGGAATACGCTTCTCCATTTGCCATTCTGGGTTTTCCGTAAAGTGTTTCCCAAGCGCAATACTCGTTGCATTATTATCATCCAGAGAACCGACAATAGCACCAACACTTGCTGTAATTTGCGAAGATGTCACACGAGGATGTTTCAAAACAATGTCCGTCACATCCAATTTACCATCTGTAATCGTCCCTGTCTTATCCAAGCAAAGCACGTCCACGCGCGCTAAAGTCTCAATACAAGGCATAGATTTCACGAGCACTTTTTGCTTGGCTAAATTAATAACCCCAACAGCAAGCGCGATACTTGTAAGCAGCACAAGCCCTTCCGGAATCATCCCAATCATAGCCGCCGCCGTACCTAGCACTGATTCCTTTAATGGCAACCCTTGCAAATATTTCGAGAAAAATAAAGCTAAACCAATCGGAATAATGATAAACGTCAATACTTTAATAATCTTCTTAATTGAGCGGATTAACTCACTATCAGGCCGCTTTTCCTGCTTAACTTCCATTGAAATTTTCGAAACAAAGCTATGTTCTCCAACAGCAGAAACCTTCACGTATGCCTGGCCACTCACGATATAGCTACCTGACATCACATAATCATCTGTCCGTTTCAAAACAGGCTCAGCTTCCCCTGTCAACTGCGATTCATCGACTTCCAAACCATCCGTTTGAAAAATCATCCCATCGGCACAAATTTGATCCTCCCGATTCAAAACCATTATATCCCCAAGCACAAGCTCGTCCTGCTCCAACTCGCAAAGCTCTCCGTTTCGCATAACCTTCACTTTTGCTTGCGTTAAAATCGTCAATTTATCAATATTTCGCTTCGCCCGAATCTCCTGAAAAATCCCCATCGCCGTGTTACAGAGCGCAACACCAAGAAACAACAGATTTTTATAACTTCCCACGAGAATAATAAAGCTCGCGATAACTACATTAATCATATTAAAAAGGGTAAACGTATTGTCTCGTACAATTCCTAACACACTACGCGTCAATGGTTTTAGCGCGTGATTGACCTGTCCATTTTTAACCCGCTCAGCAACTTCCTCATTCGTTAAACCTGGCGGAATTCGTGTTTTATTTTCCATATTAACAGATCCTTTTCGATTTAGAGTCTCGCTAATTTAAAGATAACAAATGATGCGGCGAAATACCATCCTAAAACACCGCTACCATTGTATGTATTGCTCGCATTGTATCAAACCAACTTAAGAATCCGATGAGAGTTTTAAGAGAGTTTCATATTTTCTATAATACCCGTTACCCACCTTAGCTATGCCACTTTTTTATTTTTGTCCTCTTCCATGACAATATTGAATTTCGCAAAAATCGAATTCATGGTTTAATGGTTATAGAGCAGTTAAAAAATCGCCCAAAAAATTAGGAGGAAAAAAATATGAGTACAAATACATTAGATACAAAGATTCAGGCTGGAAAATTCCTTACATTATTACTTGATTCAGCAATTTCCCGCGAAAGATTGGCTCTAAAGAAAAATGATAAAATCGAATTAACATCAGGCAATAAAACCCCGTACATCTTTGTTATTGTATCAGGCGTTACTGGTATTTTTTCTAAGACTAATGTGGTGATTGATTTTGCTGGTGAAGGCGATTTATTGGATTACAACATTTACTCTAGTCAACTATTTGGTAAAGCTTTGACAGATGAAGTGACTATTTGGAGATTCGAACAAGCTGAAGTATTGAATGCAATCGCGCAAAATAAAGATATTCAAGTTCAACATTACCATATGCTACAAACCATGCAACACCGGTTAGAAAAGAAACAAATGCAAGCAACACTTGATACAAAAGAAATGATTGCAGCATTTATTCACACGTTAGCATCCCGCTACAATCCAAACGCGGATGACCAAGGGATGATTGAGCTACCAAGATACTTTACACGCAAAATGATTGCTAACTATGCAGGCGTAAGCCTTAGTACACTAACAACACATCTACACCAACTTGCAGAAGAAGATCGCGTCCTTTTTAATACACGTGTCCTTCTCATTAGTGAAATAAGATAAAAAAGCCCAGAACTGATAGTCCGTTTTCGTTTTTTTCAAAACAGGGCTTCTCTTCTTGGCTTTTTTCATTATTTACTTACATACGGTATAAAAAATGGACCTTTCACTATATTTTAATAGCATTATTCACTAGAAAAGACTAATATAAAGGTAGCTATGCGTTAGTCAGTTAAACGTGAAATATAATGTTTATATAATTGTTGGACAATTTCTTTTGCTTGGTCGTAATTGCGCTCTTCTAAAGCGGTTAGTAAAGACTCTACGGATTTGAGCGTTTGTATGGCAAATGACCAAATAAAATCCTTACCAAACCCATCGTCTAGCTCATTTAGTTGGTGATTCATTTTTCGCAAAGTCTCGCCAAGGATGCTCATCTTAGCCTGATTACACAGTTCACAGTAAAATCCTTCACAACTAGCGACATACCCAGCATACTGACACTGCTCTATATTATCTCTCATTGTCTCTACATAGACAGCCAGTGAATCCGTAGCAATCATGATACTCTCTGATTTCAATTTCTGAATCATATATTCCATGTTTAAAAAGATTACCTGAAATCTGCCAGAATAATAAAATTCTTGGCTATGCGTTTCTTTCACAACAAATGCTTCTTCCGCTACAGGAGCTAGTAATCCGCGTTGGCATACTAATTGCAAAGCTTGTTCTGCAATATTGCCAGATACACCAAATGATGCCGCTACAGAGTGCACCTTAATCACTTGCCCAACTTTGTATGTCCCATTTAGCACATCGGATTTCATGATTGCATAAATTTCATCCGCTACGCTATGATTATCTTTATCAATGTTATTGAGTACCATCATTATTACCTGCTTTTTTTTCGATTTACAACCTACTTTCATTGTATATGATTTGACATAACTAAAAAAAGGGGGGGGATGCCTCAAAGTTGGCTTTCACCAAGCGCAAAAATAAGAAGCAATATAAAGGGAGGCTTCTCGTCATGCAAGGTATTTTAGAAAAAGATAAAGAACGACAACTCCTTATTATCAAAGTATTGTTATCCGATCACAAAGTTTGGGACCGTCAAGAAATTTGCGAACGCGTTCAATGCTCTAAGAAAACTTTAGCCCGTGAGCTAAAAAATCTCAAACAAGCATTACCACCAAACTGGCAATTAATCAAAAGTATTGAGGGCATCCTACTCGAAAAACCATTCGGCGACAACTTTATCCATTTATTCTCTGCCTTTTTCGCCGACACATACTTATTTCGAATTTGCTATGATATATACGATGAGAAAGAGCTGACATTAGCGATGTGGTGCCAAGAAAATTTCATTAGTCAAGCCACTGTGTATCGCAAATTGCAACCCGTTCATCGCTATTTAAAATCCATTCATTTAGAGCTTGAGAATACACCACTGCATCTAAGCGGGAAAGAATCGCAAATTCGCTTTCTCTTTTATGATTTGTTTTTCAACGCATATCCCGCGCATGATTTATTATTTACAAACATTAGTTGGCGCATAATCGATCGTTTTATCGAAGAACTGATGAAGCGGCTAGAGATCTATTTCTCTCCCGCTGCCAAAATTCAATACGCTACTTGGATTGGTCTGTCGCTTTCACGGATTCAAAACGGCCATCCCATTGATATTCGAGGTATACGGACAACAAAAACATGGGAGATTTTCAATGAACGGAATGATTTGGCATCTTGTTTCCAAATGCTCGCCGATGAATTACACATCGAGATTTCCGAGAATGAGTCCATCTTTCTACTTTCCTGTATGTTTTTCTGTTCGCTCTCATATACATCCACAGCTTCAAAAAAAGAGCGCATCATCATTTGTCAGCAAGCATCTCCCATAACATATCGTCTCGTCGAAGCGATATTCAAGATTTTGCCGAATGTTGGTTGGGACACTGATGATTTATTAGTTAGTTTGATTGATACTTTTTCGATGTTTCACGCTGTGGAAAGCCCTTTGTTTTTAGCGCAGGAACGTTTTTTAGTTCATCCAGAGCATATTTTGTCTCCCGAATTGGAACGTGCAATTCTCCGAGTTTTTGATGATTTTACAGATGAGCCGATGTATTCTTACCTTCTTGAGAATCACGAAGTCTTACTCTATCGCATCGGCATGAGTATTCAGAGTGCTAAACAGCGAATCAGCCAAGCCAGTGTTTTAACTACCAAAATTTTTTCGCAGAACGGCTTTTTATGGGAAGATCTCGTGAAGAAGACGATTCGATCTCGTTATTCCGCACAGCAACTTGTCATTATTGCGAACTCGCATCCGCAGCAAGCTGACTTTGTTATTACTGATTTACCTTTACCACATAGTGATATTCCGCAACTTGTCTGGAATACCAACCCGACAGCACGCGATTGGCAAATGCTAGATGCCTATATAGAAACGCATACAACACATGAAAAAGAAGATTTATTGTAAAAAGGAGCTGGAAAAGACATGCTACAAGTGAACAATGTAACCAAACAATTCGGCGATAAACTAGCCGTCGACAATCTCCATTTTCAGATTAGCCCAGGGGAAATTTTAGGCCTAATCGGGCAAAATGGTGCTGGAAAAACAACAACCTTCCGTTTAATTCTTAATTTTTTAAAACCAAATAGCGGAGAAATTCTCTGGGACAACAAAGAAATTTCTAAAATTAATACAGATATCATCGGTTACCTTCCAGAAGAACGCGGACTGTATCCAAATGTCACCATTGAGGATCAAATCATCTTTTTCGCGGAACTAAAAGGCTTTTCACGCGCTAAAATTAAGCCCGAAATTGATAGCTGGATGGAACGTGCCGAAATTGTGGGCAAAAAAACGGATCTCGTTAAAACACTTTCTAAAGGAAACCAACAAAAAATTCAACTGATCAGCACGATTATTCACCGACCAAAATTAGTCATTCTTGACGAACCATTTAGCGGGCTCGATCCAGTTAATGCCGAGATTCTCAAAAAATTTGTATTCGATTTAAAAGAAGACGGCGCAACTATAATTTTCTCCAGTCATCGGATGGAAAATGTCGACGAACTTTGCGACTCTCTTGTCATGCTAAAACGAGGGCAAACAGTTCTTCGCGGCAAATCCGAAGACGTTAAAAACAGCTTTGGCCGCAAGCGCATCATGCTGGACGCACCACAGCCAACAGAAGCCATAGCAGCCTTACCCGGTGTTACCCAGGTGGAAAATCATAAAGGCATCCGGATTGTGCATCTGAATGAAGAATCCGACGCCAGCACCGTGTTTGATTTTGTTACGAAAGATGGCTTTATTCCAATGTTTAGCTTAGAACCACCGACACTCGAGGAAATTTTCAAATGGAAGGCAGGGGAAAATAATGAGTAAATTCTGGGTCATCACATCACAAGTCTACAAGCGTCGCGTCAAAACAAAATCATTTCTAATTTCACTACTCCTACCATTAATTATTGGTGCACTCATTTTCGCACTACCTAAAATCATCGACTATTTCGGTGGTAGTGACGAACCAAGCGAAATCGCGGTCATCGCAGAAAACCCTGCTTTTTCAATGGCTATTGCTTCAGATAAAGCTAATTTCAAAGTAGACAAGGACATTAAAACCGAGAAAGAGGCCAAGAAATCATTGGTAGACGGAGACATTGATGGCTTCGTCACGATTACGCCAGTTGGCAAAGAAGTAAAGGCCGTCTATACATCTGAAGAAACAGCCGGAAACGCCCTGATTACCGCATTACAAAACGATATCACAAGCGTCACACTACAACAAAAAATTAAAGACTATAACATCACCGAAAAACAACTCGCAAGCCTAACAACACCTGTTCCTGTCAAAAACGAATTACTTTCTAACGATCAGCTTACAAGCAGTCAAAAAGAAGCCATGAGCGCTGCAATTCTGATGCTAACACTCGTTATTTTCATCTTTGTTATGAGCTACGCTAGCATTGTTGCCGCAGAAATCGCCAATGAAAAAGGTACGCGAATCATGGAAATTATTTTATCTAGTGTTTCATCCACGACACACTTACTTGCGAAGCTTACTGCTATTCTACTCATGCTGCTTACTCAGATTGCCTTTTACGGGATTTGTATTGCAGTTGTCATGATTGGCGGTAAGAGTACAGAAACCATTCAAGGTGTTATTAAACAGCTCGCCGAATTCCCAGCTTACTATTTAGTTTTAAATATTTTATTTGTCGTACTAGGTTTGATGCTTTACATTCTTCTTTCAGCTATTATTGGTTCGATGGCACCAAATGTGGAGACCGTCTCACAATTTATGTATCCGATGACGATGCTTGCGATTATTGGTTATTGGGGTTCCATTGCTGCTGCAAATGCTCCGAACAATATGCTCGTTATCATCGGCTCCTATGTCCCGACTTTCTCGCCAATGATGATGCTTGCACGAATGGACTTGCTAGCGGTTGACGCCACGGGAATATTCATCTCACTTGGCCTGCTAGTTTTAACCAATGCGCTTGCTTTTTGGCTCGCAATCAAGCTATACCGCGGCAATGTCCTACTTTACAGCAACGACGGTCTATTCAAAACATGGAAAACATCTTTAAAATACGCAAAACGCGACTAGAAATGAGGTTTTAAAATGATTATTCGTAAATCAACCCAACAAGACGCAGCAGACATGTTAGAACTAGAACATCTTGTGTGGACGCCTGGAACAACACCCGGTGAAATCCACTTCGAAAATGAGGCGGCATACTTATTAAGAAATCCAGCAGGCTCCAAAGTTGTCGCTGAAATCGATGGCAAAGTGGCCGGCATCCTTGGCTACCGCTCACCAATTCCAGTCAAAGCAAATGAACACGTTCTTGTATTAGACATCGCTGTTCATCCCGATTTTCAAAAACACGGCGTCGGTTCAGCACTCATGGACGAACTATTTCGCATTGCTAAAGCCGAGCACAAAGAAAAAATCCTCCTTCGCGTGCTATCCAACAACGAAAAAGCCATTAAGTTCTATACAAAACTAGGCTTTCAAGTTGAAGGACGTCTGCATAAAGAATTTATCTTAAACGGCGACTATGTAGATGATATTTTCATGGCTTATTTCTTGTAAATTAGTTACTTTTGACATCATTAATTGCGAATAAAAACCATTTATGATTATTAAGACATGTTTCCAATGTATCATTTTTAATTTTTTATGTTTCAACTTAAGAAAAAACGGATATTGTTTAGTATCAAAAGAACAAGAGGTGATTGGGTGACAGAATCGCACAGACTGAAAAATAAGCGAAATGGTGAAAAGGACAAATTAGCCACGGATGCCAAGAATCAGTTTTGTAAGTTAACCAATGACAATGTCGGAGCCGCCAGTTTTTAAGACGAATTTTTTAATTGAAGTGTCATGCGATTATCTTGATTCTAGTTTGCACAAGTTTTCGTATCTTATTCTCCATTCTCGTTAACGAAAGCGATGTTTGTTTTGATGGAATATCGTGCGAGTAATCTATATGTTTTGTCTCACTAATTGTGCATATAGATGTATGGATGAGATACCCAAGCTTTGCTATAGTCGGATATCGTCTGGTGAAGGAAATTTTAGTAACTGGTCAGTCTTGCGGGAGCTTGAGGAAGGCCACGGTAAATGAAAAGGTCGCGTCAAGAGTTATACCCACTCGTCAGGGCAAGGAATACGGAATTACGTGACATGCGCTCCAAACATATTAGAATTATTTTACCTCACTTCTAATATGTCTAGCGAAAAAGTTTCGTATTCAGTTTACGTTTCTACTTAATAACCTATGGTAGTTGATATTTATTAGTTACATTGTTATCTAGTAAGTATCGGGATTTTCTAATTCAGGTCTACCGGTTGTTTTTGGAAGCTAACGTATTCCGCTATTTTTATTAAATCCAGTTATTCAGACAAATTCCGACACATCACGAGGAAAGAGGATGAATAGGAGTCGATGTTTATCATATCGATTTCCTACTTCATCCTCTTTTTTTATGTTATTCTAATTCCACTCGTAAATCTCCATTTCGTAGCCACGATGATCGCAGTAAAAATGGTCTGGCAATAAGTGCAATCACAGCTGGAATCACGACTGCTACTAATACAAACGCACCGAACGCAAGCCATCCTGAATTTGCGATTAAATACAGCGGTGCTACAAAAGCGCATAATCCCATTCCCGCAACTTCCGCTGAAGCTTGCAAATGAAATACCAATACGCCGATAGGGCTGGCAATCACGGCTGAAAGTAACGGTACAACCATAACCGCTGGGCGCTTAATAATATTTGGCGTCTGCAATTTTGGTGTACAAATCAGTTGTGCGAAAAAAGCACCCCAATTATTATCACGAAATCCTAGCACAGCAAAAGAAACAAACTGAACCGAGCAACCGATAAGTGCCGCAGCGCTCGCCGTAGGATCTAACTGTAATGCAATTGCTAGCGCCGCCGATGATGCTGGACTCAAAATAAGAATCGCGAACACAAGTGAAATCACCATGGAAGACAAAATCGGCGAACCCGACACAAGCGATGTAATCCCGCCACTAGCAGCCGTCAAAACTGGTGCCATAATTTTGGAGAAAAGCAATCCGCTAATACCCCCTGCTAAAAGCGACGCAGCTGGAATTAAAATCATGTCGAAATTTGTTTTACCAGTAACACGTTTTCCGACCCACACGGCTACAATCACGGCTAGAATCGCACCAATTGGTTCCCCGCCGATAATCGAAAATCCACCGTTGTCTAACGCGAGAATTGCGCCTCCGCCAATAACTGACGCGGCCGCTGCACTAATCACAACGAGTGTATTCGCACCAAGGCATATCGCTATACCAACACCTAGACCTGGAATTAAGAGTAATTTACCAACTGCTCCAATTTGCGCTAGCCATTCAAAACCTATCATTTGTCCAATCGTTTGCAGTAATAAACCAATTCCTAACGTTACAAGCACCGCATTAGCAATCCCCATTGATGCTTTGTACGAGCGGTCTACGATATAATCTTTCATGTTCTTTCCCCTTTTCTCATTTAATCTTCTTCATCTTAACGAGAAATAGTACTTTAAGCAAAGAATGTTTTACTTACTAAACACACAAAAAATATTTTTTGAAAAAAATGCTTTAATATAGCCAAAAAAAGATGAATATTACTATTCATCTTTTTTAAAACCTTATGAAATGTTTAATATATTGTTTAGTGTAGTATTTCATTTTCATTTCATGCCGAAATGCCCTTATTTTTTTTCTATATTTTTAGTTATAATAGTTTACATACTTAATTTTTGAAAGGAGTTTTTCTATGAGCAAACTTATCGGCATACTACTACTTATCTTGGGCATTTTTGGCTTTGGATTTTCATTTAGTATTTCTGGAATTGTAGGCTTTATTACTTGTCTGCTTTCGGTTGTCTTTGTTGTGTTTGGTATTTTATTTATGATTCGCGCCAAACGAAAACGCAACCGCTCTTATTCATATAGATAAATTAGATACGTCTCGCCAAGACTAGGTGAGGCGTTTTTTAATTATCGCTAGCCTTCAAACCGTCTACTATTTTTTTGCTTAGTGCTTGAATATCCGTAAAATGATACGATTTCTCTATTTCAGAGAGCGCTCGCGGTTTTGCTAGATTGTTTAGTTGATGTAATTCATCATCTAGTGTAAAAGCTTGATTTGCGCTGGCTTTTTTGTTGAACATTGTTTGCCAGTTTGGACTGTCTACTTCATCTAGCGCGGAAGAAAGCAGTGCACCTGAGTCGTAGCGGTTCCATTTAATCTCTGAAATAAAGCTTGGATCATAGGCAATACCTTCAAATAAGACAGAAAATCTTCTACTCTTCTCGTCTCTAGCGCCTTCTAGTAGTTTCAATTGTTTTGGCTGACCACCCGTAATTGCAGATGCTTTAATTCCGACGTACGTTGCGGTACCTTCAATTGTTTCATGCTGTTTTTCATTTTGATAGTCGCTTTTATCCTGTTTTCTTCGAGCATCAGATACGACAACATAGTCAGATAATGCCTTTTTCAGTGCTACTTCATCCTGTTTCCCGGTTGCATCCATGATTGTGTCTAAAATGCTGTATTGTAGCCCTAATAAGCTATACCATTCAGCATTTTTAGAAGCTACATCAATATTGCCGTCCGTTGATTTCCAATCGTATTGCTGTAAATAGTGAAAAGCTTCATGCGCGAAAAACGGCATCGCTGACTGTGACGCTTTCACTGGATTTTCGATGTTATTCTTACCATATTTAAAATAGTACACATAGGAACTATCAGCTAACTGCATATTAGAACGCACTTCTTGTCCAGAATCATTTGTGGAAAAAGAAGAAAAATTCCCTACTGGGTTCCATGTAGACCAAATACCCGGAGTTGTTACAGCTAAACGATACACATCTGGCATTTTGTAAGAACGAGGCATCTTGATTTTCGTTGCATACCATTTTCCTTCCAACCCTTTCACACCAACTGCATAAACATTTCCACGAATTAAATTTATTGTATCTTCGCTAAAATTAAGATGATCGCCTTTTCTGACAAATAAGACAGGGTCCTCCGCCAAATTATATCCTTGCCATAGCGCTTTCTTATTTGTTTTAGTGTACAGCGTGTTTAGTTGCTTGAAAAAAGATTGATCCGTTGTATCCATCTTGTCATAGCTAGTATGATAAGTTTTGTTTAGAATCGTTAAGCCTCCAAGTAAGATTAGTATACTCCCTATAATGATTAGGCTTACCTTGAGTGCTCGCTTGCTTTTCATGTCTTAATCACATCTTTCCATTTTTTTATGTTGTAAAACTTGCCTGAAACTAGTATACCTTGTATTTCAAATGTATACAAGGTAATAATTATAACTTTTAAAAACTGCTTCTTATACAAAAAATGGACAGTGCATGAATCACACTCTCCATTGTTTTTTATCTCGGGATTACTTTTTCGATATTTATAAGTCGTTCAATGTGTTGCATTGCCATGCTTGTACCTACCGCTACAGCTTCGAATGGTGCTTTTGCAACATGAATTGGTACGGAAACTTTGCTGTTTAACCACTCCGGTAGCCCGTCTAATAAAGCGCCACCACCAGTCAAGGTCAAACCGCTTGCTCGTATGTTTCCACTTAGTTCGGGTGGGCTGTTTTCCAATGTTGTTTGAACAACGCTTAAGATACGATTTAAGAACTCATCCACACCTGCTTGAAATTCACTTGACGCTACTTCGATTGTAATCGGGAAACCTGTCACTAAATCACGACCTTCGATTTCAATCATCTCGCTGGCATCCTGCATATCACAGTGTAATTGCCACTTCACTTTCTCAGCAGATTCGAGACCAATCAACACATTATATTTATTGCGTACTAATTGAGCGATTTCGCGATCTAATTCATTACCTGCTTTGCGAACTGTTGCACTTGTTACAATACCGCCATAAGATACGAGCGATGTCGTAATTTTGCCAGCACCGATGTCTACAATGACGTTTGCCGTCGGTTTCTCAAATGGGAGTCCTGAACCGATTGTAGCCGCGAGCGAACCTTCTATAAAATAAAGCGATCTCACACCCAACGAGAAGAGAATGTCACCAATAGCCTGTCGTTCAATGTTTGTTGCACCTGGCAGTAAAGAAACAACCAAATTCATCTGTTTAAAACGTTTACCAGTTGTTGCACTAACGCGGCTTTCAACCTTCTTTATAAGACGTAATGTCATATCAAAATCAACAATAATACCGCCTTGAAGCGGACTAATAACTGCTATAGATCCGGGCGTTTTCTCAACTAACTCTTTCGCCTCGTGACCAATTTCTAATACTTTATTTTTCTTCGTGTCATATGCTAGAACGGTAGGTTCATGAAAAATCATTTGTTCCGTATCTGAGTAGATGCTAATATTTGCCGTTCCGATATCAATACCGATTGTCGGTTTCCCCATAATTTTTTCCCACTTTCCAAAAAGCTCATTTTCAAAAACATCACTGTTCCAATAGCTATCCGATATTAAGTATAGCAGGTATAAAAAATATAATCCATGACAAAACCATGAACTTTCATGAAAAAATGTACAAAAAATCGCGAAAAAGCATCTAATCTTGCTTGACGCTTTTTGGCGGATATTTCGTAGCATTCTTGGCTAGCTTCTCCTGAACAATCGCTTTAATGTCTAAATCAAGGGCAATAGCAAGTTGCGTTGCGTAAATAAATACATCAGCAAGTTCCTCTGACATCGCTACACGTTTTTGCGCTACTGCCTCTTTATCGCTTTTCCACTGGAAACATTCTAACAGCTCCGACGCTTCCAATGTTAGTGAGATAGCTAAATCTTTTGGGGCTTGGTATTGATCTTCCCATCCTCTTTCTACTAAAAACTGATGAACATCTTTTTTTATTGTATTCATGACTCTTCGCCTCACTTCTCTAAGAAAAGTGTAGCATAATTCGCTTTCTTTATGCCAGTTTTAAGTAAGAATCCTTTACTTTTTCAAATAGTTTGGAATAACTTTCTATGCCTGTCACATCAGCAATTGCCTTTTCGAGACCTACTGCTGCAACTAAAGCCTGTAATTCAACCGCTTCTTCATCTTCTGGATTATTGAAACGAAGCGCTGCCGCAATGGCATCTGCTAATGCTTTTGGTGTTTCATTGAAAGCTTCAACAAACTGACGCGCTGGTTGTACAAAGCGGTCATTTGGCCCTAGTTTACGTATTGGCGAGCGCCCAACACGAGATACGTAATCAGAGATGTAAGGATTTTTGAATCTTTCGATAATTTTGTCAATATAAGCTTGATGTTCCTTGTGTGAGAAGTCAAATTTCTTTTCTAATAACGCTCCAGTCTCTTCTAGTGCGCTACGGACCGCAAACAGCACTTTATCATTATGAATCGCGGCTTCAATCGAATCGATATTTTTCATATGACCGATGTAAGCTGTTACTGCATGGCCAGTGTTTACCGTGAAAAGTTTGCGTTCGATATATGGCGTCAAATCCTTCACGTATGTTATGCCTGGAATGAAAGGAACTTCGCTCTTAATCGCCGTTTCTTCCACTACCCACTCATAAAATGGCTCCACTAAAACAGTTAACGGATCATCATGTGTCTGATTAGGAACGATACGATCCACCGCCGCATTTGGAAACGAAATGAACTGATCCGCGTATTGTTTCTCCGCGTCCGTCAACTCCGCGTATACATATTCCTGGAGCGAAGCCGATGCGCCAATCATATTTTCACAAGCCATAACGATAAGCGGTTTTTGAATAGCTGTCCTGGCTTTAATTCCCGCCACTAAAACTTTCGCAATAAATGGCAAAATGGTCGGACCTACCGCAGTCGTCACGAGCTCCGTTTCTGAAATCGCGCGGATAACTTGTTCTGGATTTTCTTGACTATTAATCGCATTCACATTCGTAATCATATCGACTTGTTTCGAATTATCTGCCAAAATAACATTGTATTCCTGCTTTTCATTCAACGCATCCACAACTGTCTTGTTCACGTCTACAAACGTTACATGATACCCCGCTTTATGCAACAGTTGCCCAATAAACCCCCGTCCAATATTACCAGCACCAAAATGTACTGCCATCATGCGCTCTCACTCCCTTCAAAGAAAGCAATGATTTCCTGTTTCGACTCAGCCGCAACAATTTGCGCCACATTCTCTTCCTCCGAGCACACAATCGCGATACTGCTAAGCAAATCCATATGTTCCCCGTCAGCACCCGCAATCCCAATCAGCACTTTTACCTCATTGCCATCAAACGAAACACCGTCTGGCACTTGCAACAACACAATCCCCGAATTTTTAATCATATCACGCGAATCATCCGTACCATGCGGAATCGCCACCATATTGCCGATAAATGTCGATGTCATCGCGTCACGTTCTTTCATTTTTTCAATATAAGGCGCATCCACATAGCCTTGCTCCACTAACAACTGCCCCGCCGCCGTAATCGCCTCTTCCTTCGTGCTAAACGCCTGTTTCAGCGCAATATCCTTATTTTCTAATGCTACCATCCTTATTTCCTCCTCATATCTTGCAAAAATTGATTTAATTTACTAATCACAAACGCCGTAATGTCCGCTCCGTTCCCAGACTCCAAAAGCCGCGTCGTCTCCCCGCTCTCCACAACCATCGCGCTAATAAAACTCATCACTTCCAAGCCCTGCGGTGCTAGCCTCTCTGGCGCAAGCAATACAAGTAATGTCGTAGCCGCCACATTCCCGCCTCCCATTGCCGGCACATCTACTGCGTCCTGCAACGTAAAAACCTGAAACACTGGCTGATGGACAAACTCATTTCTAACATGAAACAGCGCTAACTGCGTTTCTGGAATACCAAATCCGCTCCATTTTTCGCGTTCTAGCAATGATTTCAGTAATATTTCCACCTGAATATCCCGTTCTTGCTCAAACATCGCCATACAAACCGCGCGCAACGTATCTTCCAAATTATGCTGTGTCTCCTCCATCTTGGCTACCTGAAACCCTTTCAAAATCGCCAAAACCGTGTTCGTATATTCCTGCTCCGCCTCCAAATGATGCACCGCCTCAAGCAATGTCATCTGCTCCTCTTGTTCTTGCGGCGCCCTCTGCGGAATAAACATTTCCTTCTGCTTCAAAAAAACTTCAATTTGCGAAATTTCCCGATTCGACAACATCGGACTCACCAGAAAATACTCAAAATCCACTTTTCCAAGATCAATCGTCGACACAATCACATCGAAATGTTTCGTATTTTGCTGATTTAAAAGCTCGAACAACGAGACATTTTGCAAATCTTTCAATTGCGGTAATGCTTGTTTTAAGCGCGTAGCCAACATTTTCGACGTTCCGATTCCGCTCGAACAAACGACAAGCCCCGAGAAAACACGACTTTCATTTTTCTGTAGTAACGCTGCCCCGAAATGCAGAACCAAATAACCAATTTCCTCATCCGGCACACCCGCTTGCTGGTAAATTTCTCGAAATGCCACCTTCACAATTTGAAAAAGCTCCGGATAATCATGTTTAATCGTTTTAATCAATGGATTGTGAATCCGCATTTGCTGATCCATCCGCCGTAACGCTGGCCGTAAATGCGCCGTCAAGCCATTAAGCAATGATGCCTCCTGAAAATGACTACCAAGTTCCGACTCCACTTTTGAAATCAAGCGCTTAGCTATGGTCACCGCCTGCACATTCTCATTCCCAGAGAAAATACCCGTCTCACCTTGTGCCTTCGCCCCACGAATATGCATTGTCACATAAAACGCTTCCCCATCTGGCACAACAAACGGCTCCATTTCCAAACATGCCGCTAGCAATTCTTTCGCCACAACAAATTCTGGAAAATTCCGAAAATATTCTTGTTCTGGCTTCATCTCCTGCAAATAATTCCCGTTAATCATTCTCTCCACTGAAATCGCAATATGCACAACTAGCGTCAAGTATGCATCATCCGTAATCTCATACGCCAAATCCTTGCGCCAAGCACGCACATTTTGCTCCACTTTTTGAATTAGCGCGTTGTCCACAACATGAAGCAATCGCTCATCCGCAAGCATCTCCACCTCATCTTGCTTCTTCTGCTGAAACAATTGGAAAAGGGAATTTTTAGACCCCGATAACGTCATTAAATCACTAAGCAATGTACGCTTCACCATCTCATCCGCAATTAATTTCACACCATAACCACGTCTACGCTCAATTTCGGCACGTCCGATTAATTCATCTTCTAATTTTGTTAAATCGCTGCTGACCGTCGATATCGTGACGTTCAAATCATTAGCCAGCGCGATTAATTTGATTGGCTCATTTTCCTTTAACAACGCTTTTAAAATAAACTGTTGCCGCTCCATCGGTGTAAACTCATTGTAAGACAAGTCGAGCAATTGCCATTTGAAAGCTTGGCGGCTAGACTCTGAGCCAAACACCGTTAATTTAGCATCTTTACGCTCCAATGCTAGCTGGTAAGAGCCGAGCACCGCCTCCACTTCCTTCAAATCGCGTCGAATCGTTCGTTCACTCACATCCATATATTCCGCTAACTCCGCTGTGGCCACAGGTTCATGGCTCATTAAAAGCTGTTCCAAAATAAGTCTCGTTCTCGCCGAAATATACATTTCAAATTCCCCCAGTTATTTCTGACCAGACAAATTCTCCACTAACTCATCATACTTATGACTGTTCAAGAAATTGTCCACCGAAATATGATAGGCTTTAGGTAGTTTCTCCGTTGCGCGGTCCGTTAAATCACGGTGTGTCACTACGATATCCGCATCTGATGGCAATTGAGAAATCGCAAAGTTCACCACTTCAATATCAAGCCCCGCCTTTTTCACCTTGTTCCGCAAGACCGAAGCTCCCATCGCACTGGACCCCATTCCCGCATCACAAGCGAAAATAATTTTGCGTGTACCTAATGGAACACCTTCCGCTGCAAGCTCCGCATCACTCGTCCCAACAACCGCACTCGCTACCATTGCCTTCTTACCTTTCATTGTAGCCATTTTTGTCTCCGCTGTCTTGAGTTCTGCATCATCCGTTGCTTTCGATGTTTTCAAAATAACCGCAGATACCGCAAAGGAAACCAGTGTTGCAAATAGAACCCCACAAATAATTCCTATATAATCCCCACGCGGCGTCAAAGCAAGTATCGCAAAAATACTACCCGGAGAAGCCGTCGCAACTAATCCTACATCAAACAGATTAAACGTAATAATACCAGTCATCCCACCAGCAATGGCACCAATCAGTAACGCTGGTTTCATCAACACATACGGAAAATAAATCTCATGAATCCCACCTAAAAATTGAATAATCGCTGCCCCAGGAGCCGTCTGCCTTGCCGTCCCACTTCCAAAAATCGTGTACGCCAGCAAAATCCCCAGACCAGGACCAGGATTCGTTTCCACTAAAAACAAAATCGATTTCCCCGTATTAACCGCCTGATCAATCCCGAGCGGTGCCAAAACCCCTTGGTTAATCGCATTATTCAAGAAAAGCACTTTTCCAGGCTCCACTAAAATACTAACTAACGGCAACAAATGGTGATCAATCAAATACTGCACACCCGAAGCCATTGTCGTATTCACCGCTTGAAGAGCAGGCCCAATCGTTTTCAAAGATACAATCGCCAAAATCCCTGCTAAAATCCCCGCTGAGAAATTGTTCACCAACATTTCAAAACCAGCTTTAACTTTGCCCTCGATTAATTTATCAAATTTCTTCATCAGCCAAGCCGCTAGAGGCCCGAGAATCATCGCGCCAAGGAACATTGGCATTGATGTACCAACAATGGCTCCCATCGTCACAGCTGCACCCACGACACCACCACGCGTATCATACACTAACTTACCACCCGTATACCCAATCAAAAGCGGTAACAAGTATTTAATCATCGGATCAACCAGTTTGGCAATCTCCTCATTCGGATACCAACCAGTCGGAATAAATAGCGCTGTAATTAATCCCCACGCAATAAATGCCCCAATATTCGGCATAATCATACCACTTAAAAAACTACCAAAATGCTGTACCTTCACACGAAAACCAGATTTCGCTTGTTGTTGCTCCATTTCTATGTCCTCCTCCGCCCTTTTCTAATACTCTAAAAAAGAAGCCCCTTTAATTAATCTGCTTCGAAGCACTGCTACACCTGACCGACCAATGGAACTGCGCAATTCCAATCCTTAGCCTCGCCTATCAGCCTAGCTCATATATCCATTGTATGACAGCGGTAACAACATAGCAATACAATCAAAATTGGAATTTGTCCTAAAGCCGTGGACAAGATTGGAGAAGGAGAAAATCGTTAGAAAAGCTGGGCTAGTGATTAGGTTAAACCCCTACTCTTTCATGCAAGTGCAAAAAGAATAAGACATAGCCTACTCTCATTTGAGCAGAATGTCTTATTCTTTTTAACCCCTATTTTCATCAACAGACTAATTAACTAAGTACATGTGGCATTCAAGGCTAGATTCCTTACTTTATGCAGTGCAAAACCCCATCGTAATTTTCGCTAAAATTCTTTCAATGATACTGCTAAGAAAATATATTATTTCTATCTTAGTTTAGATCAACTAAATTTGATATACTTCCAGGACTCATTATTTATCACAAAACATTTTTAATCGCCGCCTCTAACAGCTCATTCAATGTAGCATACTTACAAATTATATCCCCGCTTGGCTTATCCAGTTCCATAAAAGTATTCTTCGTCTTACTGAAACAATACCAAGAAATATTAGAATCTCCAAAGAATACGTAACTATCCTCCCATTCGTTCTCATTCCATATTTCATTTGCCGCAATAAATCCGTTATTCTCATCATTAATATTCGCGTTATAAATAACCAATCCATCATAATCGAGACCATTTTGTATTTTTAGGAAGGCTACATAGTCAGAAAACCAAAATTCCTCATATTTATTATTATCGACTTTCTCTTTTAGCTTCAAAATTTCTGCTTTTGTTGCAGGTGCTTCTGGTTCTTCACCAAAATTTTTTTTGCTCCTCAGCGATTTGTTTTAATAAATCCATCAGCATCATTAGTCCTCCTTATTTGGGGGATAGATTGAGCCTTTAGGTATTGGCCAATCTACTTTTTTGGTCTCCCCTACATTTAAATCTTTCGTTAATGTTTTCTGAGTATTAGTAAGTACTTTATGGAATGGATCATTTTTAATTAATATCAAATTTTTAAAATCGTTTGTTCCCCCATCATCTAATGGTAGCTTATGATGAACTTGATATCCTGTCGGTACTTTCCCCGCTTCCATTTTCTTGATATCTTGTGCTGACAATCCAGCTTTTTCAAAAGTACCAACCAAGCTATTGTCATTTGCCAATGATTTTAAAAATTTACTTCTAACCCCATTATCAAATTCTTTTCTTAAAGTATTAAATTCAACTCTATCTCTTTTCGTGTAATTGACCGATTGTTCGAATACATCTGGCAATCTCACTTCTTGTTTCTTTAATGTTCCTACATGTTCTTTTCCCTTATTCACTTTATAAATGTCATTATTTTTTAAATTAGCTTCAACCTTTTCCAGATAAGATTTTTGATAGATTCTTCCACGACTTTTGTAGCCTACCATTCCTGTTGCCATTCCAGCAAGAATAGAAAAACTTTGCATACTCGTCAGTTCGTTCCCTGTCATTACATCGTAGTGCTCCATAATTCCTTTAATTCTCTCGGCATCAAAGTTAGCATTGGAATCCTGTGGTACCTTAATAAACCCGTCTTTAATGCCTTCGTTATACGCTTTCGTAGCCTCTGCTGCCTCTGCATCCGTTTTCCCATTTTTATGAGTACCCAATAACTACCTTGCCATGTTTTCTCGTATTTCGCATAAGGATCTTTTTTCGGGGCAGGTGTTAAGTTATCCAACCATCCCAGTTTCATATGCTTTGTATTAAATGTATGGCTAACGATACTGTAGGCTTTACTACTCTGGATTTCAGTCAAGCCTTGTTTCACTTGATGCAGTTTACGAAGAACATCTTCCATGGCATTTTGGTGGCTGAAATCAAAATCTAAATATTTCTCAATAATTTGCATCTCGTGTTGTAGTTTCCCTATCGCCGTTTGCATCCCTAATTGCATGCCTATCTGCTCACCTAATGAAGAACCGCCTGATGCTGACTTCATTTTGACTAGTAAATCTTCATAACGATTTTGGCATTTTCGGATATCTGCTTGGAGGTCTTGTAATTCGTCCGAATCGATTCTAGCATTGGGTGATGGGTCTACTTGGCTCTCGAAATCTGCTATGTATTGCTTTAAAATCATTTCTGCATCTGTCATACACGCTTTTGTCGTATCAATAATTGGATAATGGACGGTTTGATAGTATTCTTTCGCGCTATCCGCCATGTCTCCTTTTATTTCTTTGTCCGCCACAATTTTCGCGACTACTTTTCGATATTCTGTAAGTGCCTGCTTTAACAATCCAGATTCTTTTAAAAATTGGTCAACAAAATAACGTACCTCACCAATATCAATGCGTGGCATCTGTTTTCACCTCTTTCGCTCGTTCGAAATCGGCTTGTACTTGTTTGTACTCTGCTTGTAATTGTTCTTCTAATTGGTATAAACGTTTCTGCATTATTCGCTGTTCATGGGCTATATCTTCTCCAATAGCGCCTAACTTGTAGTCTGCGTGATTGCCCCGCCAAGCGTTGCCTACTCGTGTAAGTAATTCCGCTTGCTCCCGTTGTAATTGTCGGAACGCCAGTGTTACATCTTCCAAATCTCGCTTTTCTAATGGCTTCTTCGTGTTGTCTCATCCCTTCTTACCACTCCTTCTGTCTTTTTATTTGTCTAAATGAAGCGCTTTACTCCACATATCTGCTAATTTCTTTTCCGAAGCAACAAAGGCTTGTTCCACATTTTTCAAGTTCTGTACGTCTTTGTTAAAGGCTTCTGGCATAGTTTTAAGCATCTGCGCCACGTCCATACTGCTTTGTACTAGTTGCCGCGCCGAGCTTGTGGAATAAGACACAGTGGGTTGTAGGTTAAATGAGATTTCATTTGCTTTGCTACCAATTTCTTTAGCATGCTCAGATAGTCGCCCGCTTGGTAATTGAATTTTCTTGGACATGCGCTTACTTCCTTTCTAGTTGAGATTATTATCAATCACTTTAATTATAGCATCACTTTTAACATGAGGAAAATAAATACTTTAAATTCTAAATAACCCTCGCGGAAAGTACAAAAAAACTAAGAAACCATTTATCGATTTCTTAGTTTATCTTACTATTAAGCTTCTTGCGCCACAACTGCTTCCTCAATATGTTCTGGAGGAATAAACCCGTTCAAACGTGAAACCTCTTCGCCGCCTTTATATAGTACTAATGTTGGTGTTTGGCGAACATTGCGGTCAAAAAAGAAGTTTTCGCCGACTTCTTCTAGTTTTACTTTCAATACTTTTACTTTATCAGCAATCGATGAATTTTTGAATTCTTGAAATGATAGGTCTAGCATTTTGCAGTTCGGACAGTTGTCTTTCCAGTAGTCTACATATACTAATTCTCCTGCTGCTATATGTTGTTCGAATTCTTCCATTGTTTTAATTTCAATACTTGTCATTTTACTACCCCTTCTCTCATGGACAATATTTGCGCGACCCAGTCTTGAATTGCTGTGTGATCACGCTCGGTATGCGGCATTTGTTCGATTTTCAGTGTCGGATATTGGGAGTCGAAATACTTCGCCATCCGGTCCACTGCCCCACAAAAATATGCCATACTCCATTGTGTTTCACCTGTCCCAAAAATCGCGACGTGTGGTGGTTTCGTTCCTAATTCTGCTATGAAATCCTTCATATCTGGCGGTGTCCTACCTAAATCTGCTGTCCATGCCCCTAAAATGAACAAATCGTAGTCCGTCTCAAGTGGATACTGGGCATCTGGGTGAACGCGAAAGGAAGTCACATCATGTTGCGCCTTCTTAAGTTCCGCCTCTACCTCATCTGCTACCATTTTTGTGTTCCCACTCAGAGAATCATACGCCAAGAGGATTTTCATAGGTCATCAAAACCGTTATCAATGTTTGTCTTTTTATAACTACTATTGCGCATTTCGAAAAAGTCCGTTTTTGTTTCGGTAAAATTATCTGCGTAAGCTTTAATCCATGTCATTGTATTATCGCTATGACCTGGATATAGCTCTGGAATTCCTAGCATGCCTAGCATCTTGTTGGCACGGTATTTCACGTAATCAACCATTTCTGACACGTCGATCCCTTCGATACCATTTAATACTTCTTCTGACCAAACAATTTCTAGTTCCACAGCGTGGCGGAATGCTTCATGCGTATATTCTACGAGTTCATCGGTTTGCAATTCCGGATTTTCACCAAGAATTGCACGAATTACTTCCGAAATGAACTTCGAATGTGCCAATTCATCACGATTAATAAAACTAATAATTTTACCTGTTCCCGTCATTTTATTTTGACGAACAAGGTTGTAGAAATAAGCAAAACCGCTGTAGAAATTAATACCTTCTAAAATGGATGACTGAATCAGAGCTTTTACTAAGTTCTCGCCTGTTTTGTTGTTCATAAAGTTGTCGTAAGCTTCCATAATTGGTTCGTTACGCTTAATAATCGTCGGATGCGTACGCGCCAATTCAAAAATGCGTTTCTGTTCTTGTAAGTTCGTAATCGAAGCAAGCACATAGGAATAGCTCTCGTTATGAATCACTTCTTGTTGCCCGATAATCGCTGTATTTGCGTGTACAGCAGGATCTGTAATATATTCTGCGACATTATAAATAAACCGTGTTTGCGGAGAATCTAACGTCGCCAGCAAACCAATAATAGCGTCAAAAGCGTATTTCTCTTCTTCAGATAGCTCTGGGTATTGTTTCGCGTCACCCTTCATATCTACTTCATCAGGAATCCAATAGTTTGTCGATAATTCCTTGTATGCACGGTAAAACGATGGATACGGGATATCATTCCAATTCAAAATCCCACTCGTGTCACCATTTATAATAGCCGTTGAACGATTCGGGCTAAGCGGCTCTAATATTTTAATACGGTGCAATTCTTCTCTTTGTTCCGTCATCTAAAAAACCTCCTCCTAGGTATATCCATATGTAAAGCACGAGCAAAGACAGATGCTTTGCTCGCTGTTGCTATTCGTTTATCAGCTTGAACACCATTCGCACTCTTCTACATCAATATCGTTAGAGCGGACGTAATACGTTGTTTTCAAGCCCTCTTTCCATGCTTGTAAGTGAAGTTCTAACAATTTGCTTGCTTTGATACCACTTGGCACGTAGAAGTTAAAGCTTAATGATTGATCGACGTGACGTTGACGGCGACCATTTTGACGTACACTTGCGAATTGATCGACTTGATACGCGCCTTTTCCGTAGTACGGATACGTTTTAAGCGATAAGTCCGGCGCAATCACTGGACGGCGGTAATCTTTCTTCTCTTCATAATAAAACGGACTGAAAATTGGATCGATAGAAGCCGTTGAGCCTGCGATTTGTGCTGTACTCATGTTTGGTGCCACTGCTACAAGATAGGCGTTACGAATACCGTTTTGTGCGACGTCAGCTGCAAGTTCTTGCCATGCTTCTGATGTGTAGTCGCGACGTTCGAAATATTCGCCTGTATTCCAGTCACTGCCTTTAAATACGGAATATGCGCCTTTTTCTTTAGCTAATGCGGCACTTGCTTTAATAGTTAGGAAGTTGATTTGCTCATATAACTCATCGGCAAATGTTTCTGCTTCTTCGCTATCCCAAGCAATATTTTTAAGGGCTAATAGATGATGCCATCCAAAAGTACCCAAACCGATAGAGCGATATTTCTTATTAGTAATCGTTGCTTGCGGTACTGGTAGTTCGTTCAAGTCGATAACATTGTCTAACATGCGAACTTCAATGGCAATAAGGCGTTCCAATGTTTCTGGGTCTTCTGCAAGCACTGCACGACCTAAGTTCACGGAAGATAAGTTACATACAACGAAGTCTCCAGCTTGTTTCGTAATAACGATTTGGTCGCCACTTATCATTTCTTGAATCATGCGTGTCGGGCTCATGTTTTGCATGATTTCGGTACATAGATTACTTGAGTAAACCATGCCGGCATGTTTGTTCGGGTTCATACGATTGACTTCATCCCGGTAGAACATGAACGGATTTCCTGTTTCTAATTGACTTACCATGATGCGTTTCATAATATCGATGGCTTTGACAATTTTCTTGCTAACTGTTTCGTCCGCTACTAGTTCTTCGTATTTCTCGCGGAAAGAACCGTCACCTTTTTGCTCGTCGTAGAAGTCTTGTAGATACCAGCCTTTCTTCTCTTTGACTTCGTGTGGGTCAAATAAGTACCAGTCACCACGACGTTCTACTGTTTCCATGAATAGGTCCGGCATACAAACGGCTGTAAACACGTCATGAGCACGCAGTCGTTGGTCACCATTATTTAAACGAAGATCAAGGAATGCTTCAATATCTTTATGGAAAACGTCTAGGTAAACCGCAATGGCACCTTTACGTTGGCCTAACTGATCGACACTAACTGCCGTATTGTTCAATTGTTTAATCCACGGAACGACACCACCACTTGCACCGCGTACACCGCGAATTGCTGCGCCAGAAGAACGAACGTAACCAAGATAAGCGCCAACGCCACCACCATGTTTACTTACACGTGCTACATCGGTATTGCTATCATAAATACCTTGCAAACTATCATCTACTGTATCAATAAAGCAACTGGATAATTGACCACCAACTTTACCAGCGTTTGCTAGTGTTGGAGTTGCAACCGTCATATAAAGATTACTTAACGCCCAATATGCTTCGCGCACTAAGTCCATCCGTTTTTCTTTCGGCTCATCTTGCATTAAATATAGCGCAATCGTCAACCAACGTTCTTGTGGTAACTCATAGACGTTACGTGCTTGGTCTGTTGCTAGATAACGTGTTGCTAACAAGTACAAACCATTATATGTGAACAACTTATCTCTTTCTGGTTCAATCATTTCACCGGCTTTGATAAGTTCATCTTTTGAATAATTCTTCAAAATGCTTCCTGAGTAAATACCGCGCTCGCCAAGGCTTTCTTGTAAGCCAACATACGAACCGTATTTATCATCATCATTATAGAAACGATTCTTACTCGCTTTCTTATATAACTTGTTCAAATAAAGACGCGCTGCAAACAATTCCCACGCTGGTAAATGAATGTCGGTACGCGCTTCTGCTTCACGAATCAAGTAGTCCACTAATTCATCAGCTGCGTAGTCTTCTTTCTTCTCAATAAATGTGAAAATCTTGCGTTTGTAGTCTTCCATTTCTAAAGTTGGAAATTCTGCATGGATTGTATCTAAATATCGGTTTAGTCGTTCTTTGTCGAAAGGTAGTTTGCGATTCCCTCCGTCTTTCACTATGTAAGTTGTCATTTGTTATCCCCATTTCTTCCATATATTCCAAGTTATACTTAGCCACACTCATCCATCGAACCAGCCTATTCGGAACAAAAAAATTAACTTTTGCAAAAGTCTAATCCTTTGTAAAAGTTAAAATAGCAAATCGTGTTTTAACGGCTTTCGATACTATATATAGTATCTCTTTTTGAATGTGAATGCAAGATATAGTGCTTAGGGAATTTTTTAGCAATTACTGAAAAGCGTTTAACAGCAAGGTTTTTCTATTAAAATTTTTTATTTTTTTGGGAGATTTACTTGTGAATAGACCTACATAAATTCACTATAAGTTGTGATATCAAGGTGGGCTAACACTACATTTGGTGTCAAGTTTTTTTTTCGGATTTTTTTAATTCACAAACTCTATAAAAAACCGCTTGGCCAAGACTGAAATTTTTGACTAAGCGGTGTTTTTTACTGAATGCCTTTTGTGAAAATATGTTTGCGACGTGCATAAATGACGATAGACGTTGCAACTACTGCTTCTGATAGCGGAATGGATGCCCAAACACCCTCTACTCCGAAGAACGGTGGCAATATAATGAGGAAAGCAACCATAAATAACATTTCGCGGGCCACTGTAATCCAAATTGCCATGCCAACGCGATTGCTCGTTTGGAAATAAGTCATCATGACAAAGTTGAAACCCATGAAGATGTAACCAGCGAAGAAAATCCGAACAGCCATTGTCGCTAGATTAACAATCTCTGGACTGAAATCACCAAACATCTGAACAATATGGTTCGCTCCAAAAAAGCCAATAATAAAGAATCCTAGCCCTGTTCCAATCGCCGTTTTGACTGCTAAACGGATGGTTGCTTGTTCGCGATCTTGTCTTTTTGCTCCGCGATAATAACTAATAAGGGGTTGAATTGCCGAACTCATCCCTAAAAACAGCATCAAAATCACGCTATGTGTATAGTTTAAGACAGAGAACGCCGCGACACCAGCGGTTCCTGCTACAGCTGCAATCGCGATATTGTAACCCATTGTGAAGACGGATAATCCTAATTCAGATAGGAAACTCGGCATCCCGATGGAAAACGTTTTTGCGACTGATTTTTTCGTAAAGCGGAATTTCACGAATTTTAGACGACTGCTCTTTTTGAAGAAATGGACGGAAAGTACGCCAATACCGACGGTCACCGCCATAATCGTCGCTCCTGCTGAACCGCTTACGCCCCAATCCAAAACAAATAGGAAGTAATAGTTCAAAATGACATTCACGACTGCCGTTACAATCAGGGCAATCATCGCCAAGTTCGGGTCCCCATCATTCCGCACGAAAATGCTCAAAATATTTTCTACTGTAAAAGCAAAACCGAACATTAATAAAATCGTCATATAATCCATCACGTACGGCAATGTTTCCGGATTCGCACCAAGCACGTTGGCAAGTGGCACCCGGAAAACAAACGCGATACTCGCTAATGTAATTGTAATTAAAAACACCATAATAATAGAACGAGTGAAGATTCGCTGCGCCTCCGGAATGTTCTTCTCACCTAATGCGAATGAATACTGCGTGGCTCCACCAATCCCAATCCAAAGCGAGATTGCCGTGAAAATCGAAAATACCGGCACAGCAATATTAATTCCAGCAAGTGCCACTCCACCGAGCCTATGTCCAACAAAAATCCCGTCTGCCACAATGTTCACCGACATGAGCAACATTCCGACTAGTGAAGGAATTAAATAGCGCAAAAATACTTTTCCAACCGAATCTGTTTCCATTCGTTGATCGATTTCTTTCATTTTTTCGCCTCCTAACCTAACGTTAATTAGCTAACTATATTATTTAACCATATTTATAGACAAAATGCAACATGACAGCAAACATTGCAAAATTGTAAGGTTCCCCTCCTGTTTTGTTAGGTAGGAAGCGGGAACCAGATTGTAAGCCAAGCTATAATAAGAGTATCAAATGAAGGAGCTGACAACTTATGAAAAAATTATTTATTTCACTTATTATTATTATCGTAATTATTGGCGGAGCATTAATAGCTGGACGTTTTATAAATTTCCATCGGTTAGGCGCAGATACATACTACGTCAAGATAACCAAAGATCCTAAAATAACGAGCGGGCATGCAAGCGATGGTTCAGCTTATACCGACTACAATTACGATCTTCCAGGATATAGCGAAGATGGTAAAGAAAAAGATATGGAATTTATCGCACAGAAAAATTTACGAAAAGATGCGTATTTAGAAGTTTTTTGGAAAGAGAATAGGGGCGTTACCTCCTATGAAGAAGTTAAAAAAGCGGACATTCCGAAGAAAGCCGCTGAACAGTTAAACTAGGAAATCGAAAGGTTGAGGGAAATGAGGAATAAAAAAGGATTGTTACTTATACTAGCTGGACTACTTATTACAATATGCGTTATTTGTGAGTATGCACTGCCCTCAGATGCTACAGCTAAAGCCTATTTTGTACATGTCAACACAAACGGGGAAAAAGTTCAAAAAAACCAGTTTTCAGGTTATAAATATACGTTGAAATGCTATAAAAAAGATGGTAGCGCCGAAACACGCACATTCTACTCTGCTAATAAATTAGAGAAAAAATAAAAAAATTCAAGATCCATGTAGCGAATAACCAGCTTCTTTCTAACTATAAGCAAGTAAAAGAATTACCCTCAACGATTCAATATTATGCAGAAAAATAAGGGAATAAGTAGCAAGAAGCTGTGTTAGCGCATGGCTTCTTTTTTATTCAAGAGCGTTTGAACCAAGCTCGAATCCTTGCTTGTAAGCGCTGGAATGCTAAAAGTTGCTGGCGCGTGCGCTTCATTTTTTTATACCGCTTCGGATTTTTTCGGTAAAACTGTTGGTGGAAGTTCTCTGCTAGCCAAAAGGTCGTGGCTGGTTCGATTGCCGTCACTATGGGGCGCTTGTATTTAGCGGATTCGGCTAGTTCCTTTTTCTCCCGCTCGGCGATTTCACGTTGTTCTTCATTCATGAAGAAGATAACTGGACGATAATTACTGCCCCGATCAGCCATTTGGCCGTCTCCATCTGTCGGGTCTGTTAGTTGCCAATATAGTTCGGCTAGCGCCTCGTAACTCCAAATCCTAGTATCGAAAATAATTTCAACGGCTTCCACATGCCCAGTGTAACCGCCGAGCACTTGTTCATAGGTTGGAGAATCCACATGACCACCAGTATACCCTGACAATACAGCGATAATTCCTGGTTTTGTTTCAAACGGTTCCACCATACACCAAAAACAGCCACCAGCAAATATCGCACGTGCTTGATACGGCGCATCTTCTTGATAGTGTTTGGACGTATCAAACGTTTTTCCGGCAGTAGTATTATCCGTAATTTTCAAATAAAAATCGGCAACATCGGGAGTCAAGTTGTTTCTTAGTGCAAGTGGTCGCAGTTCTGCCTCTAGTTTTGCGATTTGGGTATCGATATTCGCGCCAGTCTCAATTTGCGTTTTTGCTGTTTGCATTAAGGAGCGTTCCCAATCTCGGGTACCAGGATGGAGAATGAGATTATATAGGTCTCTCAGGACTTCTTCTTGGTTTTGTTTCATTTTTAGGACCGTCCTTTCTTGGTGATGATGTCTTGCAAGATTTTGCCAACTTTTGGTGCATCTTGTTCGTTTAGTCGTGCAAAGGTGAGACGGATGGCGCTTTCATGAACGCCGAATAGGAATGCGGGCATGACTAGGAGTTTATGCTGTAAGAAAATATCGAAATCGCGCATTTCCCATTTTTCATTTGGGAGTCGACACCAGAGATGGAAGCCACCTGTGGGAACCGTATAAGTTACTTCTTTGGGTAAAGTGGCGATTAGTGCGTCTTTGCGTTTGGCCAATGTTTCGCGTAAGTTCGCGATGTGGGAATCAAAGGCGATGTTATTGAGCACGTGATTAGCGAGCACTTGCGGGAAAATACTTAGCCCAAAATCCATTTCTTGTCTTGCTTCAGCTAGTCTTTTCACGACGGCTGCTGGTCCTACAAGCCAACCAATTCGAGTCGTTGAACCCATCAATTTTGATAGGGAGCCGATGTATAATACGTTATCTGGGTCGATTTTTTTGAGGGACTCGGGTTGTTCTTGTTTTTCGTCGAAATGAAGAAGGCTATATGGGTCGTCTTCTACGATAGGCACTTGCATTTTGGAACATAACGCGACGAAATCGTGTCTCCTTTTGGTTTTCATTGTTAGGCTTGTTGGGTTTTGAAAGGTTGGATTTACAAACACCATTTTAATACGGTGTTTTCGATAGAGTTGCTCGAGTTCTGCTAATTTCACGCCGCCGTCATCCATTGGTAGTGCGTATATGCGCAGTCCTGCCGATTGAAAAAGGGATAATGCGTAAAAGTAGGATGGGGCTTCAATAGCAATGGCATCTCCGCTCTTTAATAAACATTGAGTAATTAAAAATAAGGCTTGTTGGGCACCTGATGTGATGAAAAGTTGATCCAGCTTCGTTGGAATGTCATAGTTATCTGCTAGCATTTTTTGGATGGTGGAGCGTAATGGTTTGTAGCCTGCGATGTCTTCTGAGCTTTCTTCGGATAAGAAGCTTTGCCAAGATAGGGCTGGTGTTGAAATTTTTGGGATTAGATTTACGGGTAGTTCGCCGGATGCTAGGTCGATAATGTCTTTTGGTGCTTCGGTTTGGAGCCGCTTAATTTTGTCGAGATATGGCGTAGCTTGTAAGAATGCGCCTTGTGAGACATAATGACGCCAGTTGGTTTTGCGACCTGTAAAAACGCCCCATTTGTCTTCACTGATTCTTGTGCCACTTCCCTGTTTTCGGGTGACAATGCCACGAGCGCTAAGTTCGTCGAGCGCGCGAACAAGTGTAGAGCGATTGACTCCGAGTGTTGCTGCGAGTTCGCGTTCTGGTGGTAATTTATCGCCAGGAAGTAATTGGCCATCTTGGATGTGGGTTTCGATTAGGGCGATGATTTGCTGATAGATTGGATATTGAGTAGTTTTTGGAATTTGCCACATGGGTTTTGCCTCCTTTGTTGAAGCTATTACGAAGCGTACTTTCTGAATTAGAGCTTCAATATGTATTAGAGTGAAACGAGAATGTAATCCTTCAGCGGTTCTTATGACGCAAAACAATGTTTGGACCTTTTGGAAGAATGCTCCCTACTTAAATTGGTTTGTTGCCAAATTTTTTTGGTTTGGTTACTTGTTCTGGGGGTGGTGGTTTTTCTATGTCTGGTAATCATGTTTTTAAGAAATTCGATGTCTACCGTCTCTCATTCTTGTTTCGCGATCCAGCTTCAACAGCCAGCCCTTCGGAGCTTTCACAGCCTCCGCAAAAATCAAGAGAGGATTTTTACTGCGCCTGCTCCAAGCTCTTTCAGGGCTAAACGGGCGTGTTCAGCTTTTCATGTGATCCAGCTTCAACAGCCAGCCCTTCGGGAACTTCACGCTCTCCAAAAAAGTCAAAAGAGGACTTTTTCTACGACCGCTCCAGTTCCTTTCAGGGCTAACGGGCTGTTTCAGCTTTTCATAATTGGACCACCTTTTCTCCCTCCAATTGGACGTTTCTTAAAAAGTGGTTATAGCTTAACATAGAATTTACAGAATGCCAAAGCAGAAGTTTTACATATGAAGGAGGAATTTTAAATGGAAAAACAAGTTGGTAGTGAGGTCGTTAAGCGTGGGATGGCGCAAATGCAAAAGGGTGGCGTGATTATGGACGTTATCAATGCGGAACAGGCCAAAATTGCGGAAGAAGCTGGGGCTGTTGCCGTAATGGCTTTGGAACGGGTGCCTTCTGATATTCGGGCGGCTGGCGGGGTTGCTCGTATGGCTGATCCCCGTATTGTCGAGGAAGTAATGAACGCGGTTTCTATTCCAGTTATGGCTAAAGCGCGTATCGGGCACATCACGGAAGCTCGTGTCCTAGAAGCGATGGGCGTCGATTATATCGATGAAAGTGAAGTTTTAACGCCTGCGGATGATGAATTTCATTTGCTAAAAAGCGATTTTACCGTACCATTCGTATGTGGTTGTCGTGATTTAGGTGAAGCGCTCCGCAGAATCGGTGAAGGTGCTTCGATGCTTCGTACAAAAGGAGAACCTGGAACAGGAAATATCGTTGAAGCGGTTCGTCATATGCGTCAAGTAAACAGCCAAATCCGCAAAGTGAGCGCAATGAGCGATGATGAACTGATGACGGAAGCCAAAAAATTTGGGTGCGCCGTACGAACTTTTAAAAGAAATTAAAACACTTGGCAAATTGCCAGTTGTTAATTTTGCGGCTGGTGGTGTTGCCACTCCTGCTGATGCGGCGTTAATGATGGAACTCGGTGCGGATGGTGTGTTCGTCGGCTCTGGTATTTTCAAATCAGACAATCCAGCAAAATTCGCGAATGCCATCGTGCAAGCAACGACATACTACACAGACTACGAACTCATTGGCAATCTGTCGAAAGAACTCGGTGCACCAATGAAAGGTATTGAAATTTCTCGCCTAAATCCTGAAGATCGTATGCAAGATCGAGGTTGGTAAACATGAAGACTATTGGTGTTTTAGCATTACAAGGTGCGGTTTCAGAGCATTTAAAAGCCATTGAAAATGTTGGTGCTACTGGTGTCGCTGTAAAACATCCTAATCAATTAGAACAACTTGATGGGTTGATTATACCTGGCGGGGAAAGCACAACTATGCGTCGACTAATGAAAAAATATGATCTTTTTGAAACAGTACAAACCTTCGCAAAATCTGGAAAAGGTATTTTTGGAACGTGTGCTGGTTTAGTTTTAACGGCTCGTGCTATTGACGGCAGTCAAGATGAGACGCTTCAACTGATTGACACGACAGTTGTTCGAAACGGGTTTGGGAGACAAAAAGATAGTTTTGAGGCTATGATTGAGGTAAAAGGTGTGGAGGGACTAGCTTTTCCAGCAGTATTTATACGTGCTCCATATATTTCTGCTATTGGCGAAAAGGTCGAGGTTTTAGCAAGTATAGATGATAAATGTGTCGCGGCAAGACAGGGAAACACACTTGTCACTGCTTTTCATCCTGAATTAACTGGAGACACGCGCTTGCTAGAATTATTTATTTCCACATTATAAATGAGAAAAGTAGCGTAATGATTGGAGATTTCTCCGCATTACGCTACTTTTTATCCTTTATTCGGCCACTGCTTGAGCTGCAGTAATTAACGTTAAATTATATACATCTTTCGTGTTACATCCACGTGAAAGGTCATTAACAGGTGCATTCAAGCCTTGTAAAATAGGGCCAACTGCTTCAAAGTTACCTAAGCGCTGCGCAATTTTATAGCCAATATTTCCAGCTTCTAGGCTTGGGAATATGAAAACATTTGCGTCCCCTTTTAGTACAGAATCTGGTGCCTTACTGGATGCTACAGACGGGACAAACGCTGCATCAAATTGAAACTCGCCGTCCAAAACTAAATCTGGTGCTTTTTCTTTTGCGAGCGTTGTTGCTTCCACAACTTTTTCTGTTTCTGCTGATTTTGCGGAACCTTTTGTTGAGAAGCTAAGCATTGCTACGCGAGGATCAATGCCAAATACAGAAGCTGTTTGAGCGCTGACAATCGCATTTTCTGCCAAGTCTTGTGCTTCAGGTGCAATATTGATTGCCACGTCACTGAAAACATATTTCTCATCACCGCGAACCATAATCATGGCGCCTGCTACTTTAGAAATACCTGGTTTTGTTTTGATAATTTGCAATGCTGGGCGAACTGTATCTGCTGTCGAATGCGCCGCACCACTTACAAGACCGTCTGCGTTGCCAGTGTAAACCAACATCGTACCAAAATAGTTCGGATCTACAAGAATCTTACGAGCATCTTCTTCCGTTGCTTTTCCTTTACGACGCTCTACAAAAGCCGCTACCAATTCATCAAAAAGTGGATCTGTCGCTGGCTCGTGAATCGCAATCCCGTCCAATGATACTTGTAATTCCTTCGCAGTTGCTGCAATGGCCTCTTTATCCCCCAATAAAATCGGCGTTACAATACCGTCTTTCAAAAGCTCCGCCGCCGCACCAACAATACGCGCATCTTCACCTTCTGGTAATACGATTCGTAAATTCTTCCCCGTTACTTGCGCTTTTAACACTGTAAATAAATCACTCATAGTTTCTTTTTCCTCCAATGGATAATAATATACTACCTACATTCTACTACGAAAATCTGTACTTGAATAGTATTTCAAATCAGTTATAACAGTTTTAAAAATTCTCATTTTGTATTAGTACAAGTAAGGTAGTAGCTTTGTAACATTCTACTAAAATAGTAATACAGGAATACTAAAAAAAATAGTACAGTTTATCCTCCTATATTCATTAGCTTGTCTAGTTCCTCACTGGTTAACGCGCGGTATTCGCCTAATTCAAGTGTCTCGTCAAGCGTAATCGGCCCCATTTGTAGCCGTTTCAAATAGATTACCTTCTTATCAACAGCTTCAAACATCCGCTTAACTTGGTGAAACTTCCCTTCTTGAATCGTGATTTCAATTTCTGATGCCCCATTTTCTGCTTTTAAAATAACTAATCTCGCGGGTTTGCATGTATAATTATCCGAAATCGTCACACCTTCTTGAAAAATTGCGATGTCTTCGTTTGTTACTATCCCTTCAATTTTAGCAAAATATGTCTTGTCTACGTGTTTCTTCGGAGATAATAAATCATGAGCCAGCACACCGTCGTTTGTAATGAGCAGCAAACCTTCTGTATCTTTATCCAAACGCCCTACTGGGAAAACTTTTTTCGCGCGATCTTGGGGTTCTAACAAGTCAATGACCGTCTCGTCCCAATTATCTTCTGTGGCACTAACAACGCCAGGCGGTTTATTCAACATGAGGTATATAAACTCTTCGTAGTGTACGGGTTCGCCATGAACTTCGATGCAATCTGTGTTTTCATTGACTTGGAATTTGGCTTCTTTTTTGCGAACATCGTTGACTGTGACAGCACCTGTTTTCAATAATTGCTTGACTTCAGTGCGGCTGCCGAAACCGCTATTGGCTAGTAATTTATCTAGTCTCATTATTTTTCGCGTCTCCCCCTCGTTTCTTCTACACCCTATTCTAACGGTTCATTTGCGTTCTGACAATCGGGTTGTAGGATTTTGCTTTTCGGGTGTGAAGATTTGTGTTACAATGAGAATGAGAATCATTATACATAAGAACGGAGGCTTTACGCATGGAAAAACAGCTAAATGAAGTGGCCATCGGGGAATTGGCGACCATCACCAAGCTAGATGTAACGAACCCAATGCTTGAAAAACGGCTTTTAGCGCTTGGTTGTAAAGCGGGTTGTGAAGTTTGTATCAAACAAAAAGGCTTATTTGGCGGGCCTTGTACATTTGAGACGAAAGGGCAGTACATTAGCATCCGAAACTGTGATGCGTGTACCATCAAGGTAGAAATGCAATGACAACGGTTTGTTTACTCGGAAACCCAAATACAGGAAAAACATCGCTTTTTAACGCGCTCACTGGCTCTTATGAAACCGTTGGGAATTGGAGCGGTGTGACAGTTGAGAAAAAATTAGGAACACTTCGCAAAAATGCTGGAAAATTGATTGATTTGCCTGGTATTTATGATTTGAGTCCTATTTCTCGTGATGAGACGGTTGTGACTCGTTTTTTGTTGGAAGAGTCTTTTGATGCGATTTTGAATATTGTCGATGCCTCGCAAATTGAGCGGAATTTGCAGCTGACGATTCAGTTGTTAGAATACGGGGCGCCTGTTGTGATGGGACTGAATATGGTGGATGTGGCCGCTGGTCGTGGTGTGCGGATTAATATTCCTGCGATTGCGCGCAAGCTTCGCATTCCAGTGTTGCCTGTTGTTGCGAGAACTGGCAAAGGTGCAGACGATGTGTTGAGGGCAATTACAGAAGATCAGGTGGCGCCAGCGCGCGGGCTTGTTTTGCCTTATGGTACGGATGTGGAAGAAGCTATTGCCGTGTTTTCAAAATGGATTGCATTTGTACCTGCCAAGCAAAAACGATGGTTTAGCGTTCAGTTTTTAAGTGGGAATGAAGCGATTCAGCCGTATTTAATGCAGCATGGTATTTTAGATGAAGCGCTTGCGATTCGAGAGGCTTTGGCCAAAAAATTGTCTGTTCCATTATCCCAGTATTTTCATACGGTACGAGAGGCTTTTATCGAAGATCTTTGTCTGCAATCGGTGGAATATACAAAGCAACATAATATGCCGCTTTCGGATAAACTTGACCGCATTTTCACGCATCCGTGGCTGGGAATTCCATTATTTTTATGCGTGATGTACTTGATTTTTCAGGTAACGTTTACTTGGATTGGCGTGCCACTTTCGGATATGCTGGATGGCTTTTTTTGGCGGGGCATTATCGGATTGGGTCACTACCGGGCTAACCTATATCGGTGCCTCACAATTTATTATTGATTTAGTTGTGAATGGAGTTATTGCAGGAGTTGGTGGTGTACTCGTCTTTGTTCCGCAGATTTTGGTATTATTTTTCTTTATTTCGCTATTGGAAGATTCGGGTTACATGGCACGTATTGCAGTCGTGATGGACCGGGTGATGGAATTCTTTGGACTCAATGGGAAGGCGTTTATTCCAATGATTATCGGATTTGGTTGTAATGTGCCTGGAATCATGGCAGCACGGTCGATTGAAGAGTCAAAAGAGCGAACATTGACCATTCTGGTGACACCATTTATGTCTTGCTCTGCACGATTGCCAGTATACGCGCTTTTTGCAGGTGTTTTCTTCCCACATAATCAGGCGCTTATTGTCCTGTCTTTTTATCTTATTGGTATTGTCCTAGCACTACTCGTAACAAAAATTTTATCCATGACTTTGCTTAAAAAGGAAAACTCGGTTTTTATTATTGAGCTTCCGCCTTATCGCGCGCCGTCATTGCGAACTTTGTGGCGTAGCACATGGGAAAAAGGAAAAGGATTTTTGCGCAAAGCTGGGACATTTATTTTTGCCGGTTCTGTGATTATTTGGTTGCTTAATTATACCGGTCCTGCGGGTATTAATGTTCCGATGGGTGAGAGTTTCCTTGCTATGATCGGTGGCTTTATTGCTCCGATTTTAGCGCCACTCGGCTTTGGGACTTGGCAAGCTGGCGCGACATTGATTCCGGGGTTTTTGGCGAAAGAAGTCATCATTTCAACGATGTCGATTATTTATTCAGTGAAAGAAAGTACGCTCGCCGCTGTCGTTAGTACGCATTATACGCCGCTTTCTGCTTATTGTTTTATGTTGTTTATTTTGCTGTACATTCCGTGCTTGGCAACGGTCGCTGCCATTCGAAAAGAAGTTCTGTCGTTTAAGTGGACGGCGTTTTCAGTCGTTTATCCCCTCGTGACAGCATATGTAATAACCTTACTCGTCTATCAAATCGGTTCATTATTTATATAAAGGAGGCGCTTGATTTGGTAAATTTCATTATCGGCGGACTAATTTTTGGCTATGCAGCCTATGCCCTCGTTACATACATTCGTAAAAGTAAACAAGGCAAATGTGGCGGCTGTGAGTTAGAAAAGTCTTGCGATCACGAAACGCAACAATAAAAAAGATAGCCTGCATAAAAGCAAACTGAACTGCTCCCTGTCAAGTAGACAGGGAGCAGTTCATATTTAGCTATTCCCAGCGCTCTTTTTTATTTATTCGTTAAAATAGACTACTTTACCTTCTTCACCTGCTTCAAAAATAGCCTCAATTAGGCGTAATACACGGTGAACTTCTTCGTTTTTGACGATAGGTTCTGCTGTGTGATTTAGAACTGCTGCAAAATTATCGTAAAAACCTGCCATATCTGGGGCTACTTGCACAATTGGGCTTCTTGTTGTCGATTCTTCGGATGGTGGCGCCATTGTTTTGGTAAGACCTTGACCGGCTTGAATTGGCTTTGGTTCTACTTTTGCGACGGTGCGGTCTGGTGCGATGATTTCGCCGCTTAAATCCCAATCTTGGATGACCGCTGTGCCTTCTGTACCTTTGACATACCAACGCGGTAGTTTCACATAGTTCGTCGTTCCTACTTCGATTAAGGCTGTAGTGCCATTTTCAAAAGTGATGAAGCTTGTAAAACCGTCATCGACCTCGTCACCAAGAATGAAACTGAGATTCGCAGATACGGTCTTTATTTGGCTGTCTGTCATGAATAAAAGCTGATCCAGCAAATGAACTCCCCAATCGAGTAGCATTCCGCCACCTTGTGCTTTCAAATGACGCCAATCACCGGGAATTCCGTTTGCTCCTTGAACGCGGGATTCAACGTGAAAAACATTGCCGATTTGCGCTTCTTTTTGTACCATATCGCGGACAATGAGGAAATCGCTATCCCAACGGCGGTTCTGGTGTACCATGAATGTCTTGTTTTCTTTTTTTGCCACGTCTAAAATCGCTTCTAAATCTGCGCTTGTAATCGTGACTGGTTTTTCGCAAACGACGTTTTTCCCAGCTTCTAGGGCCTGAATCGCAAGGTCTTTATGGCTATCGTTTGGGGTTGCAACCAGTACTGCGTCTACCGCTTCATCAGCCAAAACGGCTTCAAAACTCGGATAGGTCTGCAAGCCTTTTTCTTTAGCAACTTGTAACCGGGCTTCGGCAATGTCATACACACCAGTAACGGTGATGCCTTCTGCTGCGCCAACTAGCTCCACGTGATACGTTCCCATACCGCCAAAACCAACAATAACTAGGTTTTTCATTTCTATCAACCTTTCCCTAGACCCACCAAATGTCTAGCGGTTCATCTTTGATTAAAATACTTTGTAAATTCGTCACGGCGCGTTGGAATCCTTCGTCGATAGACATTAATGGATCTTCATGCTCAATACTGACAACGTAGTCATAGCCATACGTGCGTAATGCACTCATCATATCGGACCATTCTTTCACATCATGACCGCATCCAACAGAGCGGAAAGTCCATGCTCGTGTTTGTACGTCGCCATATGGCTGCATGTCTAGCAAGCCGTAACGATTAATATTGTCTTGATCTAAATACGTGTCTTTGGCGTGAAAATGGTGGATTGCTCCTTCTTTTCCGAGAATTTTAATCGCGCCAACTGGATCAATTCCTTGCCACCATAAGTGACTCGGGTCAAGATTTGCGCCAATGGCTGGGCTTGTCGCCGCGCGTAACGCTAGTAATGTATGTGGCGTGTGAACTAAGAAACCACCATGAAGCTCGATACCAATTTTGACATCGTATTCTTCTGCTAAATGACCAATTTCTTTCCAATATGGAATCAGTTTTTCTTCCCATTGCCATTTCTTGATGTCGCTATATACGTTCGGCCAAGGCGCTACTGGCCAGTTCGGAGCTTTCGCATCTTCACTGTCACCCGCTGTCCCTGAGAACGTATTAACGACTGGAACACCCATCATAGAAGCCAATCGAATCGTTTTTCGCAAAATTTCATCGGAAGCTTTTGCTTCTTCTGGATCTGGCGAAATCGGATTATCATGGCAACTAAACGCACTAATAATCAAGCCACGATCTTCAAATTTCTTCAAATAAGCCAAGCGTGCGTCTTCACTTTCAAGTAGTTCGTCGGTTGGGCAATGATGGTTGCCAGGATTTCCACCTGTTCCAATTTCTACTGCGCCAAGACCTGCTGCTGCTACTTTGTCCAACATTTCTTCCAAACTTAAATTTGCAAATAACGGGGTAAAAACACCTAATCTCATCTTATTTTCCTCCGATCTTTTCTAGGGCTTCCGCATGTCCATATTTAGGGTATGTCCAAGACGTTGGCGCACACCAATTGACACCGTTCGTAATTACTTTTTGAATCGCTTCGTTATGGTACGTCGGGTATGTTTCATGGCCTGGCTGGAAGTAGAAAATCTTGCCGTTTCCGCGTTTATACGTTGCGCCACTGCGGAATACGTGCCCTCCTTCAAACCAGCTAATGAAAATCAATTCTTCGGGTGCCGGGATATCGAAGTGTTCACCGTACATTTCTTCTTTTTCCAATTCTATATATTCCGCAATGCCATCTGTAATCGGATGATTCGGCGCCACAACCCACAGCCGCTCCTTCTCATCCGCTTCACGCCACTTCAAGTCACAACTCGTACCCATCAGTTTCATGAAAATTTTTGACATATGCCCCGAATGCAAAACAACCAAACCCATGCCTTCCAAAATTCGTTTATGCACCCGATTAACAATAGCATCATCTACTGCATCGTGGGCCATATGACCCCACCAAACAAGAACATCTGTCTCTGCCAAAACTGCTTCTGTGAGTCCATGTTCCGGCTCATCTAGCGTCGCTGTTTTCACATCAAGACCCGATGCCGTCAAGAATTTAGCAATTTGACCATGAATCCCATCCGGGTAAATCGTGGCAACCTCTTCGCTCTCCTTCTCATGAAGAAATTCATTCCAAACTGTTACTTTTGTCATTACTTTCCCACCAGCTTTCTTAAATTTAAAAGCCCAATTTTTACACTTTCAAGCGGATCTTTGTCGAAGGCTTCTTGTTCAATCACAAGCCATTTCACACCGCTTTGCTCGGCTAATTCTGCAAAGCGCTTAATAGCTAGTACGCCATTGCCAATTTCCGTACTTTCCACTGGATCGCGTTTCATATCTTTCAAGTGTACAAGTGGCATCCGGTCTGCCCAGCGTTGCATATATGTCACAACATCCACGCCCGCATGATGGACCCAATAAGTATCAAGTTCCACTTCCAAACCATGCACACCTGCCAGTAGCACATCTAAAATATAATCATTGCCTAATTTCTCAAATTCATGTGCATGATTATGATATACAAAATGAAGTCCAGCAGCGTTTACTTTTTCAGCAATAATACGCAATGTTTTCGCGAACTCTAGCCATTCTGCCTCCGTCTCAAAATCAGCCCATGGACAGACAAGGTATTCATTCCCCAGTTCTTGCTCAAATGCGATTACCTCATCCAGTTCATCCCTAAATTTTTCGTAAGGAATATGTGAAGCGGCAACAGCAAGGCCAAGGTCTGCCAATTTAGCCTTCAGTTCTGTTGCCGATTTATCGTAATATCCCGCGAACTCCACGCCATCATAACCCATTTCTGCTACTCGTTCGAGCGTCCCGAAAAAATCTTCTTGGCACGCATCCTGCACACTCCACAATTGAAGCGCTATCGGTTTCGCCATTTGAAAGACTCCTCTCAATTAAAAAATACTGGTTTTCCGGTTTGCGAAGATTCATAAATTGCCTCTAAAATTTGCGTCACGACAAGCGCTTGCTCAGGTTTTACAACAGGATCTGTGTCATTTAAAATACTGTCAATCCATTGCTGTGCCTCAAGTTCTGCTGGATCATCACCTGTGCCATCGTAAAAATCAACGCCGCCTGCTTCTAACTGGATTTGTTTTTCATACATTTGACTATGTGATTCACCGTTGATGCGCAAACCATTCTCCATATCCGCGCCGCCTTCTGTTCCGCAAAGCGCTGTCATTGCTTCACCGACATCTAATGTATTCAGTGCCCAGCTTGATTCCAACACAATTGTTGCGCCATTCTCCATCGTGATAAAACCAAATGCAGAATCTTCTACTGTAAACTTTGAAGGATCCCAAGGTCCCCAAGCGTTCGCCGCGTTTTCACGTTTGGATAACTTATGATACGCGTTCCCAACGACATATTTCGGCTTATAATTGCCCATCATCCATAACGTTAAATCAAGCGCGTGTGTACCAATATCAATTAATGGACCGCCGCCTTGTGCTTCTTCATCTAAGAACACACCCCAAGTTGGCACGGCACGACGACGGATTGCTTTTGCCTTCGCGTAATAAATTTCGCCTAACTCATTATTGGCACACACTTCTTGTAAGAACTGTGAATCTTTTCTAAAACGGTTTTGATAGCCTATTGTCAATTTCATGCCTGTTTTCTTGCTGGCATCAATCATTAACTGCGCTTCTTCCGTTGATTTCGCCATTGGTTTCTCGCACATCACATGTTTGCCAGCTTCCATCGCGGCAATTGAAATTTCTGCATGCGAAATATTTGGTGTACAAACATGAATAACATCAATCGTCTTATCCGCCAATAATTCTTTATAATCTGTGTATACGTTTGCATTAGCATCCCCGAAATCCGCTTTTGCTTTCACTGCGCGTTCTTCTACAATATCACAAAATGCCACCATTTCTGCTTCGGCAACACTCTTTAAACTCGGCATATGTTTACCATTTGCAATACCGCCACAACCAATAATCCCAATTTTTAAAGTCATAAGAAAACCTCCATTTGTTTTATTATCTCCATGATACAAAACAAACCGAGGTTTTTCTTCCTAATTTCTTGCTTATTTATTCCCGAATATTGTCCTCCTATATTTCAACGGCGACACACCCATTGCCCGTTTAAAAGCATGGTGAAACGTCTTCACGCTACTAAAACCAGCCAGCTCAGCTACTTCTGTCACCGGGGTCTCCTCATTTAACAATATCCATTTTGCCTTGCTTAAACGATAATCATTCACAAAAGTCATAAAAGTAATCCCCATATTGCGCTTAAAAAGCTTCGTGAAATAGTACGAACTAAAGCCAACATAATCCGCGACCTGTTGCAGTGTAATCGTTTCTTGATAATGGTCTTCCACATACGCAAAAATCTGTTGCAATTTCTCCAGCGTATCTTGCGATTTGCTCGTCATATCTTCTGCCACATCACGCACCTGCTTTGGAACCTCGCGATCAAGCACCGCTAGCATTTCATACAATTTCGCCTTCACCACATAGCGATATCCCTCACGGCGCGCGAAACTCTCTTCATGAATCACCTGCAAAAGCCCAGCAACCCGTTTCGCCACATCCACATCCCAATCATTGCTTGCGGGAACAACTTTCAAAAACAAATCGCGCAATCGTTTGCCTTCTACTTCCGTCAATGAAAATTCTTGAAAAACCGATAAATCAAACTGCAGCACAATCCGTTCACTATTTGGCGATGCCAAGAAATAATGCACATCCCCGCCATTAATTACATAAATTTCGCCCTCAGCCATCTGAATCGGCACATCATTCACGCCCAAATTCAGCCGACCTTGCGTCACATAAATCAGCTCAATCTCCTTGTGCCAATGCGGATAAACAATGACGCCGCCCTCATTCGTAAAACTCCGCATCGGAAAATCGCGGTCCAGCGCCGGAAACTCTAAATAAAGCCCCACGCCTCACGCCGCCTCATTCATATGCGCAATTTGAATCAAATTTCCGCACGTATCATCAAAAATCGCGACCGTGACAGGACCATGCGCCATTGGTTCTTGCTTAAAAACAACGCCAAGCTCCCGCAAGCGTTCATGTTCCGCATACACATCGTCCACCGCAAAAGACATAAACGGAATCCCTTGCGCGTAAATCGACGACTTAAACGGGCCAACCGCAGGATTATCATCCGGTTCCAGCGACAACTCCACGCCGTCCGGTTCTTCTTTTGACACGACCGTAATCCAGCGAAACGCGTCCGACACAGGGAAATCCGAGCGCTTCTTAAACCCTAAAATCTCCGTATAAAATCGCAACGCTTTCTCTTGATCATCCACAAAAATACTCGTGACATTAATTCTCATTCTAGCTTCCTCCTCACGTTAAGTACGGATTCGTTGCCTTTTCATGACCAATCGTCGTCGCATCTCCGTGCCCCGCGTACACAGGCATCTCATCCGGTAGCACGAGCAACTGCGTCGTAATACTTTCAATCAACGTATCGAAGTCTCCCGTATACAAATCCGAACGACCGATGCTACCTTTAAATAACGCGTCCCCAACCACTACAAAATCATCAAAAATAAAGCTCACACTACCGATTGAATGGCCTGGCGTTGGCACTACGCGAAACGTAATTCCTTCTATATTATAATCGCGAATCTCAAACTCGTTCTCCGCAGGCACACAAATAATTCCCTTATTGCTATACTGCGACATCCCAACCGAACCGTTCAATTCAGGATTACCAAGCCATTCTTGCTCTAGCGGGCTCACAAAAACCGGCACCTGATAATGCGCCCGAATTTCCTCTAACGCCCCAATATGATCATAATGACAATGCGTCAATAAAATCGCGACGGGCTTTGTTCCCGTTTCCTCCACTTTGGCAATAATATTTTCCGCATCACTGCCTGGATCTACAATAAGACAATGTTTTTCATTATAAATTACGTAACAATTCTCCTGCAACAATCCCGTTGCTAAACCACTAATTTTCACCATCGAATACGCCACCTTTTTCTTCTTGTTTCTTAAAGTATAGCGCAAACGAAAAGCATTTGCCAACTCGAATAAACCTCCGCTCCTCACTTCCTCATATAGTTAATAACGCATAACAAAAATTACCGCACTATCAAGATAACGTTTAAGAATTACAACTGTAGGGGAAATCCATATATAAGAAGCCATTTTACGAAAGGATGTAAATCACATGCCATTAAAAGCCCAAACAAAAACCAAACTAAAACAAGTAGGAGAAATCGCCAAAACAAACTGGAAAAACGCTCGAGTTACCTCCCACGCCGCCCAGCTCACCTTTTACATATTGCTATCCATTCTCCCAATGATGCTCGTATTCGGCAATCTAATACCACTCTTTCCAATCCCGAAAGAGGAAATCTACGCTACACTCCAAACATTCATGCCACCAGAAGTATATGATATTCTCCATCCTGTCATCGAAAGCATGCTAACCAATGCAAGTGGTACTGCCATTTCACTCGGTTTGATTACTGCTATTTGGTCCGCATCGAGATGTTTCAGTGCCTTACAAGAAGTGCTAAACATCGTCTACCAAGCCCCTGACCGCAAAAATTTCATCGTGACCCGCATCATGTCTTTCCTGATGATGCTCCTTATCATCGTGATTCTCGGTGCTGTCGTCTTTATCTTTGCATTTGGCGAACAAATCGTGACTTTCCTGCAAGACCAATTCGACCTGAAGCTTGACGCTCTCGCTAATCTAGGTGCTGCAAAATGGTTCATCACGCCAATTTTCTTATTTACCCTATTCCTCATCATCTACTGGCTCGTTCCAAACGTAAAATGGAAAATCAGAAAAAGTGTCATTGGCGCTCTATTTGCCACCATTGGCTGGCTCCTTGCAACCGAACTGCTTTCTGCGTATGTTAGTTTTCAAGGCGATAAAATCCTAGGGTTCGGCAGTCTCAGCATCATGATCGTCATTATGCTATGGCTCTACTTCATCTCGATTATCATGCTACTCGGTGCCTTTGTAAACGTTACTATCGACTCCTACAAACAACAACATTTGTAATCAAAGCGCGGATATATTACAATGAAACCGAGACAAAATCTATATTTAGGAGGAATTTTACCATGAGTATTAAAATGCTACATACATGTATTCGCGTCAAAGACCTAGACACATCGCTAGCCTTTTACACAGAAGCATTTGGTTTAAAAGAAACACGTCGCAAAGATTCCCAGATCATAAATTCACACTTGTTTATTTGGTATTTGAAGAAGGTGGCTTTGAGTTAGAATTAACGTATAACTACGATCAAGCAGAACCTTATGACCTTGGTAACGGCTACGGGCATTTAGCAGTGGGCGTTGACGACCTTTCCGCAACCCACGAACAATTCGAAAAAGCCGGCTACAGTGTAACCGACTTGAAAGGCTTGCCAGGAACGAAACCAACGTATTTCTTCGTTATGGACCCCGACGGCTACAAAACCGAAGTTATCCAAAACCGCTAATTCACACGCAAAAAAGAGAGTAGTTTCGCTGACTGCTCTCTTGTTTTCTATATATAAGGAGGAAAAACATGCAACACGCTGCATTTCAAAAAGAAGTTTACCAAATCGTGAAACAAATCCCTGCCGGAAAAGTCACGACCTACGGACAAATTGCATACATGCTTGGACGTCCGAAAAATTCGCGCCTCGTCGGTCAAGCGATGCGGTTAACACCTAGTGATGCCAAAATTCCAAGCCACCGCGTTGTCGGCGCAAATGGTCGCCTCGTTCCTGGCTGGCACGCCCAATATGAACTACTTCGCGCAGAAGGCGTTCCATTCACACCAGGCGGTAACGTGCAACTAAAACGCTGCTTTTGGCAAGGCTGAGCCGGCCGATTCCAGACGCAACAACTGTTCCTTCATCGCGATGCCGCCACGGTAGCCCGTTATTTTGCCATTTTTTCCAATGACGCGATGACACGGAATGACCATCAAAATTGGATTCGCACCAATCGCCGTCCCCACCGCACGCACCGCCTCCGGTTTACCAATCTCAGCCGCAATGTCCGAATACGTCCGCGTCTGACCGTACGGAATCCTAAGCAACGCCTGCCATACCGTCTCCTGAAACGCCGTCCCCTCAAAATCAAGCGGCAAATCGAACTCCCGTCGCGCCCCACTCAAATACAACACCAATTCCCGCACAAAAGGAGCAATTTTATCCTGATTCTCCGTCAAATCAATCCCTTTTTTCCGCACTGCCCACCGTTCCAATTCCCCGATATCTGCACCATCCGAGCCTACAAACATCAACCCGCGCTCACTAACTCCGACATACAGTCGCATCCTAGCCGCCTCCATCAAACCATAATAAACCTTACTATTCTCCATCAATACCCACCATCCTTCTTTTTCGATACACACTCGGCGTCACGCCCTCCAACTTCCGAAACAGCGTCGCAAACTGCGCAGCATTCGAAATCCCGACAGCAACCCCAATATCCATCACGCTCATCCCAGTCATCTCAAGCAACACACACGCCCTGCGAATCCGCACCTGATGTACAAAATCAAGCGGCGTCATCCCTTTTTGCGCTTTAAAAACACGGTGCAGATGATACGCACTACCATGGCAGCCATCCGCAATCCTATCCAGCGTCAAATGTTCCGCATAATGTTCCAACACAAACGCCTCAATCTGCGCCACCCATTCCACATCCGGCATCCTTGCCCCACCAGACTTGCATCGCTTACAAGGCCTGTACCCCGCAGCCATCGCATCCTCCGCATTCCGAAAAACGCTCACATTCTCCCGTCGTGGCACCCGCGACTTACAAGACGGCCGGCAAAAAATCCGCGTCGAACTCACCGCATAAAAAAACTTCCCGTCATACCTCGCGTCATTCTCACAAATCGCGCGCCACTGCTCCTCCGTCACCATTTTGCCACCCCTTCCGAACTTTTCCTTACATCCATTATACCCCTTCCCCCACAAAAAAATAACCGTCCCCGCACATAAAAGCAAGATTTGTAAAGTCTTCCCCACAAAAATATGGTACAACTATAAGTACCAAGAAAATCAAGGAGGCCCCACATGAACACATTCACCATCCCAACACCCCCCAACATTCCGTTTCGCACCAAATCTCGCATACCTAAACCGCGACTCAAAAGAATGCATGCATCACATCCAAAACGACCAAGTTAGCAAACTCATTCCCACAAGCCACGGCAACACACTCATCCAAGTCCGCGAGTCAGCCCCAAACACATTACAAATCACGCTCCCAGCCATAACAAGCCCCATCCCAGCATCCCACCAACAAGAAATCACCCAATACATTCACGACTGGTTCGACCTAGACCGCGACATCACGCCATTTTACCAACTCGCCGAAACCGACACACTACTTCATCCCGCAGTCAAAGACCATTACGGCCTACGTATCATCAGCATTCCCGACCTCTTCGAAGCACTCACTTGGGGCATCATCGGCCAACAAATCAACCTCTCATTCGCCTACACACTTAAACGCCAATTCGTCGAAAAATTCGGCACCAGCACCACACACGCCGGCATCACCTACTGGACATTCCCAACTCCAGCCACCATCGCCAACCTCACACCCGAAGACCTCACAGCCATCCAATTCACCACCCGCAAAAGCGAGTACACCATCGGCATCGCAAAACGCATCACAACAGGAGAACTATCCAAACAAGCACTCCAACAACTTCCAGACCTCCCAGCAATCGAAAAATCTCTCACCAAGATCCGTGGCATTGGCCCATGGACAGCCAACTATGTCCTGATGCGCTGCCTCCGTTACCCAAACGCCTTCCCAATCGACGACATCGGGCTTATCAACGCTATCAAACACGCACTACAAATGGAACAGAAACCCATAAAACAAGAAATCCTCTACCTCGCACAAAATTGGTCAAACTGGGAAGCATACGCAACGTTTTATTTATGGCGAACATTATATTAAACAAAAAAGTTATCATTTCAACGCGGTAACTTTTTCTACTAACTAACAAAAAACTTGCATTTTCACTCTCATTGCATTAAACTAAATTTGTTGCACAAAGGAAACATTGAGAGGATTTTTAACATGACTAATAAAAAAATAATTAAACACACACCACCAAACGGTTCCAGTTTGGGCGAAATAAATAATTCTGTAAACATTCCAACCAAAGGCGGCTTTTGGCGTAAACTCATCGCCTTCTCAGGCCCAGGCGCACTTGTCGCAGTCGGCTATATGGACCCCGGCAACTGGATTACTTCCATTCAAGGCGGTGCTCACTACGGCTATTTACTACTGAGCGTCATCCTCATGTCCAGCCTTATCGCGATGCTCCTACAAAGCATGTGCGCCAAGCTCGGCATTGTCACAGGACTCGACCTAGCCCAAGCAACCCGATTAAAGACAGGCAAAAAAGGCGGCTTCACACTATGGATTATCGCTGAACTTGCCATCATGGCCACAGACATCGCTGAAGTTATCGGTAGCGCCGTAGCCTTAAACCTGCTATTTGGCTTTCCATTAATACTAGGCGTTATCATCACCGTTCTTGACGTCTTCCTACTACTTATACTTGCAAAATTCGGCTTCCGCAAAATCGAAGCCATCGTTGTCACACTTATAGTTACCGTGTTGCTCATCTTTTTATACGAAGTCATCCTATCCCAACCAAACGTATCCGACATGCTCGGCGGCTTCGTACCACAAAAAGAAATCATCACAGACAAAGGCGCACTATTTCTAGCACTCGGCATCGTCGGAGCCACCGTCATGCCCCACAACCTGTATCTGCACTCATCCATCGTCCAAGCTAGAAAATACGACCGCAACGACAAAAAGGCCCTAAAAGAAGCTATCAAATTCTCAACTATTGACTCAAACATCCAGCTAACCGCCGCATTCGTCGTCAACTGTCTGCTACTCATACTCGGCGCAGCCCTATTCTTCGGACAAGACACAAGCAATCTTGGCCAATTCACCCAACTCTACGACGCCTTGCAAAACAACGCCATTGTCGGCTCCATCGCAAGTCCCGTCCTAAGCGTCCTGTTCGCCGTAGCACTACTCGCATCCGGCCAAAATGCAACCATCACAGGCACCTTGACAGGCCAAATCGTCATGGAAGGCTTCATCCATATGAAATTACCCGTCTGGATTCGCCGTCTCGTCACGCGCCTTCTAGCTATCATTCCAGTCATCATCTGTATCGTCATCTACGGCGACCAAGAAAACGCAGTCGAGCAACTCCTAATCTACACCCAAGTATTTCTAAGCATCGCCCTACCATTCTCCATGATTCCACTCACCATATTCACCAGCAGCAAAAAACTAATGGGCGAATTCAAAAACCGCATGTGGGTAACCGTCCTCGCTTGGGCAATTACCGCCGTACTAACCGTCCTTAATGTCCAACTAATTATCCAAACACTATCTGGAATTGGTTAATCGAAATACGAAAAAAGCCGCGGCACAATGCCACGGCTTTTCTCAGCGCAATCAAAAGGAGAAATTCACACAATCAAATAAAGGGGGTATTTGTATTGTGATTTATTTCACGACATTAATATACCACATTTAAATTCAAAATTCAACATTTCACAAAGTTTATTTTTCCTCCCAAAAGGCATCCGCATCACATACATAATTTTTATTAGTAAGTAATAGTCAATACATCTACCATAATAAACTAAAAATCATGCCAATTCGTATTTATTCATAGCCAAAATCAAATAAAACGTGTCATTCCTATGCAATAGTCCACTAAAATAAAAAAATAGGATTCTCAATTAAGAACCCTATTTTATCATTTAAAATCTTAAAAAAATATTTCTACTTAACAACTATTTTCACAAAGTCGCAATATAGCTACTACTTATTTCACCAATTTTTCCAACTCGTTCAACCGTTGCTCAAACACCTTCAACGCATCCGTTACAGGTTTCGCCGTTGTCATATCAACCCCAGCTTTCTTCAATACCTCAATCGGAAAATCCGAGCTCCCAGCTTTCAAGAAATTCAAATAATGCGTTACAGCTTTCTCACCACCATGCAAAATCAAATCACTAAGCGCAGATGCCGCACTGAACCCCGTCGCATATTGATACACATAATAATTCATATAAAAATGCGGAATTCTCGCCCACTCGAGGCCAATTTCCTCATCATACACAATCTCATTACCATAGTATTTCTCATTCAAAGCAAAATAATTCTCCGTCAAGAACTCCGCTGTCAATGCTTCCCCACGCTGATCCGCTTGATAAATAAAATGCTCAAACTCCGCAAATTGCGTTTGGCGGAAAACTGTTCCCTTAAACCCATCCAAATAATGATTCAGCAAGTAAGCACGCACTTTCGGGTCTTCATATTTCTTCAACATGTAATCCGTCAACAAATTCTCATTCGTCGTCGAAGCCACTTCTGCCAAGAAAATCGAATAATCGCCGTACACAAAAGGCTGGTTATTGCGCGTATAATAACTATGCACACTATGTCCCAACTCATGCGCTAACGTAAACACATTGTCAATCGTGTCCTGCCAATTCATCAAAATATACGGGTTCGTACTATACGCACCAGAAGAATACGCGCCACTACGCTTACCCTTGTTCTCCACGACATCAATCCAACGGCTCTCAAACGCCTCTTTCAAAATCGCTTGATACTCTTCTCCCAAAGGAGCCAAGCCGTTCAACACAATGTCTTTCGCTTCCTCGTACGTAAATGCTAAGTGCACATCCGTTGAAAGCGGTGTATACATATCGTACATCCGTAATTCATCTAAGCCCAACAATTCCTTGCGAAGTCCCACATATCGCTGTAACAGCGGCAACTGATTGTTCACAGCCTCCACTAAAGCATCATACACAGCTTCAGGAATATGATTCCCAAACAAAGCACGATGACGCGCCGACTCAAATCCATGAACCTTCGCATAAAAATTGCCCTTCTTCACTTGCCCAGTCAAAGTTGTAGCAATCGTGTTCTTCAAATTATCATACGAGCTATACATGCCTTTAAACGCAGCCTTACGAACGTCACGATTCTTGCCTTCCATCATCTTGCCATAACGACCATGCGTTATTTCTACCTTGTTGCCGTCCTCATCTTCAATCTCAGGAAACTTCATATCCGCGTTATTCAAAATACTATACGTCCGCGAAGCATTACCTAGAACTTCACCAGCCTGTGCAAGCAAAGCCTCCTCCTTCTCAGAAAGTACATACGGTCGGTTCAAGTTCACTTGCTCCAACAAATGCGCATACAATTGCAAATCAGCATTATCTGCTACAAAGCCTTTCAACTTATCCTCATCTATCGCTAAAACTTCTGGCTCAAAATACGAAATCGCTGCCGAAGCCTCCGTTAATAAACTACCAGCACGGCTATACAACCCTTGATAAGTCGTATTCGTCGTATCCTGATCTTGTTTTAGATGCGCGTATACATATAAATTCCCCAATCGATCATATAACTCATCTTGATAACGCAATGCCTTCAGTAATGTCTCACTGCTCTCACCGAGCTTTCCTTGAAATGTCTGCGCTACCTTAATCTCATCCTTCAATAACGTAAACTCAGACTCCCAAGCCTCATCATCTTTAAATATCGTCGTTAAGTCCCACGTTGCATTCACTGGAACTTCTTCACGCGTAGGCAATGCCGCTATCTTCTTCTCACTCATAAATCGAAAACCTCCAATAACATCTTTTCATTCATTATGAGCTAATCTCTATCAAAATGCAAAAATCAGATATCCAAAAATCGAGCTTCTTCATTCACCACTTCTTTCATTCGCTTCAACACAGTGTAATGCCCCATCCCATTTGAACGCAAAATTCCCAATTTACAAAGATAATGCAAATACTCCACACAAAGCACCGTCCGCTCCTCTTTCCAAATCAACGGCATCCAAATAATATGCTTCTCGAATACTTGTAAAACATTCGCACATGGAAATGAATCCCCAATATCCAACATCCGTAAAAATGATACCCATACATAATACTGCCACTCAAGCGCCGGCGTCTTTGCCCGAAATTGCGTCGGCAAAATAACACCAATCTCTAGCGGCAAGTGCTGCAAATAAAGGCCTTGTTCGTACACATCATACATAAACTTATTCTGTTTCTTAAAACGCGTATAAAAGTAGCACTGCTTCTGCCTTTCAAACGCCAAATCACGCTTCACATATAGCGTAGCAAACTTAATATGAGACACCGCCTGCTTCATCACTTCAAGCTTCACACGCCCCTCAAATGTCAACGCCTTTGCAAAAAAACGATTCGCCGTATCCATCGTAATATGATAAATCATCGTCCACCGATTATTCTCCGGTAAGTATTGCACCAAATAATAACCCAAATCCGCATCCTTTCGAATAAATGCTTGCTGAAAAGCCGTTAAGTAATACCTCCCCTTCACCATTCGTAAATCTTGCCCTAAAATCCAATGCACTTGCAATCCCGCTAATTGATAGTCCTCCGTCCGCTGCTCCAACTCCTTCACAGATACCGTCGAACACTGATACTCAATCACAATCTGTTCATCGACCAATATATCCGCCTGCCGCTGTATCCCTTTCAAATACACCTCTAAATCCGCCCTGCGATCCTGCAAAATCAACCATTCTAAGAAGTATTTCTTCCCGCTCAAATGCCTCTGCGTCTCTCCCTCTGATGCAAAACTACACCGACTAGAACTTAAGTGCGCAAAATGCGGCATATTTATCTCTCCAGCCTTCAAAATCACCCGCTCCCCACAACAACCACACGTATACTGCTCCCTCCTATCTTTCAGACGCTTCACATTTCCCCGTGTCACAACAACATCATGCCCATCTCTATCTTTCGCGGTAAACATCATCATCACTGCCTCTCTTGTTCGTCTATACTAATCATATTCGCCCCCATTTTCAAATCTCCTTCCCATTTTTCGAAAAACGCAAAAAGACTCGATCTACGTGTTTTTCAACAGCATAAATCGAGCCAAAAAAGCTTTTTAGTTAAAGTATTTCTTTACTTGCGGTAGGGCAGGGTCATCAAAAATAACCTTGGCATATTCATTTAGGACATACCCAGTTAAGTTTGTTTCATCGCCATATTCTAATAAAATACTGACAACATTGTCAATGTTTCTTTCGTCAAATTTCGCTTCAGGAAACTCAACATATAAATAGTAACTATCTTTGTAATGATAAAGCTTCGTTGATAACTGCTCCAGCCCTGTCGCTTTCGATAAGGTAATCAAATCCTCAAAGTCGCGGAACTGTAAGATAAACTCTAGCGTGTCATCTTCCCCGTTCTCCGTAATTGTAGTAGGGGTAAAATGCTCTTCTAGCAGCTTCTCAATACGTTCCTCAGCTAAGTCGTCGGCCTGATCCATATTAATCTCAAAACCAGACTCACCTTTACCAAGATTGGCTTTGGTAACAAGCACTTCTAGTCCGTGCTTTAAAGCCTGCACCTGAATCCAGAGTGGTCCATCCGGAGAGAACTCATCTTCGTACTTAAGTTCGTCCATCATATCCCAAAAAAGCTCCTCACTCTTCTCACGGTCATACCAAATTTCCTCATGGTTAAAACCGCGCTCTTCTAAATCCATATAAGAGATATAAAACTTTATGGTATTCTCATTAATACGTTCAATTTCCATCGTCACACACTCTCCCTTCCATCTTCAACATTGACAATGAAGGGTAATTCATTTGTTGTTAGTATCATTGTAGCCTAATTCAAAAAAAAAGGGCTAATAATTGATTTTAAAAAAGCCAATTTTATTGATGAATACTATCTTAGCCTATATTTACCCATATTTCAAGGGTAGAAACTCCTCATTTCAAGAAAAACCCGATATTTATTTATAAAACAGCGGATTCGGCCTTAAAATCCTTCATTTCCTCAAAAAAAACTACCAATACCCCTAAAAAAGCATTGGCAGTCCAAATAAATAAGATTAATTAACCAGTTTTTGCGCTTCGCGTAATTGATATGTGCGAACACGACGTGGTAGGAAACGGCGAATTTCGTCTTCGTTATAGCCTACTTGCAAACGTTTCTCATCAATAATGATTGGACGTCTTAGCAATCCTGGATTTTTTTGGATTAATTCAAACAGTTCTTGAAGCGGCAAGCTATCTAAATCCACATTTAATTTTTGGAATGTCTTAGAACGTGTGGAAATTATCTCATCCGTACCATCCTCTGTCATTCTTAAAATTTCTTTGATTTCCCCTAAACTTAATGGTTCAGAGAAAATGTTTCTTTCCTTATAAGGGATATCATGTTCCTCTAACCAAGCACGAGCTTTACGACAAGACGTGCAACTTGGTGAAGTGTATAACGTTACCATTAGACATTCACACTCCTTATTGGTTTATTGTTTCATTCAAGTAACGAATTTCCTAACAATATATCTATTGGAAACGATCTCTTTATAAGATCTACTTTCATTATACACCAAAATAGCCAAAAGCAATATACTATTTTAAAAAAAAGTTCTCCGAGATATGATGTTTTGAAAGTAAGCCGTTATATGTATGTTACCCCTACTATACCGCTTTAAAACAAGAATCAGATGAAAAAACGGGCTATTATATTAGAAATTGATGAGAATGATGTTAAAAAGCAATTGGATTCAAGTCAAAAAAAAAAGCCATCTCAATCAAAATCAAGATGGCTCTAAATTATTCAGCGGGTACTGTGGCTTCCGCAGTCAATTTAGCATGTTTCTCTTTGTAAGTAGCTACTTCTTCTGGAGAACAGTACACAAAATGACCAGGCGCAATTTCACGCATTTGTAAATCTTCATTACCCGTATAATTATGAATCGCAGGATCGTATGTTTTACGAATACGTGTGCGCTCATAATTCGGGTCAGGCAATGGAATCGCCGAGAGCAATGATTCTGTATAAGCATGCAGTGGTGCACGATACAAATCATCAGCTGGCGCCAGTTCCACTAGTTTCCCAAAGTACATAACACCGATACGATCACTAATGTATTTAACCATCGACAAATCATGCGCGATGAATAAATAGGTTAGACCTTTTTCTTTTTGAAGTTGTTTCAATAAGTTCACGACTTGTGCTTGGATAGAAACGTCTAGTGCTGAGATTGGCTCATCGGCAATGATGAATTCTGGTTGAACGGCTAACGCGCGGGCAATACCGATACGTTGACGTTGACCACCAGAGAACTCATGCGGATAACGCCCAGCATGTTCTTTGCTCAAACCAACTGTTTCAAGCAAATCATATACTTGATTCGTCAGTTCAGATGGTGTTTTTGCTAGGCCGTGAATACGGATGCCTTCTGCAATAATATCTTTGACCTTCATACGTGGATTTAACGACGCATACGGATCTTGGAAAATCATTTGCATTTTGCGACGGAATTCATGCATTTCAGAGCGGGATTTGCGACCATGCACATCTTTCCCATCATAAAGTACTTGACCATCTGTCGCATCGTACAGACGAATAATCGTACGACCAGTTGTTGACTTACCACAACCAGACTCACCTACAAGCCCAAGTGTCTCACCGCGATAAATATCAAAAGAAATACCATCGATAGCGCGAACTTCACTTGCTTTTCCTTTATTAAAATATTGCTTTAGATTCTTGATTTCAAGTAATTTATCAGCCATCTACTTCAACCCCCTTCGCGTGAACAGCTTGCATTCCAGGATGTTCTGTTGCAAATTGTTCTTGACGACGCAATACAGCATCTGGAGGCCTCACTTCTGGTGCATCAGGGTGCAACAACCATGTCGCTGCATAATGCGTATCAGAAACTTTGTACATTGGCGGTTCTTGTTCCAAATCAATCTGCATCGCAAATTGATTACGAGCAGCAAATGCATCCCCTTTTGGAGGATCTAGCAAGTCTGGTGGCGTACCTGGAATAACGAAAAGTTCCTCTTCTTCTGTATCAAGCGTTGGCATCGAACTAATAAGACCCCATGTATACGGATGTTGCGGATTGTAGAAAATTTCATCTACTGTTCCGATTTCAACGATTTTACCACCGTACATAACGGCTACACGATCGGCTACATTCGCAACAACACCAAGGTCATGCGTAATGAAGATAATCGATGTATCGATTTTTTGTTGTAGGTCTTTCATTAAATCTAAAATCTGTGCTTGAATCGTTACATCAAGCGCGGTTGTTGGTTCATCGGCAATGAGGATCTGTGGGTTACAGGCAAGTGAAATCGCGATAACCACACGTTGACGCATACCACCAGAAAATTGGTGCGGATATTGCTTCAAACGTTCTTCTGCTTTTGGAATACCAACTAGTTGTAGCAAGCGAAGCGCTGTTTTTAAGGCTTCTTTTTTGCTAATTTTTTGGTGCTTGATAATTGGCTCTGCAATTTGTTTTCCGATGGTCATTGTTGGATTTAATGAGGTCATCGGATCTTGGAAAATCATTGAAATTTCTTTACCGCGAATTTTTTGCATTTGTTTTTCAGATGCTTTCGCGATATCTATGCCGTTAAATAGGATTTCTCCTGATTTAATTTTGGAATTGCTTTCAGGTAGCAAGCGCATGATAGATTTGGTCGTTACGGATTTACCAGAACCAGATTCACCAACGATAGCCAATGTTTCACCTTTGATAAGGTCAAAGCTTACGCCACGAATTGCTTTTACTTCACCAGCATACGTATGGAACGAAATATGCAGGTCTTTTACTTCTAATAGTTTTTCCATTCTTCCTCACCTCACCTTTAATCACGCATTTTCGGATCAAACGCATCACGTAAGCCGTCAGCAATTAAGTTAAATGCAATCATGATAATACATAGTACGAGCGTCGGATAAAGAACCATGTAAGGCAATACTTGCAATGTCTTATATCCTTCACTAATCAATGTTCCAAGAGATGCCATCGGTGCTGGAATACCCAATCCAATAAATCCTAGGAATGCTTCAAAGAATATCGCACTTGGAATACTAAACATAACATTAATGATAATAACGCCTGATAAGTTAGGCAATAAGTGTTTGAATAAAATGCTCGGAGTAGAACCGCCTAGCGTTTTAGAAGCTAGAACGAACTCTTGATCTTTTAATTTCAAAACTTGTCCACGGACAACACGCGCCATCGTAATCCAACTGGTCATGGCAATCGCGATAATGATTGACATGATACCCGGATCGAGCACGAGTAACATCAAAATAACAACAACCAAGTTCGGAATTGCCGAAGCAACTTCCAGAATACGTTGCATCACGTTATCGACACGTCCACCAGAGAACCCTGAAATCATACCGTAAGTAACACCGACAATTAAGTCAAAGAATGCTGCTACTAAACCGATAAATAGTGAGATTTGCGTTCCTTTCCACACACGTGTGAATTGGTCACGGCCTAATGTATCACTACCGAACCAGTAGTAAGTGTCTTCTGGTACGTTCTTTTGTTTATATACATCGACTTCTTCGCCACCGATGTTCTGTTTACCATTCCAAAAAGGCATGTTTTCAAAACCTTGTACTTTTGGTGGAAGAGAAGCTTGAGATGTCGTTTGTTCAGAGAATGTATAACCCGAAATTAGCGGACCCACAAAAGACATAACAATGATTATAGCAAGAACAATCATACTAACGAGAGCCGCTTTATTTTTACGAATCCGAATCCAAGAATCTTGCATAAATGTCAAACTAGGACGCGAAATTTTCTCATGTTCCGAAGCCTTCATTTGTGCGGGTTGGAATAATTCTTTTGAAATTTTCTGTTCAGACATAATTATTTACCTCCCGACACACGGATACGAGGATCAATCAATCCGTAAAGAATATCTACCACTAGAATTACGAAGACAAGCATTGCTGCAAAGAGTAATGTTGTTCCCATGATTACTGGGTAGTCATTTGTTTGTATAGATGATACGAACTGGCTTCCGATACCTGGAATACCAAAGATATTTTCAATAACAAGGGAACCAGTCATTAGCGCAACGGCTAGTGGTCCAATAACGGTAATAAGCGGAATAAGTGCATTACGAATCGCATGCTTCCAAGCAACTTCAAAACGGTTATTCCCTTTCGCTTTCGCTAGTAGTACATAATCAGAGCCGAATACATCAATCAACTCGGTCCGCATAAAACGGGCTGCGGTGGCTAGCGGGAACATCGCGAGCGCTAAAGCAGGCAATATCGTGTATTCAAACGTCCCCCACCCAGCTACTGGTAGCCATTGTAGTTTTGCCCCAATCCAATATTGTAAGAGTGCGGCAAATACGAATGAAGGTATCGACTTACCTAAAATAGCCACAAAGGTACTCGTGTAATCCGGCCATTTGTTCTGGTACATCGCTGCGATAACCCCGAGAATAATCCCGAAGAGCAAACCAAATACAATTGCTTCAACCGCAATAGTTATCGATGGGCCAATTAAGTCTCCTAATATTTCTGAAACAGGACGATTATCCAATTGAAAAGATACTCCTAAATCTCCGTGCAACAAGTCCCCCATGTAGCGAAGATACTGTAACGGTACTGGATCATTTAATCCGTACTGGTCATTCATAATCTGGATTTGTTCTGGTGTCATCTTTGCTTCATTACGATACGGTGAACCTGGTAGATATTGCATTAAAATGAATGTCACTGACGCGATAATGAAAAGAGTAATCACCATGTATAGAAGCCTTTTTAATCCATATTTAATCATCTCTACACCCCCCGAAAAAATTATTTTGTAGAATATTTTCTTATTTTATCATAAGCCTGCTACCATAGCGAGCTTTGTTTTCTCATTTAATTAATTTTTAAGTATCATTGCGTCATTTTACTGAGTTTCAAAGACAAACTATCTAAAAATTCATTTCCAATATTCTGCACTTAAGCAATAGCCACTGTTTTACAACTAATTAGGAATCCATTATTCATCATCAAAAGAGAGAGTATATAGAATATACTCTCTCAATTAAAGTCAAGCATTTCTTAAATCATATGCGTTCTAAATTATTTTCCGTCAATATATGTGTTCTTGAATGTGTAGTCAGGACCAAACGCATTTTTTTGTAGATCTTTTACGTACGGTTGTTGCAAGAATGCTTTCGCACGTTGGTAAACTGGTTGAATTGCTTGGTCTTTCGTGATTAGAATTGGTTCTGCTTTAAGCATTTCATCCCAGCGAGCTTGTGTGTCGCCAGCAAGTGGACCTGCAGCTTGATCGATAATCTTATCGTAATCAGCATTGGAGTAGCTCATTCTGTTTTGAGTGTTACCAGTTCTGAACAAGTTCAAGAATGTAGATGGATCTTGATAATCAGGACCCCATGCACTCATAGAGAAATCATAATCTTGTTTTTGGTCATTAGCTAAACGGATTTTGAATGGTACGTTTTTAAGTGATACTTTAAGGCCAGATAGGTTTTTCTCCCATTGGTTTTGTAAGAATTCACTTGATTTCTTCGCATTTTCTGTATCATCACTTGTAAACTCAAGATTTAGAGATGTTACACCAAGTTCTTTCAAACCTTGTGTCCATGCTTTTTTCGCTGCATCTAAATCATAAGAACCAACATCGCCTACTTCATCACGGTAGTCTTTGTTATCTTTAGGGTCGAAAGTGAATTTCTTAGGTACTAAACCGTTGGCTGGGATAGAACCATTTTGTAGTACAGTGTCCACATAGCTTTGTTTGTCAATTGACAATGCCAATGCTTTACGGATATTTTCATTTGCTAATGGCGTTTTCTTACCATTACGTTCTTGGTTAAATTTAATGTAGAATACAGAAGATTCTTCTTCTACTGTGTAGTCATCTTTGTTTTTGTTTTGAGCAGCGTATTCAGCTGTCAATAGTGCTTTGTCTAGTTTACCTGTATTGTATAAGTTAACGCTAGTTCCTGCATCTTGAACTACTTGTACATTGATTTTCTTCAACTTAACAGCTTTTTTATCCCAGTACGTATCATTTGGTACGAAAGCCCAGCTTTTTCCTGTTCCATTCCAGTCAGTTAATTTGAACGGTCCATTGTAAAGGATGCTGTCGCTATCAAGTGCATATTTGTCGCCTTTTCCTTCCACGAATTTTTGGTTAAGTGGGAAGAATGTTGGGAATGCTAATAGTGAGTCAAAGTAAGCTGTTGGTTGAACCAATGTTACTTCAAGTGTTTTATCATCAACTGCTTTAATTCCTAGTTCAGAAGGTTTTTTCTCACCTTTGATGATTTCAGAAGCGTTTTGAACTAATCCATCAAATAAGTAAGAATAAGTGGCTGCTGTTTTTGGATCAACGGCACGTTGCCATGAGTATACATAATCTTGCGCTGTAACTGGGTCACCATTTGACCATTTAGCGTCATCGCGTAATTTGAATGTATAAACTTTTTTTGTCGTCGCTCACTGTCGCTTTCTCAGTAGCGCCTGCTGGTTGTGCTACACCATCTTTATCAAGTGCATACAAACCTTCGTTCGTTTGGTTAATAACGTTTAATCCAACTGCATCATCAGCTTTTGTACTGTCAGCGGATGGGATAAGTGCAGATTCAGATAAGTTCAACACTTGTTCAGAATCTTTTGAGCCCCCACTACCGGATTTTGAATCGCTTCCGCCGCCACATGCCGCCAATACTAAGCTTAGTACTAATGTTAATCCTAAAACTAAAAATAATTTAGATTTTTTCATTAGTAAACCTCCCTTTTTTATTTTTCTGAAAAATCATTTCGATTACTATTATACTCTAAAAATTTAAGCTTTGTAAATTATTTTTTCGAAATATACGAAAACAAGGATGAAAGTTATAAGTTATTGCAAAATTTCCGCAAGATGACCCAATTAGCCTATCCTTGCGCGTTTAGGGCACATAGATAAAACTGTATTAAGCCTCTAATTAGAGTAGTTCACAATTTACGTTCACCTTTTATTAAGTTTTCAGAATAAATAAATCGATTAAAATAAAATTCCCCCAAAACTTCACTGTTTCATACATACCTATGTAGAATGAAAACATATTTTAGAAAGTATACTATTCTCGAAAAGCAACCCACTAACACTTTTAGTTGGATTATATTTATTTATATACTTTTTTTTTTGCCTTCTGTCTACATAAATACATCAAAAAATCAATTAATTTTTTAAAAAAAATTTACAAAGCCTTAATATACGGGGACTCATAAGGACTTTATCCATGACAGTAAAATTCACAATCGTTGTTAGATATTTCGATTTCAATGGTCATGTTTACCATAATAAAGATAAAGAAGGGATTCTGTTTTTGTGACGGAATCCCTTCTTACTCGAATTATTTCATTGTAATCCATTGATACGAATATGGCGCACCGAATAGATGTGATACAAAACCGGTCATTTTTGGATTTTGTAGTGCGGCTACACCGTTTTGGTATAGTGGCGCAATCGCTGTATCGTCTGAGATTAAGATTTTCTCTGCTTTTAAGAGATTATTCCAACGTGCTTCTGGTTGTGTTGCAAGTGTTGTTGCAGCTTCTTTTAGCAGCTTATCATATTCTGGATTGGAGTAGCTTGAACGGTTGTAGCTGCTTGTTGTTTCAAATACGCCAAGGAACGTAGATGGGTCCTGATAGTCTGGGCCCCAACGTGATAGTTGTAGTTCATATTGCTGTGTTTCATCCAGTTTTAGACGGGATTTGTATGGCACTGTTTTGATGTTGACTTTTAGACCGTCTAGGCTGGTTTCTAGTTCATTTTGGATATATTCGGACATTTTTTTACTGAACTCTTGGTCATCACCTAGGAATTCAATCGTAATGTTGTCTTGGCCTAGTTCTTGTTTTGCTTTTTTCCAATACGCTTGTGCTTTGGCTTTGTCATATGTGATGAGGTCGCCGCTTTCTTTACGGAAGTCTTCTTGTGTTTCTGGATTGAATGTGAATTTGGCTGGTACAAGACCATCAATCGGCTGCGATCCGTTAGCCAGCACTGTATCGACCATTGTTTCTTTATTAATAACTGTGGCAATTGCTTTACGAACATTTTCATTTGCAAAAATGGTTTGTTTACCATCTAATTTTTGGTTAAATTTTAAGAAGTAGACGAAGGCGTCCAGGTTGGATGTGAAGTCTTTATCGTTTTGTTTTTGGTTCGCATAGTCACCTGAGAGTGTCGCGCGGTCTAGTTTGCCCGTTGTATATAAGTTTACTGCACTTCCAGGGTCTTTGATAACTTGGAGATTAATTTTGTCTAGTTTGATGTCGCTTTTATTCCAATACTTATCGTTCTTTTCGTAAGACCATGATTTGCTTGTATTTGTCCAGTCTTTCATGGTGAATGCGCCATTGTAAATCATGTGATTGCTGTCTTTGGCGTAGTCAGAGCCCTGCTTTTCCACGTATGCTTCATTTTGTGGATAGAAGGTTGGGAATGTTAACAAGGAATGGAAATATGGTACTGGTTGTTCTAATGTCACTTCTAATGTTGTGTCATCAATTGCTTTTACGCCAAGTTCTTCTGGCTTCATTTTGCCCGCAGTGATTTGTGTAGCATTTTTTACAACTCCACTAAAAATAACGGCGTATTCTGCGGCTGTTTTTGGATCAACAATTTTTCTCCATGAATAGACGAAATCATTGGCAGTAACGGGGGTGCCATTAGACCATTTCGCATCATCTCGCAGTTTAATTGTGTACACGGTTTGGTCTGCATTTACTTCTGGATCTGCTTTTGCAACACCTGGTTGTACTTTATCGTCTTTGTCTAGGTAGTATAAGCCTTCAAATACAGTATTTTGAGCCGTGAAACTAACACCATCTGTCCCTTTTTTAGAGTCCATTGATGGAATTTCTGCTGACTCCATCAAGTTTACTTCTTTTTTGTTTGATTTGTTGACACTATCTTTTGCCGTGTCGCCGCCTCCTCCGCATGCTACAAGAACTGCAGCCATTGCGCTCAATACAAGTGCTAGTACCCAACTTTTTTTCAACTTCATTTTTTACACTCTCCCCTTTTTTGGATGTAGGAATACTATATACTATTTTTTTCAGAAAAATAAAGTAGTTTTTATAAATCGAATTAATTTTATTATTTTACATAAATGGAAAAACCTTTCGCGCTTTATCATTTTTAGGTGTTAAAGTTTTATTGCTTACATTTATTACTTTGGCTTATATATCATCTATAACTGAAAACACTTCGAGAAAGCGATTCCAAAAATGGAATATGCTAGAAAAATTTCACATTATATCTACAGTATTGTAATAGCTTATGTCCTATACTTGAGTTGAAAGGTGTGAATTACGCTCGCCTTTCGAAACTCGAGTATACACAAAAATAGAGTAAGGAGATTAAACAAATGAAAACATTTTTAGGCGTAGCGTTAGCAGTGGCTTCCGTACTTAGTTTACTTTTAGGCTTGGTCGATTACCCTAAGCAAGTGCAAGCGCAAGAAAACACAGAAAACGCTGAACTTAAAGGGGAAGCGCCAACATTAGAATCAACAATTACAAAAACTAAAGACCCTACTATCAAAGCACTTAACCAAACAGAATCGCAATCTATTTCAGCAAAAAATCTATTTACATTAACACCTGCATCGTATCAAATTGGAAATATCAATGTAACTGGTACTTATTCTGCGACAGATTTAAGTAGCATTACCAAAGTTGTGTTGCTAGTTGATGGTATCATTGTTAAAAATGGAGCCTTCAATCATGCTACGAAAACTTTTCAAATCTATGCTACAGGTCTCATTACAAGCTCTAAGCAAAAAGTTGAAGTTGCTTTGTTCAATCGAAATACAGAGTTGAAACGAGAAATTGTACCTATAACTGAATTACCCACCCATGATTATGTTATAACCCCTATGCCTTACCAAATTGGCAATGTTTCTGTTGTGGGTACCTATTCTGGTACTAACATTAATGCCATTACGAAGATTGTACTTTTAGTTGATGGCACTATTGTTAAAAATGGAGCTTTCAACCATACTACGAAAACATTCCAAATTTCAGCTGATAGTAAAATTACAGACATCCACCGTAAAGTAGAAGTTGCTCTGTTTGAGGGCAATAAGGAATTGAAACGTTCGCCTGTTACCATCGTTAGCAACTATAATTTAGCAGTTTCCCCATATCAATTAGGGGCTGACTCTATTATCGGCACTTATTCTGGTACTAATTTACAAAATATTACTAGAGTTGCACTATCAATTGATGGGCTCCTTGTTAAAGAAGGAACGCTAGATTCCTCCACAAACACATTCCAAATCCCTGTAACTAATCTTATTACTAATCTGAATCAAAAAGCAGAGGTGATTATTTTTAATGGAAATGCAGAATTAAAGCGCGCATCTGTCCAAATTATTGGAAATTATAATTTGATTGCTTCTCCTTATCGGGTTGGAAATATGTTCGTTACAGGCACTTATTCTGGCACTGGGCTTGATTTAATAACTAAGGCAGTACTAGCAGTTGATGGCGTTATTGTGAAGAACGGAACTTTCAATGCTACTACCAACACATTCCAAATCTATGCCAGTGGTCTCGTTACGAGTAGTAAGCAAAAAGTAGAAGTCATCTTGTTTAGGGGAAACCTCGAATTGGGACGAACAGAAGTTGAAGTCTCTAGCTACGGTGACTATAGTTTAGAGGCTGCACCATTCAAACTTGGTGGTTCATATGTTACAGGCACTTATTCTGGTACCGATTTAGATGCTATCACTAAAATTGTACTCTTAGTTGATGGCATTATCGTAAAAAATGGTACTTACAATCATACTGCGAAAACATTCCGAATCTACGCAAGTAACCTTATCACCAACAGTAGCCAAAAAGTAGAAGTAGCCATCTTTAGTGATAACGACGAATTGAAACGAACACCTGTAATAGTGAACGCTATTTAGCTAACAATATTATCAAAAAACAGCTCGTCCATGGGTGCATAGTTGCTCTCATGTATGAGCTGTTTCTGGTGCTAGAGACAGATTGCCACATTATATTTTGAAGATTATTAAGATATGGTGGTTTTCATATGCTTCTTGTGATAAAGTGAAAGGAGAATTTGGATTGGATGGTGACATTTCTTGCTCAAACGTGTGACAATTTTTGCGGTAATTCAAGAGATTTTGATTTTCTTTATCATATTGACGTTTTATTGGCAGGTTTCGCTGCTTTATTATATTAATGTGTCGTTTATTGTAGCTGCTGTTGTATTTTTAATCGGCCTGCTACTCTATGTAATGCAGTCGGGTTTTTTCGATTTAATCCATTCCGGAATGCGCAAGGTGTTAAGGCGAATGAAGCGTGAAGATGAAAATGAATTTGCGAATGTTCCTTTGTCAGAATTGATGAACGTTGGTTATGTAAGTTTATTGCTTAGTTCATTGACAGTGCTTGCTACGAGCTTTATTGCACTTGCTTTTTACTATCATTGACGAGCTCACGATTTATTGATACTATTAAGTGGCATAGTGTTGAATGTGTTAGCAAAGAGAGTAGTATAGTTTAGTCGCGCTTCTTAGAGAGTCTGTGGGTGGTGGAAACAGATAACGCGCTTTTCTGGAATGGACTCTTTGGCATCATTTGTGAACAGTGAAGTAGCAAATGGCGGGTTAGACCGTTATCTCCAGAGATGTTGTTGCATCTCGCTAAGTGGCTCTGGAATGGAGTACTTAGGGTGGTACCGCGGATTTTAACGTTCGTCCCTATTGATGTAGGGATGGGCGTTTTTTTGTAGTTAATTGAAGGAGGAAATGATGATGAAAAAGACGATTTTTTCGGGAATTCAGCCGAGTGGTGATTTGACGTTAGGAAATTATATTGGTGCTTTGAAGCAGTTTGGGCAATTTCAGGAGGATTATAACTGTTTTTATTGTATTGTGGATGAGCATGCGATTACTGTTCCACAGGATCGTTTGAAGCTGCGTCAAAGCATTCGTAATTTAGCGGCGCTTTATTTAGCGGTGGGGCTTGATCCAGAGAAGTCAACGTTATTTATTCAATCGGAAGTTCCAGCACATGCGCAGGCTGCTTGGATTCTGCAGTGCAACGTGTATATTGGTGAGTTGGAGCGAATGACACAGTTTAAAGATAAGTCTTCTGGAAAAGCTGGAGTTAGTGCTGGCTTGCTGACATACCCACCACTGATGGCTGCAGATATTTTGTTATATCAAACGGATTTGGTTCCTGTTGGTGACGATCAGAAACAACATATTGAATTGACGCGGGACTTAGCGGAGCGTTTTAATAAGAAAAATACGGATACAGATGTGTTTGTCGTTCCTGAAATTTACGTGCCAGAGCAGGGCGCGCGCGTAATGGCGTTGCAAGACCCTACTCGCAAAATGAGTAAGTCGGATGATAATAAAAAGAATGCGATTTTCTTGCTTGATCCGCCAAATGTGATTACGAAAAAAATTAAAAGTGCTGTAACGGACTCTTCGGGAATCGTGCAGTTTGACAAGGAAAATAAACCGGGAATCTCGAATTTACTTGCGATTTATTCGGCTATGACTGGTGAATCGATAAAAGATTTGGAAGCGAAATACGAAGGAAAAGGTTATGGCGATTTCAAATCGGACCTGGCAGAAGTTGTGGTTGGTGAACTAGCACCCATTCAAGAACGTTATGAGCACTTCTTAGCTTCTCCGGAACTAGATGCTATTTTAGACCAAGGTGCTGAAAAAGCGGCAAGGGTTGCTAATAAAACATTAAAGAAAATGGAAAACACGATTGGTCTTGGTCGCAAAAAAAGATAAAAAAATCCCGTCACGCATTTAGGACGATTGCGTGACGGGATTTTTTTATTTAAATAATATTTAATTCTACTTCAATATTGCCGCGGGTTGCTTTGGAGTACGGGCATACTTGATGCGCCGTTTCAACGAGTTGTTGTGCGGTCTCTGGGTCAACGCCTTCAATGTGTACGCTTAGCACAACACCAATTTTGAAGCCATTATCTTCTGGGTCGCTGTATAATGATACAGTTCCTTCGACAGTGCTTGCTGCTTCGATTTTTTGTTTGGACATAACAAGTTCTAGTGCGCTATTAAAACAAGCCGAGTATCCTGCTGCGAAAAGTTGTTCTGGGTTTGAGCCTGAGCCACCTTCTCCGCCTAGTTCTTTCGGTGAAACGATATCTTGGAAAAAGATATTGTCTGGAGAGTGTACTTCTCCTTTACGTCCGCCGGTATTAATAACTGTTGTTTCATACAATTTTTTCATTTTTAGTTCCTCCATTATTTTCTTTGAATTTTGGTTGTTAGTTCTTTCATTCCCGTCAATAGTTGGATATACGCTTCTTCGGTGAACGATAATTTGGAAATGCAATCTGCTACGCTTGTTAATACGTCGTCTTTCATGGCGATTGCTTTGTCTGTCAGTTCAATGTAAACTTTGCGTTCGTCGGCTTTGCTGCGTGTTCGTTTGATGAGCGACATCGTCTCCATGCGTTTAAGCATTGGCGTTAATGTGCCGCTGTCTAGGGCCAGATGCGTGCCTAATTCTTTTACTAAAAGCTTCGGTTCTTCCCAAAGCACTAGCAAAACTAAGTATTGTGGATAGGTGAGCTCGAAAGGTTCTAGCGCCTGTCGGTAAAATTTCGTGAATTCTCGTGATGCTGTGTAGATGGAAAAACATAATTGTTCGTCTAGGATTCTTTTTTGGCTTACCATCGTTCTTTCCTCCTAATTTATTTGTGCACAATTTAATTGTAAGCTATATTTTTAAGAAAAGCTATTCTTCTGCTCAAAAAAAGAGATATCACCAAAATTGGGACATCTCTTTTTGTTATTATTGATATTTCTTAAATACTAATGTGGCGTTATGTCCGCCGAAACCGAATGAGTTAGACATTGCTACGTCTACGTTCATTTCGCGGGCTTCGTTTGGTACATAGTCTAAGTCGCACACTGGATCTGGATTTTTCAGGTGAATGGTTGGCGGGACAATGCTGTCGCGGATTGCTAAGACACTGAAAATTGCTTCGATTCCGCCTGATGCGCCTAGTGTGTGTCCTGTCATTGATTTGGTAGAGCTGATTGCAAGCTGAGGAGCAACGTCGCCGAATACGGTTTTGATGGCTTGTGTTTCGTAGTCATCGTTGTATGGCGTACTTGTGCCGTGTGCATTAATGTAATCCACGTTTTCTACTGCAATATCAGCGTCATGTAACGCCATTTGCATGGAGCGGGCAGCACCTTCGCCACCTGGCGCTGGTGCTGTAATATGATACGCGTCTCCTGTTGCGCCATAGCCAACCACTTCGGCATAAATTTTAGCACCGCGAGCTTTGGCGTGTTCTAGTTCTTCTAAAATGAAGATGCCTGCGCCTTCGCCGATGATAAAACCGTCACGTTCAGCGTCGAATGGACGACATGCCGTTTCTGGATCTGGATTTAAGGATAATGCTTTGTTCGCAACGAATCCTGCTACGGACATTTTTGTAATTGGGGCTTCGGCGCCACCAGTAATCATCACGTCAGCGTCGCCGCGTTGGATGACTTTGAATGCGTCTCCGATTGAGTTCGTAGCTGTAGCACATGCCGTTACGGTCGCTGAGTTAATGCCTTTTGCGCCGAAACGGATGGATACTTGACCGCTCGCCATATCAGGTATCATCATTGGTACAAAAAATGGACTAACACGACGATGGCCACGATTTAAAAAGGTATCATATTGTGTTTCAAATGTTTCCATACCGCCAATTCCTGAGCCAATCCAAACACCAACACGTTCTGCGTTTGAATCGTCAATTGTTAAACCTGAATCGGCAACAGCCATATCCGCACTTGCGATGGCGTAATGCGTGAAGCGGTCCATTTTGCGAGCTTCTTTCTTCTCAAGGTATTGCTCAATATCGAAATCCTTTACTTCCGCAGCGATTTTCACTGGGTAGTCGTCTGGATTAAGCCGTGTAAGTTCTCCGACACCATTCACACCTTTTTTCGCGTTCTCCCAAGCTGTATTAGCGTCATTACCTATTGGTGTAACAGCACCGACTCCCGTTACTACAACACGTTTCTTCTCCATTATTTCATCTCCTGTTCTCATAAAAATAAACTTCTGTTCATATATAACAGTAGCTAAACTTGCTAAAAATGCAATTTCTCATAGCAAAAAAAATATAAAGACAGACTTATTATATCATAAATAATACATGATTTCCCGAAAAGTCCTGAAAGAAAGCGTTACCTGAAACAAAACATCGTTCGCTTCAGGCTTATCACGCTTTTATTTACCCCATTTAATGACTAGCGCGCCCCATGTTAAGCCAGCGCCAAAACCTACTAATAGTAAGTTGTCATCATCATTAATACGACCTTCTTCTACGGCATCTACTAAGGCTAAAACAATCGATGATGCAGATGTGTTGCCGTATTTATGCACAGTTTTCATTAGTTTTTCTTCTGGTAGTTCAAGACGTTCGCGAGATGCTTCCATGATGCGAATATTTGCTTGGTGTGGGATGAGTAAGTCTAAATCATCTTTGGCGATTCCTGATTTTTCAAGAACACGTAACGAAGCATCGCCCATTTGACGCACTGCAAAGCGGAAAACTTCGCGGCCGTTCATATATAATTTGCGTTTTTCGTTTAGATTTAAATGTTTGCCACCAGAACCGTCTGAACCAAGGTCAAATGCTAATAAGCCGCGACCGTCAGAAACTGGTCCCATCACGATTGCTCCAGCGCCATCTCCAAATAGAACGGCTGTGCTACGGTCTTCCCAATCTGTGATTTTGGATAATTTATCAGCGCCGATAACGACGATGTTTTTGTATGCGCCTGTTTGGATGAATTGGGCTGCTGTTACTGTTCCGTAAGTGAAGCCAGCACACGCTGCGCCTAAGTCCATTGCTGCGGCGTTTATTGCGCCTAGGCGATCTTGTATTATATTTCCGACAGATGGGAAATTGGATTCTTGTGTTACGGTTGCTACGATAAATAAATCGATGTCTTCTGGTGTTAGACCAGCGTTTTCGATTGCGGCTTTGGCTGCTTCGTACGCCATATCGTGTACGTATTCGTCCTCACGTGCTATGCGACGTTCTTGGATGCCTGTTCTTGTGCGAATCCACTCGTCGGATGTGTCCATCATTTTTTCTAAATCTGCGTTTGTTAGGACGCGTTCTGGTACGTATTTGCCAACACCTAAAATACCTGCATTCATTTTGTATTCCTCCAAGAAAATAATAGTTTGAGCTGTTTTGAGAGCTCTGGTATAGATAAAATTGATACGGATAGATAAATAGTAGTGCGAGAATCTGTTGTTTTTTTTTGTTGTTTTTTCTTTTGTATGGCTTTTTTGGTCAATCTAGCCTCACGCGCTAGCCCCTCGGAAATAGTGACCCTAACGGCAAAAGCCAAAGTGACGGCTTTCACCGTTAGGGTCACTATTTCTGTCGGGGCTGGACGAGCGCGTTCGGCTTTTTTTATTACCTGGTCCTAATTCTAACAGACAATCCCTATTTCCACAACCAAATTATCCTTAGCTTGGGGAATAAATGTTGGTTTAATTGTCTTATTTGTGCTAGAATAACAGAAGGAATCCTTGAATGGAGGTGTTGTGTCATGCGTTATATCGTGACCTTTTTCTGGGTGTTTATTTTGGCGCAAATGTCTGAATATGTTGCTGCGTCTGTTATTGCAACAACGTATGATTTCACCATGGGTACTATTATGGCAGTCGCTATTTCGATTGCGATTTTCTTAATTCCTGTACTGATGCCAAAAGAAAGCGAAACTTACGATATCAAATAAAGAAAGTGGCTATAAGCATGTGTTGATCTTTTGATTGGCAAGTGTTTAGCCGCTTTTTTTTATGTTATAATATGCGCGGAAGAGGTGTTTCGACTTGAAAGAAAATATATATGATAATCCTACTTTCTTTGAGCAGTATAGCAAAATGAACCGATCTGTAGAAGGCTTAAAGGGTGCTGGAGAATGGCATGAATTCCAGAAAATGATGCCTGATTTTCATGGTAAACGCGTGCTCGACTTAGGTTGCGGTTTTGGTTGGCATTGCTTGTATGCTGTGGAAAATGGGGCAGTGTCTGTGGCTGGTGTCGATATTTCTGAGAAAATGCTGACAGAAGCGCGTAAAAAGACTGATTCTCCAAAAATTAACTACGTGCAGCAAGCGCTTGAGGATATTGATTTTGAAGCGGATAGTTTTGATGTGGTGCTTAGTTCACTCGCACTTCATTATGTTGCGTCGTTTAAGACGATTTGCGAGAAGGTGAATCAGTGTTTGGTTCATGGCGGCGCGTTTGTTTTTTCGGTGGAGCATCCTGTTTTTACAGCGCAAGGCACGCAGGACTGGTATTATGATACGGATGGGAATAAGTTGCATTGGCCTGTGGACAAGTATTTCATGGAAGGTTTGCGGACGGCGAATTTTCTTGGGGAAGATGTGATGAAGTACCATAAGACATTGACGACTTATATGAATACGTTGTTGGAAACTGGATTTGAGCTTGTGAAATTAGTAGAGCCAGAACCAGATGCGGCCATGTTAAACAGCCACCCTGATATGCCGGATGAGTTGCGTAGACCAATGATGCTACTTGTGTCTGCTCGGAAAAAATAATGATATAAAAACGATTGAGCGTCCAAATCTGGATTTTCAATCGTTTTTATGTTTATTCGCCTAAGTAATATTTATTGGTAGGTTTTAAGTCTTCATCCAGTTCGTAAACTAGCGGGACACCTGTTGGAATTTCTAGTTCCATGATGTCATCGTCGCTGATGTCTTCGAGGAATTTCACTAAAGCACGTAAGCTATTGCCGTGTGCTGCAATAACGACGCGTTTTCCGCTTTTTATTTCCGGAGCAATCGTGTCCATCCAATACGGGATAACGCGTTCTAATGTAACCTTTAAGTTCTCGCCTCTTGGAATCGCGCTTGTGTCTAAAAGTTGATAGCGACGATCATTTTTGGCTAAGCGTTCGTCGTTGTCTTCAAGTAATGGTGGCAATGTATCGTAGCTACGACGCCATTGCTGTACTTGATCAGCGCCATATTTATCGGCCGTTTCTTGTTTATTAAGGCCTTGAAGTGCACCGTAATGACGTTCATTTAGACGCCATGACTTGTGAACGGGAACCCATAATTGTTCGGAGCCTTCTAACGTGTAGTCAAGCGTTTTAATCGCGCGGGTTAGGACAGATGTGAAGGCGACGTCGAACTCTAGGCCTGCTTCTTTGACTAGCTGACCTGCGCGTTTAGCCTCCTCGACACCTTCTTCCGACAAGTCGACATCGTGCCAGCCGGTAAATAAGTTCAGTTTGTTCCATTCGCTTTGTCCATGACGAATCAATACTAATTTCATTTCTTTCATCCTCTCCACGTTTCAATTTCATACACTAACAATTTTCCCTACTTCTCTAAGTATAAAACGCTTTGCCTAGAAAATCTAATCTAAACACGGACTGTAGATAAACTATATTTTAAATAAAAAACCGGTCCATGCCTCCAAACCTCAGCGTATCGACAAATGTCCAGGTTCTAGGCATGGACTAACCATGTGAGAAGTTATGCGTAGCGCAGCGTAGAAAAGCATCGGAACAGAGCTTTTAACGACGAAAATGGGCGTTTGTCGACACGCTGAGAGCTAAGCATTCTTTTATTCTATGTCAAAATGGAAACTGTTGTCCTGTAATGTAATCGCAACTTTGGAATGTGGCATAATTTTTCCAGCTACGATTTCGCGGGCAAGAGGTGTTTCGATTTGTCGTGTAATGTAGCGTTTCAATGGACGTGCTCCATAAACTGGATCATACGCTTCCTCTGCAATATAACGTTTCGCATCTTCTGTCATCGTAATCGCAATTTCTTGACTTGCAAGACGAACTTCCAATTCCGCGACCACTTTTTCAACGATGCCTTTAATATTTTCCAATGTTAGCGGTTTGAAGAGAATGATGTCATCCACACGGTTTAAAAATTCTGGCTTAAATGAAGCTTGCAAAACTTCTAGCACATCTTCTTCTAGTTGCTCAGAAATTTCTCCGTCTACCGTTCGTTCCAGTAGCATTGTGGAACCAATATTAGACGTCATAATGATGACGGTGTTTTTAAAATCAATCAGGCGGCCTTGAGAATCTGTGATGCGCCCGTCATCTAAAACTTGAAGTAAAATATTGAAAACATCCGGATGCGCTTTTTCAATTTCGTCTAGCAAAATAATGGAGTACGGGTTACGGCGAACTGCTTCGGTTAACTGACCGCCTTCTTCATACCCAACATAGCCTGGAGGTGCGCCGACAAGCCTTGATACGGAATGCTTTTCCATGTATTCAGACATATCAATGCGAATCATATGATCTTCGGAGTCAAAAAGATTAAATGCAAGTGCTTTTGCCAGTTCAGTTTTTCCGACACCAGTTGGCCCTAGGAAAATGAAAGAACCAATTGGACGGCGCGGGTCTTTGATACCTGCACGAGCTCTGATAACAGCGTCGCTTACTAGTTCTACCGCATTTTCTTGTCCAATGACTTTTTCGCGGAGTGATTCGGCGAGTTTTAGCAGTTTTTCGCGTTCGCCTTCGACTAATTTGCTAACTGGAATACCTGTCCAACGACCGACGATGTCTGCGATTTCGTTCTCGGTTACTTCTTCTTGCAACAAGCGGTCTTCGTTTGCTGTTTTTTCGCGGTTTTCTGCTTCTAGTTCGGCAAGATGTTTCTCCGCTTCTGGGATACGGCCATGACGCAACTCTGCGGCTTTGTTTAGGTCGTAATTGTTCTCTGCTTCTTCTAGTTCGTGGCGCAAATGGTCAATTTGTTCGCGGACTTCGCGGATATTGCTGATTTCGTTTTTTTCCGATTCCCATTTCGATTTCATTTTGTTTGCTTCTTCTTTGTAATCAGCCAACTCTTTTTGTAGCATTTCAAGGCGTCGTTCGCTGGCTGGATCTTTTTCTTCTTTTAGCGCTGCTTCTTCGATTTCTAGTTGCATCACTTTGCGCGTCACTTCGTCCAGTTCACTTGGCATTGAATCGATTTCCACGCGAATGGTGGCGCAAGCTTCGTCGACAAGGTCAATCGCTTTATCTGGCAAAAATCGGTCGGTGATGTAGCGGTTTGACAAGCTCGCCGCTGCGACAAGCGCGTTATCGTGAATATTGACCCCATGATGGATTTCAAAACGTTCTTTTAGCCCGCGCAAAATGGAAACTGTGTCTTCCACGGTTGGCTCTGGAACAAGGACTTTTTGGAAACGTCGTTCTAGGGCTGGATCTTTTTCAATGTATTGGCGGTATTCGTCCAATGTGGTGGCACCGATACAGTGAAGTTCACCGCGAGCAAGCATTGGTTTTAGCATATTGCCTGCATCCATGGCACCGTCTGTTTTTCCAGCGCCGACAATCGTATGAATTTCATCGATGAAAAGTAAAATTTCGCCGTCGCTATCTTTTACTTCTTGCAAGACGGCCTTTAGACGTTCTTCAAATTCGCCACGATATTTCGCACCAGCGATAAGTGAACCGATATCTAGTGAAATAATCGTCTTATCTTTTAGTCCTTCGGGAACGTCTTTACGTACGATACGTTGGGCTAAACCTTCGACGATAGCCGTCTTACCAACACCTGGTTCGCCGATTAAGACTGGGTTATTTTTTGTTTTCCGTGATAATATCCGGATGACATTGCGGATTTCTGTATCACGCCCGATGACTGGATCGATTTTCCCAGCGCGGACTTCGGCTACTAAATCGCGGCCGTACTTTAGTAATGCCTCATATTGATCTTCTGCATTTTGTGATGTCACTCGTTTTCCTCCTCTGATTTGTAAAATGGCTTCATTTAATTGTTTTTTCGGAATCCCGATGGCCTCTGTAATTGGGCTTTTTTTCTGATTCATAATCGCTAGTAATAGATGTTCAGTCGAGACATAGTCATCTTCTAGCGTTTGGCGCTCTTTTTCTGCGTCACGCATGAGTTCGTATAAAGCCGGGCTCATTGCTTGGCCGTACTGCACATTACTTCCCGTTACAATCGGCAACTTCTCTATTTCGGTTTCTATGACGCTAAGTAATTGTTTCGCATCAACACCCGCGACTTCGTACACCCGTTTTGTAAAATCGCTATGTGTTAAAAGTGCGGCAAACACATGGACCGTGTCAATTTGTTGTTGTTGGCCGTCTACAGCCAATTGTTGTGCCGACGCAATCGTTTCTTGGACTTGTTGTGTGAATTTCTGCATTTCCATAAAAATGATGCACCTCATTTCTTGATTTTCTTTTTATTATAGGCCTCTTCGTTTCAAATAACCTCCGCTTTAAGATGGATATTTTTCTAATCTGACCTTTTTTGACCATATAGTTATTATAATACTTTATCCTAATTTTGTCCAAAGAAAAATATCTGCAAATTTAATCGTCATACTCCGTGATTTCTAGTATAATGAAGGCGAGATGAACAATTAAGGGGGCAAAATCATGGGAAAAAAAGACGGATATACGATTCAGTTGGAAAATATTCATTACTTAGCGCCGACAGTGAATAGTGGCACAACTATCTTTTTCGTTTTGGAGGGAGAACTTCGAGTCTCTTCAGCTGGTCAGACGTTTTTGCTACAAGAAAGCGACTTAATTGTAATCAATCATCAGCAACATTATTCGATTCGTGGAATAAAGTCTAATACTGTGATGAAACTGCAGATCACTGGACCATTTTTTGCATTATATTACCCTGCTTATTTTCAATATTCTTTTGATTGTTTCTCTAGTGGACTTGATACAGGGCGTGAAAAGATGGTAACTTTGTTGCGCAAGAACTTGGCGAATATGATGATTGCAACAGCAAATGGTTTTGAAAATAGCATTTTGGAGTCGCAAAGTGCACTTTTTCAAATGATGTTGTTACTAACTCGCTTTTTCAAAGAGGAACACGTGTCAGAAGATAAATTCGCGGTTCATGACACTCGGATTACGCGCATTATTCAGCAGTTAGAGCAACAGTTTGATGAGCCGATTACGCTCCAAAGTATAGCAGAACAGGAATATTTATCGGTCGCTTATTTGTCTCGGTATTTTAAAAAGATGACAGGATTAGGCTTTTTGCAATATTTAACACAGATTCGTCTGGAGCATAGTTTGGAAGATTTGTGTTATAGCTCAGCCACGATTTCACAGATTGCCCAGAAAAATGGCTTTTCTTCTTCTAAAAATTTCACGACTTCTTTTAAAACATATTATGGTAAATCGCCTGCATCTTATCGTCGAGATTTCCTTGCTGCGCCTTTAGATTCGGACAAACAGCAGACTCCGATGCCTGAAGTAACACCGATTAAGCCATCCCCTGCTGTTTTAGTGAAACTTTCGCATTATCGCCAAGTTGCTGAGAAAGTGAACTTCATGAATGAAATTCCTTTTGAGCAGAGACGAATTTCGATTACCATGGGAAAACAAGAAACAATTCCTGAACCAATACATATTTTGACGATTGGGGAATTGAAAGAAGTGTTGAATCACAATGTGCAACGTCAAATTGAGTCAGCCGCAGCAGAACTTCGTGTTCGCTATGTTGGCATTCGCCATCTAATCTTTGGCTCCACATTGCTTTCGGAAAAAGAAACGGATGAAGCTATGCCGACTTCTTCCCCATATGCCAATGCTTCTTTAGCCATTGATTACTTAAAAAAGCATGGTATCAGCTTGTTTATTCGCATAGAATATCAGGATATTTCGAGTGATGAGACGCTCTATTTTGAAAAACTGACGCAGTTTATGCAGCATATGATTCAAGTGTATGGGTCACCGTTTGTTAAGACATGGTATTTCATGTATTATGAGCCATACAATACGGTTGCTTCAAAAAAGGAACTGCAACGTGTATATTTGAAATTACGCGAAGTGATTAAAAGTTTCCACGCCTCTATTCAGGTTGGGAGTTATTTGCCATTTTCTGAGCGACGGGAAACACCGTTTGCGAATCATGCGTGGATTTTACAAAATCGGGATGCAGTTGACTTCCTCGGTTTTAATGCAAACCAAAACGAAGCGGTCGATTTCACGAAAAGTGCACAGAAGGACTTTATTATTACGAAAGATTATGTTTTATCAAAAACGCAAAAGTTAAAGCGATATTTGAAGGAAAATCGGTGGGATAAGCCTTTGATGTTGACGAATTGGAACACATTGACTGGAAATACGCGTTATACAAACGGGACATTTTTTAGAGGAGCTCTTATTTTTCAAACGGTTCTAGCGGTTAGTTCGGAGGTAGCCGGGCTTGGATTTTGGATTAACACGGAGCTACATGAAGAGGATTTGAGTGGGCACAATATCCGATTGGATGGGCTGGAATTGTTTCATTTTTTCAATGGAAAACGACCAGCGTATTTTTCGCTTAAGTTTAAGGAAAGGTTACACGGAAAGGTGGTGGCACGTGGCGAGCATTTTGTGATGACAGAAAATGAGGATGGGTACCAGCTTGTATTGTTGAACTGTACGAATATGAACCCACTCTATTCAGTGGAAGATTCGTTTTTACAAGATTATCGAAAGGAGTTCCATGTGCAGTTTGATGGGCTTATACCTGGAGAATATCAGTTGCGCAAATTCCAGTTCGATCAGGAGAATGGTGCACTTTATTCAAAGTATTGGCAATTAAACAGTAAGCATGGGCTCGATTCGGAAATTATGGATTATATTGTGCAAGACGCACAGCCAACACTTTCGGTGAGCGACGAGTTAATTACAGAAAATTGGTCGTTTTACGCATATTTGGATGTCAATGCCATCCAGTTTTATGAATTTCGACGAACATTGTAGAAAGAATCTTAAGGAAATACCAAATAAAGCCCGTGTCTATGCCCTATCAATTAAAACGAATAAGGCATAAACGCGGCTTTGCAAAAATCGAGCGGAAGTGTTTGGTGATACACAATTTGGCGTCGAACAGTCCCAAGAGATTGTTGCTGGTTTATTTGGTTTGTGTTCCAAAACTGTCTTTTTTTACATTCGGTATTAGTCCAACAAATATCGCGGTGATGATGGATACGACAGCGATTGAAGTAAAGACGCTATCGTATGTACCGAATTTGCCTACTAGAGTCGCGACAATAATCGGTGCGAAAACGCCTCCCAGTGTTGCTCCTGTGTTGATAATGCCAACGCCAGTTCCGACGATAGATTCATCTAGTCGTTTTAATGGTAAGGTGAACATCGTTGAGAAAATCATGACGGAACACAGGTAGCACAGGAAGAGCCAGAATGTGGCGCCCGCGATGTTTTCTGTATGGTAAACAAGAATTGCTGACACTGCTGCAATAACTGCTAAAATAAAGATGACACGTTTTTCGCGATGCTGGAAATAGTGGCCAACGATGAAGGCTGTTCCAAAACTTCCGAGTAAGCTACCAAGTCCTGCAATAGCTACGATGATAGAGCTTATACCAAGTGTTACACCTCGCTCATCTACAAAATAGGTTGGCATCCAGTTCGCGACGGTGTATAATGCAATATTAATGCTACACATCGCGATAAATAGTAAAATAACAACGGGATTTGCTAGTACTTTTAAAAATGGTATGGTTGGTGCATCGCTTTTTTGTGCCGCTTTTTGCTTTTCTTTATGCGTGTTTGGCAATTTCCAAATGACGAGAATTAGCGCCAAAACAAAAATGAATGCAATGCAGAAAACAGCTCCCCTCCAGCCAAATTGAGCAATAATAATCGGGATTAACAGTGGTCCGATGATGGAAGCAATTCCTGATGTAGAGATTAGAATAGATTGCGCCCAGGTTCTTTTTTCCATTGGATATGTGTCAGTCACAGTTCTGGCGGATGATGTTGGGTAACCTGCGTGTCCAATTCCTGCAAAAAA
>NZ_AODL01000001.1 GCF_000525995.1 Paenilisteria riparia FSL S10-1204 | reverse complement strand
ACGAACATCTTGAGCGTTACCGCGTGCTTCCATACCATCTACGCGACCACGACGAGATGTGATGTTACCCATAATGTCTCCAAGGTAATCCTCAGGTACAATTACTTCAACATTCATCATTGGTTCCAAGATGACAGGATTACATTTCTTAGCCGCGTTACGAAGAGCCATAGAAGCAGCCACTTTAAAGGCCATTTCATTGGAATCGACATCATGGTAAGATCCGTCATATAATTTCGCTTTAATATCGATTAGCGGATATCCTGCAAGCACACCATTTCCTAGTGCACCTTCAAGACCTGCTTGAACTGCTGGGATGTATTCACGTGGAACAACACCACCAACGATAGCGTTCTCGAACTCAAAGCCTTTTCCTTCTTCGTTAGGACTGAATTCAATCCAAACGTGACCATATTGTCCACGACCACCTGATTGACGAACGAATTTACCTTCGACTTGAGCAGATTGGCGGAATGTTTCACGGTAAGAAACTTGTGGATCACCCACGTTAGCTTCTACCTTGAATTCACGTTTCATACGGTCTACAAGGATGTCTAAGTGAAGCTCACCCATACCAGAGATGATTGTTTGACCAGTTTCTTGGTCAGTCTCTGTACGGAATGTTGGATCTTCTTCTGCAAGTTTCGCAAGAGCTTGACCCATTTTATCTTGGTCTGCTTTTGATTTAGGCTCAATCGCAACCGAGATAACTGGTTCTGGGAATTCCATAGATTCTAAGATAATTTGATTCTTTTCATCACATAGAGTGTCCCCAGTTGTAGTATCTTTAAGACCTACAGCTGCAGCAATATCACCAGAGTAAACGATATCGATTTCTTCACGGTGATTCGCGTGCATTTGTAGGATACGACCTACACGTTCACGTTTACCTTTAGATGAATTTTGAACGTAAGAACCTGAGTTCAAAGTACCTGAGTAAACGCGGAAGAAAGTAAGACGACCAACATAAGGGTCAGTCATAACTTTAAATGCTAATGATGAGAATGGCTCTTCGTCACTTGCATGACGTTCTGCTTCATCTTCGCTATCTGGTAAAATACCTTTGATAGCTGGAACATCAGTAGGAGCTGGAAGATAATCAAGTACTGCATCAAGCATCGGTTGTACACCTTTGTTTTTGAATGCTGTACCACATACAACAGGATAGAATTCTACAGCTAGTGTTCCTTTACGGATCGCAGCTTTCAATTCTTCTTTTGTAGGTTCTTCGCCTTCCAGATATTTCATCATAAGATCTTCATCTAAATCTGCAACAGCTTCAATTAGCTTGCCGCGATATTCTTCAGCTTGATCTTTAAGGTCAGCTGGGATTTCACGGATTTCAGGATCATTTCCTACATCATCAAGATAATACAAAGCGTTCATCTCAACTAAGTCAATAATACCTTCAAAAGTGTCTTCTGCGCCGATAGGTAATTGGATTGGGTGTGCATTTGCATCAAGACGGTCATGTAATGTACCTACTGAATACAAGAAGTCAGCACCGATTTTATCCATTTTATTAACAAATACTACACGAGGAACCCCGTAAGTAGTTGCTTGGCGCCAAACTGTTTCTGTTTGTGGTTCAACACCTGATTGTGCATCAAGAACGGCAACAGCACCATCTAATACACGTAGTGAACGTTCAACTTCAACCGTGAAGTCTACGTGTCCAGGAGTATCGATAATGTTTACGCGGTGACCTTTCCATTGCGCAGTTGTCGCAGCGGATGTGATCGTGATACCACGTTCTTGCTCTTGCTCCATCCAGTCCATTTGGGATGCGCCTTCGTGTGTTTCACCAATTTTATGAATACGCCCTGTATAGAAAAGGATACGCTCTGTAGTAGTGGTTTTACCAGCATCAATATGTGCCATAATACCAATATTACGCGTCTTTTCTAAGGAGAACTCTCTAGCCATGGGTATTTCTCCTTCCATTATTAACGATTTAGTTAGGCAGCAATTGTTGCCCGGTTTGTGCGGATAAGAAAAATCTTACCAGCGATAGTGAGCGAATGCTCTGTTTGCATCTGCCATTTTGTGTGTGTCTTCGCGTTTCTTAACGGAAGCACCAGTATTGTTAGATGCGTCAAGAATTTCGTGTGCAAGACGTTCTACCATAGTTTTCTCTCCACGTAGACGTGAATAGTTAACTAACCAACGTAGACCTAGTGTTGTACGACGATCAGCACGAACTTCAATCGGAACTTGATAGTTAGCACCACCGACACGGCGAGCTTTAACTTCAAGAACTGGCATGATGTTCTTGATTGCTTCGTCAAATACTTCCATAGGATCTTTACCACTTTCTTGTGCAATGATATCAAAAGCTGAATAGATGATAGATTGTGCTTTACCACGTTTACCATCAATCATAAGTTTATTGATTAGACGTGTTACCAATTTCGAATTATAAATCGGATCGGGCAATACGTCACGTTTAGCAACAGGACCTTTACGAGGCATTGGATATCCTCCTTTCTAATGAGTTTAGTTTATTTCTTAGGTTTTTTCGTTCCGTATTTAGAACGGCTTTGTCCTCTATTTTCAACACCAGCTGTATCTAAAGCACCACGTACGATATGGTAACGTACCCCCGGTAAATCTTTAACACGTCCTCCGCGAATAAGTACTACACTATGTTCTTGTAGGTTGTGTCCGATACCTGGGATATAAGCAGTTACTTCAAGACCGTTTGTCAAACGTACACGGGCATACTTACGAAGCGCTGAGTTAGGTTTCTTCGGAGTCATTGTACCGACACGAGTACATACACCACGTTTTTGTGGAGATGAAACGTCAGTTAATGATCTTCTGAAAGTATTCAGGCCTTTGTTAAGTGCTGGAGAATCTGATTTTTGAATTTTAGATTGACGCGGTTTGCGAACTAATTGATTAATTGTAGGCATTTTTTGGTTTCCTCCTTCCGGAATTTGTAGAGCCACACATCCAGGTGGTTCATTTTTTCTTTAAAATAAAATTGCTGATAGGTTCCCCTAGCAACAGCTTCTATTTTCTATACCTCAACACAAGTGAGAGAGGCACCTTTGATATAATAACACTTATCCGGTGATGTTGTCAAGGGTTTCGATTATATCTTCCCGCTTAAAAAGAATAGCTAAAACAGCCGTTTGGATTCGGTTGCTCTAGCTATTTCTTTCAAATTACTTATTTTTTGACGTAAGCTAGTCGGTAAGAGATATTTCGACCAAATGGATAGATTTGAACGCCTTCACGTTCGGGTCTAGCAAGTATGCTGTTGCGCCTTGATAAAATGGTGCAATAGCGGCATCGGTTTGGATGAGTTGCTTCTCAAGTGCCAGCATTTCATTCCAGCGTTTCTCTGGCTCAGTCGCGTATGTGCTCTTAACCGCATTTAGCCCCGCGTCATAAGTCTTGCTCTTATATTTCGAAAAATTAAGACCGCCATCGGATTGATAAACTTCTAAAAAGTTGATCGGATCACTGTAGTCTGGTGACCATGTACCATAGAAAATGTCATAATCGCCAGCTGTTGTAAGGGCTAGACGGTTCTTTAATGGGACACTTTTTAGTTTGATAGTGAGTCCAGGTAGGTTTTTCTGGATTTCGCTTTGTAGGAATTCGACGGTTTTCTTGGAGACTTCGGTGTCGGATGATAGGATTTCTAAAGTTAGTTTGTCAACGCCGAGTTCTTTTTTAGCTGTTGTCCATTCTGATTTTGCTTTGTCTGGATCGAATGTTACTAGGTCACCATTTTCAGCGCGGAAGTCTTTGTTGTTTGCTGGGTCTTTGGCGAAGTCGGCAGGAATGTAGCCGTTTAGTGGTTTGGAGCCGTCGCCGAGTATTGTGTTTGTGTAGGCTTCTTTGTCGAATGCCATGGATAGTGCTTTGCGCAGGTGAACATTGCCGGTAGATGCGCGGTCTTCGTTAAATCCGAGATAACCGATTAGTGATTTGGAATCGGAATGATAGGCTTTGTCGTTTTTGTATTTTTGGACGAATTCGTCGGTTAGAGCGGTGTATTGGACAGCCCCTGTTTCGTAGAGATTGACGCCTGCGCCTGTGTCTTTAGCGACTTGAGTGGCTATTTTGTTTAGTTTGACGTTTTTGGCATCCCAGTAGTCTTTATTCTTGATGTATGTCCACGATGTGCCGATTCCTGACCAGTCTTTTAATAGGAAAGGACCGTTGGATAGGACGGTGTCTGCGGATGTGCCGTATTTAGAGCCCTTAGATGTAACGAATTTTTCATTTTGTGGCAAAAATGGTGTGCCGGTTAGTAGTTTTGGTAAGTATGGAATTGGGTTTTCTAGTGTGATTTCAAGTGTTTTGTCGTTTATGGCTTTAACGCCTAATGTGCTTGGTTCTGCTTTTTCGTTGCGAATGAGATTCGCGTTTTTGATAACGTCGAGTTGGTTGGAGCTTGGGGATGCTGTTTTTGGGTTGACGACTTTTTGGAATGCGTAAACGAAGTCGGCGGCCGTGACTGGGTCCCCGTTTGACCATTTGGCGTCATCGCGTAATTGGAATGTGTATACTTTTTTGTCAGCGCTCACGGTTGGTTCGGCTTTAGCGATGCCTAATTCTGCCTCGTTATCGGGATTGACGCGGTATAAGCCTTCGGAAATTTGGCCGATGGCATCTGAACTGAATGTGTCGCTGTACAGCGCGCTGTCGAGTGTCGCGATTTCGCCTGCGGACGTGACTTTGATTGCTTGTTTTGTTTCGCTAGTGCTTGCTTGTTGCTTGTCCCCTTTACTACCTCCGCATGCCGCGATAACGACGCCGAGCAGTAGAATCATCGTGATAAGTATCCCATTTTTCATGTTGTTTCCTCCCTTTTGCTAACGTAATGTAGCTCTCTTTTTAAAATTTATTGGCGTTGCATTGTAAAATTGTTTGATAGCGCTATGTTCGGCGCTTTTTATGAACTCTTGGAAAAGGCGTTGCATTCCAATGTCGGTTTCGGCGATTAATTCTGGGTGCCACTGGACGCCGATGACGAATTGTGCGCCAGGCTTTTCGATTGCTTCGATGACACCATCTGGGGCTGTGGCACTTACGTGAAGGCCCGCGCCTAATGCATCGATTGCTTGGTGGTGAAAAGAGTTGACCTGCGCTGTATTACCTAACATTTTTGAAAGTCGTGATGTTTGTGCGATTTGCACGGAATGCGTCGCTGTGGTCGCAGTTACTTCTTGCATATGTGACAAGTTCGTGTGCTCCATGTAGCTCGTATCCTGATGCAACGTGCCTCCAAATGCAATATTTAAAAGCTGGGCGCCGCGGCAAATTGCTAGTATCGGTTTCTTTTGCGCCAACGCTTCTTGTAAAAGTGCTAATTCAAAAATGTCGCGGGCGTGTGATGTGTGACCTAACTTGCCGGTTGGTTCTGAGCCATATAGCGACGGGGAAACGTCCTGGCCACCAGATAAAATCAAGCCATCAATCTGATTGACAAAAGTAGTGACGAGGCTTGCGTCCGTGACTGGTATAACAAATGGCGCTGCCCCGCTTTTTGCAACGACGGATATGTAGTCGCCACCGACAAATGTACCATTGCGTGAAATCGTGTTCGGTATCTGCTCGCTTAGTTGTGCTGCAGAAATTCCAATAATAGCAGTCATGGTCGTGCCTCCCTTTTTAACAATTCGCATCGTTTTACTCGGAATTGATATTTCACTTATTATACCGCGTTCGAAATGGAAAGTAAAGTAATTTCAAAAAAACCTGAAAAGTCGCGCAGACCTCTCAGGTTGGATGACTATTTATAGAACGATTCGATAACTGGTTTCATTTTATCAATGACAAGGCCACTACCGCCACGGCCGTTGACGCCTTCAATCATAGCTAGCATTAAATACTGTGGATTATCACTATCGAATGCAAGTAGAAAGCCATTTTCAAGACCACTTTCGCCTTGCTTTTGTTTCAGTTCGGCTGTTCCTGTCTTGGCTGCGATGTTTTTGCCAGCGATTTGTAGTTTATGCGCGGTTCCTTCTGGTTTGGAAACAGCTTGCACGAGTGCATTTTTGACTGTATTAGCTGTATCTGCGCTCATGGAATCTTTGGCCGCTTTTGTTTTTTCTGTTTTCGGTTAGTTTTGGATAGACCATCTTGCCGTTGTTCGCGAATGGTGTGTAAGCTACAGCTTGTTGGATTGGTGACATGAGAAGTTCGCCTTGGCCGTATGCTGTATCTGCTAGTAAGATATCTTTTTTGATACCATTATTGGAAATTTGAGCAGGTTCCATGTTGAATGGTAAATCAAATTCTTCGCCAAAATCGAATTTCTTCAAGCCATCTTGGAATTTCGTTTCACCCATTGCTAAACCTTCTTGGGCAAAATAAATATTATCCGAGTTCACTAATGCGTCAACCATGTTTACTTTCGGAATATCATGAACACGGGTTACGAAATAGTTACCCCATGATGTGTCTTTTTGCCACTTCAATCCGGAAATCTCGCGAACTTTATCTGGCTTGGTAGTACCATTTCCTAGACCTACTGCTGCTGTGATTGTTTTAAAAGTCGAACCTGGTGCGTAGCGTGTGGCATAGCGGGCTAGGAATGGAAGTTTTTTGTCATCCGTGAGTTTCTTATAGTCTTCGCTAGAAATACCTGCTACCATTTGGTTCGTATCATAAGATGGTGAGCTCACTAACGCTACGAGGTTGCCGTTGGTTGGATTAATGACCGTCGCGGAACCTGCTTCGCCTTTTAGTGCATTAAATGCGTTTTGCTGAATCGTGCTATCGATTGTTAGTTTAATTGTTTCGCCATCTTTTTTCTTGTTTTCTTGAAGGACGGTCTCTTCTTTGGTGTCATCATTTACAACGATGATTTTACCGCCGTTTGTGCCGCGTAGTGCTTTGTCGTAGTAGCGTTCTAGGCCAGCTTTTCCGATGAAATCGCCGACGTTTAGCAACTTGTTCTTCTCGATGTCTTCCGCGCTAACTTCGCCAACATAGCCGATTAGATGTGCAGCGGCTTGACTTAGTGGGTAGTATCTCGTTTCAATTGTTGCGTAACTCACTCCTGTCATTTGCACAGGTGCACCAGTTGTTATAACTTTGATTGGAACAAATGTGTCCGCGTGTACCCAGCTTTGAGATAGTTTCTTCTCCAAATCGGCAACAGGAATGTCAAATTGCTTACTGATAGCCTCAAGATTTTTGGTCTTCGCCTCACCGTCTCCTAGTTCACTTGGGACGATGCCTGCTTCGCTCACGTTCTTGTTTATCGCAAGGCCTTTGCCATTAACGTCTTGGATTTGGCCTCGCTTGGCTTCGTCAGTTGTCAGGCGGACTTTATCTGATTTCACCATACCCGGAAAAATTAGGTTCGGCTGCCAGTCGACTTTCCAATTATCGTCTTCACTGGAGATTGTCGCTTTATAGTTCTGCTTGTCCATTTTGCCAAGCGTTGTTGTCATCGTTAAACTGTAGGCTAAGTTATATTTTTTTTTGCTGTCGTCATAGCTTACTTTTAGATTAGAAACGTTGATATCACGCGCATCGATGCCTGTATATACCGTTTCGTACTTCGCTTCCATTTCTTTTGCTGTAAAGCCACTTTGTTTTAATGATTGTTTGGTAACATCGTCGGATAGTTTGGTGAACTTTTGTTTCTTAATGTTGGTTGTGAAGTTTTCTGCTGCTTCGTTGGCTAGTTTCTCGTTCTTGGCACTGCTATTCATGAAATAATAGTACGCGCCTCCGCCCGCAATAACTAGTACTACAGCAACAATGATACTGATCCACAAGCCTTTTCTACTTTTCTTTTGTCTGCGCACCTTGGTTCCCCCAATTCTCTTTTTCCATCATTATAGCAAATATTACAAAAGCTAGCACTTAGCTAACGTTAATCTTTAATAATTCTTTATCTTCTTTAAACTGTTGTGTAAAATCGCGCTTTAACTCTAATAAATACCGCAAATCATTTAAAAACTGGAAAAGTAAAGCACGTCCTTCGAATTCTTCACGTGTTTTTGGTAGTTCACTTTGACGAAAATCTGTTAGGATTTGGTTTACGTCTTTGATTAAGTCTTCTGCGGGGTTTTGTTCAGAGAGTGATAAGGCGGTTTTTTCGACTAGCTCGGCCATTTTTGTAGCGTGGTTGGTTAAGATGCTGACACTGTGAATAGAAAGACTCATTTGTTTGATGACGCGGAGTTGGACAGTTCGCATATCGATGTATTTGATATAATATCGTGAATCCGCGAACAATTGATTGTCAAAATGGCGCCTTGATTGTTCGTTAGCCTCTGTAAGATAGGAGGATAATTGTTTGATGAGCTTCTTTTCGTCTAGGTAAACTGGTTCTCTTTTCAAATCTTGCGCGAAACAGAAGAAAATTTGACGCATGATTGATTCAATTTTTTGACGTTGTTGTTTCATCTCGATGTCCATTTTTGGCATGTAGAGGTTTAGGAGGATGCCGATTCCTGCGCCGACTGCCATGAGGAGCATTTCGTTGGTGAACCAGAATAGGGATAGTGATTGCTCGACTAGGATGTGTGTGACTAGCACGGAGCTTACTACAATGCCGTCTGTTACTTTTAGGCGCACTGCGATAGGAATGAAGACGAGTAAGTATAGCCCAAATGCAATAGCGTTAAACCCAAGTAGCAGGAAAAATATTGCCGAAATTGTTAGGGCAATAATCGTCGAATAGACGCGCTGCACAGCTAATTGTATGGAGCCCTTTTTTGTGTTTTGAATGCTGAGTACCGTGATTAGCCCAGCGGAGACGGCGTATTCGAGGCCAAGCCATTCTGCGATAAGGATGGCAAGTGTCGCGCCGACTGCGGTTTTTACGGTACGCAATCCGATTTTCAAAGCCTTTCACCTCTTTTTCATATACGTACCTATTTTACACTATTTATGACAAATAAAAAAGCCACCCACGAAAAACGAAATTTCGCGGATGGCTGTTAATATTAACCGCTGAACTTCACAAAGAGATTCAGCATCTTGGTCTATCGTGCTTCACGCGCCAGACCTTCGGCACTTTGTTGCTACTCTTAGAAAATCATTTTCTTAGAGTAGCAATATGAGTGCGAATACCGTGAGCATTCGTTCCTTGCGGAGGCTCCAAGTGCTTTCAGGTCTAAACGGGCGCGTTCAGCATCTTGGTCTATCGAGCTTCACACGCCAGACCTTCGGCACTTTCACCTCCTCCGAAAAAGTCAAAAGAAGACTTTTCCTGCGGAGGCTCCAAGTGCTTTCAGGTCTAAACGGGCGCGTTCAGCATCTAATTAAATATGCGTCGTTTCTTCTACGTCGGCAACTTCTTGTTCTTTTCCTAGTACGGATGATTTCAGTTTGCGGTAGTGGTGGATACCTGTACCGGCTGGGATCAGTTTACCTAGGATAACATTTTCTTTCAGGCCGAGCAATTCGTCGGTTTTACCTTTGATTGCTGCATCAGTAAGAACACGTGTTGTTTCTTGGAATGATGCGGCGGACAAGAAGGAATCTGTTTCAAGAGACGCTTTTGTAATACCTAGCAACACTGGGCGTCCAGTTGCTGGTTGTTTGCCGGCAAGTAATGCGTCGCGGTTAGATTCTGTAAATGTATGCACGTCCATTAATGTACCTGGCAAGATGTTTGTATCACCAGTGTCCATTACGCGGATTTTACGCAACATTTGACGAACCATAACTTCAACGTGTTTATCGCCGATTTCAACCCCTTGCATCCGGTAAACTTTTTGTACTTCGGCAAGTAGATATTCTTGTACAGAAAGCACGTCGCGAACGCGAATCAATGCTTTTGGATCAATGGAACCTTCTGTTAGAGCTTCCCCACGGTCTACTTTATCGCCAACTTTAACACGGAGGCGAGCAGTATAAGGAATGCTGTAGCTACGACGGTCTTCATCTTTCCCTTGAATCACGATTTCTTGTTGACGATCACGCGCTTCATCGATAGAGATGACTTCACCTTCTACCTCAGTAATAACGGCTTGACCTTTCGGATTACGTGCTTCAAAAATTTCTTGGATACGTGGAAGACCTTGTGTAATATCGTCACCGGCTACCCCACCTGTATGGAACGTACGCATTGTAAGCTGTGTACCTGGTTCCCCGATGGATTGTGCCGCGATAATACCAACAGCTTCTCCGACTTCAACTTCTGTTCCTGTTGCCAAGTTTTTGCCGTAACATTTCTTACATACGCCGTGTTTTGTATTACATGTGAATGCAGAACGGATAGTTACTTTTTCGATACCAGCTTCAACGACTAGACGTGATTTCTCTTCTGTAATCAAGTCATTTTCAGCAACGATAACTTCGCCTGTTTCTGGATGTCTAATCGATTTACGAGCGTAACGACCTTCAAGACGCTCTTCCAATGCCTCGATAACTTCTGTACCTTCGCGAATTGCTTGAATTTCTAGGCCTCGATCGGTGCCACAATCGTATTCACGAATGATAACATCTTGCGCCACATCAACCAAACGACGAGTAAGATAACCAGAATCGGCTGTTTTAAGGGCTGTATCGGTAAGACCTTTACGAGCACCATGGGTAGAGATAAAGTATTCCAAGACAGTCAGACCTTCACGGAAGTTCGATGTGATTGGAAGTTCTACGATACGTCCAGATGGATCGGCCATCAGACCACGCATACCTGCTAGCTGTGTAAAGTTGGAAATGTTACCACGAGCTCCGGAGTCTTGCATCATGAAAATCGGATTTAAACGTTCCAAACTCAAAATCAGCTTGCCTTGGATGACATCTTTCGCTTCATTCCAAACGGCAATAACGCGTTCGTATCTTTCGTCATCGGTAATCAAACCACGACGGAATGTTTTGGTGATTTTCTCTACTTTATCATGCGCTTCTTCAAGAATGTCATGCTTTTCTTCAAGCGTCAAGATGTCGGCGATACCTACTGTGATACCCGCTTGCGTAGAAATTTTGAAACCTAGGTCTTTCATACGGTCCAACATTTTAGATGTTTCTGTAATGTGGAATCGTTTGAAGACTTCTGCGATAATATTTCCAAGGATTTTCTTCTTGAATGGATCTACGACTGGTTGTTCTTGAATATGTTTCTTCACGTCAACGTTCGTATCCACGAAGTATTTCTCAGGTGTTTCAACTTCTAAATTGTAGCTTGTTGGTTCGTTAATATATGGGAATGACGGTGGCAAAATTGTATTGAAAACAAGTTTACCAACTGTTGTAATTAGCAATTGTTTGCGTTGTTTGTCAGTGAATCTTTCATTATCGATTGATCCTGCAACAACACCGATACGCGTATGCAAATGAACATAGCCGTTTTGATAAGCTAGCAATGCTTCGTTAATATCAGTGAATACGGTCCCTTCGCCAACTGTGCCTTCACGTTCCAATGTCAAATAGTAGTTACCTAACACCATATCTTGGGAAGGAGTTACAACTGGTTTACCATCTTTCGGATTCAAAATGTTTTGAGCTGCAAGCATTAAAATACGTGCTTCTGCTTGTGCTTCGGCAGATAATGGAACGTGGACAGCCATTTGGTCACCATCGAAATCCGCATTATAAGCAGTACATACAAGCGGGTGAAGACGAATTGCGCGACCTTCAACTAGCGTAGGTTCAAAAGCTTGAATACCTAGTCTATGAAGTGTAGGTGCGCGGTTAAGCAAGACTGGATGCTCACGAATTACTTCTTCTAAAACATCCCAGATTTCTGGTGAAGAACGCTCAATTTTACGTTTTGCGCTCTTAATGTTATGAGCAAGGCCACGGCCAACGAGTTCTTTCATCACGAAAGGCTTGAATAGTTCAAGAGCCATTTCTTTTGGAAGTCCACATTGGTACATTTTAAGGTTCGGACCTACGACGATAACGGAACGACCAGAATAATCGACACGTTTACCTAGTAAGTTTTGACGGAAACGACCTTGTTTACCTTTAAGCATGTGCGATAGTGATTTCAATGGACGGTTACCTGGTCCTGTTACGGGACGGCCACGACGACCATTATCAATCAATGCATCTACTGCTTCTTGTAACATACGTTTTTCATTTTGCACAATGATGTTAGGCGCACCTAAATCAAGCAAGCGTTTCAAACGGTTATTCCGGTTAATAACACGGCGATAAAGGTCATTCAAATCACTTGTTGCAAAACGTCCACCTTCAAGTTGAACCATTGGGCGGATTTCTGGAGGGATAACTGGTAGTACGTCAAGAATCATCCAACTTGGATCATTGCCTGAGTGACGGAACGCTTCTAGCACTTCTAGTCGGCGAATCGCACGCGTTCTACGTTGTCCTTGTGCAGATTTCAATTCTTCTTTCAAGCCATTAACTTCTTTTTCAAGTTGAATGTCTTGTAAAAGTTTCTTGATTGCTTCTGCGCCCATTCCTGCTTGGAATGATTGGCTATATTTCTCGCGGTAAACGCGGTACTCTTTCTCAGATAGCAATTGTTTTTTCTCAAGTGGTGTATCGCCTGGTTCTGTAACAACGTACGAAGCGAAGTAAATAACTTCTTCTAGTGCACGTGGTGACATGTCTAAGGCTAACCCCATACGACTTGGAATACCTTTAAAATACCAAATGTGCGAAACTGGTGCAGCTAATTCAATGTGTCCCATACGTTCACGACGAACTTTGGACTTCGTAACTTCAACGCCACAGCGGTCACAAACTACGCCTTTATAACGAACACGTTTGTATTTCCCACAAGAACATTCCCAGTCTTTCATTGGTCCGAAGATTCTTTCGCAGAACAATCCGTCACGCTCTGGTTTTAGCGTACGATAGTTGATTGTTTCTGGTTTTTTAACTTCTCCGTGTGACCATGAACGAATTTTATCTGGAGACGCGAGACCTATTTTCATATACTCAAAATTTTTCACATCTAACAACTGGTCTACCTCCTAAATTCTAGCGAGTAGCTTATCCCAAATAAATCGGCGGCAAGCGATCGCATTCCGCCAATTTTGCGGACTTCCGGTTCTCACATACACAAGTATGCTCCGCTTCCGGCTTCCACAAAATTGGCGAAATACAATCGCTTTCGCTCGATTTGTGTGAAGCAGAATCTACATCTTAACCGAAAGTGCAAAAACTGGTTCGACACTCTACTCGTCTAACATTTTTGTTATTCAAGTTCTATTTTTAACTTCTCGCACCGTCTTCCTGATAAAAACGGTGCGTTCAGCTTTATATTTTACTGGTTAGAGTCAATGATACCCGCTGGCTTGGTTGGCTCGGATACGATGTTGAAAGCGTCATTTTGAGCGCCGAATTCTTCGTCTTCGAGGTCGCGTAATTCGATTTCTTCTTTGTCAGCAGAAAGGATTTTAACGTCCATTCCTAGACTTTGAAGTTCTTTAATTAATACCTTGAAGGATTCTGGTACGCCTGGTTCTGGAATGCTTTCGCCTTTGACGATAGATTCGTATGTTTTCACACGTCCTACTACGTCATCGGATTTAATCGTTAGGATTTCTTGGAGTGTATAAGCGGCACCGTATGCTTCTAGTGCCCAAACTTCCATTTCCCCGAAACGTTGTCCACCGAACTGCGCTTTACCGCCTAGTGGTTGTTGCGTTACTAGTGAGTAAGGACCAGTTGAACGAGCATGCAATTTATCATCAACCATGTGGGCAAGTTTAATCATATACATGATACCTACAGAAACACGGTTATCAAAAGGTTGCCCAGTACGTCCATCATACAAAATGGTCTTCGCATCTGGTGCCATACCTGATTCAGCTACTGTGCTCCATACATCATCATCGTTCGCACCATCAAATACTGGTGTCGCGATGTGGATGCCAAGGTAACGAGCTGCCATACCCAAGTGAAGCTCCAATACTTGTCCGATATTCATACGCGATGGTACCCCAAGTGGGTTAAGCATGATATCAACTGGCGTTCCGTCTGGCATAAATGGCATATCTTCTTCTGGTAAAATACGAGAGATAACCCCTTTATTTCCGTGACGTCCGGCCATTTTATCACCTTCGTGAATTTTACGTTTTTGAACGATGTAAACACGAACGAGTTGGTTAACGCCTGGTGGTAACTCATCGCCAGCTTCACGTGTAAAGATTTTCACGTCAAGGACAATGCCGTCGCCGCCATGTGGTACGCGTAGTGATGTATCGCGAACTTCACGTGCTTTTTCACCGAAGATAGCGTGTAGTAAACGTTCTTCTGCTGTAAGTTCTGTGACACCTTTTGGCGTTACTTTACCTACTAACAGGTCTCCGTCTTTTACTTCCGCTCCGACACGAATAATTCCGCGTTCGTCAAGGTCACGCAATGCGTCTTCCCCAACGTTAGGAATGTCACGCGTCATTTCCTCAGGTCCGAGTTTCGTATCACGAGCTTCTGATTCAAATTCTTCAATATGAATCGACGTGTAAACATCATCTTTTACAAGACGTTCACTCATGATGATCGCATCCTCGTAGTTGTAACCGTCCCAAGTCATGAACGCTACAAGAACGTTACGACCTAGTGCAAGTTCTCCAGCATCCATCGAAGGTCCGTTACCAAGGATTTCTCCTTTTGTTACGCGGTCTCCTTCTGCTACGTTTGGACGTTGGTTATAACAAGTACCATGGTTTGAACGGACAAATTTACGCAATGTATATTTATCAATTCCACCACTTACTTCTTTGCCATCTACTTCTGAGATACGGCGAACCCAGATTTGTTTTGCTTCTACGTGTTCTACAACGCCGTCATGTTTACAAACAACAGCAGCCCCAGAGTCACGTGCTGAAACGTGTTCCATACCTGTTCCAATGATTGGAGCTTCCGGATGCATCAACGGTACAGCTTGACGTTGCATGTTGGCTCCCATTAGCGCACGGTTGGAGTCATCGTTTTCAAGGAACGGAATACATGCCGTCGCGACCGAAACTACTTGTTTTGGCGATACGTCCATGTAATCGATACGTTCTTTTTCTACCGCTAAGTTGGCAGAACGGAAACGAGCCATTACTTCTTCTTCTGTAAAAGTACCAAGTTCATCCAATTTGGAGTTCGCTTGGGCTACTACGTAATTATCCTCTTCATCTGCAGTTAGGTAATCGATATGATCAGTAACGCGATTCGTTTCGGAATCAACGCGACGATACGGTGTTTCGATAAAACCAAACTTATTCACTTTCGCAAAAGATGATAAGGAGTTAATCAAACCAATGTTTGGTCCCTCAGGCGTTTCAATCGGACACATACGACCATAGTGAGAGTAATGCACGTCACGCACTTCATAACCAGCACGTTCACGCGTCAAACCACCAGGTCCAAGCGCTGAAAGACGACGTTTATGCGTCAATTCGGCAAGTGGATTCGTCTGATCCATAAACTGTGATAACTGAGAGCTACCAAAGAATTCTTTAATGGATGCCACAACTGGGCGAATGTTAATCAATTGTTGCGGTGTTACAGTGCTCATGTCTTGAATCGACATACGCTCACGAACAACACGCTCCATACGAGATAAACCAATACGGAATTGATTTTGTAAAAGTTCTCCGACTGAACGCAAACGACGGTTACCAAGGTGGTCAATATCGTCTGTGTCGCCTACTCCGTGAAGTAAGTTGAAGAAATAGCTGATTGAAGAAATAATATCGGCTGGCGTGATGTGCTTCACGTTTTCGTCGATATACGCGTTACCAATCACATTGATAATTTTCTCTTCTTCGCTGTTTGGTGCGTAAATTTTGATAGATTGAACAACAACGCTGTCTTCCATAACGCCATCTGTAGGGCGCAATGTACGGAAACCAACGCCATTTTCCAAGTTCTCAATGATTGAATCTAATTTACGACGATCTAAAATGTCACCTTTAGAAGCAATAATTTCACCAGTTTCTGGGTCTACTAATGTTTCTGCAAGTGTTTGATTGAATAGACGGTTTTTCAAATGCAGTTTCTTGTTGATTTTGTAACGACCAACGCTCGCTAAATCATAGCGTTTTGGATCGAAGAAACGAGATACTAGCAAGCTCTTCGCATTCTCAACAGTTGGCGGTTCACCAGGACGTAAGCGCTCATAAATTTCAAGCAATGCTTTGTCCGCATTATCTGTATTATCTTTCTCAAGTGTGTTGCGTAAGTAGTCATTTTCACCGATTAATTCTAAAATTTCGCTGTCGGAGCCGAATCCTAGCGCACGCAAAAGCACAGTAACTGGCAATTTACGCGTCCGGTCGATTCTCACGTGGACAACATCTTTCGCATCTGTTTCATACTCCAGCCACGCCCCACGGTTAGGGATGACAGTAGAACCGAAACCTTTCTTACCGTTCTTGTCTAGTTTACCGTTAAAATAAACACCTGGGGAACGCACTAATTGGGATACAATAACACGCTCGGCGCCATTGATAACAAATGTACCCATTTCGGTCATGAGTGGGAAATCACCCATAAATACTTCTTGGTCTTTCACTTCACCAGTCTCTTTATTGATGAGACGTAGCTTTACGCGTAGTGGTGCAGCGTAATTCGCATCACGGTTTTTCGACTCTTCTACTGAATATTTTGGTTCTCCCAAATCATAGTCGATAAATTCTAGTGACAAATTCCCAGCGAAATCCTCAATTGGAGAGATATCGCGGAACATTTCACGCAATCCTTCATCCAAAAACCACTGGTAGGACGCTGATTGAATCTCGATTAAGTTTGGCAACTCCAACACTTCACTAATACGAGCGAAACTTCTACGTTGGCGATGTCTTCCGTACTGAACTAGTTGACCTGACAACTCATTCACCCTCTCAAATAAACTAAATTTATTAAGCACATTGCAACAAAAATAGTACAATGGAACTTGGCAAAAATACCTAAAAAAGACAAAAAGAAAGTGGGCTCCTTAAAAGAAAACCACTATTTTCTTGCTATGTGAACCAAACAGGCTAAAACTGCAATTCCTCCATATTCACCGTCAAAAATGGCAATATCGATTCTTTTGGCATCTTACTATAATAGCATAGTGAAAAGACTGCGTCAACAAAATGCACTTCGTTGATTCAGCCTTTTTGTTTGGAGTTATTTGTATGGTTTGATATATGGAACAATGTCTGCTGTTGCACCGATTTCTGAGGCGCGGATGAATTTATGGTTCGCAATAGTTTTGAGATTTTTTTCTTGCCCCGTTACGATAATGCCTTGGATTTGTACTTCACTCCAGTTTAGCTTGTTATATTTTGCGTACATGTCCGCCATTTTGCTAGTTTTGTTTTGCAACTTATCCAGCCCAGCAAGGAAATTACTATAGTTTGCAGCGTACACTTCTTTAGTAGCGACTCCTGGAATTGGTTTTTGCAAGCCTTCAAATCCGTAAACTTGCGCCATATCTAACAGCTCATTCGTATTCTCAGCTTCCAGCCAAAACCACGCTATATTAAGATTAGTCGGTAGAAAACCTAGAACTTCTTGCAAATCGTATGGTTTATCAAATGAAATCGCAACCTCCATAACCTTATTCGCATTTCCCGTCAATCCTTCAAGCTCGTTTACCACTCTTTGATAGCTACCGTCAGGTTTATAAAAGTGCATCATTTTGTGATTCGTATTTTCTGCAAACTCTGTCGTACCATTCGTCTCGCTTATTGCACTCTCTTGGTACCAGTTATCTCCAGAATTGGTATAACTCGCATACACATCAGACCACGGAATTATGTATCCATCAACATCTTTCATTTGTTTATACATGAACTTACCACCAAATAAGTCTGCCGAAATTTTCACTTGATTCCCTAGTTTCACGTTTGGCGCGTTTACGATAGATTGATTCAGAACATCTTCATCTAATTGTACAGCGCTAGATGTCACAGATTTCAATAACACAACAAAAACAATGCCACAAAGAACTACCAGTGTCGCTAATGTCATTAAAATCTTTTTGGTACCAGTTTTCATAAATATGCCCTCATTTCATATGTTTTTCTTAATTATACGATATATGAACATATTTGACCACTAACAACTAGATATTGGCTATTTTATATACAAAAAGACTCCATTCAACAATTTCCCCACAAAAAAAGCCACCATCTTACTTAAAGATAGTAACTTCACTGCTCTTACTCTTTCACACTCCGATAAATAAAATACCCCTTATCCTTCGCCACAACTTCGACATTACCAAAAACCTCTTCCATCTTAGCCGCCGCAGAGGGCCCACCTTGCTTCTTCTGAATAACAATCCAAAGACTGCCGCCAGTTTGTAGGTGTTCAAAGCTTCCCGAAAGAATCTCATGCACAATTTTCTTCCCAGCACGAATCGGCGGGTTACTAATAATATCAGTATAATCACAATCCGCAACAGCGTCATACACCGAACTTTCAAAAACACGAACATTGCCCAAACCGTTATTCTTCGCGTTTTCTGCAGATAATTCCAGCGCCCGGTCATTCACGTCAACCATGTCCACTTGCACTTCCGGATAGCTTTTCGCAAAAGCAAGACCAATTGGGCCATAGCCACAACCGACATCCAAGAACTTCCCATCTGGACTTGTCGCTTCAAAGCTTTCAATTAACAAACGTGACCCAAAATCTACTGTTGTTTTCGAAAAAACGCCAGCATCACTAATAAATTGGATAGAAGAACCTCGTAGTTCAAAGCTCCATGTTTTACGGTTATGATCTAAATCACTATTTTTTGTATAGTAATGCTTATTGCTCATGTTCCCCGCCACCTTTCTATGTATAAAAAACGAAGAGCCCCAAGATCAGCATTAGGCTAACTTGGTGCTCTTCGTGTCTAGTTTCGCGTGCTGGTATCTAAACCCGCGCGCTACACTTATCGTTCTTATTTAACAACTACGTTAGCGCCAACTTCTTCAAGTTTAGCAACGATTTCGTCTGCTTCTTCTTTAGAAACGCCTTCTTTAAGAGCTTTAGGAGCGTTATCTACAACTTCTTTAGCTTCTTTCAAGCCAAGACCAGTGATTTCACGAACCACTTTGATAACTTTGATTTTTTGATCTCCAGCAGAAGCTAGTTCTACTGTGAATTCAGTTTGCTCTTCAGCAGCAGCGCCACCAGCAGCAGCACCAGCAGCTACAGGAGCAGCAGCAGTTACGCCAAATTCTTCTTCGATTGCTTTTACTAAATCGTTTAATTCTAATACAGTTGCTTCTTTTACGGAAGCAATGATTTCTTCAATGTTTAAAGCCATTTTGAAATTCCTCCATTATAATATATTTTCGGTCTATGCCGAGATTGGTTGTTGGTGAAGATTCACCATGTAAAACTTATGCGCCTTGTTCTTCTTTTTGGGTTGCAACAGCTTTTGTAGCAAGTGCCAAGTTACGAACTGGAGCTTGAAGTACGCTAAGCAGCATAGATAGCAAGCCTTCGCGTGATGGTAGAGAAGCAAGAGCTTTAACATCTTCAACAGAAGATACTTTACCTTCGATGATACCAGCTTTAATTTCTAATGCTTCGTGTGCTTTTGCGAAATCGTTAATGATTTTTGCAGGAGCAACAACGTCTTCGTTACTGAAAGCGATAGCGCTAGGGCCTGTCAATACTTCGTTCAAGCCTTCTAGTCCAGCAGCTTCAGCAGCGCGACGCATTAGCGAGTTTTTGTATACTTTAAAATCAATACCAGCTTCACGTAATTGTTTACGTAATTCGGTAATTTCAGCAACGTTTAAACCGCGATAGTCAACGATTACTGTTGAAGCACTGTCTTTTAATTTCGTAGTAATTTCGTTAACAGCACCTTGTTTTAATTCTAAAATTTTACTCATCTTTGTTTTCCACCTCCATCATGATTGTTTAAGTCAATACTGACTCAAAGCATATAAGAAACCCCTCACACCGTAGACGCGAGGGGTTCACGCAAGGACACAAAGTCACTTGCCAAAAATCCTCGGCGGGCAAATATTAAGCGTACATAGGACGCGCCAGCTGTCTACGGTTAGGATATTCTGTTTTGTTTCAACTATGCTATTCTATCAAAATAGAACAACGTCGTCAAGCTCATTTCTAAGATAAACTTAGAATGAAGATGGATCTACTTTTACGCCAGGTCCGAATGTAGTTGTAACAGTTACGTTTTTTACATAAGTTCCTTTTGCAGCAGCAGGTTTTGCTTTTTGAAGAACGTCGTTAATTGTACGGAAGTTCTCAATTAGCTTGTCAGTATCGAATGAAACTTTACCAATTGCAGTGTGGACATTACCAGACTTGTCAACGCGGTATTCTACTTTACCAGCTTTGATTTCGTTCACTGCTTTTGTTACGTCCATTGTTACTGTTCCTGTTTTAGGGTTTGGCATTAAGCCTTTTGGTCCTAGGACACGACCTAATTTACCAACTTCACCCATCATATCAGGTGTTGCTACGATAACGTCAAAATCGAACCAACCTTGGTTGATCTTCTCAACGAAATCTGCTTCTCCAACGAAATCAGCGCCAGCAGCCTCAGCTTCTTTTGCTTTTTCGCCTTTTGCAAATACTAATACGCGTTGTGTTTTACCTGTACCATTTGGAAGTACAACAGCGCCGCGGATTTGTTGATCTGCTTTTTTAGGGTCAACGCCTAAACGAAATGCTACTTCTACAGTTGCATCGAATTTAGCGAAGTCTGCTTTTTTAGCAAGTTCTACAGCTTCTTCAACCGAATAAGCTTTGTCAGCATCGATTAGCTTTACAGCATCTTGATACTTTTTACCTTTCTTAGCCATTCTTTTTTCCTCCTATTCTGTGGTTATATCGGAATTTCCTCCCACGTAAACCAGAACATTGTCTGATTTGAAATAAGAAAAGATGAACGTTTTATTCAAAAAATATGATAAACGGTTTGACCCGCTTCGTTCAGTGGTTCTTTTTCTTATTCCTGATACGCATTAAAGACATGATTGGTATTAGTCTTCGATTGTAATACCCATGCTACGCGCAGTACCTTCAACCATACGCATTGCAGATTCAACATTTGCAGCGTTTAGATCCGGCATTTTTAATTCAGCGATTTCTTGTACTTGAGCACGTTTCACAACCGCAACTTTATTACGGTTTGGTTCACCTGATCCTTTTTCAACTTTAGCTGCTTTTTTAAGCAAAACTGCTGCTGGCGGAGTTTTAGTGATGAATGTGAAAGAACGATCTTCATACACAGAAATCACAACAGGAATAATTAGACCAGCTTGATCGCTTGTACGCGCATTGAACTCCTTACAGAATCCCATAATGTTTACGCCCGCTTGACCTAGTGCTGGACCAACTGGTGGAGCTGGATTAGCTTTACCTGCTGGAATTTGCAACTTAACCTCTTTGATTACTTTTTTAGCCACGAGACACACCTCCTTAAGTCCGTGATGTGGTTTAATGGGGTTAATCATTTCCCCTCCCACGTTAAAAAGCACAAAAATTGTACCTCATATAGGATACCACTAACACGCTCTGATTGCAAGATTTTTTTGAGGTTATTCTGTAGCTTCAAACCTGTCTGTTGCAAAATTGTACGCGACGTTCTTGTTCGTTCGCCACATGTTGAGATATTCGGCGTAATGATATGCGGCTTGGCGCGCCCAATCTGGATTCATTTGCTTTAAAAGGCGAACCGTTTCTTCAAATGCTACTTTTCGCGTGTCGCCCTGGAGATCGTCGTCGTTTTTGCGAATATAAGTGAGATCGCGGTGTTTCAGTTCGTATGCAAGACCCATGCGAAATGCGAGATGGAGGAAAACTTCATATTTGAAGGTGTCAAAATCCTTTGTTTTGAAAAGGCTCACTCGTTCACCACGCTCGTCACCATACAGAAGATAACCGTCCGCATCATTCCAGTCCATGCAAAGTTCACCAAAGCCGCCGGAACTTTTTAAATATAGATGGAAATCGATATCGTAGAACGATGCAATGCTTTTTAGTTGGAAGTAGATAGATTCAGCGTACTCGTCTGCCATTTGCAAAACCTCCTTTTAACAAAGAAAGACCTGGATATATACCATCCAAGCCTCTCAATATTATTTTTTGATAGCTTTCCATATGATTGAGCCGCACATGAGCAATACGATAATGCCTAGGATGGCAATCAATGCTGCGGCTATAGCTGCTGATAGGCCTGAACTCATAGCATTACAGTCTTTCGATTTGGTCGAAATCAACCTCAACTGGTGTTTCACGCCCAAACATGTTAACCATAACTTTGGCTTTCGCTTTATCGTTATCGATTTCTTCTACTTTGCCTGAGAACTCAGCAAACGGTCCTTCTTTAACCATTACTGTTTCGCCAAGCTCGAAATCGGCTTCTTGACGACGTTCGTTCATACCCATGCTCTTCAGAATACGATCTGCTTCTTCCGGTAGCAAGGCAGTTGGTTTAGAGCCCGCTCCGGCAGAGCCGACGAATCCAGTAACACCCGGCGTATTACGAACCACGTACCACGAATCATCTGTCATAATGATTTCAACAAGTACGTAACCCGGGAAAACTTTACGTTTCAGTGTTTTTGTTTTACCATTCTTTACTTCTGTTTCTTCTTCTTCAGGAACCATCACGCGGAAAATCTTATCTGACATTCCCATGGATTCTACACGTTTCTCAAGGTTAGCTTTAACTTTGTTTTCATAACCAGAATACGTGTGTACAACATACCAATTCTTTTCCATGCTCTTGTTTGACCGCCACCAATTGGGGTCATCCTCCTTCTAAATGTATATAATAAAACCTCTATAATTCCTTAACATAGGTACTGTTCCAAAATAAAAAAACCCGAAATTGCCTCGGGTTCTATCTCAATAATTGTATTATAGCATTCTTTATCAAAAAAGCCTAGTCTTAAAGGATGAACTGAATAAGCATCTCGATTAAAAAGTCGACAACCATAAAGAACACAGCCATACAAGCTACGGCAATGATAACTGTAATTGTATATGTTCTAAGCTCTTTTCCAGTTGGCCATGTAACTTTGCTCATTTCAGACTTTACGTTACGGAAAAACTTTGAAATTGCTGACATGTTATAACCTCCAAATTCACTATTTTGTTTCGCGATGAAGTGTATGCTTATTACAGTGTCTGCAAAATTTCTTCACTTCGAGCCGTTCAGTTCGCGCTGTGCCACCGACACCGACGGAATAGTTTCGTGATCCGCATTCTGAACATGCAAGTGACGTCTTCTTCTTCATAATCACAATCAACTCCGCTTATTTCTATGTTTTAGTGCCAAAATCCCCATTCAACACTTTACATCCATAATAATATACCATTAAATGCTGAATTGAGTCAAGAGTGAAAAGTATTTTACACCTAGCAACCCGCGGCACTTCTATGTTTGAAAATCTTTATAGTGAATCGTCCACTTGCTTCATCATTTTCTTCTTTACCCGCTGAATCGCATTATCAATCGCTTTTTCTTTCTTTCCGAAGTGCTGGGCCATTTCTTGATAGCTCTTGCCTTCCAAGTACTGATATAAAACTTCTCGCTCAAACTCACTCGTTACTTCTTCAAGCTTATGTGCGACTCCTGCTAATTTCTCATTCTGAATCAAGAAATCTTCTGGCGTCATCGCTTCCTTCTCGGAAATCACGTCTAGCAATGTCCAATCAATCGTATCGCTTTCGTCAACGGGCGTGTCAATGGAGACAGAATGGTTCAATGCATAATTCTTCTGACGCATCGACCGCTTCACTGCAGACAGAATCTGGCGGTTAATGCAAATCTCTGCAAACGATCGAAAGGATGCTTCCCGATCCTCTTTAAAATCACGAATAGCCTTGAACAACCCAATCATGCCTTCTTGAATGAGGTCATCCCGCTCGGCTCCTTGTAAAAAATACTGTGTGGCTTTCCAATAAATGATAGATTGATATGACTTAAAAAAATGTTCAATGGCCTTAGTCTCGCCTGATCTGGCAAGTTGCAACATTTTCATTTCTGCTTCTTTACTGTCATTTGTTTTCAATGGAACCGTCAAAAAGCCTCCTTCGTCAAGCTTCGTATTTTCTTGTGAATCCCATTATACAAGGGTTCTAACGTCTTCGTCAATGACTATTTTCGGCCTCTTCGTAGCTTTTCCAAGGCTTGAATTGTCTCAAAATCGATATTTAGACCTGTTTTGGGCTGTTTTTCTTGGATTTCTTTTACTTTGCGGGTAATTTGATGAGTCATTTCCTTAATTTCAAAAACTAACTCCCTCGCTGAAATCCGCAATGCGCCTTGGCCAAATATCGCCCATTGTTCCGTATAATCACTCGTCGCCACCATGACTTGTGTTTTAACATTTTTGTATTCGATGGCTTTTTGTTCAATGTATTCATCTGCAGTTTCGTCTTCTTTTGTGAACACGATTTCAACTTTGTTTTTCTTGTATTTGCGCTCTTTGGCACGGACGTATTGTGCGTCGAACACGACAACCACGCGGTAACCAGTGTAGCTTTGATATTCAGCCATCCATTCTACCAACTGGTTTCGCGCCGTTTCCAAATCCTTTGCTTTTAAGCGCGCTAGTTCTGGCCATGCCCCGATTACATTATAGCCATCTACTAGCAAAACACGATTCATCTTTATTCACCTAACGGCAGGCGTTTTCGATAAATTTCATACATTAATACACTCGCTGCTACTGACGCATTTAGTGATGTTACTGCGCCACGCATTGGTAAATGTACAAGAAAATCGCATTTTTCACGAACGAGGCGACTCATACCAAAGCCTTCACTACCAATAACAAGCGCAAGCGGCATGTTCGCATCCATCGTCCGGTAGTCACTGCTCCCACTTGCATCCGTACCAAAAATCCATAATCCCCGCTTCTGCAAATCTTCCATTGTTCGACTAATATTTGTTACGCGCGCCACTGGAATATGTTCAATCGCGCCTGTCGAAGCCTTCGCAACCGTCTGCGTCAAACCAACCGAACGACGTTTTGGAATAATAATACCGTGTGCCCCCACCGCATCTGCCGTACGCATAATCGACCCCAAATTATGCGGATCTTCCAACTCATCTAAAATAATGAAAAACGGCATTTCCTCACGTTCTTCCGCTTTCGCAAAAAGATCGTCTAGTTCTGCGTATTGATAAGCTGCTACTTGCGCCGCAACACCTTGATGTGAGCCGCTTACGATTTTGTCAATTTTTGATTTCGGCACGATTTGAACTTGGATTTTGCGTTCTTTCGCTGCGCCGATGATTTGTTGCATGCTTCCCTTTTGCGAGCCTTCCGCAATGAGAATTTTATGAATGTCGCGTTCTGATTTCAATACTTCACTAACAGGATTTCGACCTGCAATCCACTCTTGATCTTGCTCCATCTTGATTTTTGCCTCCTTATTTCGTTTTAATAATTTCCGTAGCTAAATTAAGCCATTCCGTAAGCCGCGCTGTTTCGCCGCCCAAATATAAATATCCAATCACCGCTTCAAACGCCGATGATAAACTGTATGTTTGCAAATCCGTATTTTTCGGCACGCTATTAGATTTTGCATTTCGCCCTCGTTTCGCAATCCGATCCTCTTCTTCTGTCAAAAATTCCTGTGCATACATCGCTTGTAAAATATAAGCCTGCGCCTTCGCCGATACATATTGCGTCGCCGTTTTGTGCAGATGGTTCGGCTTTGTTTTGCCTTCTGCTAAAAGTAGTTCACGAATATGGCGTTCATACACCGAGTCGCCCATGTACGCCAAAGCCAAGCCGTTTAGCTGTTTGTAGTCCTTCACAATCGCCATCCTTAACCTCTTTTCCAGCGCGTACCTTGAGCTGTATCTTCCAAAATAATTTGTTTTTCCTTCAACATATCACGAATTTCATCCGATCTTGCAAAATTTCGTTCGTTGCGCGCCTGAATACGCTCTTCAATCAGCGCCTCAATATCCTCATCACTCAGCCCGCTTTCACTCACTTCCACGGCTAATTTAAAGCCAAGAACATCTGCAAGCAACGTCATCATCCCTAAAAACTCACGCAAAACTGTAATCGAGATTTGCTCATTCGTTAAATAAATGTTCGCCCGTTTTGCCAGTTCATAGAAGACCGAAATCGCATTCGCCGTGTTGAAATCATCATCCATTTCATCTTCGAATTGTGTTTTCAGCTCCGTTAATTGCTCTAGCCAATCATCCTCTTCTGGCGTACCTGTGTAATCCTCTTCTGCTACCTGCAAACGATGGTCCACGTTTTGATATGCCGTTCGCAAGCGATCCAATCCATTTTCCGCATCTTGCAATAACGCCTCGCTATACGAAATCGGACGACGATAATGTACAGATAACATGAAGAACCGCACCACATTAGGATTATGCCGCTCCAATACCTCATGCAGCGTAATGAAATTCCCCAGTGATTTCGACATTTTCTCACCATCGATATTCATATAACCATTATGCATCCAATATTTCGCAAAAGTTTTACCAGTCAATGCTTCAGACTGCGCGATTTCATCCTCATGATGCGGGAAAATCAAATCTTGCCCACCAGCATGAATATCAATCGTGTCGCCCAAATACTTACGAGCCATCGCCGAGCATTCAATATGCCAACCTGGACGCCCAGCTCCCCAGGGACTTTCCCAAGAAATCTCACCCGGTTTCGCCGCTTTCCATAAAGTGAAATCAAGTTGATCCTCTTTTCGGTCATTGGCCTCCACACGAATCCCATGCTGCAAATCCGCCAACGGTTGCTGAGACAATTTTCCATAATCCTTAAATTTCTTTGTTCGGAAATACACATCGCCCGCCGACTCATACGCATAGCCCTTTTCAATCAGCGCTTCTATAAAAGCAATAATATCATCCATATCCTGCGTCACCCGAGGATGAACATTAGCATCGCGAACATTCAACTGACGCACATCGTCAAAATATGCCCCAATAAAGCGCTCCGCAACCTCTGGCACCGTCAGTTCCAACTCATGCGCCGCACGGATCAGCTTATCATCCACATCCGTAAAATTCGAAACAAAAGTCACATCATAACCACGATAAGTCAAATAACGACGTACCGTATCAAAAACAATAATCGGTCGCGCATTCCCAATATGAATATAATTATAAACAGTTGGCCCACAAACATACATTTTGACCTTCCCATCTTCAAGTGGCGTAAAAACCTCTTTTTCACGAGACAATGTATTAAAAATTTGTAAAGTCATTGTTCCTCTTCTCCTTTTTCCATCTTATTTTTTAAGTCTTCTAATTGTTTCTCCATTTCCAGTATCCGCCGTTTCATCTCTGCGACTTGCGGCTCCGTATGTTGCGTCACGCGTCCATTTAGCCGCACAACTTTTGCAGGAACCCCAACCACCGTCGCACCAAGCGGCACATCCTTTATGACCACAGCGCCCGCACCAACTTTTGCGTCCTCACCAATATTTATCGGTCCAAGAATCTTAGCACCCGCAGAAATCAGCGCTCGGTTTCCCACAGTAGGATGGCGTTTCCCTTGATGTTTTCCCGTCCCACCAAGCGTCACCCCATGAAAGAGCACGACATCATCACCAATCTCCGCCGTCTCCCCGATTACAATCCCAGCCCCATGATCGATAAACAAACGCCGTCCAATCGTGGCCCCCGGATGAATCTCCACATTCGTCAAAAACCGTGCCACTTGCGACAACCATTTCGAAAACACCACCATCCGATGCCTATAAAAAAAGTTCGCAAACCGATGCCACCATATCGCATGGAGACCCGGATAATTCAGAAACGCGTCCACATAACCACGCGCCGCTGGATCATTCACCATCACCATTTTCATATCCTCTTTCATACGACTAGCCATTGTAATCCCTCCTTATCTACTCTGAATTAAAACACAAAAAAGACCCCTCAACAGAGGCGTCACGCGGTTCCACTCTGATTCAAGTGAAGTTTGGAGTTCCAAATCTAATAATCGGCGGCAAGCGCTCGATTTGCGTGTAAACACCGTTTTGAAATCCTTTCTTTCAAAAGACCTTTGACGTTGTTTCGCGTTAGGGACTCGTTCACTAAACTTATCTCATCTGAATAACGGTCAGTCGCCGCTTTGCGATACTATGATTTCCCACAAAGATTCCGAGATGCATTTCAGAATACGCCTGCACTAAGCCACTCCCAGCCTTGGTGGCACTCTCTGTTTAGCCGTCATATTTCCTACTTCTTCTCATCAACATTTTCGCTTATTAAGTCTCATTGTACCACAGACCACTTCCACCGTCACCAAAAATCTCTTCTTATTCGTTCGCCAATTTCGTTAGCGTTTCCCCAGCAATCCGATACACCGTCCAATCCTCCATCGGCTCCGCGCCCATCTTCAAATAAAAGTCAATACTCGGCTTATTCCAATCCAAGCACCACCACTCTAAACGACCACATCCACGCTCCACCGCAATCTCCGCCAACCGCTTCAAAAATGCCTTCCCGAATCCCTTCCCGCGCACATTCGGCTGCACATATAAATCCTCCAAATAAATTCCCGAACGCCCCAGAAAAGTTGAAAAATTATGAAAAAATAACGCGAATCCCACCGATTCACCATCATACTCACCAATCAAAACTTCCGCTTTCTCCTTCTCAAACAACCACTTGTGCAACGCCTCTTCCGTTGCCACAACTTGGTCCAACATCCCTTCAAACTCCGCCAATTCCTTAATAAATCGCAATACTAACGGAACATCGCCCTCCGCTGCAAATCTAAACTGTAATTCTCCCATCCTAATTCCCCCTAAATATCTATAATTCGCCATTATTATACACTAAAAAAGAACATACCTGCAAAAAACAGATACGTTCTCCAAATTTATTATTTTGCTTCATTTAGTCGGTTTTCCAAACGGTTTACCACTTTTTCACGACCTAGTACTTCGATTGATTGTGGTAATTCAGGACCGTGCATTTCACCAGTAACAGCAACACGAATCGGCATGAACAAGCCTTTTCCTTTTGCGCCAGTAGCTTTTTGCACGCGTTTAATCGCAGCCTTCACTTCATCCGCTGCAAATGGTTCAATAGTAGCCATTTCTTCTTTAAACGCCGCCAAAACTTCTGGAACTTGTTCGCCAGCAAGCACTTCTTTTTCTTCTTCATCGAATTCTACATCATCCGTGAAGAACATCGCTGAAAGTTCCACGATTTCCGCGCCAAAACTCATTTGTTCATGGTAAAGCGATACAAGTTTATGCACCCAATCCAACTCTCCCGCATCAGCTGTTGCTGACACAAGGCCTGCTTTCACTAAGTGCGGCAAGCATAAGTTCACAACTTGCTCTAAATCTAATTGTTTCACATATTGGTTGTTCACCCAAGTCAATTTATGCGTGTCAAACAACGCCGGCGACTTCGATAAACGCTTCGGATCAAAGATTTTAATAAACTCTTCTTTAGAGAAAATCTCATCTTCGCCCTCCGGAGACCAACCAAGCATAGCGATAAAATTAAACAACGCATCTGGCAAATAACCTAAATCTTTATACTGCTCGATAAACTGAATAATCGACTCATCACGTTTACTCAATTTACGTTTGCTTTCATTCACGATGAGCGTCATATGCCCAAACGTTGGCGGCTCCCAACCATACGCTTCATAAATCATCAGCTGTTTTGGCGTATTCGAAATATGATCGTCTCCACGCAATACATGCGTCATTTCCATTAAATGATCATCAATCGCCACCGCAAAATTATACGTCGGAATCCCGTCTTTTTTCACGATAACAAAATCGCCAATACCATCTGATTCAAAAGACACATCGCCTTTGACCATATCATTAAACGTATACGTCTTGCCCGGTTGTACCGCATAACGAATACTCGGTTTCAAACCCTGCGCTTCCTTCTGCGCACGTTGTTCCGCCGTCAAATGACGACATTTTCCACTATAGCGCGGCATCATGCTGTTCGCTTTTTGCTCTTCACGTTCTGCTTCTAGCTCTTCCTCCGTACAATAACACTTGTAAGCCTTGCCTTCTGCCACGATTTGCTCAATTAGCGGATCATACAGATGCTGACGCTCACTTTGACGATACGGGCCATAATTGCCGCCCTTGTCCACGCCTTCATCCCAATCCATGCCAAGCCACGCCAAATTCTCTAACTGGCTCGACTCACCATTTTCGATGTTTCGCTTTTGGTCCGTATCCTCAATACGAATCACAAAATCGCCATCATTATGTCTTGCAAACAAATAATTAAACAACGCCGTACGCGCATTCCCAATATGCAAATGCCCCGTTGGACTTGGCGCGTAACGCACACGCACTCTCTTTGCTTCACTCATTTTTATCACTACTCCTTCATTTTTCTAAAAGTACAACCGCAAGACTAGCGATTCCTTCGCCGCGTCCTGTAAATCCTAATTTTTCCGATGTCGTTGCTTTGACATTCACCTGCTCTGGCGTCGCATGCAACAATTCCGCGATACGCGCTTTCATCGCATCCACATATGGCGCCATCTTAGGCTTCTCCGCAATAATCGTACAATCAATATTGCCTAGCTTATAGCCCTCCGCCTCAATCTCCGACCAAACCTTCGTCAAAAGTTCCGCCGAATCCGCGTCCTTATAAGCCATATCCGTATCTGGGAAAAAATGCCCAATATCACGCTTACCAACCGCGCCAATCACCGCATCCGTCACCGTATGAAGCAACACATCCGCATCACTATGACCTAGCAGACCTTTCTCATATGGAATCTCAATCCCACCAATAATCAGCTTACGTCCTTCCACTAGCTGGTGCACATCATAGCCTTGCCCCACTCGAATCATATCCGATTCCTCCATTTCGCCTGCAAAATCGCTTCCGCAAAAGCAATATCCTCTGGTGTCGTCACTTTAATATTGTTATAGCTACCTTCGACCATATGAACCGCAACACCCATTCGTTCCACCAGACTCGCCTCATCCGTCCCTAAAAACTTCTCCTGTTTCGCAATCTCATGCGCCCGCTGCAAAATCTCCGTCCGAAAAACCTGCGGCGTCTGAACTTGCCATAAAACCGAGCGATCAATCGTCTCCTCAATCACACCGTCACGCACCCGCTTCATCGTGTCCTTTACTGGTACACCACAAATCGTTGCACCATGAATCGCCACATCCGCAAGCAAACGATCAATCATCACCTGATCCACAAAAGGTCGCGCACCATCATGCACCATAACAAAATCCGCTTTTTGACCACATGTAGCAAGTCCTTTCGCAACACTATATTGTCGCTCCGAGCCTCCCGCCACAATCAAAACCTCTTTTTGAACATGCAGTTCTGCAAGCATATCACGCACATAATCCAACTCATCCTTTTGCACCACAACGACAATCCGGCAACAAGCCGCATCTTCCAAGAACGTACGAATCGTATGGATAAACAAAGCATTGCCCGAAAGCTCCAGCCACATTTTATTTTGGCCCAATTGCATTCGCTTCCCTTGACCAGCCGCCAAAAGAATCAATTCATATTTCATTAAACATTTCTCCTAAAAAGCCAAATTAAGCCGGTTTTGCAAAAATCATCCGTCCTGCAGAAGTTTGCAAGACACTCGTTACTTCCACTTGAATCGTATCATTAATAAACTTGCGCCCATCCTCAACGACAATCATTGTGCCATCATCCAAATAAGCCACACCTTGATTATGCTCCTTACCATCTTTGACAACAAGAACCGTCATCTTCTCACCTGGCAATACGACAGGCTTCACAGCATTCGCCAAATCATTAATATTCAGCACTGCAACGTTTTGGAATTCACAAACTTTATTCAAATTATAGTCATTGGTTACGACTTTACCTTGCATTACTTTTGCCAGTTTCACAAGCTTGCTGTCTACTTCCGCAATGTCCTCGAAATCGCCTTCGTACATTTCTACTTTAATCTTGTCCTCTTTTTGCAGTCGGTTCAAAATATCTAATCCACGACGACCACGCGTACGCTTCAACGTATCCGACGAATCCGCAATATGTTGCAACTCCGCCAATACAAACATCGGAATCACAATCGTCCCATCAAGAAAACCTGTTGTTAAAATATCCGCAATCCGGCCATCAATAATAACGCTCGTATCTAAAATCTTGTATTCGCGCGCCGCCGTAGCCTCTTCCTTCACTTCCTCAGGAGTCTTCTTCTTCGCACCACGCGCCGCAAATAAGTTGCCCCATTCATTACGCCGGCTAATCCCCACTCGAAAGCCCAGATAACCAAGCACCAATGTCAAAATAATAGGTACAACCGAATTCAAAATCGGAATTTTCGTCTGATTCAGCGCATTTCCCGCAAAAAAAGCAATGACTAAACCAATCATAAGCCCCAGACCACCGTAAATAATCACTGTATTAGAAGTTTTCGTAAGCCCGTTTTCTAACCAGTTCAAAGCGGCAACCACATACTTCACCGCCCAAAAAGTAAAAAGATAAAATATAAGTGCACCAACCAAGGCGTCTGTATAAGGATTATTAATGACAAAAATATCGTGAACACCGAGCGTTTCCCAAAGTTCAGGCAACGTGAACACACCAATCGTACCGCCAATAATCATAAAACAAATTCTAATTACCCATCTCAGCATTAGTTCTCCTCCTTTCGCTTCATTTCTAGTCTCACCTCTTCATTCTACACTAAGGAAAGCCCGTATCGCAATTAAAACGAGACTGTATCGCAAAATAACAGCCCCGCCAACCGTATCATTTCGGTAATGCCTTGCTCAGCGCCTCGCCAAGTGTAGCAACTCCAACAAGCTCCACGTCTTTTGGAAGTTTCCATTCCCCTTGATTGTTCGCCGGAATAAAGATGCGTTTAAAACCTAACTTGGCGGCCTCTTGCACCCGCTGTTCAATCCGTGACACCCGTCGTATCTCACCAGTCAAGCCAATCTCGCCGATGAAACAATCTGTACTTTTCGTAGGCTTATCATTGTAACTGGACGCAATGCTCACCGCCACAGCCAAATCAATCGCCGGCTCATCCAGTTTCACACCACCAGCCGCCTTCAAATAAGCATCCTGGTTTTGCAGCAACAAGCCAACCCGCTTCTCCAGCACCGCCATAATTAGCGACACCTTATTGTGATCCATCCCCGTCGCCATCCGTTTCGCATTTCCAAACATCGTCGGCGAAATCAGCGCCTGAATTTCCACCAAAATCGGTCGCGTTCCTTCCATAGAAACAACAACCGTCGAGCCCGAAGCCCCGTCCAGCCGTTCCTCCAAGAATACCTCCGACGGATTCGCGACTTCCACAAGCCCAACATCCCGCATCTCAAAAATACCAATCTCATTCGTCGAGCCAAACCGATTTTTCACAGCCCGCAAAATTCGGTACGCGTGATGCCTCTCGCCCTCAAAGTAAAGCACCGTATCCACCATATGTTCCAACAAACGAGGTCCCGCAATGGCACCTTCCTTCGTCACGTGGCCCACGATAAAAACAGCAATATTGCCACCTTTCGCAATCCGCATCAATTCCGCCGTACACTCCCGAACCTGCGACACACTTCCCGCCGCACTCGTCACATCCGGATGATATACCGTCTGAATCGAATCAATAATCACGAAATCCGGCTTCACATGCTGGATCGTCTGCTGAATCGCCTCCAGATTCGTCTCCGCATACACATACAAATTGTCCCCCGTCACAAGCAACCGTTCCGCTCGCAACTTCGTCTGTTTCACCGATTCCTCACCAGAAATATACAGCACTCGCTTCCCAGTTGTCGTCAATTGCGCCGAAACCTGCAGTAACAGCGTCGACTTCCCGATTCCCGGATCACCACCAACAAGCACCATCGAACCCTGAACAACACCACCACCAAGCACCCGATTAAGCTCAGGCATCTGCGTCTCAAATCGCGGCTCATTCTCACTCGTTATTTTCGTAATCGGAACAGCCGCAGCCGCTTCACCCGTATGCGTAAACGTTGAACGTCCCTTTTTCGTAGGCTCCAACATCTCTACCATCTGATTCCAAGCCCCACAATTCGGGCATTTCCCCATCCATTTCGGTGATTCATAACCACATTCCTGACACATGAATTTCACACTACGCTTCGCCTTCGCCATTCTCAAATCACCTTCCAATTTTTCATATCTGTCCCTATTCTACCACACTTTCCCTAACAAAAATCGCCCAACTCTAAAATTCTATTTTAACCCTTGTTCCTATTTTTTAACGCCTAATTCCTCCTTCAAACAATCTAAAAAAAGCTGTTTCATCCCCGACAAAAATTCAAAATTCCTCCGTCTCAATACACCAATCGATAGTAATTGATTTTTTAGCGGTATCGAAATTCTCACAACACCATCAGGTATCACCGTAGACGACAAAACAACCCCCACAAAATCCGTGGCCGAAATAATAGTCGGTATTGCCGAAATCTTGCTTACAGAATGAACGAAAGGCGTCACTTCTTGCCTTGCAAACTCCCGCTCCAATTGCAATCTATATAAACAACTAGGACCGCCCGTAACCAACGTGTATGAAAGCAAATCTTTAATAGTCATACCCATTTTCCTAGCAAACGCATGCTCTTGATTTACAATAAACTGTATCGACTCACTATAAAGATGTTCATGATGCAGCCCTGCCAAATCCTCAGGCTCCCCCGAAATCGCAAAATCAAGCGCTTCCTCATCTAATAATAACCTAGCAAGCATATCCGTATTTCCCACCGTAATATGACAACTAACATGTGGCTTGCGAGCATTAAACCTCCTCATTGTATTAGCCAAAACTAAATCCGATAGCGATTCAATAACGCCTATACGCAACGTCCCAATCTCCTCTTCCTTCAAATCCGCCGCCCTTTCAGTAACTAAATTCCAATGATTGATCAACATATTCACTTCATTCGCATATATCTTCCCCGATTCCGTCAATTCCGAATTCCAACCACGTTTAAACAAAACAATCCCTAATTCTTTTTCCAATCTTTGTATCTGATTAGTCACTGTCGACTGAGAATAATGCAACTTCTCCGCAGCTTTAGAAAACGTCCCTTCCTCCACAACCGTTCTGAAAGTAATTAATTCTTTCAAATCCATAAAATCATCTCCATTCTAAAAATCGATAATGATGTTAAAATAATTCAATTATACAAATAAAGATAAGTCATGTAAACTAAAACAAAAGGAGGCGTTTAAAATGCCATTTGTACGAATAGAATATATGAAAGAAGCGCACGATAGCAAAAATTTAAACAAAATTAGTAAAACCATTCAGCAAACCCTAATCAATGAATTCGATGTCCCCAACAAAGATTATTTTCAAGTTTTTCAAAGCCATGAGGCACACGAATTTTTCTATGACGATTCTTATTTCCTAAATAGCAAGCGCTCCAATAAATTATTATACATCTACGTAACACTAGCACCCGGTCGTTCTAAAGCCAAAAAGCTTCGGTTTTACAAAGAGCTCTCCATCGCACTATCAACCCATTGCGGCATACAAATGGAAGATATATTTATCCTGCTTGTTGAAACAGAACGTGAAAACTGGTCATTCGGAAATGGCCTCGCCCAAGCATTAGAAGGAGGGATTCCCATTGAAAAATAGACCAATCCTATCCACTGCCAAAGAAAACTATGACAATCTAGCTCCCACATTTGTCGAATACACAGAGAAAATTCTGTTCGGTGATATCTGGCGTAGGGAAAACCTATCACTTCGAGACCGTAGCCTCATCACAATTAGCGCACTAATCACCGCCGAGCACCTTAATCAACTACCGTATCATTTAAATTTGGCCCTCGAAAACGGGCTTTCCAAAGAAGAAATCATCGAGACTATCACACATTTAGCATTCTACGTTGGATGGCCTCGTGCAGCCTCTGCGCTAGACATCATAAAAAAAAGAAGGCGAAAAATCACCTCCTCCTCAAAATTAATTATTAGGATCTGGAATCAAGCCAACCGGTGGGTGCGGAATATATAGCTCTTCCAAATACGCCACCTCTGACTGCTCAAGCCTCACATCAAGCGCACCAACAGCACTCACCAAATGGCTCTCCTTCTGCGCACCAATAATCGGCGCCGTAACTTGACTTTTTTGCAATAACCATGCAAGCGCAATCTTATCACGCGTCACACCATGATTAACAGCCACTTCGGCCAACCGTTCCACAATTCCCCGATCCGCATCCATCATCCCGTCATATTTCGAATGTTGCACCTGATCCGTCTCCGAACGAAAACTCGTTTCCGACCAATCACGCGTCAAACGTCCCGAAGCAAGCGGGCTATACGGCGTCACAGCAATCTTTTCATCCCGACAAAACGGAATCATTTCACGTTCTTCCTCCCGATAAATCATATTATAATGATTTTGCATCGACACAAATTTTGTCCAACCATTGCGCTCAGCCACCCGTTGCGCCTTCTGGAACTGCCACGCATACATCGCACTAGCCCCAATATACCGCGCTTTTCCAGATTTCACAACATCATGCAATGCCCCCATCGTCTCCTCAATCGGCGTATCATAATCCCAACGATGAATAATATACAAATCCACATAATCCGTTCCCAATCGTTCCAAACTATGGTCAATCTCACTCAAAATCGCCTTCCGTGACAGACCGCCACCATTTGGCTGACCAGGTCGCATGTTTTGATGAACCTTCGTTGCAAGCACGATATCATCACGATTCGCATAATCATTCAGCGCCCGTCCAAGAATTTTCTCACTCTCACCCATCGAATAAATATTCGCCGTATCAAAAAAATTAATTCCTAAATCCAGCGCCTTTTTAATAACTGGGCGACTATTCTCCTCATCCAAAACCCATTTATGCGTCCACTTTTCCACATCACCACAGCCCATCGCACCTAAACAAACCCGCGACACATCCATACCAGTATTGCCAAATTTAACGTATTCCATCCCAATTCCTCCTCACTTCATCTATCTAACATCACCATTGTATCTCTTAGAGTTCACTCCAAGGCAAGCAAAAAGAACATCCTACACGCCGTCACAAAATCCGACCCATAGGATGTTCTACTATTTATTCTTTTTCTGCCGCCTTAGTTTTCGGCTTTGCTTTCGGTTTTGCCTTCGTCGTTGTCACTTTTTTCTTCGCAACTGGAGCTTTCTTTTCCTTCACTTGAACCGTCAATTCGCCAGCTTTCGTTCCGATAACGACCGTATCGCCAACTTTCACCGTTCCGCGAAGTAGCTCTTCAGACAACCTATCCTCAATATTTTTCTGGATAGCCCGCTTCAGTGGACGCGCTCCATATTCAGGATCATAGCCCTCTTTTCGCAATTTTTGCTTTTGCGCTTTCCGTCAAGCTCACGTGAATGTTACGCTCACCCAAACGCTTCGTCAACTGTCCAGTTAGCAATGTCACAATTTGTTTCAATTCCTTCTCATCCAGCGAATGGAAAACAATCGATTCATCAATCCGGTTAATAAACTCCGGACGGAACGCTTTTTTCAATGCCTGAAGCATGCTATGTTGCATCGCTTTGTGATCCTTCGTCATATCCGAAACGTTGAAACCAACCGACTTATCATCTTTTAGCTCCTGCGCTCCAATATTCGAAGTCATAATGATAATCGTATTTCGGAAATCGACAACGCGACCTTTAGAATCCGTCAAACGCCCATCATCAAGAACTTGTAGCAACATATTAAACACATCTGGATGTGCCTTCTCAATTTCATCTAAAAGAATAACCGAGTAAGGTTTTTGGCGAACTTTTTCAGTTAACTGGCCACCTTCTTCATAGCCAACATATCCTGGAGGAGCCCCAACCAAACGTGCCGTCGAAAATTTCTCCATGTACTCTGACATATCAATCCGAATCATGGCTTCCTCATCACCAAACATCGATTCCGCAACCGCACGAGCCAATTCCGTTTTACCAACACCTGTTGGGCCTAGGAAAATGAAAGAACCGATTGGACGCTTCGGATCTTTAAGTCCCGCACGAGCACGTCTCACAGCTAGTGAAACAGCTTTAACAGCTTCAGCTTGACCAATTACCCGTTTATGAATTAATTCTTCCATATTAAGCAATTTGTCCGTCTCGGTTTCCGCCAATTTCGTCACCGGAATACCCGTCCAGCTTGCCACGACCTCAGCCACAACGTCGTCTGTCACTTCACTATTATCCTGACCTTGCTTCGCTTGCCAATCTTTCTTCTTCTCCGCAAGTTCCCGACGCAGTTTTTGCTCCTTATCACGCAATGATGCAGCCTTTTCAAATTCCTGACCTTGAACCGCCGCGTCCTTCTCTTTTTTCAACTCAGCCAAGTTCGATTCCATTTCCTTCACATTCGCAGGCGTTGTATAAGCCTTCAAGCGCACCTTCGAACCAGCCTCATCAATCACATCAATCGCCTTATCCGGCAAGAAACGATCCGAAATATAACGATCAGACAACGTCACCGCAGCCTCAAGCGCAGCGTCCGTAATCGCCACACGATGATGTGCCTCATACCGATCCCGAAGCCCACGCAAAATTTGAATCGACTCATCCACAGTTGGCTCCTCAACACGAATCGGTTGGAAACGTCTTTCAAGCGCCGCATCCTTTTCAATGTACTTGCGGTATTCATCGAGAGTTGTCGCACCAATACATTGCAGCTCACCACGGGCAAGTGATGGTTTCAAAATATTCGACGCATCAATCGCACCTTCCGCACCACCAGCACCAATTAACGTATGCAGCTCATCAATGAACAAAATCACATTGCCCGCTTGGCGAATCTCGTCCATCACTTTTTTCAAACGATCTTCAAATTCACCGCGATATTTTGTGCCAGCAACAACCGTCCCCATATCCAGCGTCATCACACGTTTTCCGCGCAACGTTTCCGGCACTTCATTACGAACAATCTGTTGCGCCAAGCCTTCTGCAATCGCCGTTTTACCAACACCCGGTTCACCGATAAGTACCGGATTATTTTTCGTCCGACGGCTCAGAACCTCAATCACACGTTGAATCTCTTTCGAACGCCCAATCACAGGGTCCAAATTCTCTTCTCGTGCAATTACCGTCAAATCACGAGCCAAACTATCCAAAGTTGGTGTCGCTTGCGTATTCGTCGAACGACCCGAAGTTCCACCATCCCCGCCACCAAGCAGTTGCAACACTTGCTGACGCGCTTTATTTAAACTAACGCCAAGGTTTCCAAGAACGCGCGCTGCGATCCCCTCACCCTCACGAATCAATCCTAGCAAAATGTGCTCCGTACCAACATAAGTATGACCAAGCTTTCGAGCCTCATCCATCGACAACTCTATGACTTTTTTCGCACGCGGCGTATATTGAATCGATTGAACCGCCGTCTCACCCTCACCAATCAAACTTTCTACTTCCTTTTGAACCTTATCAGAACTAATTCCAAGCTCGTATAATGCCTTCGCAGCAATACCTTCGCCTTCACGAACCAGTCCTAGCAAAATATGCTCCGTCCCTAAGTTACTGTGTTTTAATCTCATTGCTTCTTCCTGCGACAAAGCCAGTACCTTCTGAGCTCTTTGCGTAAATCTTCCAAACATCATGGCAGTTCCTCCTCTAATTTTCGAAGCTAGTATGTATCCAAAATTTCTCGGATAGCCGCAGCCCGAATCACTTTTTCTTCTAATTCATTCATATCCCGCTGCGCAAATCTTCGCAAAAAAGCTGGTTGCGAAAATAATATCAATTCATTGACCTTTTGACTAGGTATATGCTCAATATATCCCATCTGTATCCCTAATCGCAAATCAGAAATAGCGTCCGCGGCTTCTTTCTGCGCCAAAATCCGGCTATGTTTCAACACCCCATACGCCCGAAAAATTCGATCTTCCATCGCAATATGAAATGTCTGTTTCAGCTTGGTTCGGCAAACCCGTTCCTGCATAATCACCTGTTCCATCACATCCGACAAATCCTGCACAATCTCAAGCTCTGTCTTACCTAATGTCACCTGATTCGAAATTTGAAAAATATTGCTTGCAGGCCGACTTCCCTCCCCATACATTCCTCTTACCACAAAACCGTACCTTCTAATCGCTTCTACCGTTTTTTGTAATTGTTTTGTTGCAACTAACCCAGGCAAATGGACCATCACTGAAGCTCTTAGTCCCGTCCCAACATTCGTCACACACGTCGTCAAATACCCCAACCGCTCATCAAAAGCATACGGCATATTTATCTCCAACTCATCATCCAGCACAAACGCCTCATTCAAAACTTGCTCCAACTGCAATCCCGGCGCCATACACTGAATCCGAATATGGTCCTCCTCATTAAACATCACACTAGCTCGCTCATCATCGCTAACCATCACAGCCCCGAAATCTTGTCGCCGCATCATCTCCGGACTAATCAAATGCCTCTCAACCAGCATCCCACGCTCCAAAACCGACAAATCCCCCATCGCTAAAAAAGAGAACCCATCACGCGTACCGAACTCTTCCCGAACCCGAGAAAACAACTCCACCCCAGCACCAGAAAAATTCCAGTCCTTAAAATTCCGAGCCAACCTCACACGCGAACTAATCACAACATCACTCTGCGGTCCATCCTGCTCCAACCAAGAACTAAGCACCGGTTTAAATAAATTTTCAAACCCCATCAAAACCAGCTCCATCCTCTTTCAAAGCTTTAATCTGATCCCGCACAATCGCAGCTTCCTCAAAAGCCTCATCCGCAATTAAATGTACCAGTCTTTCCTGCAAAACACGGATCTGTTCCTGCTCAGCAAGCGCACCCCTCTGACTTATCGGAACCTTCCCAATATGGCCCTTGTTCCCATTCTGAGCCCGTTCCACCATCACATTCACCTTCTGCGCAAACTGCCCATAACAATGCTCACAGCCTAACCGAGAAGAATCCAGCACCGCCTGCAAGGACATCCCGCAATACGTGCATTCCAGCATCTCACTATCCTCTTCCGAAGCTTTCTGCAACAAACTTAAGAAGTCCACACTAGCCTCCGCGATTTGCTCCTGCATATAAGCCATGCTCTGCTTCTCCGCACAATTCTTACACAGAAAAACCGAGAACGTCTCACCATTAAATTCATGTCTAATTTCAATATTCGCTTCATGTTCCCCACAACTCTGACAAATCATAAAACGCCTCCTACTCGTATTTCAACGCCTCAAGCATCGCCTCAAGTATCCGACTACGCATAATATCTCGCTCCGGTAACGGCAAAGCAATAACATTCCGATCCATCGCAGAAAGCATCAGCCTAGCCTCACGTTTCGAAACGACCTCTTCCTCCAATAACCGCAACAACACATCCTCCGCAAAATTCTGCGACACCTTCTTCTCATGCACCATCACAATAATCGCGTCCAGCAACTGTAGCTTATCATTCATTTTTACCTTAATAATCCTGATATAGCCTCCACCGCCTCGCTTACTCTCAACCAAATATCCACGTTCCATCGTAAACCGCGTATTAATCACATAATTTATTTGCGACGGCACACACTGAAACTGATCCGCCATCTCACTCCGCTTAATTTCCACAGCCTCGCTAGCCTCCAAGACCTGCTTTAAATAAGCCTCAATAATATCCGATATATTCTTCACAAGGATCCACTCCTCTCATTACACTGACTTTGACTATTTTTGACTTTAATTATACTAAAAAAAAGAGCCCAATTGCAAAGAATTAGCCCTAAATAAACAAAAAACCAAACTTAAATGCTTGGTATTTTTCTAAAAATATGTACATTGCCCGGCGACGACCTACTCTCACAGGGGGAAGCCCCCTACTACCATCGGCGCTGAAAAGCTTAACTTCCGTGTTCGGGATGGGAACGGGTGTGACCTCTTCGCCATCATCACCAGACAATGTGATTCGAAAGAACGCTGTTCTCTCAAAACTAGATAAGAAAGGATCGTGCTAACGTTTGTATTTCACCGAAAAATCATGTATTGGTTAAGTCCTCGATCGATTAGTATTTGTCCGCTCCATATGTCGCCATACTTCCACTCCAAACCTATCTACCTGATCTTCTTTCAGGGATCTTACTTTCTTAAAGAAATGGGAAATCTCATCTTGAGGGGGGCTTCACGCTTAGATGCTTTCAGCGTTTATCCCTGCCACACATAGCTACCCAGCGATGCTCCTGGCGGAACAACTGGTACACCAGCGGTGTGTCCATCCCGGTCCTCTCGTACTAAGGACAGCTCCTCTCAAATTTCCTGCGCCCGCGACGGATAGGGACCGAACTGTCTCACGACGTTCTGAACCCAGCTCGCGTGCCGCTTTAATGGGCGAACAGCCCAACCCTTGGGACCGACTACAGCCCCAGGATGCGACG